>JAZTZN010000031.1:0-42467 GCA_045637445.1 Muribaculaceae bacterium
GGAAAGTTGGGACGATTTCATAATGCTCTCAAATCGTATTCACGACGACGACTTGCTTGTGGTCATTGGTGCTCGACGAACATCCATCTCGTTCTCGTCCGACATGGAAGTAATGCCGACATTCCTCGGTCGCTATTTTGCAAACCACAACATCATGATTATCTACCCTGAGCAATTTGGTGCTGAAGCTGAAATGCCTACTCCGATCGACCCTCTATCAACGGCTATCACTTCCAACCCGTCGCCACTCTTGCTCTCGTTCAATCGTTGGCACGCACAACTTTCCGACTATCGAAAGCGCATCTCATCGCGCCGCAATCGCCACAAAATCGACATCTAAAATCCTTCCGGCTCATCACAAACCGCGGGGTTGAGGTAACATCAAACAAGTTTACCTATAGCTAATTATGCAGATACCCTCATTTTTGTGAGGGAAATAACTTATTTACGTCGAAATAATCATAAACGAACAAAGGAAAAGCATTTAATATCGCAACACTGCATTGCTCTGTATTAACATATTTCACAAGCTGATTGGAATATATTTTATCTTGTTGAATATCTGTTTTTGTGTCGGGATATGAGTTGACTCCATTGCAAAGGAAATTTGCCTTGGAAACATTCATATCAATGAGATGTTTCCAATTGTCCAGAGCTGTATTCATTCGAGCTATTCGCTTTTCCACTGATTCATTAGAATTATATGCAAGCAAGATATAATCCAATGATTTATAGAAAGAAAACTCATGAGCAATACTCTTGAATTGTTTGCAATCACTACGGGCAATAGTATAATCTACAAATTGAGCATCGGGTAATTTCTTATGATATTTAATCGACTCAATCATTGGGTAGTTTATATATAACTTTCCGTTGGCTGTCTCATCATTGAAATATGCTAACATTTCATTTAGATGCTGATTGTTTTCTTCCAACGATAGTCTTGATTCATGAAAATCATAATCGAAGAATAAGAATATCTCCGAAATATCAGATTCTATGATACCGGCAAGGGTGCTATCTCCATTTTTTTGAAGAATAGTATTCAGAATTGATACAGTACTTCCGGAGGACTCGATATTCTCGTCTTCAAACACATCAAGTTCCACAAGGTGAGAATAAAGAGAATAGATATTGCTGTTATAAGTGCAGATGAATTGCTCCGTTCTCTTGGGGAAGAACAATTCCTTTAGAGCCTCAAATAATTTTGGTTCACTCTTTCTACCTTCAAAGACGAATAATATCATAATTGAAAAGCCTTACCTCTGAACAATTTTTCAATATTATGACCAAAACGCAAATCCTTGTCTGTGCAATCACATAGTGGTTTGATTTTGTTGCCATTAATTAAGAAATTGCAATCCGGACGCAACAAATCATTTGTCATCAGATAGGTGTTATGAGAAGATAAGAATATCTGGCTGTCAATCTCAAACATATATCTGCATAACTTAAACGCAAGGTCGAAATGATAAAACGCATCAAACTCATCAATAAACACGAATTTCGCATCTTTCATTCGTTTCAGCCAAAAGAATAATAATTCCAATGATCTTGTACCGGTTGAGGCAGTTGTATTGAATAACACTTCCGAACTTGCCACTTTATACCACAACTGTTTATCCCCCTTTTGCGGTGGCACAAAATCAAATTTCTGTCCACTTATATTATCCAAAAACTCAGAAAACTCTTGTACTAAATCATTCGCGATGAAGTATTCTTCGATATTGCCACTATCTTGTGTTTCGATACCAATAAATTCTTTGACATCAACACATCTGAACCATAACATCTTATTCGCAAATTCTTGCATTTTTACAAGATAATTATCTGCTCCCAATGGATAATACATTAAGAGGAAATTGACAACTGAGATATTGTTGGCACTATTCTTGAGATTTTCAGTGATTATTTCATCGTTGGGGAAATATTTTGTTGCGAGAGTAAACGAATTATTTTCTCTATTGAAAATCTTTTCGCCATCAACAACAAGTTTCTCGTTGACAAACACCCCTTTTTCTTTTTTGGAATATGTATATTCTACTATTTGCGAACCAAATTTGAAAGTATATTCAAAAGTGACAGGTTCATTTACTGCACCTGCGTAAATGAAATTATCGTAGTAATCCCTTTTTTTGGCTTTCAATGGAGCCAAATGGTATTCAATATCGAATATAGCCAATCCGATATTTGTCTTTCCGGAGCCATTTGGTCCATAGATAATACCATTTTTCACTATGCCATCTTTTATGACATACTTGTTAAACTCATAATTACTTGGGTTTGACAAGTCTAACTCTATACGATTTGCAAATCCTCGATAGTTGGTTACAGCAAATTTAGTCAACATAGTTTTCCTCCTTATTAGTTAGTTTTTCGGCACAAAGATAACAATAATTTTTCATCCGTAAAAAAATTACGGCAATATGGCGTAAAAGTTTTACGGCATATTTGTATAACGAATGATATTGCGAAAGAGTTTACATGATTTTTACCCTAAAATAAGGTCAAAAATGCACTATAATTTGCCAAATCTCATATTTATTACGCAATTTGGCTGATTATATGAATTTTTCTGACGATGGTGACGACTTACGGGGTGCGACAGAACTCTCACTCAGGAATCGTCCAAAGCGAAGTGACCTTAGACAATTTATTCTCATAACCTCGCCGCTTGGCCACTTGGTGGCGTATTGGAAGATGAGGAACACCACCTACGGGAATGTGTTCAGGAGAGCTCGCATCCATGGATGGCACACCGACACAACTACACTACTCCCAGAAGCTATTATTACAACGCATCTTATAAGCTCCCGGCATGAGAACACTGCACGCCTCAAGTGTAGTGTCATAAACCTATTTCAGAAGGTACTCAAATACATTCATGATCATAATACCATTATCGGTTGTGTGTGTCGGGATATTATCTGTTGTGAGTATCATCTTCGCAAATGAATCATCGGTAAGCGTAAGCGACCTTTGTTCTTGGCGCATCTTCTCTTCATCTGGCAGAGAATATGCAGACTGGATATAAAGACGTTCGCTACCTTTATTACAAACGAAATCTACTTCCAATGTACTCCTTGTGGTTTTGCTATCTGAATCTTTTTGATAATGGGTAATACTTCCCACATCAACCTTATATCCCTCACCTAACAGATAATTGTATATGATATTCTCCATTATGTGAGTCGGTTCAACTTGTCGGAAGTTTAACAGAGCATTTCTTAATCCCAAGTCGGCAAAATAATACTTGAACGGTGTGTCAATATATTTTTTACCTTTAATATCGTAGCGAACAGCTCTATTTATCAAAAATGAATCTATAAAGTAATCTATATATGTCTTAATTGTATTATGACTGATTTTTACCTTTTTCTCACTGACAAATGTATTCGCTAATTTATTTGGATTTGTCAAGGCTCCGATATTTGAAGCTAATAGGCTGAACAACTCCTCCAACTCAGCATCATTCTTGATATTATTCCTATTCTTAATGTCGCTTAAATAGGTTTCTTGGAGAAGTTCTTGCAAAATTTCCACCTTGCGAGTCTTATCATTCTCCAAAACCACCATTGGAAGACCTCCATAATAGATATAATCTCGCCATAAAGCAGATATATCTTCGTTGCTACTACTTTTTATCTCTTTGAAAGTTAAAGGTTGAAGATGAATTTGAACACC
This sequence comes from Muribaculaceae bacterium, assembly GCA_045637445.1. Classification (GTDB taxonomy): domain Bacteria; phylum Bacteroidota; class Bacteroidia; order Bacteroidales; family Muribaculaceae; genus Lepagella. The sequence goes on from JAZTZN010000031.1 coordinate 3,685, forward strand.
TCGTCCTCTGAACTCAGTTACAATATCTGATGACAGAAACTTTGCATTACTTCCGGTTACATACACATCAAGATTTTTGATATGAAGAAAACCATTTAATACATCGACAAAGTCTTCAAGCATCTGTACCTCGTCAATCATTACATAGTACATTTGTGAATCTTGTTTTACAATGCTCTCCACAAACTCATATAGCATTTCGGCTTTGCGATATTTTCTATGGGCAAACGAATCGAGTTGAATTTCTATAATATGATTTTCTTGCACTCCATTCTCTATAAGATGTTGCCTATACAAATCAAAAAGTAGATATGACTTTCCGACACGACACAACCCCGTTACTATTTTTATCAACCCATTGTGTTTGAGGTTGCTTAATTTTGTTATGTAATTTTCTCTTCCAAATCTCATACTGCGAACAATTTATGTGTATTTACACATTTTTTGTCTGCAAAGATAACAATAATTTCTCATCCGTAAAAGTTTTACGGCATATTTTTATAACGAATGATATTGCGAAAGAGTTTACATGATTTTTACCCTAAAATAAGGTCAAAAATGCGCTATAATTTGCCAAATCTCATATTTTTTACGCGATTTGGCTGATTATATGAATTTTTCTGACGATGGTGACGACTTACGGGGTGCGACAGAACTCTCACTCGGGCATCGTCCAAAGCGAAGTGACCTTAGACAATTTGTTCTCATAACCTCGCAGTCCGATTTGCCGGTATGGTTGACGTATGCCCCAATCGGGATTTGTCACTCCATTCATTTAGGGAAATTAGAGGCTTTTGAGACTTTAGAGAAATTAAGGATGCTGTAGCACAACCGACATTTGAGGCTGCTGTGGTCTTTCACTCATGAGAATAGCCGGGCGCAAATAGAAATGGGGCAATATGCTTAGATGCACACTGCCCCACCAACTTAATAATTTAGCATTATTATATTTTAAAATTATTGGATTTGCACGACCTTGAACCTTTATGTGAGCAACCGATTTTCCAACATACAAATTTCTTATTGAAGAAGGAGCGGGCACACCATCAAATTCATATCGATTATATGTCTTTCCTGCATTTTTACATTCCGGACCATATACACAAGTTACCGGCAACCATTTATTTACCTCAAATGCCTCAACTATCAGTCCTCTATACTCTGCAAGCACATATTTTATATTGCCAAGTTTGTTTTTATCAATTCTCCAACATGAACGTGTTGCATCATAAATAGAAACACCACTATGATATGTTTTATTTATATTGATAATAATACAATCATTTGACATCGAAGTCAATTGCTGTGCTGAATAAAGATTCTTAATCTCATCAATTGTCATCATACCGAACATATCTGTATGATGACCATTCATTTGATTAGTCAAATTCAATCCACAGAATTTAAGAACATCTATCAAAGAAGCTTCAAGCATAAATGCCTCTGATTCTGTCAATTTATGACGGACTATTCTATAATCTAAATTATCCGGGTATAGTTTTCTTATCAAATCACACTTTTCTGTAGATACATGTGGATTTTTCATTGCAAAGGCAACATGGTCAAAGATACGATTTCCTTTACCCTTACCAACATAAAACGGCGTATTCGTTGTTTTGTCTATCAGCAGATAGACATAATAGCCCAAATTGTTTATTGTATTTTGATCAAACATCTTAATAGTTATTCTCCTTTAATAATTTTCTTAAACACAAAACCCCCAAATGTTTTATCGGTATATTCAGTCACACCATTTTCCCAAAAATTAGGTGAACTATTCTGAACTCCATAAGTGCGTGTATTGCCACTATAAGATTCTAATTTATCCAACTCCTTTTGGTCAGGATCTAAGACTAATGTCACAGGAAGCGACACTTTATAATCATAATTATTAAATCGCACCTGCTCCAATGGATTAGCATATATCATGGTAAAATCATCTGTATCTTTAAATCTACTCCATTCAGCTCTTGTTCCTTCACAATAGTATGTATCTATCATTCCATTTCCAACCAAATCACCTGGAATTGTGGACATAGCTCCAGTATATGTATCTATAAGATAATAGCGATCTACAATTTCAGATTCAGTATCTAACTTCTTCAACTCAGAAAATGTCAGATATATGAAATCATCTATACCATAGGCAGTTAGCGTCGTAATTTGAGGGTTTTCATATAGAAAATTAGCTGCTTCGAGATAGTTATACTTTGTAATAGCAACGACACCATCCTCTGCTATGACATCATCCCATCCTGTAGATTCGCTATACGTAGGCAACATCTCAAAAGAATCTCCTTCTGACCAATCTTCAACACTCACATTACTCATCGAGACCGTCATTTTCCCATTTAATTTAAGATTTAATATATAATGCTTTCCGGCTACTAATGAGCGAAGGTCTTGATTAGCTTTTACTTCATAATCCATTCCATTAAATGAGAAACTCAAAAACGTATCATCATCCGAATAAAAAGCTGGGCAGATGATAGCCGTAAAACTATGTTTGCCTTTAGTTGAATCGACAGAAATCAATGGAGAAATTCCCCATAATACAGAGTCTTGATCTGAATCTAAACCACCTACCGGCTTTAAATTATCTAACAAATCCAACCATGTCGTAACAGAACCACCAAGATTTGTCCAAGAATACATTTTAGCATTTTGAGGCACAATTTTAGCTACATTCATGCTTGACATATTGCTGCTATATTCAGAAATGATAACAGTAACTTTTGTCAATAGGTGGCGAAAATTAAGATTTATCGAATTATCAGCAGGACGCGTAACTCCCGAGCTATGGGCTGTCATCCAGTCTGCCTTACGTAATTTCTCTACGCTACTTTGATCTGATGGGATAAAGAATGAGTCGGTAGTTGTTCGTTTGTCTCCATTATCAACAAGCGCATTTATTTTCACATCTTTATCTTTATGCCACTTAAGTCCCGCATCAGTAGCAGGGACAAACGATGTCAATCCTCCGGCATCTGATTGTGCAACGTATGGATAGAACTGACCTCCGTCCATGCTAATTTTTATAATATCACCCGGAAGGAATTTATCTCCTTCTGCTTCTGTATTAGCGCGTGTCTGCGTAGAATTAATTTGAGCAAACACCCTTACGTCATCATTTGTGTATTGTGGTTCATCTTCTTGCGAACATGATACTGCACCAAAGCTCAAGCAGCCGACAATCCATATATATTTTAAAACTTTCATAATATTCACTTTTTATATTAATTATTTAATACTGACATATTTTCAATCCTCTTCAGTTTCAAGAGTATTAGAACCCTCCACGACGTCCCAAGCACTAATGGTAATGTCGGACAATTCCGCATATTCTCCTCCATATATTACATTAAATGTATATATCTTGTTGGACTCTAATTTAGTCAACACCCCTGTTAAATTAATTGAAAACTTCAAATTAATAGTAATAGCAGTGTAGTTATACTGATCTTCCCATGGGAAAGAGTACGTTTCAAATGTCGCATAAGCACCATCTTTGGGTTCTACTTTATTGAACTTCTGCCCTATAGGAGTTCCTTGTCCTTCCCAATTAGGTTCTTTTCCGGGTTCAATAGTTAAAATTGACACTGATTCTCCAAAATTACAACTTACATATTTAATGTCTGGTTTATAATTAAATTTATCATAGATATTCACTCTTACTTTAGCCTGAGCATGTTTAAACTTGACATCCAAGCCACTTTTACTTGTTGTGCCATAGGCATACAACAAATCGACATTTTGATCATGATAAAATTGAATTATGCAATTTTCTTTATCTCTTTCTTTATCAGGTTTATACGGATAAATCGCAGTCCATTCAGCAGTACCACCACCCCATGGAAACGGTGTTTTTGGAGTCCATGAGCTACCATCACATGTGTACTTAATATAATTACCGCTATACTTCGGATTCGTATTTGACGACTTAATAAACAGACAAAGAGAATCATTTGCACTTGTCGGCAAGAAGTTGTCTGAAGCATCGTAGCGAGTTTGGAGTTCACCGACGCCAACGCGGTCGATAGTTACATACTGTTGGATTTCCGGACGAGGTTCATCACTGTTGCAACTCGCCATCAACATTGGCATTGCCACCACCGGCAATATCCATTTGAAAGATAGTCTTTTCATATTCGTTATTTGTGTGATTTATATTTATGTAGTTCCCGGATTTAGTTTAATACTTTTGTTTTCGGGCGCTACCTTATTTGTTTTAGTGCTTAATATTTTTCTAATCTCAGGTTATTATGCGATAGCGAAGAATCCAATCGTTAGGACTCTTCGCTATCGCGAGTTTCATTATTTCACAAAAATTTTCTTCCTACCGACGATATATACACCTCTGTCGAGATTTTTAATCTGTTCGGCTGTGGCATTACGCAACACTAATACACCGGCAAGATTATAAACGTCAGCCGTAGTATTTTCCGACTCGATGACACCGACACCGACAGACGCATCTTCAACTATGTCGGCAAAATTTTTCCAAATATTAGCTTTCATATAGTCGAGGCGCGTACCCACCGGGACATAGACTGTAGCAGAAAAATAAGTGAAGCAATCGTCGGATTGCATTACCGGAGGCACCACAGCAGGAGAGATAATCTTGCGCAATGAAGGACAATTTTCAAACACGCGAGGTTCCAATGTAGATAATTCGCTGCTTAGACGCACCTCTTCGAGAGATGTACAGTCGGCAAATACACCCCAATTAAGGAAAGTCACAGAATTAGGAATATATATCGATGTGAGAGACTTGCAATCATAGAACGCCCAACTTTCAATATTATTTACAGATTCAGGGATGTTCACCGACGCCAATGCGTGACAATGTTGGAATACACCTATTCCCAACTTTTTAATAGCGTTAGAAATAGTTGCTGATTTAAGCTTGCTACAACTATCAAATGCACCGTCGCCAAGTGATGTGACGGAATTAGGAATTTTAATCTTAGTAAGTGAAGAACAATTTGCGAACGCAGTTATTCCGATTTTCTTCACAGTATTTGGAATATAGACCGATGTCACGTCTTTACATTTGGCAAATGCGCTTTCACCGATAGATGTGACAGTGTAGGTAGTGCCATTGAGTACGACAGTTTCAGGGATAACGATGTCGCCGCTATAAGAGCCTGATGATGACTTAGTCACCTCGACAGTGCTCTTCGAAGTTGTAATATATGTAAGATCAGAAGGGTCGCCCGGTTTTTCCACACCCATTTCCACGATGTTGAAGTTTTTCCACACAGCAGCCGAAGCGTAAGAATTATAAGAGCCTTCTTGAACATAGATAGTCGGCTTGTAGTTATCAAAAGCTACAGAGCTGAGCTTTGGAGCTTTAGTCGGCATACAGTAAACCTCCGCCAATTTTGAACATCCTGAGAAGCAATATTCAGCGATATTATTTACCGATTTGCCGATAGTCACTTTCTGAAGATTAGGACAATCCCAGAACACACCGCGAGGCATCGATGTGATATTGTCGTTGAGCGTTGCTTCTTTCAAAGCGTAGCAAAGACCAAAGACGTCTCTTGAGATCTCAGTCACACAGTTAGGAAGGACAATCGATGTGATGCTCTTACATCCTGCAAAAGCGGCTTCGCCGATAGTCTTAACCGACTGCATCGCCGGAAGTTGCGCTAATTTCAAACAACCATAGAACGAACTTTCGCCGATAGATTTCACCGATGAAGGGATAGTGACAGAAGTCACATTTTCACATTCATACATGGCATGATCACCAATCGCCACTACGTTGAAGCTAACGCCTTCATAACTTACAGTCGAAGGGATAGTGACCGAACCGGAATACTCGTTGGCATGGCTTGAATAATTATCGCCTTTAAATGTCACTTCGACATTATTTTCATCGATGAGATGATAGAAGACGCCATTGACTTCGAAACGTTCAGGAATAAGGGTTTTTACATAACCATTATAGCCATACACAGCCATGTTGTAAAAAACGAGGTCGGAAGTCTGACCTTTATCACCACCATTACCGTCGTTGAAGATAATCATCGGCTCAACAACAGACTGAGGCAACTCTACTTCTATCATCCACATTCCATTGTCAGCCTTCTTCATTTGCTTACCCGGCCACTCTCCGAGGTACTCTTTACCATCGTAAGAATCCCACACATACGCGAATGGACGCGTATAGTTCAATAAATTATCCCAATGAGACATGCAATCTATCTCTTGGAAATAAGCTTTCCATACAGTCGCATTGCTTGCTAATGATGTAAACAAAACAGTTAAAAAAAGTAATAATTTTCTCATAGAAGTATTATTTAAATTAATTATTGTTAATGGTTGCAAAATTAGTATGTTTTAATTGATTTGATATGGTTCATTTTGGTTCATTTCACAACGAAATATAATGAAGAACAGGTATATTTTGGTTCATTTTGATTTTATCGACGAGCAAACAACCGATTAGTCAACAAATATTGCTAACTTTGCAACGAGAAGAAAAGTATTAAGATTAAAATATGACGCCGGATAACATATACGCAGAGCTTATAGAAGCCGTAGAGCAGAAATTGCAACGCAAAGTGACAACACCTCGCGACTTTGACTTCTTGTCGAATGAAATTCAACGCACCGTGCATGCCAATATCTCAGTATCGACGCTCAAACGTCTGTGGGGCTATGTCAATACCGAGAGCGACTATCGTCCCCGCATGTTTACTCTCGACTCGCTCGCCCTGCTTTTAGGCTATCAGGACTATGCAGCATTTCTTCGACATAAAGATGAAACAGCCTCAAGCGATTTTATCAAAAATTCGCACCTTTTCACTTCGCAATTGATGCCCGGCGACATCATCACCCTCAAATGGCTTCCCGACCGAATTGTGGAGGTCAAATTCTTGGGGCAGGATATGTTTGCTGTGACTCAATCGCTCAATTCAAAGCTCGATGTCGGCGACACATTCAGCTGCGGATGTTTTATCAACAATTATCCACTCTATCTCAACCGTCTGCTACATGGCGACATGGCGCCGACAAGCTATGTCTGCGGCAAAGAAGGAGGCATCAAATACGAAATCCGTCGCTGCAACGAATCAAATCGAGGGAGTGATTCAATATTCTGATTTTCAGAAGATTAACACAACACTATGGACACTTCGGATTTTATCTCGAAAAATACGCACGAAGGCATCAATGGGTTTGACATTGTCAAGAAAATCGGCAATGGTGGAGGCACTTCGCAATCCTACATCGCCAACACAAACGGCAAAGAGTATTTTCTGAAACGCCTGAAAAAAGAATACTTGGTCTCACCACTCTATCGCAACCTGTATGTCAAAGAATACACCATAGGTTCAGAAATCAAGCACCCCAACATCGTTGCCTATCATGACGTCGTCAACAACGATGACGACTGCTACATTCTGATGGAAAACATCGTCGGCGAGACACTCGACTGCTTCATCAAATCACGCCCCGGCTATTTCAAACACAGGGCAAATCTCGACAAGTTTTTCAATCAGTTGCTCAGCGCATTGAAATGCCTGCACGAAAATCACATTGTCTTCAGCGACCTTAAGCCCGGAAACATCATGATAACACAAGTCAACAATGACTTGAAGCTCATCGACCTCGGCTTTTGCTTCACCGATTCGTTCAGCTCATCAGCCGGTGCGACCAAGGGCTATGCGTCACCGGAGCACACGACAGGCGGACGATTAGACGTCTCAACCGACATCTACGGCGTCGGCAAAATCATCGAATATATCGGGAAGAGTTCGGCTTATTCGCTACCGAACATCTACTCCAAGATAATGCTTAAGTGCCTGAAAACCAATCAAGCCGACAGAATTCAGACCACCGACGAGATAGCACGACTCATCAATCGACGCAGCCACAACATCCACAAGTCGCTGATAGTCGGCATTGTCGTCATACTTGCCTATATCACATTCAAATCATTGAGCTACAATGAGAAAGTATTGTCGTGGTGGGACAGCTTTGAGCTGATGCCGGTCAATGTGGAATATGACATATACCAGACCTACATCTATTATCGCATCATCGACGACGGGGAGAAGAATTGCATGGTGGTCAGCGCCAGCGAAAACCCCAACATCTACATTCGCCCTGAGGTCACAATCAATGGCGAAACCTATCGCGTCACCAAGATAGCCGACGATGCTTTCAAGAACAAGAAATTCATCAAGTCGGTCTATATACCCGAGAGCATCACCGAAATCGGCAAAGGAGCTTTTACCGGGTGCACCAATCTGACATCCATTGAGATTCCGAATTCTGTCAAACATATCGACAACAACGCTTTTCACGGTTGCAACAAGGCGATGCATCTGGATTTGCCGGATTCGATTACGGTGATTTCAATGGGGCTGGCAGCAGGCACCCAAATCGAGCAGGTCATAATTCCGGAAGGAGTCAAAGCCATCGAGCTTGACGCATTCGGTAATTGCAAACGATTGCGCAACGTAGTATTTCCCTCGACTCTCGAGAAGATAGAGCGAGGCGTATTCTGGAATTGCATTTCGCTAAAAGAAATCACTATTCCTCAGAATGTCAAGGAGATAGATTGCTACGTTTTCTTCGGTTGCGACAACCTGACCGACATCTACAACTATGCCCTCGAGCCACAACAGGTCCTACCGATACATCGCAATCCGCAAAAAGTCACACTGCACGTTCCGGCAGAGTCGGTCGAAGCATATCGCCGGGCAGAGCAATGGGGCGAGATGCAAATAGTGGGTGACCTCTAAGCCCACACCTCGAATATCAATCAGCCAAAACACAAAGCCTGCGCCCACAATTTATTTGCAAATAAATTTGCATTACAAGCAACGATTTGCTATCTTTGTAGTCTGATAAGAAAACAAATGGCGCAAGCGAAAGCAATACGATATCCAATCGGCATCCAATCCTTTCGAAGCATAATCGAAGATTGTTGGCTATATGTGGACAAGACAGACCTCATCCACCAAATAGCCTGCAATTATAAATACGTCTTTTTGAGCCGACCACGACGTTTTGGCAAATCGTTGACAGCAAGCACATTTGCAAGCTATTTTCGTGGCGAAAAAGAATTATTCAAAGGGCTTGCAGCCGAACGTCTCGTCGATGAATGGATTTCGTTTCCGGTGTTTTATTTCGACCTTTCGACAACCAAAGACAAGACCATCTCTCAATTCCAAACCGAGCTTTACAGCCAATTGAGCCGATACACCGAGCTTTACGGGCCGACAAGCGACAATGCCTCGCCGGGAACATGCCTGAAAGAACTGATGCTCAATGCTCACAAGAGATGCAACCAAAAGCCGGTGATTATCATCGACGAATACGATGCCCCATTGCTCAACAATCTTTGCAAAGAGGACAACCTTGAAGACATTCATCGTGTGTTGATGGATTTCTTCTCGCCGATAAAATCATGCGAGGAGATACTGCGCTTTGTCTTCATCACCGGAATCACAAAATTCTCTCAACTAAGCATCTTCAGCACGCTCAACAATCTTGTCAACATCAGCATGATGCCGGAATATGCTGCCCTATGTGGCATCACTCACGCCGAAATGGTCGCAAATTTCAAAGAGGGAATAGCCGAAATGGCTCGTCGCAATATGCTGACACAAAAGCAAACATTATCCAAGCTCAAAGAGTTTTACGAAGGCTATCGGTTTAGCAAGAAAGCAGTCAGCGTCTATAATCCGTTCAGCCTTGTGACAGCTTTGGAGCAGAAAGAATTCGGAGCGCATTGGTTCTCCACCGGCACTCCGACCTATCTTTTAGAGCAAATCAACCGCTTCGACATCGACATCGAATCGCTCGACGATTGCCACGCCGAAGCAGTGGAATTTGATGCGCCGACACAAGCCATCAACAGCGCACTCCCGATGCTCTATCAATGCGGCTACGTGACAATCATCGACTATTGCCACGAGACAAACGCCTATCGATTGGGCATCCCAAACAAAGAGGTCAGACTCGGGCTTTTCCGTCTGTTGCTCCCCTACTATACAGGCGTCAACACTCAACACAACTCGTCGTTGGTGGTGCGTTTCACTCAGGCTGTGGTGCGCAATGACATAGAAAAAGCCCTCCAAGAGATGCAGACATTCCTCGCTTCATTGCCCTACGATCATCACGAGAAAAACCCAAACTACAAGGAAAAACATTATCACACAATGTTTTACATCCTTTTCACTATGTTTGGAGCCAATATGCGATCGGAAGTAAAAACGGCTATCGGGCGCATCGATGCTGTGCTTGAGACCAAAAAAGCTGTCTATGTGTTTGAGCTAAAACTCGACAGCTCGGCAGAAGTCGCTATCAACCAAATCGAAAACAAAGAATACCTCAAACCATACATCCGGACAGGCAAACGACTGTTTATGGCAGGAGTCAATTTCTCCACCGAACGACGTACCCTGACAGAATGGAAAATCAAAGAATTTATAAACTAAACACAATAATTATGGCAGAAAACAGATCAATCAATCTCTATATCGAGAATGCTGTAAAGAAAAATTGGGACAGACTTGCCCTCTCCGACATGGGAGGCATCAACTACCAATATAAAGATGTGGCAGAAGTAGTAGAAAAGTTGCATATCTTGTTTGATGCAGCCGGAGTCAAAGCCGGCGACAAAGTTGCAATTTGTGGTAAAAACTCGTCGAATTGGGCTGTTGCCTTTATCGCTTGCCTGACATCGGGAGTTGTCGCTGTGCCTATCCTTCACGAATTTAAGGCTGACACTGTGCACCACTTGGTCACTCATAGCGAGTCGAAGCTGCTCTTTGTCGATGCCGCTATCTGGGAAAACCTCGATGAAGCTTCGATGCCGAACCTCGAAGCAGCGATATTCATCTCTGAATTGGGCATGCCGTTCTGCAAAATTCCGGCGCTCACTGAAGCACGCAACCATATCAACGAGTTGTTTGGCAAAAAATTCCCTTACGACTTTAAGGCAGACTCTATCGAATACTACAAAGACTCGCCGGAAGAACTCGCTGTCATCAACTACACTTCGGGCTCAACAGGCATGTCGAAAGGCGTAATGCTATCCTATAAAAACATCTGGAGCAATGTGAAATATTGCCACGACCACCTCACTTTCCTCAAGCCGGGCGACGGAATTGTGAATATGCTGCCACTTGCCCACCTCTACGGCATGGTAATCGATATGCTCCACACTTTCACAAAGGGTTGCCACCTTCACTTCCTCACTCGCGTGCCTTCGCCAAAAATTATCCTTGGCGCATTTGCCGAAGTGAAACCGAAACTCATCATCACTGTGCCTCTCATCCTTGAGAAAATCATCAAAAACAAAATTTTCCCAATGCTCGAAAAGCCTCTGATGAAAATGATGCTCAAAATGCCATTCCTCGACGAAAAGTTGCTTTCCAAAATCAAAGATGGTCTTAACCAAGCGTTTGGTGGCAATATCCACGAAATCATTATCGGTGGAGCAGCCTTGAATGCCGACGTCGAAGCATTCTTGCGTCGCATCAATTTCCCTTACACAGTCGGCTACGGCATGACAGAGTGCGGACCGCTCATCTCCTACGCGCCATCGAATGTCAATAAGCAAAAATCGTGTGGCAAAGTCGTTGAACGAATGGAAATAAAAATCGATTCCAAGGACCCTCACACAATCCCGGGCGACCTTTGGGTGCGTGGCGACCACGTCATGATGGGCTACTATAAGAATCAGAAAGCCACCGACGAGGTGATGATGGGCGACGGATGGATGAACTCCGGCGACCTTTGCCTTATCGACGAAGAAGGATTTATCTCTATTTGCGGCAGAACTAAGAGCATGATTCTCGGTCCGTCGGGACAAAACATCTACCCTGAAGAAATCGAACAAAAGCTCAACAACCTTCCTTTCGTCAACGAATCGCTCGTAATCGAGGATGAAGGAAAACTCGTGGCGCTCATTAATCCGGACTTCGAAAGCGCAACCAAGGAAGGACACTCTCGCGACTCTCTTGTCAAGATTATGGATGAGAACCTTGTGGCTCTCAACAAGGAGATGCCGGCCTACAGCAAGGTGGCTCGCTACAAAATCTTCGAAGAAGAATTTGAAAAGACTCCTAAACGCTCTATCAAACGCTATCTATATCAACCTAAATAATCGTTTATAACTAATACTCAATACGTTATGCAAAACAAAAAACAAATCATTCTCGCAGTCATTGGAGCAGTCGTAGTGCTCGCATCTCTTTTCTTCATCATTCCATGGTACAACGTATGGCAACAAGAGATGTCGGGTAAAGCCGAGTTTGCAAAGGCTGAGCAAAATCGTAAAATCAAAATCGAAGAAGCAAAAGCCAACCTTGAAGCTGAAAAGCTCAACGCACAAGCAGAAATCGAACGCGCCAAGGGTGCTGCAGAAGCTATCCGCATTGAAAACGGATCGTTGACTCCGACCTATATCCAATACCTCTGGGTGCGCCAGCAGTCTAACCTCAACGACAAGACTGTGGTCTATATCCCGACCGAAGGAAACCTCCCTATACTCGAGGCTACGCGTCCGATGATCGAAGCCCCAAAGCCGGCTCAATAAAAGCTATCGCAAACGATCTGTCGTATTAGCATGCGACAGATTGGAGATTAAATTAAATACTTATTCATGACAACCTGAAGCTATTCGGGATTTACGTAATTCTATCGTAAATTCCGAATAGTTTTTTTAACCAACAGCGATTTAATCCGTTGAACAGGGCTTAAATCAAATCATTTTCGTTAAAATATCTTGCATTAAGACAACCGATTTGTAGGATTGTGATAAATTCATTAATTTTGTAGAATTAAACGAAAATTCAGTAAAAACTATGGATAAAATTAAATTGGATAGCATTGAAGATGCTTTGGAGGACTTCAAAGCAGGCAAACTTGTGATTGTTGTCGATGATGAAGATCGTGAAAATGAAGGCGACCTCATCGTTGCAGCTGAAAAGATTACACCCGAACAAGTCAACTTCATGCTAAAAAATGCACGAGGAGTGCTTTGCGTTCCAATCACTATCAGCCGTTGCAAAGAGTTGAACTTGGATCCGCAAGTCGGCGACAACACATCAGTGCTCGGAACTCCGTTTACAGTGACTGTCGATAAACTCGAAGGATGCTCGACAGGCGTATCTATCGACGACAGATGTGCAACAATTCGCGCATTGGCAGACCCGTCATCAACTCCGGAGACATTCGGTCGTCCGGGCCATATCAACCCATTATACGCACAAGACAATGGCGTGCTCGCGCGTACAGGCCACACCGAAGCATCTGTCGATTTGGCTCGTCTTGCCGGACTCCAACCGGCTGCTGCATTGATGGAAATCATGAGCGATGACGGCTCTATGGCTCGTCTGCCGGAACTCAGAAAGCGTGCTGACGAATGGGGCATGAAACTGATTTCTATCGCTGATTTGGTGGCGTATCGCATCAAAAAAGAATCTCTCGTCGAAATGGGCGAAGAAGTGGATATGCCGACAAAACATGGCCATTTCCGCTTAATCCCATTCCGTCAGAAATCAAACGGATTGGAACATGTGGCTTTGATTAAAGGCGACATCAGCGGCGACGAACCGGTATTGGTAAGAGTTCACTCAAGCTGCATGACAGGCGATATTTTCGGATCTTTCCGTTGCGAATGTGGCGACCAACTCCACCTTGCTATGGAACGCATTGAAAAAGAAGGTCGCGGCGCCATTATCTACCTCAACCAAGAAGGTCGCGGCATCGGCTTGATGAACAAAATGAAAGCCTACAAACTCCAAGAAGAAGGCATGGACACTGTCGATGCCAATCTTTGCCTCGGATTTAAGGCAGACGAACGCGACTATGGCGTGGGTGCAAACATCCTTCACAAACTCGGCATCACAAAGATGCGCCTATTGAGCAATAACCCTATCAAGCGCATAGGACTCGAAGGCTACGGACTCGAAGTGGTGGAAAACGTACCTCTTGAAGTTCAACCAAACGAATATAATCGCGTCTATATGAGCACCAAGAAGCATCGTATGGGACATGATTTGCACAATGTGGATTAATAATAACAAACCTAATATCAATCGTATGAGGAAAATAATTTTTCTACTCGCAGCATTGATCGGAATGACCTCTGCAACATCGGCGAAGAAAGTGCTTGACCATTCATCATTTGATGACTGGAAATCAGTCGCTGTCTCTCCTCTTGCAAAGGACGGTTCATGGGCTGCATACGCCGTAAACCCTCAAGAGGGCGACGGCATTCTGACATTTCGCAATGTCAAATCAGGAAAAGAAATCAACATCCCACGTGGCTATCGTCCGCAATTCTCTGACAACGCTCGTTGGGCTGTCGCTTTGATTAAACCATACTACCTCGACACTCGCAAAGCAAAAATCGACAAGAAAAAAGATTTCGACATGCCACAAGACACCCTCGCAATTGTCGATCTCAAATCAGGCGTTGTAACTAAAATCGCAAACGTCAATTCCTACAAGTTAGGCAAAGACGGTGGCGAATGGTTGGCATATCTTTCTTGCGACACTGCCTACATCAAGCCTAAAGCCCTAAAGGATAAGAAATCAGGTCAGCCATTGATCGTTAGAAATCTTGTTTCCGGCTCAGAAAAGGTTATCGATTGGGTAAAGGAATACACCTTGTCAAAAGATGGTCTTCGCCTCGGTGCTATCGTTAAGCCTCACTCTTCCGACAGCGTGGCGACTGATGGCGTGGTGATGATGCTGCTACCGGACACAACAGTCATCAAAGTCGATGAAAAGAAATGTTTCTACGGCACACCGGTATTCAACGAAGATGCTTCAATGATGGCGTTCACTGCCTCAAACGACTCTGTGGAAACAGGAACAAAACGTGTGCAATTAATGCTATCGACAATCGCAGGAAACAATGTCAACACTGAAGAAATCGAAGTAAACAAAACTCGTCGATTAGGCCCTATCCCACACATCCAACACCCAAGAATCACCGACGAAAGCAAGCGCGATTCTATCTATGCTGAAATGAGAAAACGCATTGCCAAACTTGCCGGCGACACTTTGTTTATCAATCAATATTCAAAAGTGAGCTTCTCACAAAATGGTCGTCGTCTCATCGTCGGCGTGGCTCCACAAGTGGCTCCGGACGACACTACAATCGTTGACTTCGAACGTGCAGAGTTGGATATTTGGCGTTGGGACGCTCCTCTCACTCCTCCTCAAGAAAAAGTGTTGCTTGACGATTTGAAAAAAGCAACTTTCCCTGTCGTTATCGATTTGGAAACAAAACGAGGAACTCTGATGAGCATCAATGAGCTTGAGACAGTCGTTCCGGCAGATCGCTGGAACTCTGATTGGGCGTTGATCATCGACCCGACAGAAAGAATGGTGCAACGTCAATGGGACTACCTCGCGCCACAAAAAGTGCTCGTAATGAATGTCAAAGACGGCGAACGTCGCGAAGTCGGAATCCTCCCGGCTGAAGCCGCAAGCATTTCTCCTTGTGGAAAATACGTTTACTGGTACAACGAACGCAACTACTACGCTTACGATATTGCGACAGGCAAAACAGCTTGCCTTACTGAGAACTTCCCTTATCCTATATGGGATGAAGACCAAGACGTGCCTATGCAACGCATGCCTTACGGCGATATGGGCTGGACAGAAAACGACGGTGCATTTTTGATTTACGACCGCCACGACATCTGGCAACTCGACCCTAAGGGAGAAGTCGCTCCTGTCTGCATCACAGCTGAAGAAGGAAGAAAGACCAATCGTCGCTTCAAATATATCAAGACCGATGCAGAAAAACGCTTCGTAGCTAATGGTGACGAAATCCTATTGAATGTATTTGACTACACAAATAAAGAAAACGGCTTCGCAACATTGAAAATCGGCAAAGCTGCCGCTCCTCAAATCAAGCTCATCGACAAATACAAATTCAACAGAGTAAACAAAGCTAAAAATGCTCCTGTTTATGCCTACCAAAAGGCTAACTTCAACACATCGCCGGACGTTTGGATTGCGACAAACAACAATTTCGCAAAAGCTGTCAAAGTGACTGATGCAAACCCTCAAATGAAGGAATACAATTGGGGCACAGCTGAACTTGTAAAATGGTATGCTTACAACGGACGTTTGACTGAAGGCGTGCTCTATGTGCCTGAAGATTTCGACCCTGCAAAAAAATATCCAATGCTCGTCGTATTCTACGAACGCAACTCTGAAGAATTGTATGCTCACTACACTATGGAGCCATCTTGGAGCTGGGTAAACTATCCGTTCTATGTAAGTCGCGGCTATGTAGTATTTGTTCCTGACGTGCATTACGCACCGGGTATCCCGGGCGAAAGCGCTTACAACTACATCTGTAGTGGCGTCGAAGACTTGTGTCGCAAATACGAATGGATCGATAAAGATCGTATCGGCATCGACGGACAATCTTGGGGTGGATATCAGACTGCATTCCTTGTGACTCGCACAAACATGTTTGCTTGTGCCGGATCAGGCGCTCCTGTGTCAAACATGACTTCTGCATTCGGTGGAATCCGTTGGGGTTCCGGCGACTCACGCATGGGTCAATATGAATTAGGTCAATCACGCATCGGCAGAACATTGTGGGAAGCTCCGGAACTTTACATCGCCAACTCTCCTATCTTCTATGCCGACAGAGTGCAAACTCCATTGCTTATTATGCACAACGACCAAGACGGCGCAGTGCCATGGTATCAAGGCATCGAATTGTTTATGGGTCTTCGTCGTCTCGAAAAGCCGGTATGGATGCTTCAATACAATGGCGAAGCTCACAACATTCGCGCTCGCAAAAACCGTAAAGACATAACTATCCGTTTGCAACAATTCTTCGACCATTATCTCAAAGGAGAACCAATGCCGGAATGGATGAAAAACGGAATCCCTATGACTCGCAAAGGTCAAGAAATGGGAACAGGATATGCCGAATAATATTCGGCAATTCAAACCTCAAAATAACTATACAAGAATTAAGGGCATCATTCGATGCCCTTAATCTTTAGCTTATCTACTGCAAAAATAGAATGTATTATTCCGTATTGAAGTCATGTCTTATTAATATGCAAACATAAAAACCATATACATGAACTTTTACACCACCTCATTGCGATAAAAAATATTTCACTTTGTTTTTCTACTCAAACTTATCGTGATATAATCCATATTGTGGGCGTTTTGCGTATGGCAATTTCAAAAGTTCTGCAGGCTCAAATTCAGCATAATTACCTCTTTTCTTCTCCTCTGCAATAATATCATCTAACGATATATTTATATCATACTGATCCAATAACATATCGTGAGTATACCATACTTCACTCTCACATAGAAGTCTTGCATATCTGTGCGCACTTTCACAAAGCATAAATCTTCCTTTATAATCATTGACCAGATGTTTATAGTGGATTGCTGTATATACCATCCAATAACCATTTTTCAATGTGACCCAGACCCAATCTTCGCTATCTTCGCCAATTTCAAATTCAACATAGATCATATCTTCATCATAATCGCAAATAAGATTTGAAACAGAGCCTTTCCCCAATTGTTTCTCTATGCTACGCATTGTGCGCTCTGCATACATTTTTGCCTGCGCTAAATCGTTAATTAAATGAAAGTCATTCCTAATAAGTACATAAAGATCTGCTGCCATACTGATTGATTTATCCTATAAAATTAGTAATTATTTCTCCTATTTACGACACTGATAGCAGACACAAAGATAAAACAATTTATTGAAATACACACTTCCAAAAACATTTTTAACAAACCGCATAGATGCAACTTGCAACATTTTGTCTTACTGAAATAGCCGATTAATTTGCCAATTCGCTATCATTGCATTAACTTTGCAATAAAATCAAGTAAGAATGGAGTTATCGACTCCGAATATAGACAAATCACAGTTTATGAGTCAATCAATCAACGGAGAAGCAATGATAGATGTTTCAGATAAAAAAGTCTGGAAATTAGTTTTGTCTATTTCGACAAAAGGTTTCAAGGCATACTATTTGAATGTGCCTACCAATGAGATTGTCCTACACATAGATAAGACATGGGATTGCGATGAGTCGGAAATGCTACACCGTCTGCAAGAAACAATCTACGAACATCAGTCTTTGCTAACCGAGCACCCAACGACAGCAATAATCGAAAGCCGCCATTTCGCTTTAGCTCCCAAAGAAATTGTAAATTTGGAAGAAGACGCAGAGTTAATCCTTGAGCAAGTACATCCCCTAAATTGGGAGGATTTGTGGATTGACACCATAAAAGACGTGACTGTCGTATTCTCTTTGGCTAAAGGTTTGGATTCTTTTCTTCATCGAACATTTATCATCGACAAAGTAATCAGTCATTTTAATCCATTGCTGATAAAAGCATTTCAGGCCAACACAAATAAACAAAAAATGCTTATTAATCTCAGAGACGGAAGAATTGATATTGTAGCTGTCGCCGACGAAAAGCTACTGTTAGCAAACACTTTCGATTGGCAAGATTGTGCTGATGCTTCATATCACACTCTCAATGTTTGGAACATCTTGGAATTTGATCAAAAAAATGCCGAATTACACATCTATGGCAATAAAGAACTTCGTGATGCCGTTATCCCTGCATTGAAAAAGTTCATCACATTTGTTATACCTCAAAACGAATCCATCGATTCTTTAATCGCCTCAGCAATAACCAATAAACAATCCTAATATGAGAATTATCAGAGGAAAATACGGAAAGCGCAGATTTGATGTGCCTAAAAATATAACAGCTCGACCGACAACTGATTTCGCTCGCGAAAACATCTTCAATGTGCTTGAAAACATCATCGATTTTGAAGACAAAACAGCACTCGACCTCTTTGCCGGCACAGGTGCCATAAGCTTCGAATTTGTATCCCGAGATTGCAAAGAAGTGACTTGCGTCGAAATGGCTAATACGCAAGCGAATTTCATCAAATCTGTCAAACAAAAACTCAACGCTCAAAACCTCAGAGTCATCAAAGGCGACGTTTTCAAATTTGTTGAAACTTGCTCTAACAAATTTGATATTATTTTCGCCGACCCTCCGTATGATCATCCTCGTTTTGGCGAAATTCCAAGTTTAATCCTAAACTCTCAAATGCTTAATCCCGGCACATTAGTCATCATCGAGCACTCTCGCGATTACGACTTTTCAGATTTGCCTGATTTCAAAGAGCAACGAACATACGGTTCTGTCAATTTCTCAATCTTCGAAATAGCATAACCTTAACCATTTTGCGAAGATACACCCAAAAACACAATCAAATCTTCGCCAACCCCCAAATACAAAAAGCCCACTCTTTCGGGAGTGGGTCTTTCTTATCCCATATTTATTTACTTTTTCTGATTTCTATTGGAAAAATAGCTGACAACTATAATTCCTGTCGCTATTGCACATCCTGTTATTACTCCATCAGCCCATTTATTAGGCACTTCGATCAGACAATCGAAAACGATAGCAATTACAATGCAAATGATAATCGTTGATATAACAAATTTCTTACTCATAGGATATATATATCATAAAATTGTTAAACTTACACGACGACCTAATCCCTCAAAAATACGGAAAAGAGTGCTTAATTGAATATCAGCCTTACCATTTTCAAGTCGAGAGATATAAGTCTTCTTTGTACCAATTCTATCAGCAAGTTCTTGCTGAGTAAGACCTGCACGCTTGCGTTCTTCTTTAAGAGTTTGAGCAAGACAGAATGCCTCTGTCTCCTTATCAAACACTTCACGAGAAGGAGTACCAACTTCACCAAACTCAATGTTAAGAAGTTCATCAAGACTGCTACAATTCATTAAGGCTTCTTTTTTTGCTTCTTCCATAATACTCTTTATTTTGCGTCTTTAGATTCAAAATATTCTTTCATTAATCTTTCTGCTTTTTCGATTTCACCCGAAGGAGTTTTTTGAGTTTTCTTTTGAAATCCATTGAAAAGGATAACTAAAGAACCTTCATCGAAGCAGCAGAATACACGAAATATATCACCACCAAATTCAACTCTTATCTCAAAAAGTCCTTTTTTGCCTTCAATACTTTTAAGTATGGTAACCGGCAATCGGTCTAAAGTTTGCAACCAAACCAATGTTTGAGCAATCTTTTTTCTGACCTTATCGGTCTGAGCCACGTAGAACTCGTTGAAATAATGCTTGTAGAATTTAATTTCTCGTTTAGCCATATATTCATTTTTACAACGGCAAAGTTAACTAAAAAGTTTACTTGCACCAAATTTTTGAATCATTTTTTTCAATACCTATCAAAAGCGTCCGATATTATCCATTGAAACTCTATGCTCAAAGGTAATAATAACTAACATTAGGCTCAATGAGATTGATGACATCACAAAAAGTAAAAAAGGCTACAAATCAAAAAGAATGTTGCAACACCACACTGGCGCAACAACATTCTCTATGCGTAAAAGACAAAGTTCGTTTAGAACTCAACACTGATTTTTAGGCGACCACCTAACCCACGTTCAACTACATCAAACAATGTTTTTAGGGTGATATTCTCGCCATCAGTTTCAACCTTTGAAATAAAGGTGCGTTTCTTATTAATACGCTTTGCCACTTCTTCCTGTGTGAGACATTGTTGTTCTCTTGCAGAACGAAGTTTGAAACCAATGCGTAACGCTTCAAGTTCGCGTTCAATTCTATCTCTTTCCGGAGTACCAACTTCGCCGTAATATTGCGTTTTAAGTTGGTCTAATGATTTAGTATTTTTCATTTATCTTCCTCCTTTTCTTTATAATATTCGTTCATCAATTTAACTGCTCGTTCAATTTCACCAGACGGTGTTTTTTGCGTTTTCTTTTGAAAGCCTGATAATAGTACAACAAATTTATTGCCGTCAAAGAAACAAAAAATTCTAAAAATGTTAGAACCTAATTGTACTCTGACTTCAAAAAGTCCGTTTGTTCCCTCAATATATTTAAGATATTGAACAGGAACACGCTCAATCGTTTCGATAATGCTTAATATTTTGATTATCTTATCTCGAACTTTTTGATTTTGAGCAGCAAAAAATTCTTCAAAATAATGCTTATATGTTATGACTTCTCTGACTTTCACATCGCAAAGGTAATTTATAAATTACATTTATGCAAGAAAAATAGCGATATTTTTCAGAACCAATAGCCTTTATTTTCTTTTTTGTTCACAAAATTCGGTGGCGAAAATAGTTTTGGTGTGCCAGAGTTGTTTTCGCCGGAACTTTTTAGGAGCAATTATTGACCTACGCGCATAATTGTTAGACAACATTCATTGGAAAAAGTGTATAAAGTTTCGGCTTATTCGGTTGAAAAAGTGTAGTAAAACACTACACATTCGCTTGAAAAAGTGTTACAATCTCAAATTATTCGGTTGAAAAAGTGTAGTATAACACTACACATTCGCTTGAAAAAGTATTCCAATCTCAAATTATTCGGTCGAAAAAGTGTATCAATGTATTGTTTTTTCGGTCAAAAAAGTGTATTTTTGCACTCAAATAAATGCGTAGTACGATGCTGAAACGAAAAATTGAATCAACTTTGTCCGAATGGAAGAACTCAAGTTCTAAAAAACCGCTTGTGATAAAAGGTATTCGCCAATGCGGAAAGACATACATTGTCCAAAAATTTGCAAAGGAGAATTACGAAAGTGTGGTTTATATGAACTTCATTCTCGAACCTGATAAGAAGTCTGCCTTTTACGGCAATATCGATGTTGACACCATTATCCTCAATTTGTCGGCTTTGATACCGGGCAGTCGATTCATTAACGGAAAGACTTGCATTATTCTTGATGAGATTCAAGAGTGTAGAGAAGCACGAACAGCCTTAAAGTCGTTCCAAATAGATGGACGTTTTGATGTTATTGCGACCGGCTCCCTCTTAGGTGTGAGAGGATATGGCAAAAGCAAGACAACAGAGGATGGTCAGGACTCTATTCCTGTTGGGTATGAGACTGTAGTCGAAATGTACCCTTTGGATTTTGAGGAGTTCTTGTGGGCAAATGGAATCAACGACAAGGTTATTGATTCGGTGAAATCGTGTTTTGAAAACGAGACAGTAGTTCCTGATGGCATTCACAAGGTGATGATGGATTTGCTACATAGATATGTCATAGTTGGGGGGCTACCGGATGTTGTGAATACATTCCTTGAAACTAAAAATATCGAGCTCACATACAAAGCACAACGCAACCTGATTGCTGAATACGAGGAGGACATGATCAAGTATGCTGATGATGCCGACAAACCTCGTATCCGCGAATGCTTCGAGTCAATCCCCACGCAATTAGCCAAGGATAATAAGAAATTTCAGTATTCCGTAGTGCGCAAGGGGGGACGCTCTTCGCAGTATATAGGTAGCCTTCAGTGGCTTGAAGATGCCGGTATTGCAAAGAGATGTTATAATACACAGATTACAGAATTACCACTTGAGGGTAATTCTATTAAGGACTGTTTTAAATTATATACTACGGATATCGGTCTTCTTGTCGCTATGCTTGATTATGGTACTCAAGCAGACATCCTAAAAGGCAATCTTCTTGGCTACAAAGGAGCAATATTCGAAAATCTTATGGCAGATTTTCTTTGTAAGTCAGGGCAAAAGTTGTACTATTTCCAAAAGGATAGTGGGCTTGAATTAGACTTCCTTGTGCGCTACAATGGCGAATGCGTTGCACTTGAAGTTAAGGCGAAGTCAAGTAAGACAAAGAGTCTGAAAACAGCTTTGAAGAATAAGAATCTTTATCAGTTGAACAATGCAATCAAACTTCGGCAATATAATGTAGGACGCAAAGAGGAAATCCTTACAATACCCCTTTATATGGGATTCCTTATTAAGGACAGGCTTACGGATCTCATCGTCCCTGACATTGATTTAACCCTATTAGATTAGAGAATACCACTAAATTTCAGTCTATTTCGTCATTCCCCATAAATGGTGTATATGTAAAAAAAGCAATGCAGAGAATTAATCTTGCATTGCCTTTTGCTTATATTCTAATTATGATTAAATGGTCATTTCGCCACAAAGGGAAGTCGTCATGAGTCTTTTCACTTCTTCGGTTGGTAGTCCCTGACCTAATAGGTGCATAAGTTTAGTTATAGCGGCTTCGCTTGTAAGGTCATAGCCCGAAATACATCCCGCATCAGACAATTCTTTTCCGGTCATATACCTCATCGGCATTACACAACCGTTAGTGCATTGAGTAATATTTACAACGACAATGCCACGATTGATTGTATCACGAATTGTATCCAAGAACCACGATTCGTTAGGTGCATTGCCGGCGCCAAACGATTTGAGGACAACACCTTTTATACCCGGCGCATTTAATATATAGCTCACAAGATCCTTTCTTATACCGGGGAAGATGTTTAGAAACAAAACGTTTGTATCCATATCGTACTTAACGTTTAGGGTTCCTTTCTTTTCGGTTCTCAATAGATATTGTTTCTTGAAATTAATATCAAGACCGATACGAGCTAATTCCGGATAATTATTTGATTTGAAAGCGTTAAAATTGTCTGCGCTATACTTTGTGCTTCGATTACCTCTCCAAAGATAGTTTTCAAAAAGTATGGCAACCTCTCTCACCATCGGTCTGCCGTTTTCATCTTCTGCCGCAGCAATTTGAAGCGCTGTGATAAGATTTTCTTCGCCATCAGTACGCACCTCGCCAATCGGGAGTTGAGAACCTGTGACAATCACCGGCTTGTCAAGATTTTCCAACATAAAGCTCAATGCCGATGCCGTATATGCCATGGTGTCTGTACCATGCAATACGACAAAGCCATCGACATTGTCATAATTTTTCTCTATAACTGCTGCGATTTCAGCCCAATGCGACGGATTCATCGCAGACGAATCGATTGGCTTTGAAAATTGGAAGTTGCTTATCTCATAATCAAGCATCTTGATTTTAGGCACATTGTCTATCAAATGGTCAAAATCAAATGGCTCTAAAGCATGCGACTCCGGATTTTCAATCATACCGATTGTTCCACCTGTATATATGATAAGTATTTTCTTCCGAGCTTTCATGTGGTCTAAAAATTTAAATTTCGAATAATGTCACAAAGGTAGCAATTTGCTATATCTTAACCAAATATTAATCAGCAAATTTACTCTCACTTGCTAAAAACATTATTTCAAAAAGCATTATGCAAGTTTACACAAATACCTTTATTTCTCCGTTTTGCTTGATTTATTCTATTTTGATTATTTCAAAGCAACGAAAATGCCATACTTATCTCCATTGAGACAACATCTATCTTTTTTGAAAAAATTAATGAGTAACACGCCTCATTAATCTCCAATTCCAAATAATCTGCTGAAATTTTATGAACTACAAATTAAAGAAAGACTCTGCATTTGCAGTTGTCGCAGTCGCAACAGCTTCTTCTGAAACGCCAAGCACCTCTGCTATCTTCTTCGCAATTATCGGAATATAACTGCTCTCATTGCGTTTTCCGCGATATGGCACCGGAGCCAGATATGGAGAGTCTGTCTCCAACAGTATTCTGTCAAGCCCTATGCTCGGCAACGCATCACGCAAGTCTTGAGCATTCTTAAATGTGACTACGCCATTTATTCCGAAATAGAAGTCGCCCGACTTTTTAATTCTCTCAACATCAGCAACTCTACCTCCAAAACTATGAAAAACTATTTGAGGCACATTCCCTTTATAATTATCAATTACCTCCAGCACCTCATTTAGTCCATCTCGGCAATGCAAAATAACGGGCAAAGACAAAGCTTCAGCCCATCCAAACTGAACATTCAGCGCACTAATTTGCTCCTCTCTAAATGTCTTATCCCAATACAAGTCGATACCGATTTCTCCGACAGCGACACACTTATGCTTCTCAAAAAGAGGGCATATTTGTTCTAATGCTTCTTGCCAATTTTCTTTGACTTCTGTCGGATGCAAGCCAAATGCAACAAATGTATTGTCGGGAAATTTTGCATGCAAATTCATCATCGGGTCGATCGTTGATAAATCCACATTCGGAAAAATCATACGTTCCACACCGGCTGCAATCGCGGAGCGCACAACTAAATCTGAGTCGTTGCAAAACTCATCGGAAAGATACAAATGTGTATGAGTATCAATATATTTCATCGTGTTCTGCCGACAAGATTTTCTATAAGTTTTTTAAACATAGTCTTGCCTTCTTCACACATTGATGTCGATTGAATCATATCTGTAGCCTCTTTGCTGAATTCTACTATCGCTTTTCTACATATTTCCGGAATGCCAAGACTATTATATATCTCTCTGACGGCATCAATTTTTGCTACCGATGGCGACATCTGCATAGTCTGTCTCAAATTATTATCACCTTCTGCATCAGCTTGTAATGCCGAAAGCATCAAAAATGTCTTTTTATTATTGAGAATATCTCCACCGATAGGTTTTCCGAATGTCGCTTCATCACCATAGACATCAAGGTAATCATCCTGAATTTGGAAAGCCAAACCCAAAGCAACACCAAATCGATACATTGACTCTGCATCTTCTTTAGAACATCCTGCCACTATCGCACCGATTTTTGCCGCACAACCCAATAGTGCCGACGTCTTGCCTGTGATCATAGTCATGTATTCATCAAGACTCACATCTTCTCTGCTCTCAAAATCCATATCCATCTGCTGACCCTCAAATACATCAATCGACATCTGATTAAATGTGTCAAGCACATCTCTCAAAATCGAATTATCCACATTCATAACCAATTGAGTAGCAAGAGTCAACATCGTATCGCCCGATAAAATTGCTGTATTTGCATCCCATTTGCGATGCACTGTCGGACGGCCACGTCGCATATCAGAATTATCCATCACGTCATCATGAAGCAATGTAAAATTATGATACATCTCTAAAGCGACTCCCGCTTTAACTGCCTCTTCATACGACTTACCAAATGCTTCGCAAGCCATCAGTGTCAACACAGGTCGAAGACGTTTGCCTCCTTCCGACATACCATAAACTATTGGAGAATAAAGTCCTCCCAATCTTTCAATCGGAAGATTAAGCGATTTTATTGCCTCTTCTATTATCTGTGAGTATTCTACTATTGTTTTCATAATCATTGATTTAAAGTGGTTGTATCAGAAACGCTCAAAGACTCCTCTTCTATAACATCTGACTCAGAAGATGTAATTTCAACAGCCTTTTTCACTTTTATCTTAGGCGCAGTGCCATATTTTTCAATTATATCTTTTGGAAGACCACTAAATTCCGGCATAGACAACGCCACACTAAGACCATTTAGCACCCTTAAAAATGTCTCTGAATCTTCTCCCAACGAAGCCTTTAATTCATTAATATTCCGGTCAATATGCTCTAACGTCAATTTTTCATCTCTAATTTGCACAGCATATTCCAAACCCAACTTATAGCCTAATCCGTCAGGATCTGTCAATGCCGCCAACGACAAAATTTTCATTTTCTCAGCCAAAGGCAATGTCGATGTAAAATTATCAAACTCCTCACTAAACTTAATCAAGTCTTGCTCCTTATAATTTTCGTATGCATAAAGGACCGCACTCTGCAAAGTATCGATTGACACACCCTTATTAAGACCCAGACAAGTATTACAAATAAATCGCGCCACAGAATCCGGCGTATAATTTTTCATTGCGATAGCCACCTTTTCAGCATCATTGCGAGCGCCTTTAAAAAGTTCTGCATCATTAGCTTTCTTTGCATTTCCACCACATGCAACCATAAAAGCTGATATGACAAATAAAGAAATAACGTGCTTAGTTTTCATGCCGTTAAAAATTATAAAATTTGTTTTATACAATCAAAGATATAATGACATGGCAAAATTAGTAAAAAATAATTATAAATACATTGTTATTTCAAATAAAAGCATTATCTTCGCGACGCTTTTTTATATCGGCAAAAGGAGTGATGCTCGAGTGGCTGAAGAGGCACGCCTGGAAAGCGTGTAGTCGTCAAAAGCGGCTCGGGGGTTCGAATCCCCCTCACTCCGCAAGATAAAGCATTGAAGATTAGCATGTTGACAAACATCTTCGATGCTTTCTTTTTATCCTTAAATCAACTTTATTGACTAATATTTTGCACAATTTTGCCTATCTTTGCACAAAAATACTTGCAAATGATTTACAAATGATAAAACTAACAACATGGCAACAACTAAATAATATTAAGAAAACTTCTAAATGTTCCTATTAGAGTACCATGAGGCAAACATCTTATATATGCCCATCGTTGTCTGCAACTCTATTTCTCGCACATTATTCCTTAATTTGAAGTCATATTCAACCTCACTATAACTACCGGCTACACTACGACTTACCATACCCGTTTCATATAATGCTCTAATGTAAGACAAAGTCTCATCATAACCCAATTGCATAACTTCAGCCACCCAAAGTCCTAATAATTCTGAATTGCAATACTTGACATCTTCACAGTTTCCAATAAAGAAGTCAAACACACGTTTCAAGACTTTCAATGCTTCTTCTTGCGAAATGTCCGAATGATAAATAGAGTAAACAAGTGCCGAGCAAACAGTTGATTTATTATAGCTTGGTACACCCTGACGGAACAAAAACTCACACATTAGATTCAAATCGTATTGAGCTATACGCGCCACTACCGATGGCAAATAGTCATCTACTTCTATTCCGAAATGAAGTTCTACAAAATCAATTGTCTGATGCAAAACCTCCCACACAACATTCAGACTTCTCACATCTGCAATTTCACCAAGAAGTATCAAAGCATGACAGATCGGCGACTCATAGCCGTCCGGGCAATCATCAAGATTCTGATAAGTACGACCTATCTCGTATCTGACAATATTTTCTAAATCGATACGTAACTCCTCTCGAGGAAGAGTCATCAACTCGTCAATTCCTCCATTGGCAGCCTTATGAACAAACGCTTTATCTGTTAGCATCTCATATAGGTCTTCGTTGTGTAGCACCAACTCAGCGGGATACTCCGGATGCTCATACGAATACCCTTCTTCTGAATCCCTGTCGCTCAACTCATAATCGTCATAATCATCGTCATCATCACCCATAAACACAACCTCATAATTACCGGGAACATTCTTCTCGAGCAAATAGTTATAGTGTGACATCTTTACAGGGTCATCAATTATAAGCAAATATTTGCCATCCTTACCAAATTCATACTCTATCAGCTCCACATCGTCACTATCTTCTTCAAGAATATAACTTGTAGTCAAATTAAACTCACGACATGGACTGATTCCGGCATCCTCTGCAAAGGCTACTGCACCATAGACAATGTTGTGGGCCTGCACATAATCGACTTCTTTTAGGTTGTAGGATTCACACACGTATTCAATATGTTCATCGACTTCGCTTGGTAGTGCATTGAACATATAGTAAGTGTCTTTAACCCCAAGGCAATACGTATCTACCAAATAAACGCCGACAGTAGAGTTACCCTGCTTGTGCTTTCTTTCTACAAACACAACTGCACAACCGGTCTCTTGCCAATCGGAATTAACAAAGCATCTTCCTATCTCCAACGACCTTGCATTTTGTCGTATGTACTGCTCAGCCGACAGTCGCTTAGGCTGACCTCCTCCTTTTGACTTCTTATTTTTTGCCATATTGTCAATTCTTTTAGTTTCGAATACAAAGGTATATAAAAATTGAATAGGCTCCAAAATTGATAAATCAATTATTGAAGCCTATTCTTACCCCATTGTCGGGGTACCAGGATTCGAACCTGGGACCCCCTGCTCCCAAAGCAGGTGCGCTAACCGGACTGCGCTACACCCCGAAGGTTAATGCATTATTTTGAAGTTTTTGTGACCCTCGATAGGGTTCGTTTCTCAAATGCGATGCAAAGTTACGACCTTTTTCTGAACTGTGCAAATTTTTCAGCAAAAAAAATTAAAAAATTTGCATTTTTTTTTGTTTTTAGCCCTTTTTTACCCCTTTTAGAAGCGGATGAAGCATATAAAAGCACTCCAAATCATAAATTTCACCATTAAAAATTTGCACTGCTTCATGAAGTGTACCCTCATGAATAAATCCTGATTTTTCAAGCACGCGACGAGATGCCGGATTATGCGAATAGCAATCTGCCGTTATTATTTCAAAACCGAGCTTTCTGAAAGCATAATCTACAACAGCGGCAACGGCTTCCGACATATACCCCATTCCCCAATGCTCTTCTGCCATCCAATAGCCCAGACTTCTCACATTCGGATTTCTGCGCTTTTCATCTTCAGAAAAGCCGATCGAACCTACAAACTCATCGGTTTTGCGCAATACTATCGCCCAACGATTTTCTTCAGCCATAAAATAATTGCGCAAAATCCACTCCGACTCTTCAAGCGACTCATGTGGCTTCCATCCGCCTGTCAACCCTATTCTCTCATTACAACACACTCGATGCAAATCAAGCAAATCGCTTAATTTATATGGTCGGATAACCAATCGTTCTGTTTTTATTGTAGTTAATTTCTTAAATATCGACATCTTAAATCATTATTTGCAAACGATGTTCAAATTTAAGCATTTTTTCTTTTATCTACATAAATGAAGCTCCTAAAAATCCATAAATCGCCACAAGTAACTTGTAAAAGCACCCTTAATATATACATATAAAATATGCTGAATAGACTAAAATTGAATTGAAACGGCAATATTGCTTGCAGTTTTTTATGATTTTTTGTAACTTTACACCGAATATTATACTCTTACAATCAGATATGGCAGGAGAAAACGACGAAATTTTTGATTCTAAAGACTCAGCGTCAGTTCAGAGTCACGACATACCGGGTGCTGACAAAAAAACTCTATTGTCAGGGATGTTTCAGAATTGGTTTTTGGACTATGCAAGCTACGTAATTCTTGAACGTGCAGTGCCTCACATCGAGGATGGTCTGAAGCCTGTGCAACGACGCATCCTTCACTCCATGCAAACCCTTGACGATGGTCGATATAACAAGGTAGCAAACGTAGTTGGTAACACAATGCAATACCACCCACATGGTGATGCTTCTATCGGCGATGCATTGGTGCAACTTGGTCAGAAGGAATTATTGATTGACACCCAAGGAAACTGGGGTAACATCTTAACCGGTGACTCTGCGGCTGCTCCTCGTTACATCGAAGCCCGATTGTCGGGATTTGCATTGGAAACTGTGTTCAGTCCGAAAATTACTGAATGGACGCCATCCTACGACGGACGAAAAAAAGAGCCGGTGACCTTGCCGGTAAAATTTCCGTTACTTTTGGCTCAAGGTGTCGAAGGTATTGCAGTCGGTTTATCGTCAAAAATTCTACCTCACAATTTCAATGAAATTCTTGATGCGGCTATCGCTTATCTGCACGAAGAGCCTTTCAAGTTATATCCGGATTTCCAAACCGGAGGATTCATCGACGTCGGTCGTTACAACGATGGCGAACGTGGAGGCGCAGTAAAAGTAAGAGCAAAAATTGAGAAAATCGACAATAAGACGCTCGCTATTACAGAGTTGCCTTTCGGCAAAACGACAACGACTCTTATTGCATCGATTATCAGTGCGCAAGAAAAAGGCAAAATCAAGATACGCAAGGTTGATGATAACACAGCAGCATCAGCCAAAATCATCGTTCATCTCATCCCGGGCACATCGTCAGACAAAGCCATAGATGCTCTTTACGCATTTACTGATTGTGAAGTAAGCATTTCTCCAAACTGCTGTGTCATTTGGGACAAGAAACCACATTTCCTTTCTGTAAGCGACCTTCTGCGTTTCTCTGTCGATCACACCCAAGAGATGCTACGCCAAGAGCTTGTCATCCAGCTACAAGAAGCACAAGAGGCACAACTCTTTGCTTCATTGGAAAAAATATTTATCGAAAATCGCATCTACAAAGATAAGGAGTTGGAGCAAGCCAAAGACATGGACATCGCTGTTGCTCATATCGACAAACGCATAGAGCCATGGAAGCCGGAGTTTTATCGTGCCATAACACGGGATGACATAATGAAACTTTGGGAAATACGCATGGGCAGAATCCTCAAATTTAATGCCGACAAGCAGAATGACAGAATTGAAGCTCTCAACGGCGAAATAGCCCAATTGCGCCACGACATCGAACACATCGTTGAATTTACGATCAAATGGTATCGTCATCTCAAAGACAAATACGGCGAAGCATACCCTCGCCGCACAATAATCCGAGGTTTTGACTCTATTGAGGCAGCCAAGGTTGCCGAAGCCAACAAGCGTCTCTACATAGACCGCGAAGGAGGATTTATCGGCACTTCACTCAAAGACAACGAATTTATCTGCAATTGCTCCGATATTGACGACTTGATAATCTTCTACAAGGACGGCAAATACAAGATGGTAAAGGTGCAAGAAAAACTATATGTAGGCAAAAATGTGCTATACATTAATATATTCAAACGTGGCGATGCTCGCACCATCTACAATGTTGTCTATCTTAATGGCAAAGGCGGAGCCTACTACAAGAAGCGCTTTGCTGTCACCGGACTTACACGCGACAAAGAGTATGACCTCACCAAAGGTCTGCCGGGATCGAAAATATTATGGTTTTCAGCCAATCCTAATGGTGAAGCCGAAGTGCTGCGTATCACTCTCAAACCGAAATTACGTCTTAAGGTATTGCAATTCGACGTCAACTTTGCCGATCTTGACATCAAAGGCAAGGATGCGCTCGGCAATTTGGTCACTAAAAACGAGATACATCGCATAACACTCAAAGAAAAAGGGACAAGCACATTGGGTGGTCGCAAAGTATGGTTTGATCGCGACGTATTACGTCTTAACTACGATGGACGCGGTGATTACCTCGGCGAATTTCATGCCAACGACCAGGTTCTCATTGTTCACGACAACGGAGAATACTACACATCATCATTCGCTGAGACAAACCACTACGACGACGGCATACGCATAATTCGCAAATTTGATGCAAACACGATTTGGACCGTAGCTCTAAATGATGCCTCATTAGGTTTCCCTTATATCAAGCGTTTCAAATTTGAAGCCTCTGCAAAGCGCCAACGATTTATCGGTGAAGACATAAAATCATCAATAATATTAATGAGCGATGTCGCATTCCCTCGTTTTGAAGTGACATTCGGTGGGGCTGATGCAGTCAGGGGTTCAATCGTAATCGACGCCGATGAATTTATCGGAGTAAAAAGTTTCAAGGCTAAAGGCAAACGAATCTCCACATTTGAAATAGATTCTATCGTTGAGCTTGAGCCGATACGCTTCCCTAATGAAGAAGAAAATGTAGCTGCCATGGCTGAAATCGACGGAGAAATCCACGAAGAAGACAATGACAACATCAGCCAAACAGATGTCAGAGACGAGTTGACCGGACAACAACAATTATTTGCCGACACCACAGAATCAAATGATGAGTAAAGCAAAAATAGCGCTCTTGTTGCTGATTGTTTCATTCGCCACCCTTCACGCGAATGCCTTTCAGCATGATATTGCCGGAGATTCAGCAGTCATTAAGCGCCCTGTCACCTCATCTTATTCTTTGGAATGGGGCTCGACAACGATTGTTGACACATATCTGTCACCGCTAAAATACAACGGACAGTCGCTATCGCTGGCAGGCTCATGGCTCAAAGCGATGCGACAAAATCCTCAACGCTTAATCATGAGTTTTGACGCATCAATTCATGCTTCACAAGCCCTAAGTCCGGCAAAAAACTCACGACTTTACGAAATGGGCATCGGCTTTTCTTGGAGCATGTTGCATCGCTGGAGACCTATCGACGGGTTGCAACTTGCAGCCGGAGGAAGCACAATGCTTGATGTCGGTGCAATATATCTTGCTCGCAACTCCAACAACCCCGTTTCGGCACAAGCATCGATTGACATCGCCCTTGCCGGCATGGCTTCCTATACATTCAAAATCGGCAAGCTACCAATCAAAGTTTCCGACCGACTATCGCTTCCGATTGTCGGCGCATTCTTTTCGCCCGACTATGGCGAGACATACTACGAAATCTACCTTGGAAATCACTCCGGACTTGCTCATTGCGGGTGGTGGGGAAACCATTTCAGAATTGACAACCTCTTATCTGCCGACATATCATTAGGCAGCGTCGCTCTGCGTTTAGGCTACCGAATGAACATCAAATCGAGTTTTGTCAACAATATAAACACTCGCATCAATTCTCACGCGCTTGTCGTCGGGCTGACATCCGACTGGCTAAACGTTACAACTCCTAAAGAAAAAACAATTTCAATACCCGCAATTTACTAAGCTGATATGAACACTTTTGTCCGACTGCTATACATCTCATTAGCGAGTTTTATCCTATCGTCATGCCACCACATCGACGAATGGGAAGACTCTGCACACGGCAACTTTGATGCGCTCTGGACTATCCTCGATGAGCATTATTGCTTCTTCGACGAAAAAGAAATCGATTGGGATGAGATCGGCGAAAAATATCGTGCTCGCATCGTGCCGGGAATTACCGACCAAGAATTGTTTTCTCTATGCGCCGAAATGATTGACGAGCTGCAAGACGGACACACCAACCTCATCTCCCCGTTTGACATCTCTTACTACGACAATTGGTGGACAGACTACCCTCAAGACTTCGACATCAGAGTGCTTCAAGAGCATTACCTCGGCTTCGACTACAAAGTTTCGTCAGGGATATACTATAAGATAATGCCAAACAATATCGGCTACATCTACTATCCATCGTTTTCATCGACTGTCGGCAATGGCAATCTCGACTGGATACTCTCCTATCTTGCTGCTTGCGATGCGTTGATTATCGACATTCGCGACAATGGAGGCGGACAACTCACCAATATAGAAACTTTTGTCAGACGATTTATCCATGAGCCAACGCTTGCCGGCTATATCCGCCACAAGACCGGACCGGGACATAACGATTTCTCCGACCCATATCCCTACTACTACAAACCGGCAGAACAAGGACGTATGACATGGCACAAACCGATAGCACTACTCATCAATCGCTCTTGCTTCAGCGCTGCCAACAACTTTGCGTCTGTAATGAAGTCATTGCCAAACGTAATACTCATTGGCTCGCGCACCGGTGGAGGTGGTGGCATGCCATTCTCGGCAGAACTACCCAACGGCTGGAGCATTCGCTTCTCTGCCTGTCCGATTACCGACTGCAACGACCGCCAAATCGAAGCCGGTATTGATCCTTCGCCCGGATGCGAAGTCCACTCCCTCCCTGAGGACTTTGCCCTCGGTCGTGACCCAATCCTCGACTTCGCCCTACAACGCCTCTCCCACTAACCCTCATTTCTCTCACTCATTCCTCACAAAACAAGATACGAGAAGCGCACCACAACATCTGCGCTTTTCATCTTAGGCAAACAACTCCGGGTGCGTCAGCAGTCCAAAACCTAATAGTCAATCTTCACCAACTATTTTGACCATTAGAGAGAGTTACACCATTATTACTGTCCGATAAAAAAACAGCCGATACTCTGCGAAAGTTTAAACAAAAAATGCAACTTTCGCAAACTATCGACCACATTTGCCGTTTTGTGACAGTGATTCTTCATCCAAAAAGTGTATTATCAACGGTATCTTTCACCTCAACAAAAACGATAAAGAATACCATATTGATTTACTCTTCTTTCACCGCCGACTCCGTTCTATGGTTGCCATTGAAATGAAGATTTTCCACACCTTTTGGCTACTGAGGCGATACTTTTCGATTACTAATTATTGGTATCATAATGTAGCCTTTTTAAGTAATTATTATTGTTTCTTTAATGCATCTACAGCCCACCTGAGGTACATCGCCGCTTTATCATCTGCCTGGGCTGCATATCGCAATTGTATTTCATACCTATCCATTTCATTCTCCACATAATGGGAGTAAGTCTTCGCACGATCCAAGTCGCCACGCTTTGTATAATACGCTACCTCGCGTTGGTATCCTTCTGCCTTTTTGAGGTAGTATGCGGCTTCACGACGGTAGCTATCAGCCTTCTTCTGATAGTACTCTGCTTCTCGCTGATAATTCTGTGCTTTCTTGATATAATAGTCGCTTTGAGCAGTTGATATAGCAACTACTGCAACCATACATAGTAGTAATAAAAACAATCGCTTCATAGTTCTTTTTCTTATAAAGAGTTATTTGAAGCGATTATCTATCATCAAAATTGAATTAACTTACAATTCTATCACCTTTGCTATTATCTGATCGCTTTATATACCCAAAAGTGTCAAAGTCAGGACATTTCTTTGGTCTTGAAGCACCGAATAATATATCAAATAATCCCATATCATTTATATTTCGTGATTATTATATAGCCATTTTTCCTTAATGACTCAATCTGGCTTTGTTCAAGATGTAGATCATTATAGTTGCTTGCTATCATTTTAGGATCATCATATCGTTTTGGGGCTCCATTGTGGGTAACAATTAAACTCCGATATACAGATTGCTCACGCAAATATAGTATGGCGACAGCACTATCACTGCTCTTGCATACACTATCATATTTTTCATCTGCCCATTTAATGCAGTCCTCAATATCTGAGTTTTCACCATTAAATAGATTAAATAATGGAGGGTAAATTAGTCCGCTAATAAACATACTATTTGTATTTATTTTTGTTCTATTTGCAATGATATTTCGTTCAGTTCTTGTTCACATTTTGGGCATGTACCAGGACATTCGCCCTCATAATGACATATTGAAGGTTCGTATAATATCCCATTTGACTCGGCTATATCGATTCGTATTTGCTTCAATGCAGCACAGACAGCCTTTCCATTAGCAACAATATATTTACTATTATCTTTTTCTCGTTGAACGATGTATTGAAATATCTCAATATTCTTTATACCGAGTTCTTTTAAAGTATAAACAGATGATTCTATGTCCTCTTCCGTATTATATCCCGGGATATGTGGCACCCTGACGAAAAGAGAGTCAGATAATCCCTGTTCTATTAGCCACATTAGATTCTCGATAACTTGATTATTGTTAGTCTTAGTATATCGTTTGTATATCTCAGGATTCATATCCTTAATATCAATTATATACTCTTCAATAACCTCTTGCAGAGTTTGCAGGTTCTCTAAAGGTACATTTAATGAAGTTTCAACCGCTATCTTCCAAGTGTTTCTAACGAAAGCCTTATTGGGAATAAAATTATGTCCGTCAAGAATGCTTTTAAACTTTTTTATAAACTCAAATTGCAATAAGGGCTCTCCACCACCAAAGGTAACACCACCTCCAGTAGCTCTGAAATATATATCATCCTTGAGCAGTTCATCAAATAATGTTTGAGGGGTAATCCAACGAGAAAAACCATTCTCAATATTACATTGAGGGTTAAGGCAATATGAGCATGAAAGCGGGCAACGATGGAATCCCACGAGCGTTGTAATGCCTGCGCCATCAGTCGCAATTCTGTGGCGCTGGATACCAATTAGTGCCTCCGAATCAAAAGCATATAAGTATATAGGATCCAATGTGGGTTCTATATGTCGGGGAAGTATTCCATCGAGACTGTCATCAAGAGGGTTCAAGATATTTTCCACTTCTTCTGATGGATCAATTATCCCTGTTATTTCAGTCCAATCGTCATTATTCATATTTACTTCATTTTAAGAAAAACACAATAGGATTATCAAGGTCTATAGTAAGTAGCCCAATAATCCTATCATGTTTATTTCACCCTTGAGTGATAGTAAAAAAATCATTGTTGTACTGTTCATTATTTTCAACCACCCATCGCATTTCTTGGGCCTTGGAGCTCCGAATAATCTGTCTAAAAGCATAGTCTTAGATAGTATTAGAACTTTACATTACTTTTTATAAAATTTGTGCGTGAGATTATGTTTAATGTCATAAGAACATACTATAATCTCTTCTCCTAATTTTCCTTCATCATTAAATTCTTCATCAAATGGGAAGAAAACTATTTGACCGTTAGATAACTTAATAGCCATTCCTACATCTTCTGCAGCAATGCCTTTGTTCTTTAAAAACTGCAGATAAGTTTCTTTTGTACTAGCCATATTACTTTTAATTTATGTAAATAGTTTCTAATAACTTCATATCATACTCAGTGTTATATTGGCCGAGTTATCCTCAAATGTTATGTTAGACAGCACCACATACTCCAAGACCTTCTCAATCTGCTTGAAACGCAGTGGATAGATATTCACACGCTTGTCCGTAGTGTTTACCTCTATACCACTTGGAATCTTCTCGTCAAGGTAAGCCACAACACCGGCAATCATCAGTGATGCAGGAGTACCACACTCATAGGATAAGCATACAATATCCTTGCGCATCGCCTCGATATGAAACTTGACGCTGATAGTTGGCATAAACACTCCGGGCTTATAGCTCACTTCAAGAGTCCTCTCATCAACGGTAGTGAACTTTGGGCGTATCTTGAACTCCTTTTCAATGAAGTCTGAAATCTCTTTGTAGGTTATTACTGCATTCATATTATTTAAGTCTATTGCGATTGTTGTTAATACTTCTGTGGCTTGTGCAACGACATCGTGTAGCCACACTTGATACACCTTGTACTTGAAAGCGGTCTTGCACCGGGGTAAGCCTCCTCATACAAGAAATGGTGGTTGTCTCTCACATGATTGTGGTTGGGACATTTCAATCCACGTACTTCTTTTATGGTTCTCATTCAACTTGTGTATTATATAAATAGATATAGGTCTAATTACTTCTCGTCTGGTTTGGTGTACTTCCACTTCAAAGCTTCACTTTTATACTCATTTGCTCGTTTTTGATGTATTTCAGCTTCATGAGCATGGTGTTGAGTATCCGCTTTATCCAAACCATGTTTTGCCATATAGGTATGATGACGAACTAATCCCTCATGGTAGCGTTGCTCTTTTTCAGCTTTTGCCATCTTACGATTTATCTCATCTTGGGTGTATCCCTTGAAGGTTAGATCACTATCATTGGGATCGCTATCAACAAAAGCGATACTACCTATCGCTTCACCAGACTCATAGGCGGCAAAAACAGAATTAGCGTGTTCAGGACGAAGCGTGATTTGACCATCTGGTGCAAGGTCTGCTAAATCCGCATTGCCAGTGAAGTAATCAAGACAATCGCTGAAAGTTGGAGCAACACCATGGGCTGCATAGTATTCCTGTGCAAATTTAACGCCCTCTTCAATTGAATCAACTCTATCTGCACCTCCTGGATGTGTATCGCTAACAGGGGTATCGGCAAGAGAATTTTCCATCTGTGACACATCAATACCATTCAGACCTGCTCGTACACCTGCCATAAAATCGCAGCACAACTCTTCCTGATGTGAATCAAAGCCCAAATGACTCATACCCTGCAATGCTCGATGTGCACACTCGTGAGTCATTACAAGATCTAACCCCTCTTGTTCTGTAATACCCATACCCACGAGTTGTTCACGATTAAATATTAGAACATCGTCTATTGGTGATACATCCATATTGGGATAAACGCCAGTTGTCCTATCCTCGGCAATTGCCATAGGATTGTCAATATTAAAGAAATCACTTGCTTGCTGTACTGAGTTTACAATCATCTCATCAGTAAGCGTTTCACCATAGTTCATACGAACATCGTTAAACCAACTATCAGGAAACATATCCTGCAATAAATCCATTAATGACATAGTTTTGTTGTTTTAGTTATACGTTTATTGATAAAGAGATTGCAAAAGAGAAAATCTATTAGACTTATTTGTTTTTGTTATATTGCCTAACTAGCCATAGAATACCTAA
>JAZTZN010000032.1:0-23881 GCA_045637445.1 Muribaculaceae bacterium
AAATACAACGGTCATGCCCTTGGTTTTTATATCTCCAATCAAATCATCAAAGCCGGATTAAGAGATGAAATGATAAAAGAATTTCATAATCCCTATGAATTCTTCAGATTATATAGCTTGACTCTACCTAAGGATGAAAAGTCTTCATTAAACGATGATTTTCTCCTTTTCTTAAAAGCCGAAACAGAGCAATATTATTAAGTGTAAAATTCAACATGATACGTTCACTAACTGGACCCTAATTTTCTACTAAGCCGAATATCAAAGATGATTCTCTTAAATAAGATGATGCAAAAACACCCAACTTTACATTCTTGGATGTGAGGGAGGAGATGAACCGTCTTAATGCCACACTGCTATACCGTGAGCATCAGTTGAACTCCATGCAGATTACCTATCTGCGTAGGATACTTGAAGATGATACGAGTATCTCTATTGTGTCATTGAAAAAGAAAAGGTATATATTGCAGGTAAGATAACATGCAATATATATCCATGAAGTAAAATTCACAGGAACCAACTCAATGGATGTCATCAGCTGACATACCTTTTATGTAACATAAAAGCCGATTTTATGGCAATACTCGCCGAAACAAGTTGATGTTGCTCGATTGGACGTCACTTGGGGGTAAGCCTGAGTATCTTATCACTATATGATACATTGACCAGGTACGAGAGGAGTATAATGACAAAATCTCTCAGTATCACAATGCTAACGATACGCTTTCCAAACAAGTTGCTGACGATTTGGTCAAGGATGAGAATTATTGGTGTCCGATAAACTTTAAAATAGAATAATTTATGTGTCCACATCTCCCCCCAAAAAGGCGATGTGGATAATTTATTATTTCTTGCCTCGATTGATGATGTAGATACCTGCCATTGCGAGAAGTGCAGCGAAGAGGTATTTCCAATAGAATGGCTCTCCAAGACATATACACGATGACAATGCTCCGACCACAGGTATGAGCGAGTTGTAGATTGCTACTTTGCCCATAGGATTGAGTGTCAACAGCTTGTTGTAGAGTGCAAAACCAAATGTCGATATAGATGTCAGCAACAACAGTATGGTGACACCCCACGGCGTCACATTAGGCAACGTACCATCCATCATCAACCCCGGCACTACGAGCAACGCTCCTCCTATCGCAAGGCTATAGCCGGTGCCGACAAGGATATCCACCCTGCGACACACCCCGCGAGTCATCAAGCCGGCAAAGGCCGCACACGACGCTCCAAGGATTATCATACCATCACCCATAAATGTGAACTGTCCGCTCTCGCCTCCTCCGACATTAAGTGCCAATATACCTGCAAAACCGATAGCGCAGCC
The DNA here is from genome assembly GCA_045637445.1 of Muribaculaceae bacterium. GTDB lineage: Bacteria > Bacteroidota > Bacteroidia > Bacteroidales > Muribaculaceae > Lepagella. Next base: position 1,334 of record JAZTZN010000032.1, read on the forward strand.
GATAATCTTTCGCAACGTCAAGCTATCGCTCTTAAAGAACATGCACGCAAGCAACACGAGAAGAAACGACCCTGATGAGTTGATAATCGCAGCTCGCGAGCCGGCACTGTTGGAGATGCCGATATAGAAGAAGATGTAGTGAAGCGTCGTATTGATGAGTGCAAACGCCACTACATAAAGCCAGTCGCTTGTCGTATTGACACGCAGACTCTTGCCTGATAACTTGGCTATAGCAAGCGTTATCAAGCCTGCAACGCCAAATCGTATGCCCGCATAGAGCATCTTGCTACCGGTCATGTCACCCGTAATGCCAAACTCTCCAAACCCCATCTTCACCAACGGGAATGCCCATCCCCACGCTATCGCTGCAGAGAGAGCAAATATCGCCACCCACAATGGGCGTTCAAATATACTTTGCTTCTTATTATTCATATTTACTTCCTTAATCTGTTATTTTTGGAACTGCAAAGATACGCAAAACGCTACAATCCTACAAATCCCCTATTCCTCCCCACCACATCAATTATATCATATATAGACGCTATAGTATCTATAGTATTTATAGTATCTATAGCTTCCATAACATCTATAGCTTCTATCGCTTCTCCACCCTCATTTGTGATATTTTCCGTTAAATAATGTTAATTTAAGGTACTATGTATTGCATAGTTCTATAAAACATTTTACCTTTGCATCAGTTTAGTTTGTGAGTACACAAAACAAATAATATTTGGAGTATTCAAGATAAAGAGACTAAAAAGCTCAGCGACCGAAGACGATAGTGTCTCAAACGGCGTTAGCTAAATCCGGGAATTTTCAGAAATTCCCTAAATATTAAGAAACATCACACGATTCATATAACAAACTAAAAACTAACAAAGATGGAAAAAATCATCAAGCTCTTCATCATCGCGATGAGTATGGTAGCAACCTCAGCATCAGCATTTGCTACCTCGTATCAAGTTAAGGGCGTACTCGTCGATAGTCTATTCAACGAGGGCGAGCCTTACGTCACAATCCGCATTTATCCCAATAAGAAAAATGCCAAGCCGGTCAAAGTCGGTGTCACAGACGAGAACGGTCGTTTTGCAGAGACTCTTGACTCTTCAGGTCACTACGTCATTTCATTCACTGCTATCGGTCGACAAGACACAACCTTAGACTTCGAAGTGACTGACGCCAACCCTATTGCCGACCTCGGACGTATAGTCATCAAAGATAATGAGGAAATATTGCAAGGTATCGAGGTTGTAGCACGCAAGCCTATTATTAAAGCAGAACCCGACAAATTGGTTTACGACCTGAGCGAAGACCCTGCCACTAAGTCGAATACTATCATCGAAATGCTTCGGAAGGTGCCGATGGTCACTGTCGATGGCGATGACAACATCAAGGTAAATGGCAGCGGAGACTTTAAGGTATATGTCAACGGACGTCCTGACCCAATGCTCAGCCAAAACGCCAAGGAGGTGCTTAAAGCAATGCCCGCATCTGCTATCAAGAAGATAGAGGTCATCACCGAGCCGGGTGCTAAATACGACGCAGAAGGCGTTGGTGGTATCCTCAACCTTGTCACCGAAACTCGCACATCTACCGACGGATTTCTTGCCAACTTCACCGCAGCAGCGAGCAACCGCGATGCAACAGGCACTGTCTATGCTCGTGCCAAGCAAGGAAAGGTGACACTTAGTGCCAATTACTCCAACATTCGTCAATTTGAGAACTCTCACTCCAACTATGGCGAACGCGAGATATTCAACTCAACGACAGAGCATTACAATATCTCAACCATGAACATCGCCCAACATTCTCAAGTCCATATCGGCGACCTGCAACTCAGTTTCGAAGCCGACACACTCAACCTCTTCACCCTCTCCGGCAATGTGGTGGGAGTCAAGGGCTTCGGCATCATTGATGGTGATTTCCAAGCTCTCGACATCAACCGACAACGCACATGGTCCTACAAGTCAAAGATAGATGCCAATATCACTTATACGACCGCAAGTGCAAATGCTGCCTATCAGCACACATTCCGTCGTCCCGGCCACAACATCGTGCTTTCTTATCAGTACAACTATGGCAAAACCGGTCGCGACATGACCAACGACTACTTCGATTTCTACAACTACTCCCCTCTGCAAAACCACCGCAACGAAGTGACAACACCTTCCAACGAGCATACTATTCAGCTCGACTATGTCAATCCGTTCAGTCAAATGCACATTCTTGAGACCGGAGCTAAGTACATCAATCGTCGTAGCGACAACTACTCTCACTACTTCTTGGACAACGCAGGCACATTTGAACAAGACTTCAACCGCTCTGTCGATCTGCAACAATACCAAGATGTCGCAGCCCTCTACGCATCTTACACATTCAACTATAAACAATTTGGCTTCAATGCAGGTCTTCGCTACGAGCACACTCGCATGGGCATCAACTTCATGTCTGAAGGATACGAAGACTTCTCCACTACACTTGACGACCTTGTGCCGTCTGCCATGGTATCCTATCGTATCGGCGTGGCAGGAATGCTTCGACTCAACTATAATCGCCGCATCACTCGTCCAAACATCGACTCAATGAATCCTTTCCACGACACAAGTGTCCCGACTAATGTACAGTATGGTAATCCCGACCTTACAAGTGTCGAAAACGACCAAGTGACCCTTTCGATGTCAGACTTCAGTCATCGCATAGGCTATACCCTATCACTGAAATACAATCAGACCTCCAACATGATCAATCAATACACCTATATGGACAACTCCGTATTCTATACCACCTACCACAATTTCGGCTCGCAAAAGATGACCACTCTCAGCGGATATGCCACTTGGACCATCACCCCAAAGATACGCCTTAGCATCAACGGGGCTGTCAACTACACAGACTATAAAGACACTGAGATGCACATCGCTAACAGTGGCTGGAGTGGCAACATAGGTGGTGATTTCAACTACGATATGCCTTGGAAACTTCGCCTTAACGCCTATGGTGGCTATGGCACACAGTCCATCTCACTCCAAGGTCGTGGCACAGGTTGGAACTACTACGGACTATCCATCTCTCGCAAATTCCTCAAGGAAGACCGACTTGAAGTGTCTATAAACGCCAATCAATTCCTTACCCCTTACGTCGATTACGTCACCATCACCGAGACCGACGCATTCCGTTCGGAGCAAGTGTTCCGCAACAAGCAGTGGAAAGTCGGCATCTCCATCAGCTATCGATTGGGAGGATTGAAACAAGATGTCAAGAAAGCTTCCAAATCAATCATCAACGACGACCTCATCAAGAGCGAATCGTCGGGCAAACTTTAAAAATTGAATAATTTATTGATAATATATATGAACGTAGACAATGTAAAATCACAAATGCGCAAAGGGATGCTGGAGTATTGCATTCTCCTACTGCTCAGCAAGAAGAAAGCCTACGCTTCAGAGATAATCAGCGACTTCAGAGACGCTCGATTGATAGTTGTCGAAGGCACACTCTATCCTTTGCTCACACGCCTAAAGAAAGATGGCGTCTTGGACTATGAATGGGTCGAATCGACTCAAGGTCCGCCGCGCAAGTATTATTTCCTCACCCGAGAAGGTGCTGAAGCTTTGGTCGAATTGAAACGAAGCTGGAACGAAATCAGCGCTACAGTCAACCACATAGAAATAACCAATCATCAATTACCACAGAAATGAAAAAGACTCTAAATATCAACCTCAATGGCATAGTATTCAATATTGACGAAGATGCCTTCAATATGCTCAGCGAATATCTCGACAACCTTCGCCACATATTCGAACGCAATGGCGACGATGCTGATGAAATCATCAACGACATTGAAGGTCGAATCTGCGAACTCCTTTCAGAAAAGATTTCAAATGAGCGGCAAGTCGTAACCATCAACCATATCGAAGAAATTATCTCTCGCATGGGACATCCCGACGAGTTTGGCGAGTCTGATTATAACGAAAATAAAGATACGACAGACAATCCGGACTCTGCCACCCCTCCTCCTTACACCGTGAAACGCAAACTCTTCCGTAATCCGAAGGATAAAATCATCGGTGGTGTATGCAGTGGAATTGCCGCATACCTCGACATGGATGTGACATGGGTGCGTCTGCTCTTTGTCGGACTCGGTTTCTTGACACTTACGACTATCATCGTGGTATATCTGGTGCTACTGATAGTTGTGCCCGAAGCCAAGACAGCCGCTGACATCTTAGCGATGAACGGAGAGGAACAGACTATCCACAACATTGGCAAGACTGTGACAAATGCATACGACAATGTCAATCGTAAAACTCAGCCCTATATAGAGCAAGCCAAAGACGGCTCGTTATTCAAGCGTTTTGCAAAAGGAGTTGTCAATGTCTTTAGTTTCATTATAAAAGTGATAGTAATGGCATTAGGTGTAGTGGCTATTCCAATTGTTGTCGCTTTGGCTTTGGCATTTGTCATCGTATTGCTTGTACTTATTGCGTTTGGTATAGCTGCTCTCACAATGGGAGGAACACAGTTTGCAGCGATGATACACACCGACAGCTTCGAACTTTTTGGAGCACTCACTCTTGCACTCGGAGTCATCATGTCGATCGGTATTCCGTTGGTAATACTCATCTTCAGCGTCTTCAAGTCGTCAGAAAAGTTCAAGCCACTCTCTCGCAACACACGTATCACTCTTATTGTGCTTTGGGTAATCGGCATCATATTATCGTCAACAACGATAGGATTTCTAAATTCATTATAAGATTTCTCTCAACACATCTATCGACAACGTAGATTTTAAAAGACTCATACTTTAAACGAAGAGAGACCGCTCGCTGTGAGTAGTCTCTCTTAAATTTTTAGTTGATAATCAGATTTCCGATACTTGCAGTACCCACGCCCACATACGTATAAACTTGAGCAAACTGCTTGATGAAACTGAGTGTTGCTTTACGGGGCTTTACTATTACCTGACTATCCTCTGCTTCGTAAGAATTTGAAGTAAAGGTTTTATCCATAGGCATTTGCGTTTATAAACTTTATATTTAAATAACGCAAATATTCGGCTTAATATTATATCTTACGCAAAATTTATTTCAATTTTTTTTAAAATGTCAATACAATATCTTTCTCTTCAGCAATTCGACGCATATTAAGGATTGCATATCTCATACGTCCCAATGCTGTATTGATACTGACTCCGGTAGCTTCTGCGATTTCCTTGAAACTCATGTTCTTATAGTAACGCATAAGCAACACTTCTCGTTGCAAATCAGGAAGAATTTTCACCAAATGCTTTACATCACTATGAATTTGATCTGTGATAATGACGTCTTCTATCGTTTCTTCGCTAAGTTCTTTCTTATTTAGAATATCGACATCTTCTACATCACAAGATTGCATATTTTCCGATTTTTCTTGACGATAATAATCGATTATCAGATTATGAGCAATGCGTGAAATCCATGCCGGGAATTTACCATTTTCCGTATATCTTCCCTGCTTGATAGTCATGATTGCTTTAACAAAAGTATCTTGGAAAATATCATTTGCGATATCTTCGTTTTTTACAATCTTGAAAATATAATTGAATACTTTATCCTGATGACGTTTTAACAGGATATCGAACGCTTCATTATTGCCTTTAGCATACGACGCTACTAATTTATCGTCGGTAATGCTTTGTGTATGTACCATTTACTATATATTTTTTGATTTAGAGTATAGGTCTTTCGATAGGCAATTATGTTTTTAGTTAATATTAGTTTGTTAATTTATTGGCAAAATTATACAAAGATTTCTATTTGTGCAAATTTTATGGGTAGAAATTTATTAATATCACTTTTTGCTTACTTTTTGCATATTAATTTTACTGCCACCCAATCTTTGTCTTCCTTATAGCTTACAACCTCTAAACCTAAGGCATTTGCAGCACGCTCAATCATTGCGATATCTGATTCATAAAAACCACTTAGCAACAATATGCCCCCCGGCTTCAAATTCTTTCGGTAAGAAGAAATATCTGCCAATATAATATTTCTGTTAATATTGGCAATAAATATATCGGCAGGCTGCAGTTCGTTAAGACGAGACGCATCACCGAGCAACACATCGACATTTACATTATTTAATTCGACATGCTCCAAAGCATTCTCGTATGCTCCGGGATCAATTTCAATACCTGTCACTTTCTCTGCACCGAGCATCGCCGATAAAATAGCAAGAATACCTGTTCCTGTACCCATATCGATAACACTCTTTCCCTTCATATCAGTCTCAAGGAGGGTCTGAAGAATGAGACTTGTTGTTGAGTGGTGGCCTGTACCGAACGCCATCTTCGGGTCGATTACGATGTCGTATTTAGCATTAGGCACATCTTTATGGAACGTACTATGGATAACACATTGATCTGCGATTACAATCGGTTGGAAATAGTTTTTCTCCCATTCCTCATTCCAGTCCTTACCTTCGATAAAGTCCACTGTCAACTTTGCATCAACCTCCATGGGAAAATCTGCAATGATTGACTCCACATCCTCCTTATTGAATAGCGTTGAATTGATGTAAGCAGTCAGACCTGTCTCATCCGGCACAAATGACTCATAACCACAATCTGCAAAGAAAGCGGCAAAGAGGTCGGTAATATTTTCATCACAAGGTGTAATGTCCAAACGTATCTGTTGATAATCTGTCATGAGTTAGGGCGTTTTTATTAAATTCTAATAAAACTTCAGTCGCTACTATCTTTTGCGACGGAAGAGTGATGTGATTGAACGAATTGTCTTGAAAGTGGTCAACCCGACCAAGATATAGTCTATATAGTTGAGACTGCGAACCATTTTGCCGAGCACACCCGACTTAAACAAGCCTGTGCCCTCACCTCCTTGCAACTTACCAAGGATAGTCTTTGACTTAGCAGCCTGAAAATCCGAAAGCATTTTTTCCTTGCAAAACTCAGCCTTCAATGCTATCAATGCTCGATTGTAGCGCAACTCTTCAAGCGTGTAGCCTTTAAATTGCTCAACCGGCTGAATAGTTTGATCATCAGTCTGTGCCGGCGTATTATTGTTTGTAGTGTTCTGTGTCATATCTTTAAAGCTTTTTATCGAAGAACAACTTTGAGACAAATCGAGCGATAGGATTTATAATCAGCGCCTTACGACAAAAATACACCACTACGGTCAAGACAACGAAGATGGCTGCCACCACGCTATAAGCGCCGACAGACGACATCGACTCCTTCAAAGCATCGACCAAAGCAAATGCCAAGAAGCCGATAGCAAATGCACTCAGTGTCAGGCATATCATTACCAATAATACGCCGCTGAGCAATATAGTCAATTTTTCGGCAAGCGTCAGCTTACCATAGTTAATCTGTAGAGTCAGATACCTTTTGCCTTGACGTATCAACGACTGTATCTGTTGACTTAGATTTTCGTTCATAATTGCACTGATAAAATTTCCGACAAGGGAGCAACCTTCCATTACGTAGAAGGATCACTCTCTTGTCGTGTGTTATTATGTCGGGGTTAAATCATTCGATTGAGCCTGAGAGTTCAGCAACAAGCTGATCGATCTCTGCATCACTGATTTTCACACCTTTCTTGTTGAGCATGGCAACGATTCTTGCTCTGAGGTCAGAACCCTTTTCCGGAGCAAACAACAATGCTGTTGCGCAACCTACAACTGCACCGCCGAGGAAAGCATATAATAATCCGATATTCTTCATCTCTATGTAGTTTTGATGTTATTAAATCTGTTTATCCAATTGGTCTTCAAGTTCATCAACGAGTTCGTCCATCTTGTCCTTACGAAGACAGATACCCTTTGATTTGAGCACTTCAGCAATTTTGCTACGAGTTTCCTTACCCTTTTGAGGAGCAAACAAAAGACCGACTGCAGCTCCGGCGATAGCGCCACCAACGACTGCACAAATTACATGTATAGGTTTCATAATCTTTTATTTTTAATTTTTTAATGTGTTTACCTTATAAACAACGTTTAAATGGTTTTAGATTTCAAAGTTAATATATTTTTTTTATTAAACCATATTTAACAATCTATTTTTATATTTTTAATTCACAATTCACTAAAAATTAGCTAATTTTGCAACAAAATAGCTATCACGTATATATGGAGAGAGAATGTATTATAATAAAAGGAGCCAGAGTAAATAATTTAAAAAACATTGACCTCGAAATTCCACGCAATAAATTTATCGTTATCACAGGCGTCAGTGGCTCCGGCAAATCATCTCTTGCTTTTGACACTCTATATGCCGAAGGGCAAAGAAGATATGTCGAAAGCTTGTCTTCATACGCTCGTCAATTTCTTGGGCGAATGTCCAAACCGGAGTGCGACTTCATCAAAGGACTGCCCCCTGCTATCGCCATTGAGCAAAAAGTCAACACTCGCAATCCTCGAAGCACAGTAGGCACATCGACCGAAATCTATGACTATCTGAGGATGCTTTATGCTCGTATAGGACACACATTCTCTCCTATTTCCGGTTGTGAAGTAACGAAGCACAACATCGAAGACATTATCTCTGCTATATTATCATATCCGGAAGGTACGCGAGTTGCCATATTAGTAAATATTTCGCTAAGCCACGATAGAACATTCAATCAACAATTAGAAATATATCTGAAAGAAGGTTTCTCCAGACTTGAACGCGACAACGAATTTATCGATATCGTAGAATTATTAAACAGTTCTGAGCCTCATTCGCATGAATATTATCGTCTGCTGATCGACAGATTGTCTGTGTCATCAGAAAACGATGAAAAGAGCAGACTTGCCGATTCTATCGAGACAGCTTATTTCGAAGGCAAAGATGAATGTATCGTTAAAATATGGGGAAACGAAGGTGTCGAAGAACTCACTTTTTCAAAGAAATTCTCAGCAGACGGAATTGAATTTAGAGAGCCTAACGACCTTATGTTTAATTTCAATAACCCTTACGGGGCATGTCCCGAATGTGAAGGATATGGCAAAGTATTAGGCATTGATGAAAACTTGGTTGTCCCTAATAAGTCTCTTTCAATTTATGAAGGTGCTGTGCAATGCTGGAGAGGAGAAAAAATGGGCGAATGGAAAAATGAACTCGTAAGATTATCTGTCGAATACAACTTTCCTATTCACAAGCCATATTGCGAATTGACTGATAAGCAAAAAGATTTTTTGTGGCGTGGCAACTATGTTTGGCCGGGAATTGATGGTTTTTTCAAATGGGTTGACGAAAACCAATATAAGGTACAATATCGTGTAATGAAAGCGCGTTATCGCGGTAAGACAACTTGTCCGAAATGCCATGGATCAAGACTTAACTCTGATGTCGAATATATTAAAATCGGAGGTAAAAGTATCACCGAATTAGTTAAAATGCCGATTGACACACTAATTCAATTCTTTGAAAACCTAAATTTAAGTCCTACCGATTCTACAATTGGCAAACGTCTTCTGACAGAAATCAACAACCGACTGCACTATTTGCAAGACGTAGGTTTAGGCTATCTGACATTAGATCGTCTTTCTTCAAGTTTATCAGGCGGCGAAAGCCAACGCATCAACCTTGCGACATCGCTTGGCTCAAGTCTTGTCGGTTCGCTATATATCCTCGATGAGCCAAGTATTGGGCTTCATCCGCGAGACACCGGACGATTAATCACTGTATTACGCAAGCTCCAAAAATTAGGCAATACTGTAGTGGTGGTTGAACACGACGAAGAAATAATGCGTGCTGCCGACTATATAATCGACATCGGCAAAGATGCCGGAAGATTAGGTGGAAATGTGACGTTTGCCGGAAATATAAATGAACTTACAACTGAGAGCGAAAATATTGATTCGCACACATTAAACTATCTTAACGGCAAATGCGAGATTTCGTATGACAAAATTCGTCGTCCGTGGAAGAAATTCATCGAAATTAAAGGAGCTCGAGAAAACAACCTAAAAGACATCGATGTAAAATTTCCTCTTGGCATAATGACTGTTGTAACAGGCGTTAGTGGTTCAGGGAAATCCACATTAGTGAAGGAAATACTTTTCAAGTCGTTAATGCGCCAAATTGGAGAAAGCGGCGATGCACCGGGCACTCACAAATCTATTTCCGGCGACATAAACTCTATCAATGCCGTAGAATTTGTAGATCAAAATCCAATAGGCACTTCATCACGAAGCAATGCTGCGACTTATCTAAAAGCATACGACGAAATACGTCGCTTATATGGCGACCTTCAAGCCTCCAAGCAGTTGGGCTTCACTGCTTCGCATTTTTCTTTCAATTCTGAAGGCGGCAGATGCGAAGAGTGTAAAGGAGAAGGCGTAATAACCATTCCTATGCAATTTATGGCTGACATCACAATAGAGTGTGAGGCTTGCAATGGAAAACGTTTTAAGCGTGATGTCTTAGACGTAGAATATCGTGGCAAAAACATTCACGACATTCTTGAAATGACCGTAAATCAAGCCATCGAGTTTTTCTCCGAAAGCAAAGGTTCAATTGAACAGAAGATTATCAAACGCTTGATGCCTCTTAAAGACGTCGGCTTGGGATATATCAAGCTTGGTCAGTCGTCATCGACACTCTCCGGTGGAGAAAATCAGCGTGTAAAACTTGCTTATTTCCTATCGCAAGAAAGAAGCGGACACACTCTGTTTATCTTCGATGAACCGACCACCGGTCTGCATTTTCATGACATCTCAACCCTCCTCGTCTCAATGCGCAAGTTAATCGATAAAGGCAATTCAATCCTTATAATCGAACATAATATCGACGTCATAAAATGCGCCGACTGGATTATAGACATCGGTCCTGAAGGTGGCGAAAATGGTGGCAATATAATAGCGACAGGCACACCCGAAGATGTCGCTAAAACGCCGGAGTCTTATACCGGTCAATATCTAAAAGACAAACTTAATCAATCGTTATGATTATGAAACGAAGTTTATTAGCAAGTCTGACATCTTTACTCCTTATAGTCGGTGGTTGCAACAATTCCAAAACCATTGACAACAAGTCGGAGTCAGACAAAATGTTTATCGAGCTGAAAGAATTGTTAATACTATATTCCGACAGTCTCAAAAATGCCTCTGATTCTGCATCGATAACAAATATCGTTGATCGCTATGAATCAGAGCTCACAAAAACGATATATAAATACCCCGCTGAATCCGATTTGCTATTAACCCAAGGACAACAAGACACTATTGCTTCATTAACTGAAAATTTTGTCGCTATTAAGAGATTGAAATATTCAAATCTATTGCAAGGCAACGACAGCATTGCGACAGACAGCATTACTATCGAATAACATTCAAAACTCTATCGATATGATTATTAGCATTAATAATGAAATTATTACACTTAATGGTCGAACAAATTTAGCTGAATTGGCATTTAAGTATAATACATTTGGTAAAGATGTCATAATTGCTGTCAACGGAAGAATTATTCATCGCAATAGCTGGGACACAACTTTTGCAGAAGACGGCGACATCATCACTCTATTATAATAGTACAATTAACAACCAACATTAAAATCAAATAAAAATATGCTACAATTTATAACAAATTCCGACTTACAAATTAATGTGGTCGATCAAATAAAAGGGGCTATCGCAGGTGGTTGCCGCTGGATTCAAGTTAACATGAAAGATGCTTCTGACGATGATATTAAATGTGTCATCAACGAAGTAAAACCTTTATGTCAAGAATCTGAATCAATACTGATTCTTAGCGACAGAGTGGAGTTAGTAAAAGAATTGGAATTAGATGGTGTTCACCTTGACAAAGGAGCTATGCTCCCTACTCAAGCACGAGAAATCCTCGGCGCAGGACCGATAATCGGTGTGACTGCCAACTCTTTCTCCGACATTTCACAAATCAGATATTTCGACATTGATTATATCTCTGTCGGTCCATACAAACATCCGGAAAGCTCTACTGCGGACTCTCCTATCGTCAGCACTGATGATTACGCATCCATAATGGCGCAAATCCATGAGCAACAGATAGAGCTGCCGATTGTGGCATTTGGCGACATCGAGACTACTGACATTCAAGGACTATGGGCAACAGGCATCAACGGCATAGCTGTAAGCAATGCCATTGCCAACGCAAACGACATCTCTGCACAAACAGCCCAATTCATCACCCTCCTCGACACCCCAAACAAAATCGGCTAACCCCCAACCATATTGGTTAACTCCCCACTGTATCGGTTAACCCCATCAATTAACCCGCAACGACATCAGTTAACCTCATCGGTTAGGTTCATTCACTCCGATTAACCCCAATCCCATCACGGACCCTATCCATACTACAATAGTAAAGGCGAGACCATCCAAGTCCCGCCTTCGCTGTATTTATAGAATATTGAGTTGTATCCGACTACTTCACCATCACCTTGAATGACTTACCATCGACTGCGACAACATAGATGCCCTTAGTTGGAGATGTTATTATAGTTTTATTATCAACAATCGTCTTCAAGGTAACCATCTGACCATCAATTCTATAAACAGTCACTAGACTACCTATCGGAGCATCGCAAACAATTATATTATCTACATCTATCGCAACAGAAAGGGAAGCAAGACTTACATTTTCAATTCCTGTAAATTCCTTACCTTTAATATTATGAAACTCCGACCAAGCATAGGCATATTTATAGTTATCTTCATAACCTATCGGCACAAATAAATCTGCATTTGCATATACATTTTCAGAGAATTGATCTTCATTTGCGATTATTGGTGCTTTATCCGCTTTACTATCAATCCTCTCTATGTTATCGCATCCTTTAAATGCATCCTTCCCAATAGAAGTTACGGAATTACCAAGAGCAACAATTGTCAAATTATCTCCGTTGCCGAATGCACTTTCTCCTATTGATGTCACCAAATCAGGGATTTCAAGGTTAGTCAAGACAGACATTTCATAACATAAGTACGCCGGAATATACTCGACTGAATCTCCAAATGTAAATGAGATTATATTCGGAGAATCTTTAAATGGTCTATTCCATGCATCTACAAAATCATAACATTTCTTAACATTCCAAACTACACTTGTCAAGCCTATGCAACTCGAAAACGCGCGCTCTCCAATACTGGTGACACTATTAGGGACTTCAATATGCGTCAATCCTTTGCAACCCTTAAATGCATTACTACCAATACTTGTAACGCTATTAGGGATTTTTATGCCAGTCAGGCTTTTGCAATCACTGAACGCGAAACGTCCAATACTTGTAACGGTATTGGGAATTACTATGTCGGTCAAGTCCGAGCAACCTTGGAACGCATGGTCTCCTATTCTTGTGACACTATTTGGAATCACTATGTCAGTCAATTTTGACATAGCATGACATAGGTACGCTGGAATATGCTCGACTGAATCTCCAAATGTAAATGTGGTAATATTCGAAGAATTGTTAAATGGGCTTTCCCCTGAGTCTGGGAAATCAAAACATTTCTTTACGTTCCAAACCACGTTTATCAAGCCAGTGCAATCAGAGAACGCCTTGTGTCTAATAGTTGTGACGCTATTTGGAATTTCAATGCTTGTTAAACTTATGCAGTTATTGAATGCGCAACGCCCAATACTAGTGACGCTATTTGGAATTTCGATACCGATCAACCCATTGCAAAACCAAAACGCAAAGTCTCCTATGCTCGTTACGCTATTTGGAATTACTATGCTTGTCAGACTTGAGCAGTTTGAAAACGCACTCTCTCCAATATTTGTGACGCTATTTGGAATTGCTATGCTTGTCAAACTTGTGCAATCACTGAACGTGTAACGCCCAATACATGTGATACTATTGGGGATTTCGATACCAGTCAACCCATTGCAAAACCAGAAAGCAAAGTCTCCTATGCTCGTTACGCTATTTGGAATTACTACGCTTGTCAGACTTGAGCAGAATGAAAACGCACTCTCTCCAATGCTTGTAACTTTTAGTGTCTGGTCATTATAAGTTACTGAGGTCGGAATTACAATAGTACCCTTATATCCATTTGAGTAGAAACTATCGCCTTTATAAGTGACTTCCACTGTCATATCAGAAGCAGAAGTAATGTTGTAATAGATACCATCAACTTCGAAGTCGTGGGCGAGTGACGGCAGCCAACCGATGAGCATCATCGCTATCGCGACAATGGCTCGATAAGACCTTAAGTGTTTCATGTTCTTTGTGATTTTTTAGTTAATACAATTTTTTAATACTCTCTTTGTGTTAGTAAGTTTTTTGGGGGTTCATCGAGCCTCAGGGGAACCGTTAGTAATGGGATATAAAAAAGGTGTGAGGGTCGTATTTAGTCTTATTCTAACTTCAGGTCTTGGCTTACCATTGCAACGAATAAGACGGCAGCCCCACACCGTGAGCATATACGATTTCCCTCTCGGGAGTAGGTATAGCTACCGATGTAGGTGCCATTGTCAAATTATCTTCGCATAGTTTCAGACGGCCAAGTTTGAATACCAAATATAAAATTTCAATAACACCTTTTCGGCGGACAAAAAGTCCACCATCAACAAATGTTGATTCTGCGAGACTGCCTCTGCCTCCTCACTTACTGAATCAGTTGCAAATTTAGAGAATATTTCAATTCCACACAACAATTTTATTAAAGAAAATTAAAATTTATTGCTGTTCTACTGCATGATAACAGCGAAGGCAAGACCACCCGAGTCTCGCCTTCGTTTCTATGTAGAGTGTTTTGCTAAATCTGCCTTTATATATCAGGTCAATTGATAAGCTACTCTGCCGTTACTTCACCATTACTTTGAATGATTTGCCGTCGATAGCGACAACGTAGATACCTTTGACAGGAGCTTCTACGACTACATCGCCGTCAGTTGCAATCTCTGATGTGATAATGCTACCATCAGCAGCATATACTCTGACATTGCTGCCAAGCGGAGCATTCTTCACCACGATGTTGTCACCGATAGTCGCAACTATCACGTCATTACCATTCACATCATCAATGCCTGAATAGACATTAATGCTGCAAGTTGCTGAAAGGTTTGTGCCGTCGGTCGTTGTCGCTGTAATTACAACATTACCTTCCTTGTGAATCTTAACCAATCCGTTTGCATTAACCGATGCAATAGCATCATTCGACGATGACCATTCCACTGATTTATAAGTTGCATTTTCAGGTAAAATATTGACTGACAATTGAACTTCTGAGTTTTCTTCTGCTTCAACACTATTCGGCGTTACTTCAATTGAAACTGCCAATGTCGGAACAACTGTCACTTGGCAAGAAGCCGAAAGGTCCGAGCCGTCGGTAGTTGTCGCTGTGATAACGGCTTCACCGAGTGCGATTGCAGTCACTACGCCATTAGCATCAACAGTTGCCACTGCTTCGTTAGAAGATGTCCATGTAACAGACTTGTTGGTTGCTGTTTCAGGAAGAACTGTAGCAGTAAGCATTGTTGTTTCGGCAACTTCAAGGCTTACTTCTGTCTTATCGAGAGAGATAGAGGTTGCAAGTTCTTCTCCGGCAGTTGTTTTGCTATACGAAATATTATATAATGCTTGATACCACCAATCATCATTAAGAATATCTCCTACTCCTAATAAATAATCATCAGCAAATGTGATTTCAACACCATTAGCATTGTTTTCTATTTGCATAACAATATTACCGGTCAAATTCTTATCCGAACCATCAACGGTCTGGGCAATAACCAATTTGTGTTCAGAATCTTCATACACCACTTGTCCTAATGGCATGTTGAGTGTATTGTCGGCAGCATTGTAGGTGGCATATATCGGACTGATATATTCGGCATCAAGACCACCAATCATACAAACCGGCTGAATCCATACCTTACCCTTTTCTGAGTTATCGATCGTAATATTTACTTGCCACTCCTCATCCGGTTTACCATTGTATCCACTATTGGCAAAGGCATTGTAAACTCCTTCAAGCTCTGCAGGAACTTCATCAGGCTCATCAACGATTGTTGTTTTGCTATACGAAATATTTTGTAATGCTTGATACCACCAATCATCATTGAGAATGTCTCCTACTCCTATTATATAATCTTCCGCAAATGTGATCTCCACGCCATTAGCATTGTTATCGATTTGCATTACAATATTTCCGGTCAAATTCTTATCAGAACCATCTGTGGTTTGTGCTATGACCATTTTGTATTGTGAGTTTTCAAACACCACTTGTCCCAATGGCATGTTGAGCGTATTATCAGCGGCATTGTAGGTTGCGTATATCGGACTGATATATTCTGCATCAAGACCGCCAAACATACATACCGGCTGAATCCAAACTTTGCCCTTTTCTGTTTCATCAATTGTTATGTTTACTTGCCACTCCTCATCAGGTTCTCCTTGGTATCCGCTATTGGCAAAGGCATTGTAAACTCCTTCAAGCTCTGCAGGAACTTCATCAGGCTCATCAACGATTGTTGTTTTGCTATACGAAACATTTTGTAATGCTTGATACCACCAATCATCATTGAGAATATCTCCTACTCCTAAATAACAATCGTTTGCAAATGAAATATCTACGCCATTAGCATTGCTATCTATTTGCATTACAATATTTCCTGTCAAATTCTTGTCCGAACCACCTGTGGTTTGTGCTATGACCATTTTATATTGTGAGTTTTCAAACACCACTTGTCCTAATGGCATGTTGAGTGTATTATCTGCTGCATTGTAAGTTGCATATATCGGACTGATGTCAACAACATCAAGACCACCAAACATACAAACCGGCTGTATCCATACCTTACCCTTTTCTGTATTATCAATTGTGATATTCACTTGCCACTCTTCATCCGGATAGTCTTTGAAAGCACTATTGGCAAAGGCATTGTAAACGCCTTCAAGCTCTGCAGGAACTTCATCGCCTTCTTCATCGCCTCCGGAACTTATTTTGCTATACGAAACATAATATAATGCTTGACTCCACCAATTATCGTTGAGAATATCACCTACTCCTAAATAACAATCATTTGCAAATGAGATATCTACGCCATAATCATTTTTCTCTATTTGCATAACAAAATTATCTGTCAGATTTATATCCGAACCGGTTCTTGTTTTAGCTATGACCATTTGGTTGTCAGAATCTTCATACACAACTTGACCTGAAGGCATGACGAGTGTATTATCAGCGGCATTATAGGTTGCGTATATCGGACTGATGTCATCGGCGTCAAGACCACCAAACATACATACAGGTTGAATCCACACCTTGCCCTTATCTGTCTTATCAACAGTAATGTTTACTTGCCACTCCTCATCAGGATAGTCTTTGAAAGCACTTTTTGCAAATGCACTGTATGTACCCTCAAGGTATGACAAATCGCCACCCGGCTCATCTCCCGGCACATCATCCTTTTTAAAGTCAAATGTTGTCACTCCATTATTATATGCAATTCCGGTAATCGATTTGCCACTAATTGTAGTATTATGTACCCTCAATTTTGGTGATGACGATGAAGAGAGAGTCGTATTACCTCCGTAGGGATACAAGTCGCCAAATAAGTTAGACTCGTTCCAATCATCATCTGCAGGTATGAGTTTAAAACGTTGACGATTCGGATCGTCATTCGGTCCATTCATATCCCATGCTTCTTTATTATAATCAACTGCGATTACCATCATACCCTCTGATGGGAGTGACACATCCCAACCTTTTTTACAGCGAGTTTCGATTGTAACATATTGATTTGCATTGGTCGATGTTATTTTATAAGCGGCAGCATTATCTGTGGTCAGCTCAGGCATTCTGATAGAGGCATTATCTGTGAGTTCATTAAACTCAAGCCAACCACAAAATTCGCGTTCGTAGGCATTGTATCCAATAGGGACATAGCCATTAACACCATAATTGCCATGAGCCATTATACTCCACCAACTCATACCCATTGCGCCGGAGTAATCAATATCGTAAAAGTCCGGCAAACCAAGTGTGTGACTATACTCATGACAGAATGTGCCTATACCATCAAGATTTAAACCTGAATTGCCATTCAGCTCTGCCGAACATGCATAGGCATTTAACGACACACCATCTAACGTTACTAAAAGACCTCCTCCTGAATAAACATACCACGCATGTGGCCAAATAGTCTCACCTGGGGCTCCACTACTCTCCGGATAGCCGGCATAAATCACATATACAAGATCTACCCAACCGTCACCGTCGTGGTCATAGTCCGACATATCTGCCAAACCTTGCTGACTTGCCAATTGGCAAGCTTCAGCCACCATTTCGTATGGTCGTATATCATTACCTCCATCGTAGTTTGCTCCATAATAGGCCATATTTTGGCTCAATGTGACAGGACCTACAACATCAAACTCCGGCTGAAATTGTCCGTAACTTTGTGCAATAAAGTAATCGCGAGCAGAACCAATCGAGCCATACTCATCGGTATATCCCACCTTATTCATCTTGTCGTTGATGGCTTTTTGCGAGAAAGTGAATTTCTGATCTTGAAATTCAGCCAAGACAATAATACCCTTTACAACACCGCCTTTGCTTCCGGCATTCCTAACTGCACTACGCATAGGCGCCTGCTTCCGGGGTAAATCAACGACTTTCTTCGCTTTATTGACTTTATACAATTCACCATGTCGTTTCATTACACTTTTTTTGTCAGGCAAAACAGGTGTATTGACTTTACCAACGACATCGGCACTTGCGACAAGATTGTTTTGTGCATCTATTGTGGTATAACGGTAAAAACCATCATCACACAATGTCACAGGAGTGCCATCTTCAGTGGTATAATAATGATAATACTCGTCGCCACACAAACGAACACGTATCGTTGTTCCATCAGGTTGCGTAACGACATGAGGGTTCGGATTGGCAGGTACTGCCAACGCACCGACCCAACACCATAGGCATGCCATAATTAGCAGCACTATACGAATTTGTTTTCTCATGGCTATTATTTTTGTTAGTTAAATATTAGTTAATTAGTTTTACTTAGTGATTTATATATCATAAACCATTTCACCTATAAATTTGTTTTACAGCCCTTTGAGGGAGAGGGAAATGCGTGAACGTTCATAATCAACGCCGATGACTCTCACCGTCAACTGCTGATTGACTGACACGACTGTGCTTGGATCTTTCACAAATTTATCAGCCAATTGCGATACATGGATTAAACCTTTGGTCTTAATGCCTAAATCGACAAAACATCCAAAGTCTGTCACGTTGGAAACAATACCCGGAAGCAACATTCCTTCCTCTACATCATCAATGCTTTTAATCGACTTGTCAAACTCAAAGGTCACAAGCATGCTGCGAGGATCTCGTCCGGGTTTGGATAGCTCCTCTATAATATCGGTCAGTGTCTCCATACCGACACCATTGCCAACATATTTTTCAAGCACTATCGAGTCTCTCAACTTTTTATCTGCTATCAAGTCCGTCACTTTACAACCACAATCCTTAGCCATTAATTCAACCAATGCGTAACGCTCCGGATGCACTGCTGTGTTATCCAACGGATTTGACGATGTCGGAATTCTTAGGAATGCCGCACATTGTTCAAACACTTTCGCTCCCAATCTCGGAACTTTCTTCAGTGAATTTCTATCGGGGAACTCCTTGTTTTCTCGTCGATAGTCAACAATATTTTTTGCTAATTTCTCACCAATGCCGGAAACGTAAGACAATAGCTGACAACTTGCTGTATTGAGGTTTACTCCTACGGTATTTACACAACTTTCAACCGTAGAATCCAACTGATTTTTAAGCATCGACTGATCGACATCATGCTGATACTGACCGACACCGATTGATTTCGGATCTATCTTCACCAACTCTGCCAATGGGTCGCCAAGTCGTCGTCCGATCGAGACAGCTCCTCTGACGGTCACATCCTTATCGGGAAACTCCTCGCGCGCAACAGCCGACGCAGAATAGACCGATGCTCCGTCTTCATTTACCATGTGAACAGCTATTTCCGAATCAAATCCGATACTATCGATAAATTCTTTAGTTTCTCGACCTGCAGTCCCCCTGCCGATAGCGATTGCTTCGATTTTATGACGCTCTACCAAATCCTCTATCTCATATTTAGCCACCATTCGTTCATGCGACGTCGCATGAGGATAAATTGTGCTATGCTCCAATAAGAATCCTTGGCTATCAAGACACACTACTTTGCATCCGGTGCGAAAACCGGGATCGATAGCCAATATTCTTTTCTCGCCCAACGGAGGAGACAATAACAACTCTCGCAAATTTTTCGCAAAAACGCCAATTGCTTCTCGGTCGGCACTGCGTTTTGAGTCTGCAGCAAATTCATTCTCAATCGAAGGACGCAATAAGCGCATATATGAATCGTGAACAGCATCCTTGACACATTGTGATGTCTCGCCTTCTCCTTTGACAAAAATTCGTGCTATATGCTCCTCGGCATCATCAGCAGGCAATATCGTAACCCTAAGTATGCCATCAGCCTCACCTCGGCGCATAGCAAGCAGACGATGAGCCGGGCATCGACGTAATGGCTCTTTGAAATCAAACCAATCACGATACTTTTGCCCCTCAGATTCTTTGCCTTTGACCACACGCGAATGAATCATTGCACTACGAGCAAATATCTTACGCAGTCTGCCACGACTACGCTCGTCCTCACTCACCCACTCTGCAATTATATCCTTGGCTCCACTTATTGCCATCTCTTCGTCCTCCACTTCTCCTGCGACAAAGCGTCGAGCATCAATCTTATCGCTCTTTTGCGACATAATGATTTTCGCCAAAGGCTCAAGTCCTCGTTGTCGAGCTACTTCGGCTCTGGTCTTTCGTTTAGGCTTAAATGGCAAATAAATATCTTCTATCTCAGAGGGAGTCCAACTTGATGTGATTCTTTCACGTAACTCTTCTGTCATAGCTCCGGATTCTTCTATGACAGAAATTATATAGTCCTTTCTTTTATTCAACTCTTTCAGTTCAGCTACCCTATCGCGTATTGAAGCTATCGTAATTTCGTCCATCGATCCGGTCATCTCCTTACGATAGCGCGAAATAAACGGCACAGTAGCCCCGTCTTCGAGCAAAGTAACTGTGTTTTTTACGTTGCGGAGCACAAGTCCAAACTCCTTAGCTATAATGTTGATGATTTGTTCCATACCATAAATTATATCATTAACCAATTTCAAAATTAATGACAATTTTTCAATAATGCAAATACTATAATACCCTATTGACCAAAAACAAAGGATTGAGAGTTTCAAAATGAGGATGACATCATTCCGTTAGAAACATTATGTTATAGAGTAATTGTATCCTCATCACTGATTTTCCTCTCTCTCGTAAACTTTTTTGGCATTTATTTTGTAAAATGTAATAAATGTATTACATTTGCAACATGAGAACTATAATAAGAAGTACAGAATTCGATGAGTTTTACAACTCGCTACCTGCAAATGTTCAAAACAAGGTCAAATATGCCATGAACATTTTAGCAGATATAAAGGTCGTAAATACCAAGTTGGTAAAGAAACTTGTTGATACAGATTTCTATGAGTTACGAATTTCGGTAGGCAATGAGTATAGAGTTATTCTCTTTACCATCGACTACGAAAACTTAATTGATGCCGAGCAGATACTTCTCTTGAATGGTTTTAAGAAGAAGTCCACAAACGATTACAAGAAGGAGATACAAAAAGCAGAACAAATTTTAAACAGTTTACAGCAATGAGACCAAAGATTGACATTAACAAGCTCAAACATCTTCCTACCATAGAAGATATGTTTGTCGATGAGTACGGAGCAAAAGGTAGAGCTTCGCGAGATGAGTTCGATGCGAAGTCTCGTGCCTGGTACTATGCCGAGGTATTGAAAAACGCCCGTAAGGCTGCCGGAATCACTCAACAGCAACTTGCAGATAAGATTGGCAAGAAACGTGAGTATGTTGCTATGCTTGAAAAAGGCGAAACTGATATGCAGCTATCTACATTCATTATGATTTCGGAGGCAGTCGGATTGAAATTCGCCTTGACATACTAATATGTATAAATTGGACAAATTCTTTGAAATGGCGAGGCTACTATAAACTTGTGGTCTCGCTTTCAATTTTATATAAGAATCGAACAGCTATGTCATTATTAAGTCTAGATATACTTGAAGGCAAAACAAGTAAAGGCTCAGTCTTAAAAACCAGTGGGGATATTATGAAAAATCTATTATCTTTGTGTTATGGGCAAGCATTAAGAGCATATAGAAGATCCGTTGAAGTTGTTATTGCCAGAGGCTATATACGACTATTTTGAGTTGGTACATACCGAGGTTTCGGCCATTGATGTACACCTGTTTTTAGATGAGCGTCATATTCCACCTAAGTCTGCTGGATATGAGAGCAAGGGTTTTACCGAGCAGAGCATCATACAAGATTTTCCGCTTCGAGGCAAGCCGGTCTTTCTTCATATTCGTCGTCGTAAGTGGTTAGAAAAGAGTACGGGTAAAGTCCTTACAAAGAGTTATGACCTCACACATTTAGGCACTCAGACTACTGCGGAGTTCGCAGATTTTTTAAAA
>JAZTZN010000033.1:0-57178 GCA_045637445.1 Muribaculaceae bacterium
GGCTCCACTTTCTACTTCTCGGACTACTGCCAACTTAAAACTCATCGGATAGTCCCGCTGTGTGCGCTTGATATACAAGCTTTTACTCTTTTCTTCCATACTTGGTCTTTTCTTAGTGTAACGCTATATCAGGACGGGACACTTGAGTCTAAAAAAGCGTCCGCCCTGTAATACCGGATACTTCTCTCTTAGTGCTCGATCAGCATCGCCTTTGATAATAACCTGCGAACCGTGCAGAGGTTTGGTATGAACATATGGATAACCTGACTCATCAACCCATAGCAGGATATTCTCGATTGGATTATCCTTATACAAGGTGACGCCAACTATATCGTAAAAACGATCTTCTAATTCCTCTTTTGGTTCGATGTATTCAATACTTGGCATAACTGTAAAGCCATCGATACGGTCCAAAGCGAAGTTGAGTATCGTGCCATCTTGAACACCTACAATTAAAAACCAGCGGTTGTTATACTGTTTCAATAAGTATGGGTGGACTATAACCTCCTTTACCTCCGGGCTCTTGAAGGTGTGGTATTTTAAGGCAATTACCTGCTTGTTGGATATGGCACTAAACAGAGATCCGATGTAATTCTTTCCTATGAGATCCTCGTTACTATCAAACTGAATGATACGTCGATGCTCCTTAATCTCCAGTAGTTTTTTCAAACCATCGAGCCACTCGAATGTATCCAGACCATCAAACTGTCCGATAGTATTTAATACCTCCGAAAGCAAGTTTTCCTCCTCCTCGGTGAGTTTTTTTGTAAAGATTGAGAATCCATCCTCCTCATATCGTATACATTTCTTTCCCTGTATCCATACGCGCTCTATCGCCGCTTCGTATGGCGCGCACTCCAAGGTATTGAGATCCTTCTCGATACAGCGACGAGATACCGACTCCATTCCGTCAATTTCCAGTGCTTCATTAACCTTGTACAAAAGTTCGGTGATTGAGTAATAGCGATTTCTGTTGGACAACAAAGTATCCAAAATTTTGTATCGCATAATAGCATTTTTCTTTACCATAATATATGAGTTTTATATTTGGTTCCTGTTTGCTGTGCAAAGATATGGCATCATTGCGAACACTATATTCGCAACAAAGGTAAGAATTACAACTTACACTTTCAAGTATAATACGAACATAGTTTTCGTAATCTTTATTTTTCTTTGCACCAGCAAAACGCAAAAGAGAAATAAAACTACCTAAATATGGCAGAACAAGTGCTAAAAGTGATAAGTGGTTGCTACTCTACCCATTTTATGGTACTCCGCTATATTGTTAATTTCAGCAGAAGAGGCCTTATATTGTGGGTATTAGAGAAAATTTTGCTATCTATTAGTTACCTTTTTCCGAAAAAAGCGCTGTTTCTATGAGACGTTTGCAAAAAAAAGTTGTATCTTTAATCAAAAATACTACCGTTCACTAAAAATGTGGGCGCATAAAACGAAATGAATATGAATAAAGAAATCAAAAGGCAGTTAAATTTTTTTAAAGAACATTATGATAGTCCGGTATATTCGCCTCAATTGAAGTGGAACGAGAAATATAAAACAGCGGAACTTCAGGATTACACTCCAATTATCGCTATCATGGATTTGGTGAACTGCAACTATGTGGTATGTGCGATTCCCAATGAGAAGGTTGAATTTATGCTTATCCAACTCAATCGAACCGACAAGGTGCTAGCCGAATACGACTCCTTGGAAGAGATGATAGAAGACGGATGGTGTATGGGAACCTAAACACAATATAATTTTTCTTCGTAGAGAATAATATTTTCAATAGGAACACATAACAGCAAAAACCTCGCGATGCATAGGCAATCGTATCTGGAAAAATGTATATTTCAAAATCAAGATTTATCAACTGGACAAGATGTTCGATGTATTTCCCGATGGAGTTAAAACACAACCCAACGGGGAAAGACGATATTGATGTAGAACGCGAGCGCCGTGAAGAAATTTTGGAGGAGTTGATGGTAAGTATGAAGGAGTCTGCTATGGGGCTTGGTGAATTCTCCGAGGAGGGCGATGAAGAATTCAACTCTGCACCGAGTCCGGAGCATGAGGCTTTGCTACCATACTACAATCAAGTAGAGAAGGAAGCATTGAGGGTTGCCAAGAAGTATTTTGACGGCACTTTTCAAAGTCAAAAACTCTTTGAGTATGAGCTTAATGGCAACACCTATCGTTGTTACGTGGACATCTACAACGAGAACGAAAGAGAAATCAATATCATAGAGGTAAAAGCCACTACCAGTAGCAAGTACATCTATAAGGAAATTAACAAGGGCGAAAAAAAAGAGAGGAAAGGTTTGTATTTCACAGATACGAAAGGAAATCGTGGCGGGACACCGTATCCTTTATTTGTCAAGGAGGACAATATCTGGCGTCTCAACACAGCTAAAAGTGCTGTAAATGACTATGCTTCGGAGAATTTTAAGCATAAGACAGAGTCTTTGCTCGACAGGTATAGTAAAGTTGGTAAATATCCACACGACCTCGCCTTTCAGAGATTTGTTATCGAACGTACGCTCCGTAAGGCAGGCGACCAACGTCCTGTGAACTACTATCTTGCCGTGCTCAACAGCGAGTATGTGTATGACGGTGCTATTGATGAGAATGGCAAGTGTTTATACCGCGATGTCAATGGTCAGGAGATTATCACATTTCTAGAATTAAACGAGACCACCAAAGCGTATCAAGAGACAATCTTAAAGGAGATTGCCAGCCTTGAAAACTATATTTCTACTCCACACGATGTGAATGATAAAGTCGATGTCGGCAAGCATTGTGCTTGGGGTGAAAAGACGGAATGTCTATTTTGGAAACATTGTTTCCAAACACTTCGTAAAGTGCCGGACACCAATTCTGCGAACAAATACTTGGACTCTAACAAAAGTTTTTTAAAATGGGGCATCGAAGGCAAGTACCAACTGATAAACAACAGGTATTACAAACTTGACGATGTGCCATTGGAATGGTTGAAAAATAAAAAACATCTCATTCAACGTGATTGCTACGACAACGACACGGAGTATATTGATAAAGAAAAGATGCAGTATTGGTTCGAACAACTTGAATATCCGATTTATCACTTCGACTTTGAGGGTTTTCCTTGTCCATTGCCACGTTTCAAAGGAGAAAGACCATATACACAATCGGTTTTCGAGTTCTCTTTGCATATTGAGCGTGAGCCGGGTGTTTGTGACAAGGAGAAAGACAACTTCATTTTCCTCAACGAAGAGTGCGATGATGATGAACGCAAGGCATTGGCGAAAGCTATCGTTAATCATTTTGAGTACAATGAGGATGGTACGCTCAAGGGTACAATGCTTGGACAGTCCATTACTTATGAGAAAGGTCGCCTTGAAGAATTGGCAAATCTTTACCCTGAATACAGTGCAAAGTTACTTGCTATTAGAGACAAGTCAGCCGATTTGTTGCATTTATTGAATAACAACGAAATGTACGAGAAAATGTACGAGAAAAAGTATGGCAAGGAAGAGTACAAGAAAATGAAGAAAGAAATGAAGAAGGGAGTACACTCGGGAATAGAGAACGTTAATGTTTTCAACTACTACCACAAAGATCTCTCTGGTGGCTACTCCATCAAGAAGACCTTGCCATTGTTTGTTCCATCACTCACCTATAAAGGGATGGATGTGGGCAATGGTATGCAAGCATATATCGCTTACATCAACTATGATTCCGACCAGCCGACATTCAACAGGCTGAAAACCAAAGCCGAGCGTAGGGAAGCCCTAAAACGCTACTGCCAGCAAGATACCTGGGCAATGGTGGAGATATTGAGGTCGGTGAGAAAGAAAATCAAATAACTTAGGATATAAACTGAATAGTAATTATATAATGACCTTGCGATGTATAGGAAATCGCAGAAGAATATGAAAACAATAGGAATAGCAGATTTTAAGAAGCTCGTTATGGAAAGGCTTGCAAACCCAAGAAATTATGCTGGTAGATCACTTGTCTTATGGAATGCAGATTATAATGAATACGGAATTGCGTACCGCGTAATAGAGCAATGTTGCGAAAGGTACAACGAGGAGAACCCGAACGACCAAGTATGGTTTAAATGGTCAGATACGACCTTTAATACCGATGATTATACTAAACAAACTTGCATGTGTGAAAAATATGTAAGGGACGAAAATTCCAATGAATATTATATGCATGTAGATATGAAAAGGATGGGTATTCTTTTTAATACAGGTTGCTGTATTTCAGACAATTGGCTAAAGTTTGTTAATACCCACACAAACTCAAAAGGTGGTGTGTACCAGGATTGTGCGGTGATTGTTTGTGCGCAGGCTGACCAATTGACTTATTTTCAGTATTGTAGCTCAAAAGATTCCAAACGGATTCTTAAGGAAGAACAGTTTGGCAACAATTGCGATATTTATAGTATTCAGCCGACCATTGATGAATGGGCTGCATGGATTGCACCTTATTGCCACCCTGAAATTCTGAAAGTGGTGCGTGCATTTATTGAGAAGAATGGTATTGGAAATGTACCTTATGGCTTTGAATATTGGCAGAGAATAATGAAAGAGTTGAACAATTTGGTAGAAAACCAAGGTTGTCCTTTAAATCAAATACCTAAAAGCTTTGTAGAAATAGAAGTACAAGGGCTTGTAAGTACGAAGTCGCCAGCGCCAGAATTTTGCGACTTTATTTATGAGCAAGATATGTCTATGTGATTTCAACAATAGAGTATAAATAGAAATAATCTCTTTTAGTCTTGTTGAATAAGCGAAATTTAAAATTGTAAAAGATTTATAAAACTGACAAATAATAACGCATTATGATAAAGTTTAAACGTATCAAATGGATGTATGAGAATTTCGGACTTGTGGCTGCTATCAAGTCTGCCGGGATTGATGTTTTAGCGCTTCTTGCATTTATGGGCTTTTGCCTGACGCTTCCATATCATTTTGTTAGGATTGTGGTGCAAAACTTAAGGCGCAAAAAATAAAAATTTGATAGTAAACTATTAACATAAATACCGAATAGTTATGTCTGCAAATCACGTAGAAATGGTTACGTAGGTAGTAGATGCACTTTTCTGATTAATTGTTATTCTGGTAAACAAAACAAAAAGCAATATGCCTAACAATATCGCAAATAAACTTGTCGTTAATGCAAAGACACAAGCAGAAATTGAGGATTTCCTTTATGCAATTACCGGCATAGATGGAGATGGGACACTCCAGATTGACTTTGAAAAAATCGTCCCAATGCCGGAGTGTTTGCCAAACTCTTTGTGTGATAGTGAACATGAAAATGCCCTTTACTACTACCTTATGACTACCGGGAATGAGGATATGTTAGACAAGTTGGTATATTTTCCGCAGCTCTACTCTATGGATATATATAAGGATAAGACTGAGAAAGAGCTATCCGACTACAAAGTGCTTGGAGAGAAAATCTTTAACATCGCACAACAATGTGGATCCATTGATTGGTACCATTGGAGGATAAGTAACTGGGGTACTAAATGGAACGCATACGAAACAGACATTGATTCTTGTCGTGATGGAAGTGTAGAACTCTACTTTTATACTGCGAATGATGGTGTAATTCCGATTATTGAAAAACTTGTTGAGATGTTTCCCAACCTTGAGTTTTTCTACAAGTATGCTGATGAGGTTATAGCCTGTAATTGTGGCGAGGCATACGGAGTAGATGGCAATGCCTCGTTCAATTTTACAGAGGATGACAGCGACGAAGCAATGGCGCTCTACATTGAATGTTGGCGAGAGGAGTGGGACAAGTTCACGAAAACCGAGAATGGCTGGGATTGGGTTGATTAGATTTTGAAAACAATTTCTCTAAATTATTTGTAATTTTGGAACGGACAAATTTGTAAGACAAATTAGTAAGAACGAAAGACTCCAAGTTTTTTACACTCTAAAGCTATCAATATGGATTATAATTCTAATACATTTCCGGTAATGACCATCAATGGTCTTCATTACATAAAATCAGTGATTGTGTCGGATAACCCCGATGAACTAACTCTTCTTTGTGACACCTCTTGGGAAGGAGAGGTCTTTGAGGTGCCTGCCACTGTTGAGTATCAGGGAAGGGAATATACAGTCACCGGTATAGATGTAGGACAAAGCACGCAGTTGAAAAACTTGCGTGAGTTACGCATCCCTCCAACTGTTCGACACATTTTTCCGGAAGCGTGTGTTGGCATTAAATCTTTGCGAAAAGTGAACATTCCTGATCACTGTCGTGTTTATTCGGGAGCTTTTGCGCAATGTGGTATTGAGGAACTGATACTTGGCGAACACGTGCTTCTTGAAACGAGATGCTTCTTCGGAATCCGCGCAAAACAAGTGAATATCCCCGACACAACAAAATGGAGTCCGTGGCAACGAGAAGATTACGAATCAGACTCTTACTTTGAGTTCTTTCCCGTAAGTGCTGAAAGTATGGACGATATTATCGGAGATATATTTAGATATTCCATCTGGCATTATATGGAAATACTCAAGTCTATAAGAAAGGGAAATGAGTGGGATGAGTGGGAGGCAGTAGAAGCATTAGCTATGTCCCCATTAATTCCAGCGGATCAAGATGAATTTGACCGCAGGTACCCATTCTCTCTTGACGAAATACTGAGCCTTATGGACGAGAATGAAAAGCATTTGATACGTCAATTTGAAGATAACTACACAAGAGCTCTGAATACGCCCGTCACTGATGAAGAATTGCCGTTCTAAAAATCAACTATAATTATAACTATTGTGGAAGATACATTTCACAACATGACAAAATTTTTCTAACTTTGTAGTAGTAGAAACAATAACTATAACAATTATGATAGAAGTAAATATCAATGGTGTACAATATCGTCTCAATGGGGACAATTTGACCACGGAGGTCATCGAAAGAAGGGAAGGAATTTATAATGATTATGAGGGTGATATCATTATCCCGGATACCGTAAAGTTTAACGAAGCTACATATCGCGTCACGAGTATCGGACAGAAGGCTTTCTATTGTTGCGAATCTCTAAAATCCATCACTATCCCCGCTAGCGTCACGAGTATCGGAGAGGATGCTTTCTATCACTGTTCCTCGTTAACCGCCATTAAAGTAGCAGAAGGCAATACAGTGTATGATAGTCGTGAGAATTGCAATGCACTTATTCACACAGCCACTAACACCCTTATTCGAGGCTGTCAAAATACTTCTATTCCTAATAGCATCACAAGTATTGGAAAGAGAGCTTTTGATGGCTGTACATCGCTGAAATCCATTACTGTTCCCGATAGCGTTACGAGCATCGGAGAGGAGGCGTTCTGTTGTTGTGAATCGCTAAAACTCATTACTATTCTCGACAGCGTAAAGAGTATAGGATATCGTGCTTTTTATGGCTGCAAATCGCTAACTACCATTATAATGTGCGATAGTGTCATAAGTATTGGAAAGGAGGCTTTCAATTATTGCGAATCTCTAAAATCCATCACTATCCCCGCAAGCGTCACTAGTATCGGAGAAGATGCTTTAAATGGCTGTTCTTCATTAACCGCCATTGAAGTAGCAAAAGGCAATACAGTGTATGATAGTCGTGAGAATTGCAATGCACTTATTCACACAGCCACTAACACCCTTATTCGAGGCTGTCAAAATACTTCTATTCCAAATAGCATCACAAGTATTGGAAAGAGAGCTTTCAATTATTGTTTCTCGCTAAAATCCATCACTATCCCCGCTAGCGTCACGAGTATCGGAGAAGATGCTTTCGATTGTTGTTTCTCGCTGAAATACATTGCTCTTATCGATAGCGTAAAGACTATTGGAAGGTGTGCTTTCTATCGCTGCGAATCACTGAAATGCATTACCATTCCCGACAGCGTAAGGGTCATTTCGTGGAGTGCTTTTTATGGCTGCAAATCGCTGAGGACTATTACCATCCCCGACAGTGTAAAGATTATCGAAGATTACGCTTTTGAAGATTGCAAATCGCTGAAATACGTTTTTATTTCCGATAGCGTAGTAAATATAGGAGGTAAAGTTTTCAATGGATGCAATTTGCTAGACGAAATCCATTATGATGGCACTGTAGAGCAATGGAGAAAAATCACTAAAGATGAAGATTGGTGTGGTTGGTCTCTTCGCAATGTCTATTGCTACGATGGACATGTGGTGATTTAAGGGATATTCACAAGCGCCAACTATAACATTCGTAAAAAAGAATTAACTGTTAATCTACGATAACAATTATGATAGAAAAAGTTGTCAACGGTATCAAGTACCTCCTCAACGAGGAGACATTGACAGCAGAGATTGTCGAAAACGAAGGTAACGGGAGTAAGATCAATATCCCCGAGATAGTAGTATTTAACGAAGTTTCCTATCGTGTGACCTGCATTAAAGAGAAAGGTTTCTCGGGTTACCCATCTATGACCTCTATCATTATCCCCGACAGCGTCACGGAGATTGGAGCCAAGGCTTTTGCAAATTGCCATAAACTGACCGACATCACTATCCCCGATAGCGTTACAAGTATTGGAGAGCGGGCTTTCTTATGGTGTTTCTCTCTGAATACCGTTACTATTCCCAATAGCGTCACGACTGTTGGAAAGAGGGCTTTCTCTGGTTGTGGGTTAACCTCCATTACTATCCCTGACAGCGTCACAAGTATTGGAGAGGGAACTTTCTTAGATTGCGAATCATTAGAAGAGGTTGTTATTGGGAATAGCGTGACGAGTATTGGAGGGGAGGCTTTTTGTCGTTGCGAAATGCTAACCGACATCAGGTTTCGAGGTTCCATAGCGCAATGGAGAAAAATAGAGTTAGGCAATGGTTGGAATGACGATGTTTCTGCCACAGTTGTCCGCTGCACCGATGGCAATGTGAATATATAAGGGATGCCGCTGTGCAACTATAGCATTAATAAAAAAAGTAAAAACACAAAAGCAAAGAAATAATATAAATCATAATTATACTAGTTATATTATGGCACAATTTGAGATTAAGGATGGCGTAGCCATCATTCCCGAAGGTACAACAGAGATTGGAGAGGATACTTTCTACAACTGCTCATCTCTTGAGAGTGTTATAATTCCCGAGTCGGTAAAGAAGATTGGAAATGAAGCATTCGAAGGTTGTACCTCGCTCAAAAGTATTATAATTCCCGAGTCGGTAAAGAAGATTGGAGATTATGCTTTCGAAGGTTGCACCTCGCTTGAGAGCATCACTCTTCCCGATTCGGTGGCAAGTATTGGATGGTATGCTTTCACTAGTTGCGCATCGCTGGAGAGTATTGTAGTGGCAGAGGACAATCCAGTATATGACTCTCGAGAGGGTTGTAATGCCATTATTGAAACAAAAACAAACACTCTTATTTTTGGCTGCAAATCAACAATTATTCCTGAATCGGTAACGAAGATTGGGGATAACGCTTTCGATGGCTGCTCATCGCTCAAAAGCATTATAATTCCCGAGTCTGTAACGAAGATTGGGGATAACGCTTTCGCAGGCTGCACCTCGCTCGAGAGCATCACTCTTCCCGAGTCGGTGGCAAGTATTGGATGGTATGCTTTCACTAGTTGCGCATCGCTAAAGAATATTACTCTTCCTGATTCGGTAACTTTCCTTGGAGAGAATGCATTTAATCATTGTACCTCGCTTGAGAGTATCACTATTTCTAAGTCGGTAACAGAGATTGGACATTATGCTTTCGATGGCTGCTCATTGCTCAAAAGTATTATAATTCCTGAGTCGGTAAAGGTGATTGGAATTGGCGCTTTCAGATGGTGTACCGCGCTTGAGAGCATCACTCTTCCCGAGTCGGTGACAAGGATTGGATGCTATGCTTTTATGGGTTGCACATCGTTAAAGAATATTACAATTCCCGAGTCGGTAACAAGGGTCGAACAAAATGCTTTCAAAGGTTGTACCTCGCTAACGAATATCGCTATTCCCGAGTCAGTAAGGGAGATTGAAGAGTATGCATTCGAAGGTTGTACTTCGCTAACTACGGTAATATTACCCGTGAGGATGAAGGATATAAACTTAACTGCATTTTACAAATGCCCCTCACTCTCCACAATCTATGTCCCTGCCGAGAAGACGGACTACTACAAAGAGCTTCTTCCCGAGAAGTTGCACGGCAAAATCGTAGAACTCGCCCCCGAGAAGTAAACGATAAAAACAAAGAAATAATGTCATCCACGGAGATCTTTTACCATGGGTCATGCTACCTCTTTGATAGGTTCTCGCTATCCTATTCAGGCTCTGGCGAGGGCAAGTCAAAGTTTGGT
The DNA here is from genome assembly GCA_045637445.1 of Muribaculaceae bacterium. GTDB lineage: Bacteria > Bacteroidota > Bacteroidia > Bacteroidales > Muribaculaceae > Lepagella. Next base: position 10,308 of record JAZTZN010000033.1, read on the forward strand.
CATGGCATATACATAACCTCGAGCTATAAAACTGCAGCTTTATATGCATCAAAGGCTGCGAAGGCCAATGGCAAGGAGTGTTGCTATGTCTATACGGTTGAGGTACCTGTTCTCACTGATAACAATCACATTTTTTCAAGCAAGCCAGTCAATTCAGTGGTGGTTGCCCGAGTAGAAGCAGAAATTGGAAAGAACATTCCTTTGGAGGTGCAGGAGGCGGGAAAACTGTTTCGCAAGTATTTAGGAAATCTGCTGACAGGGCAGTTTGGGAGCATTAAGAAGATGATGTCGAAGGCTGATTCTATAGCAGAAAATGCAGTGTCGCAGTTTTTAAGTACAGTCGGTATAGTTTATCTTGCGTGGCCACAATCACAGACAAAGCCTGATGGGGAAACCAATCGTGCAGTGTTGAATGAAAACGACATCAAGATTGTAAAAATTGAGCAAGTAAAGTGCAATGACAAAAATATCCTTATTGAAGAATCTTCAGAAATAATTCAACTTTAGAGTATGTATTATCCAGAATACGATAAAATAGAACGATACCCGGCAGAGCAAACAGTAGGATTCATCTCAACCTCTGCTGAGTGGGGCATTTTCTCTAACTTTGCCAAGACGCCTATGGTGGTGAATGGTATTGAGTTTGTCTGTGTAGAACAAATGTTTCACTATATCCGTCTCAATAGCGAAACTGAGCGTGCTGAATATCTGAAAGTGGCTCCCGGCATGGCATTAAAGATGAAAGCAAAGGCTTTTCTCAAACGAGGCGTTGAACGAAGTGACTGGAAAAGAATAGCCGTAGATGTTATGCGTTTCTGCCTAAATCATAAATATCAAGCGTCTGAGGTTTTTCGTAATGAATTGGAGCGAAGCAAAGGCAAGAGTATTGTAGAGGATGAGAGCAATCGGCGTAAAAATCCTGATTCTTGGGGAGCAGTTTATGACGCAGAGACTAATGAATACTATGGTAAAAACATTATGGGACGACTGCTGATGGAGTTACGCGAAAAAGGGAAGTTGGAATACGAAGAGTTTGAAATATGACATAGACTCCTTTACGCATCATTTACAGGCTCATCGCCTTTTCTGTGTGGAGTAATTGAGTTCTTGAATCGGATTACAAGCGTCACTATTTTGTCTTAAATCTGCATCATTTTTGTCGGTTATGATGCAGATTCTGATATGATGATGCAGATTAGGAAGCTACCCTTTAGTGGTACTTGCGACCGATACGCCTCCGATAAATCATCGTTACAACCATAGTTACTGCCAACTTTTTCGGCTATCTCTCTACGATTTTGTCATGCAATTCCGCGGGTAGCAGCCTTTTAAAATAATCCACCTTGCCTTTAGATACACAGATTTTATCCAATGCCATGCAACCATAGAATGCCTTCTCTCCTATTTCAGTAATGCTATCTGGCAACACGATGCTTTTTAAGTTATAACATCCATAAAACACTCGTTTCTCTATCGTTGTGATTCCTTCAGGAATTTCAATCTTGGTCAAACCTATGCAACCATAAAAGGACCTTTCACAAATTGTTTTGATACTCTTGGGAATATTGATACCTTTTATTTCGGTGCAACCATAAAAAGCTTTCTCACTAATCATTGTTACCCCATGTGGAATGACAACTATACCATCTATGATTTCGTAATTTTCTACGATTTTGTCATGCAATTCCGCGGGTAGTAATTTTTTGAAATAATCCACCTTGCCTTTAGACACATAGATTTTCTTTAATGCATAGCAACCGTAGAATGCCTCGAATCCAATCTCGGTAACACTATCAGGAATTACTATACTTGTCAAATTTTTGCAACCATGGAATGCCCAGAATCCAATCGTGGTTACGCTATCAGGAATTATAACCTCGGTCAAGTTTGTGCAACCCAAGAATGCCCAGAATCCAATCGTGGTAACGCTATCGGGAATTATAACCTCGGTCAAGTTTGTGCAACCACAGAATGCCCCATTTCCAATCCGGGTAACACTATCGGGAATTACTATGCTTGTCAAATTATCGCAACCAAAGAATGCACAGTTTCCAATACTTGTGACGCTATCGGGGATTACTATGCTTGTCAAATTTTTGCAATGCGAGAATGCCCATTCTCCAATCTCAGTAACGCTATCGGGGATTACTATGTTTTTCAATCTTCTGCAACCTTGGAATGCCCCGGACTCAATCGTGGTAACACTATCGGGGATTACTATGCTTGTCAAATTTTTGCAACCTCGGAATGCATTGTCTCCAATCGTGGTGACGCTATCGGGGATAATAGTGGTACTACAACCACAAACAAGCGTATTGGTCGCAGTCTCTATTATAGCATTACAATTATTACGAGAATCGTATCTTGGATTTCCTTCATCTACTACAATCCTTGTTAAACTTCCACAACCAGAGAACGCATAGTCTCCAATACTTGTGACGCTATTTCCTATTTCTATACTTGTCAAATTTTCGCAACCTCGGAATGCCTCGGATTCAATCGTGGTAACACTATCAGGGATTACTATACTTGTCAAATTATTGCAACCATAGAATGCCTTGAATCCAATCGTGGTAACGCTATTTCCAATTTCTATACTTGTCAAATTTTCGCAACCCCAGAATGCCTCGGATCCAATACTCGTGACACTGTTCCCAATTACTATATCTGTCAAACTATCACATTCATAGAATACCCGATCCCCGATTTTCGTAACGCTATCGGGGATTACTATACTTGTCAAATTTTCGCAACCATAGAATGCCTCGGATCCAATCGTGGTAACACTATCAGGAATTACTATGCTTGTCAAATTTTTGCAACCATAGAATGCATTATCTCCAATCGTGGTGACGCTATCAGGGATATCAATACTAACCAAATTTTCGTAACCTCGGAATGCCTTGGATTCAATCGTGGTGACGCTATTTCCTATTACTACGCTTGTCAAATTTTTGCAATGCGAGAATACCTCGGATCCAATCGTGGTGACGCTATTTCCTATTACTATGCTTGTCAAGTTTTCGCAACCTCGGAATGCACAGTTTCCAATACTTGTGACGCTATCGGGGATTACTATACTTGTCAAATTTTTGCAACCCCAGAATGCACTGGACCCAATCTCAGTGACGCTATCGGGGATTACTATGTTTTTCAAACTTCTGCAACCCCAGAATGCATTTTTTTCAATCGTAATGACGCTATCGGGGATTACAACCTCGGTCAAGTTTGTGCAATCCCAGAATGCCTCGGATACAATCGTGGTGACGCTATCGGGGATTACTATACTTGTCAAATTTGCGCAACCATAGAATGCATAGTTTCCAATACTTGTGACGCTATTTCCTATTTCTATACTTGTCAAATTTTCACAACCTCGGAATGCATCGGATTCAATCGTGGTAACACTATCAGGGATTAATATACTTGTCAAATTTGCACAACCCCAGAATGCCCAGAATTCAATCCTGGTAACACTATCTGGAATTATAATAGTTTTTAAATCTTCACAATACTTAAATGCATCATCTTCAATCTTGGTTACGCCTTGAGGGATTATGCCTACGCCATCTATGATTTCGTATATAGCCATAGTTAAAGTATTTTTAAATAGTTTATAATCAGTCTATTATCTAAATAGCAAAATTTGCTATTGAATTATTGATATGTAGTAATATTGACTATATATAGTAGTCAATCTATTCAAATCCAGTTATACTCTCCAGAATCTCCGGGGTTATTTGCCGAGGAGGAGGGATTTGAGGGTGTGGAGGGTGTTGAGCGACTGGAGGGGTGTGAGGTTGTCGATGTCGAGTGTGAGGATTTTGTCGCGGATTTGCGATAGCAATGGATCGTCGAGCTGGAAGAATGACAGCTGATAGCCTTCGCGTGATGTGCCGATATTTTGCACGTCGGCTTTGCTCACTGTAGGCGCACCTTGAGCTGACGCTTCTGCCGCATCGACGCTCTGCGAGTTGTTTTCCTCAAGTTGACTGAGCACTTGGTTGGCGCGTTTGACGATTGATGGTGGCATACCGGCAAGTTTCGCCACATGAATACCGAAGCTGTGGGCGCTGCCTCCACGCTGAAGTTTGCGCATGAAGACCACTTTGCCATCGACCTCTTCGACCGACACATTGTAGTTGGCAATGCGGCGATAGCTGCGTTCCATCTCGTTGAGTTCGTGGTAGTGGGTAGCAAAGAGTGTCTTTGGACGAGCGATGCCGTTTTCGTGGATATGTTCGACGATTGCCCACGCGATGGAGATGCCGTCGTAGGTCGATGTGCCACGACCGAGTTCGTCGAATAGGATAAGGCTACGGTCGCTCATATTGTTGAGGATTGCGGCTGCTTCGTTCATTTCTACCATGAAAGTCGATTCGCCGAGCGAGATGTTGTCGCTGGCTCCTACGCGAGTGAAAATCTTATCGACCACACCGATAGATGCCGACTGTGCCGGCACGAAAGAGCCTATCTGCGCCATGAGGACGATGAGGGCTGTCTGACGCAATAGGGCCGACTTACCACTCATGTTAGGACCGGTAATCATGATGATCTGCTGCTCATCGTTGTCGAGTGTGACGGAGTTGGAGATGTAGGGTTCGCCGGGAGGCAATTGGCGTTCGATGACCGGGTGACGGCCTTCGGTGATGCGTATAGAAAGAGAGTCGTTGACTTCGGGACGGCAATAGCCGTAGTCCATGGCAGCCATAGCGAAAGCGAGCAGGCAGTCGATTTGTGCCACTACCGTAGCGTCGGCTTGTATGGCAGGGATATATTCAGCGACGGCTTCGACCAATTCGTTGAAGATTCGATTTTCAATTATGCCGATGCGTTCCTGTGCACCCAATATTTTTTGCTCGTACTCTTTGAGTTCAGGTGTGACATAGCGTTCGGCGCTGACAAGCGTCTGCTTACGAATCCAATCGGCAGGCACTTTGTCCTTATGGGTGTTGCGCACTTCGATGTAGTAGCCAAAGACGTTGTTGAAGCTGATTTTCAGTGAAGAGATGCCGGTGTTTTGTATTTCTCGTTGCACCATTTGGTCGAGATAGTCTTTACCGGAGGATGCAATCAAGCGCAATTCGTCAAGTTCGTCATCGACACCATGAGCGACGAAGTTTCCTCTGCTCAGCAGAGCCGGAGAGTCTTCGATTAGAGTATCGGCGATGCGTTGAGCTATCATTGAGCAAGGATTGATGCGATCAGCCATCATTTGGAGTTGAGAGCAATCGCTGTTGATGCAAGCCTCTTTGAGTGGAGCGAGAGCATAGAGTGCGTTTTTGAGTTGCACAAGTTCGCGTGGCGACACACGACGCACAGCGACTTTTGACACCACTCTCTCCAAATCGCCTATTTGCGAAAGATTTATCTGCAACGATTCTCTGCACTCGGGGTCGCGGAAATAGTATTCCACCACTTCCAGACGGTTGTCGATAGCCTTAGGGTCGCGCAACGGGAAAAGCATCCAGCGGCGCAACAATCGTGCGCCCATCGGCGAAATCGTCTTGTCTAAAAAGTCGATGAGGCTTTTGCCGTCTTCGCCCATCGAACTGATGAGTTCGAGGTTGCGCACCGTAAATCTGTCGAGGCGCACATATCGTTCCTCCTCGATGCGAGAGAGGGCGGTGATGTGAGAGATATTGGTGTGTTGAGTTTGGTCGAGGTAATAGAGCAGTGAGCCGGCGGCTATCACAGCATTGCTCATTTCGTGCACTCCGAACCCTTTTAAATTGCGAGTTTGGAAATGCTTAGTCAATCGCTCGTTGGCAGCATCGGAAGTGAAAATCCAGTCGTCGAGTTCGAATGTGAAATATCTGCCGGTGAAAGTTTCCTCCGAGCGACGTTTAAGTCCTCGCATAATGAGCACCTCTTTGGGGGCTATATTGGTGAGCAGCTTGTCGATATAGTCGTCGTTTCCTTCGGCGCAAAGAAATTCGCCTGTCGAAATATCGAGGAAGGCGATGCCGGTGGAATGTTTGCCGAAGTGAACGCCGGCGAGGAAGTTGTTCTCACGATTATTGAGAATATTGTCGTTGATGCTGACGCCCGGAGTGACAAGCTCGGTGATGCCACGCTTTACGAGCTTCTTGGTCATCTTAGGGTCTTCGAGCTGCTCGCAGATAGCCACACGCTTTCCGGCTCTGACCAATTTAGGCAGATAGGAGTCGAGGGCGTGGTGAGGAAAACCGGCAAGCTCCACATATTGAGCCGCACCATTGGCACGACGAGTCAACGTGATACCGAGTATCTCGCTTGCGGCTATGGCATCTTCCGAAAAGGTCTCATAGAAGTCGCCCACTCTGAAGAGCAGGATAGCATCGGGATGCTTGTGTTTCATCTCGATGTATTGTTTCATCAACGGGGTTTCGGCTATCTTTGCCACCTTTTGTGCCATATTGTTTTCCTGTTTTAGTTTGTGGATTAAAGGGTTGACTTTATAGTTCAAAATTACAACTTTTTTTCGTTATCCACAAATTTTATTGCCGGCGACTGTAAAATAGTGGGGGAGAGTGCATTGCAGCCCACCCCCGTCAGTCGATATAGATTAGGGAACTTCTATAAATTCCCGGATTTAGTTATTGCTTTAGCTTTGGGAGCTTCCTTTTGTGTGCTCTATGTTTTTGACTGGTGTCTTTTTGCCTTTAACTCAGTCGTATAGCTCGCTATACTCCTTGCGTTAAAAACAAAAATCTCCTCAGTCAAAATTCATAAATCATCACAAAGCAATTTATAGAAGTTCCCATTAATTGTTTAATCCGAGATTATTTCACCATTACTTTGACTGCTTGGTTGCCGAGCACTACGACGTAAACGCCGGGAGCAAGACCTTTGGCAGCGACTCGGATGCCCGATGCCGAGAAGACGGCTGCACCCTCCGGAGCGATGATGTCGTTGCCGCGAACGATTACGTTGCCGTCAAGTTCAACATCAGCGATGCTTGTGATGTTGCCACCGGCTACGATGTAGCCGAATGTTATGGTTTGAGAAACACCACCTGCGTGAACGAAACGGAAGCGGAATTTGAGCTCGGCGCCGTCAACATATTCCTTAGTAGTTTCGCCCTTGACGTAGTAGATTTCGCCGTCAGCCGATGTAGCGACTTCATCGTGGTTGAGGGTGGCGATCACTTCGCCGTTTTCGTCGATCACTTCCATAGCAGAGACGCCGACCGGCAATGACGGGAGTTTGGCCGCGAATGCCACAGTGTTGTCGGCTGTCGTAGAAACAGTGAATGAGTATTCAGGAGCCCAACCATTCGCGTCGGTTTCGTCGTAGTCAACGTAGCCATTGATACCTGCAGGAACTACGAATTCAGCCATGTCCTTTGGTCTGTCGGTAATGAAATATTCGATGTTTGTCTCTGAATTTTTTGCTTTGTTTTCGAGAGTTATACATTCGGCAGGGAGGCAAAGAGTGTAGGTCGCACCGGCTTTAGGCGCAAAGTCCCAAACGATAGTGATCGATAGGCGATCGTCGCTGATAGTGCTTGTCGCCGCGTAGTCGTGCCAAATTCGTTCTTCTCCTTTTGTGAAGCACACAGCCGAGCTGTCAAACGTATTGATAGGGGAAGGGAGCGTGATTATCGTTGTTTTTATTTCTTCTTTGCTGACTTCTCCTTGTGTAGGACTGACCGTTGGTGCGAAGTCAGGGATTTTAGGAGATACAACGTTCCAAGTCAGTATAAAGGCTTCGTTGACATCGCCACCATATTCTGCGCTACCCAGCATCTGCGCCGGGCAGATGAGCGAGTATGTTCCGTCGGCAGTGATTGCAGGGTCGATAGTGGCTTTGAGGGCTGCATTTCCATTGGCATCCGAAGTCTTTTCGGATTGCAGGATTGCCACAAAAGCGCCGGCAGCATCGATGATGTATAGCTTTGGTAGCGAAGCGCCGTTATATCCATATACATCGTTTGGGAAGCTGATAAGGATGTCTTTGAGTTCCGGTACATCGCCTTGAGCCGGGTTGACATCGATGTAGGAGAACGTTTTGGTAATGATTTTCCATGAGACATTGACGGCTTTCGAGAGCAAACCCGAAGAGTCATCGACGAAGTAGCCGGCAGGGATGCTTAATTTGTAGGTCGCTCCCGGAGTCCATGCTGATTTGCTTGGGGTACAAAGCAGAGTGGCAGACAACCCGTCGCCGCTGACTGTCGCTTCGATGCTTTTGGCGCAGTCGTTGTCCGGGTCGGTGCCGGATTTGAGAGAGATTGTTCCGGCGTATTTATCGATGTGGACTGCTTTTGGGAATGTCAGAGTGATTTTGTCGAGGCTTTCGACATCGCCCTTTTGAGGGTCTATCGTCAGATAGTCAAATTTGGCGGCGACATCGAAGGTGACATATCCTTCCGAAGTGTTTTCTTTGATTGATGTGATAGGCAGTTTGGTGGTGTACTTGTTCCAACTTTTCATGCTTGGAGTCGAATAGTCGGTAAATTCGGTTACGCCCGTCGTTCCGGGGAATGGAGCTGCTGAAGAGTTGACATTACCGTATGACGACGGGTCATCGGTCGGAATAGCCGATGGCGCATTGGCGACTATGGGGTAGAATTGCTGTCGGTGATAAGCATTTATGGTGTTGAACTCTTTTAAGGAAAGGTTTTCCGCAGCGCGATATATTATCAGTCCGTGTCCCGGCAGTTTGCTGTCGAAGCCACGATTGCATTTGTATTCCAACAAGAAAAACTCGTCGCTGGAGCGTGTGTTGATTTGTATGAAACCATTTTTTGTTTTTGCTTCGAGTTTGGCAGAATAGGTGTCGCTGACCACAGTTGGCACAGCCCAAGCGTAGTCATAGATTTTTGTGAAGGGGTTGAAGTGAGCCGGGCATGCTCCGTCGCCGTTCCAACTACCGGTGCCCATAATGTCCCAATCGCCTGTGCCGGGGTATTCGCCCCCTGTGCCATAGTTTGTGTCGTAGAAATCTTTTGTCCCCAACACGTGACCGATTTCGTGGCAGATGACGCCGATGTGGGTGATATTGCTGCCGCCGGAGCCTCGGATTTCCGGTGAGCAAGAATAGTGTGAAGTGCTTTTGCCATCGACTGTCGCAGACACGGTCCATGCGTGAGCCCAAATGCAGTCACTTCCTCCGCCGGCTTCTTCGCCCGGTCCGGCATATATTATGTGTATGCCATCGACGATTCCGTCCTTGTCGGTGTCATATTGGCTGAAATCGACATCGGCATTAGCCATGGTGACTGCTTCCTGAGCCATGGCGCGAGGGTTTTTGTCGTTGCCCGCTCCGTCATTTCCGCCGTAGTATGACCGTTTGTTGCTCAGGCGATAGATGCCGGCGACATCTGTCACCAAGTCTAATTGGTCGAAAGAGTTTTCCTTGAAATAGTCGCGAACACTGCCGTAACGACCACCGTCGGTATAGTTCAGCTGATTCATCAGCTTATCGAAATCGTTTTTGCTTTTTTTGAATGAGTAGTCGGAAAATTCCACAAGGATAAGCAGCATCTTTCGAGTGCCGATGACAGGAGAGTTGGGCGTAACGACCATTTGTTTGGCGCGAGCTTGGCGGATTTGATTTGCCATGCTCATTTGGCTTGGCGAGTAGGTCAAACGCTTGGGGGTTGATTGCAGTTTCTTTGCGACTTCTGCCGGTCGGGAAGCAATATTTGTTGCGATGAGGTTTGATGCCGAGAGGTCGCCTTTTGCATCAAGTTCGGCATAAACGAGGTTGCCCGCAGTGTCATATAATAAGGTGTAGCCGTCTTCAGTCTCAGCCCATTTCAGCGACTCGCTGCCTTTCATCCTGATTTTGACAATCTCGCCGTCGGGCTGCTTGAAATCAACCAATCCGGGATATGCGATAACGGCATAACTCATCATTATAATGTTGCTTAAAACTATCAGGGAGACGATTCGTTTGGCTTTGCTCAATAGGTTCATACGCTGATTTTTATAGGTTTGTGACTAAACATGTTCTGCCTCGAGAGTCAATGACGCTATCGCTCAATATACTCGGCAGACTATCAATGATTTAATATCAATCGCAAATATAAATAAAATTATTGAAATCATCACATTCTCTCAACAAAAATCTGCTGCAAATCATAGCACCGATAGATGCAATAGATATTATAGTTACTATAGATACTATAGATACTATAGATACTATAGATACTATAAATACTATAAATACTATAAATACTATAAATACTATAGATACTATAAATGCTATAAAAGAAAGGGGTGAGCTTAGCGCCCACCCCCGTCAGTCGATATAGATTAATTGTTTAATCCGAGATTATTTCACCATTACCTTAACAGCTTGGTTGCCGAGAACTACGACGTAAACGCCAGGAGCAAGACCTTCAGCAGGAACACGGATACCTGATACTGTGAAGATAGCAGCGCCTTGAGGAGCGATGATGTCGTTGCCACGAACGATTACGTTGCCGTCAAGTTCAACATCAGCAATGCTTGTGATGTTGCCACCTGCAATGATGTAGCTGAATTGGATAGTTTCAGAAACGCCAAGGTGAGTGAAGCGGAAGCGGAACTTGAGTTCAGCACCGTCAACATATTCCTTAGTAGTTTCGCCCTTCACGTAGTAGATTTCGCCGTCAGCCAATGGAGCAACGCCGTCTTGGTTGAGGATAGCGATCACTTCACCGTTTTCGTCGATCACTTCCATTGCAGTGATACCTGCAGGCAATGATGGGAGTTCAGCAGCGAATGCTACAGTGTTGTAAGCAGTTGTAGATACTGTGAATGGGAATTCAGGAGCCCAAGCATTTACGTCTGTTTCATCATAGTTGATGTAACCGTTAATGCCTGCAGGAACTACGAATTCAGCCAAGTCTTTAGGACCTGCAACTACAGTGTAAACTACATTAGTTTCGAGGTTCTTAGCGCCGTTTTCGAGAACGATGCAACCTGCAGGAAGTTTGAGTGTATAAGTAGTGCCTACAGTTGGAGAGAAGTCCCAAACGATCGTCATTGAGAGTTTGTCTTCGCTGATAGTACCTGTTGCTGCGTAGTCATACCAAGGACCACCGAATTGATGTCTTAGTCCAACATTTGAACCATCGAACGAAGCGATAGGAGATTCGAATGACAATACAGTAGTCTTAATTTGCTCAGCAGTTACGTTACCTGCAGTTGGGTTAACAACCGGTGTGAAGTCTTCCACTACAGGAGCCACGATAGTGTAAGTAAGAGTGAACTCAGGGTTAGCGTGACCGCTTGCGAATGTTTCAGAGTATTCTTCGTCGAATACGAGACCCTTAGGAACTACGATAGTGTATTTGCCAGGAGCTGTAGCATCCTTAACATAGATGTAGTAGTCTTCAGTGTATGGACCATAAGCGATCTTCGCTTCGTAAGTGTTGCCGTTTTCGTCAGACACTTGGATGAAGTCCTTGCTATATTCCTTAGCAGCCCAGAGGCAATCGTAAACGCCGTATGGGAAAGATACGAAAATCTTTTCGAGGCTTTCTACTTCAGAGCCATTAGCTGGAGAAACAGTCACAGGAGCATAGTCATAAACTGTGTTATCTACATCTTCCTCTTCTTGGAGTGTATAAGTAAGAACCATTTCTGCATTGTATCTCTTAGATGCAGCTGTCATAGTCGTTGCGTCAACGAATGACTTAGCAGGAACAACTACTGTATATGTACCAGGAGCTGTTGCGCCTTCGATATTAATTTCAATACCTACGCCTACATTAGCAGTGTAGTTGTAAGAGTTGCCTTCTGCGTCCTTGATAGTGAACCAACCTGCGCTTTGAGCTTCTGTAGTAGGCATTGCAATCACTGAAGCGTCTGCAGCAGAGATCTTAATAGTCTTAAGCTCTGTCACTGTTGCACCGTTAGCAGGATCTGATGTAAGAGCGAGATCGTAAGTGTTAGGATCCGGTTCCATTACTGTCCACTTGAATGTCATTTCTGCATTTTCGTTGTAGCCAGAGTAAACGTCCTTATCCTTGAATACACCTGCAGGGATAGTGAGGAAGTAGTCGCCAGGAGTTGTCACCTTAGCACCAAGAGTCACCTTAAGCTTGTAGTAGTAGCTACCATCGATTTGCTCGTAAGAATAGTTTGTGGCAGCAGTAGTGACAGTTTCGCCATTTGCATTTACAAGGTTGTAAGTAGGATATGTGTAACCATCAATCACACGTGGACGGAAACCACCGAAGTCAACGAAGATAGTTTCGAGGCTTTCAACTTCGCCTTGAGCAGGAGTTACAGCTGTGTAAGTGAAACGAGCTGGAACAACCTTCCAAGAGTATTCGAGAGCTTCAGAAGTAGCGCCTGATGCACCTACGAAGTAACCTGCTGGGATATTGAGCTTGTAAGTTGCGTTAGTAGCCCAACGATCAAGGTAGCCAGGTTCGCTTGTGATAGTCGCTGTGAGACCATCTTCTGAGATAGTTACATTGAAATTCTTAGCCTTGTCATAGTTAGGGTCACCGGTGTTAACCATAGTGAGTTCGCCTGCTTCAGCATTTACTGTCACTGCTTCAGCGAATGTGAGAGTGATAGTGCTTGGAGACTCAATTTCAGAACCGTTAGCAGGGCTTACAGTTGGAGCAGCAAGAGCAGCAGCCTCAAGGGTATAAGTAAGAACGATTTCGTCGTTGAAGTTCTTAGAGTTAGGGTTGCTCATTGAAGCCATGAAGTCGTAGAATGAACCCTTAGGGATAACTACTGTGTATGTACCTGGTTCAGTCACGCCTTCAATGCTAACTTCATAACCCTTACCAGCCTTAGCTGTAGTGTTGTAAACAGTGCCATTAGCATCTGTCACCTTCACCCAGTTAGCAACTTGAGCTTCATCTATTGGCATATAGATCATACCAGCAGCCTTAGGAGTAAATTCAATCTTAGTGAGTTCAGTCACTACGCCTTCAGCTGGAGAAACGTTGTACTCGAGAGTGTAAGTGTTAGGATCCGGTTCCATTACTGTCCACTTGAATGTCATTTCGGCATTTTCGTTGTAGCCAGAGTAAACGTCCTTATCCTTGAATACACCTGCAGGGATAGTGAGGAAGTAGTCGCCAGGAGTTGTCACCTTAGCACCAAGAGTCACCTTGAGCTTGTAGTAGTAGCTACCATCGATTTGCTCGTAAGAATAGTTTGTGGCAGCAGTAGTGACAGTTTCGCCATTTGCATTTACAAGATTGTAAGTAGGATACGTGAAACCATCGATTAGGCGTGGACGGAAACCACCGAAGTCGATGAAGATAGTTTCGAGGCTTTCAACTTCACCTTGAGCAGGATCAACAGCAACGTAAGTGAATTTAGGAGCAACGACTTTCCAATTGTAAGAAAGAGCTTCGTTAGCAGCACCTGTTGTAGCTACAAAGTAACCTGCAGGGATTGACATAGTGTAAGTTTCAGCAGTCCAAGCACCCAAACTTGGTTCAGATGTAATAGTCGCTGTGAGACCATCTTCTGAGATAGCAACTGCGATGTTCTTAGCGTAGTCTAAGTTTTGATTAGAATTATTAACCAAAGTGATAGCACCTGCTTCTGCGTTAGCTGTCACTGCTTCAGCAAATGTGAGAGTGATAGTGTTGAGGTTTTCAACTTCAGCACCGTTAGCAGGATCTACTGTAGGAGCAGCAAGAGCAGCACCCTTGATAGTATAAGTGAGGACTATTTCAGGGTTTGTGAGTCCCTTTGCATATTTTTTGAGGTACTCTTCGTCACCAAATACACCTTCCTTTATTGTGATTGTATATGTTCCAGGAGCTGTTGCATTTTCAACGTAGAGATAGTATATATCAGTGTAACTTGTATAGCCAATTTTACCATTATAGCTATTACCTTTATCGTCTGTTACAGTAATGAATTCGTTGCCATAAGATTGTGATGCATAACGACAATCATATACATCTCCTGAAATTTGAAGTGTGATTCTTTCAAGTTTTTCAACAGTAGAACCGTTTGCAGGAGTTGCTTTGGCTAATGTAAGACCAGGAACAATTGGAGGAGTTGGGATTGACCAAGCAGCCATGATTTGCTCGCAACCAACGCCTGAAGCCTTGAATGCACCAGCCATTACCATCAATGATGGCTTGCTACCGTAAGCTGTGATAGCGTCGAATGTGAGAGTTGCAACATTGCCTTCTACTGCAACAGTAGGAGTGATCATGTTTTCACCATCCATTACCAATACACTCACTTCAGCGTCGTATGTCACATCGTAAGGGAATGTGATCTTGATTTCGCTGAGGCTTGTCACTTCTGCATTGTTTGCAGGAACGATTTCAGTGTATGTGAATGGCTCAATCTTTTCTTCGATTGCTGTGAAAGAAATAGGTTTGATTTGGATTGTGCCATTAAAGTTGTTGATGAAACCTTCAACATCGTATTTCTTATTCACGTCATCAGGCATATTTACACCTAAATGCTTAGTGTAAGCAGTTACGCCGTCAACAGCATCAGGATTAGCTGTCACAGGAGCGTTCTTAACGCGTACATATTTATTTACGTTGGCTTCTACAGCAAATGCTTTCCAAGCCTCGCCGGCTTCAACTTCATAAACGTAAGGTTCAGAATATGAATATGAATCGCCAAGAGAAGTGTTCAATGGAATGAGTTGTGGGTTGCCATTGTAATAAGAAACTGTAGCGATGAAGCCTTGGAGCACGTCGCCTTTCTTGTAAGTCTTGTCGAGAGAAGCGTAAACAAGTGCGCTTGAGCGAATACCGTCCCACATATCGTAACCTTCAAGATAGAGGTATTTGCCTACGTGAGCTACAACTGTTGGAGAGAAGTTAAGGTAGCAAGTTGCACCTTCGCCCTTGTTGATAAGCTCATCGAATGTCCAAGCAGTGCTTACGTTTTCAATAACGATGTCTTTGCTTGTTGTAGAATATACGCCATTGCCGTAGGCTGTAACATTGATAGTGTAATTACCAGGGTTGTACAAGTCAAACTTATAGTCTGCTGTCTGGTTGTTGTATTCAGTGTTAGGATAATTGTTATACAACACTTCGATGTCCATGTAAGAAGCACCCTGAGGAAGAGTAACGTTTACAGATGGAGTTTGAAGAGTGTTGTGGTAATAAGCTGAAGTAGCATCCTTCATTACACCGACCAAAGTAATTTCTGCAGCCTTCATGTCAGCAGAAGCATCACCTTGAACAACTTTTACTTCGTCGAGGAAGAAACGTTTAGCAGGTGTGAAAGTGAGAGTAGCATCAGGTGTTGCACCTGTGATTTTTACAGTGTATTCAGTCCATTGATTTGCTGTCATTGTAAGAGATGATTCTGACAATTGACCGCTTGAGATAGAAAGACCTAAGCTTGTGCCGTCAGTACCCCAAGGAGCAGCCTTGAATGTAAGAGTAGCATCTCCTGTAAGACCAAGAGCAGGCGATGTGAGTTCACCACTCTTTGAACCACTACCAAATTTACCACATTTGTTGCCACCATTTTTTGAAGCAACTACCCAACCTTCATTATCGGGTGTAAATGCGCCATTCGCTGTATTTGTGCCTGAGAAAAGACCATCATTACCACCGGTGTTGTTGCAAGCATCGAATGATTCGTAGAAAACAGCTACCGCTTGAGTTGCTTGCTTGTAGCCGTCGATACGGAATTTAGCAGCGCTACCTTCAACGCAGAATGTCAAAAGATACTTGTCGTAAGTTTCAGAAGGCTGAACAAATGTAGTGATGTTAGCACCACTTCTTTGAAGAATGTTCCATTGGTTTAATTCGTAAGACAAACCTGTAGAACCGAAATCAGCCACCCAATCGCCGGTTTTGAATTTGAATTCTTTGCCAACCAAGCCGTTTACGGTAGCTTGATCAATCCATGCTTCATATACACCATACGATTTCTTAGTAAGTTCTAAGTCACTCCAACTATTGAAAGCTCCACTCAAACTCCAATTTTCACCAAGCTGAGCAAGCTCGACATCTTGAGTGTCTGTGCTGACGATTTCAACTGCAACTGCTGTCGCGCTTAGTTTTGTAAGCTTGATTGTGCAGTTGGTGTAAGATGCAGCAGCTTTACAGTTGCCGTTGCTGTCGTCGGTAGTAAATACCAAAGGTACGCCGGCTGTCAACTGTGCGCTGTAAACTGGCTTGAACCATGATTTTTGGTCCAATGTGACAAGGAATTCTCCGGAGAGTGAAACTCCCGTTAGAACCAAATCACCATTCTCGTCTTCGGTAAACGTATTCTTGGCGCTGGAGTGATTCCAACTTTCACCATTCACGTTTTCACCGCTGAGGACGTATCCCGCAGAGAGGTTCAGAACCCCGGCAACGAGAAACATCAGACATAAAGTAAAAAACTTTTTCATGTTGATTAAATTTAGTTAATAAAATATTTAGTTAATTGTGTAAGTTACAAGTTTTTTTGTTCGAAGACCGTAAAAATGCAATGCTATCGCAATTCACGTGCGACGCACGTGTGTACATTTAAAGTCTCGAATTGCAAATTTAAGCATTATTTTCTAAATGTCAAATTTTATTACCTAATATTTGTGAATAAATCTCAAAAAATCTGATTATTGTGATTTTGGTCACAGCCAAGAGTGGCAAATATCGCTTGAATAGGCGTAATCTGAGGTGTTATAGGGTTGCGCATGATAGGTTGTCTGATGACGTGTGTCTGTGTCGGTGTGCTACCCGCTTCGGGGTAGGAATGTATGTGTTGTCGGATCCGGTGGTGGCACTCGCTACGCTCGTTTACCACCGGTTATCGAGGTTATACCCCTATCGGGGTGTCTCATACGCTTTACGCCTAAAAGGGCTAAAAGACTAAAAGGGCTAAAAGGCATCCTTGCCGCTCGTTTATTTGTGGGTGACGCTCGGCAGACAAAATCCCAAAGCGAATTTGCTTAAACTCTAAATATTCGCCATTTAACTTCACAGGGTCATAGCCTTCTTATCGGTTAGCCGGAGTAGTTGGGGTGTGTATGAGTGCATGAAATAGGCATAGTCGTGTTAATGAATATTAAAATTTGCGAAAGCGATATTGAGCTATCTGATTGATATTTAGGGTATTTGATGTGATGGTGTGTTTTGAAGTGGAGAGGATGGATTTTGTTAGTTCAAATAAACATTGTAAATTTGCATCGTTAATTCAATTTAAGTTTAATTTTAAATACTGATTAATTATGACAAACGAACAAGAAAGACACAACCAAGCGAATGACTTGGTGGAAATCACCGAACAGGCTGACGCTCAAAATCCGGTCGGCATGACAACCGACAAATCTGCAGACAGTGAGGAGGTGGCAGATGATGCAAGAGTATCTGACGACAATCCGACGTTTCCAACCGAGGGGGCGGCTGATGATTTGCAATGCGTTGATAATCAAAAGATGTATAGCGAAGATGATGTACAGAAGCTCATTGAGGAAGCATATCTCAAGGGTAAGAACGAGGCTGTCAAGGCACAGATCGGGCGAGATACAGTGATGCACAACGATGATGCGTCTTGCCGACAGGTCGGACTGGAACGCTATTTCATAGGGCGTGCTTCGGTGTGGCGATAGGCAGGCAAAAAAGCAGTGACAAACGTGTAGAAATAAAGCAATATTTAATGTATCAAAAATCAAACATAAAGTTTGAATACAAGATTAAAAGCAACTGACAAATTCAATAATATTCAAAAGGCTAAAGCCCTAATAATTAATTTAATAACATTTAATTTTCAACAAAATGGAAAACAGTAAAAATTATTTGACTGACGGAGTGAGCAACGGAGTACATGTCAGTGGAGTACCGTTGACCACAGAAGTGACCAACCAAGCAGTGCCGGGATTGCTTACCAATGCAATCGATAAGGCAGTAGTAAAAATTCGCCCGATGGCGACGCCGATCGACCAAATCAGCCGTATGGGGCATGTTCGCAGTGTCGATTCGATGGATGTCGATTATTATTCGGTCGATACGCGCGTCGATAGCGACAGTGTGATTTCGGCTGAAGTGTCGGCAGAAACGGCTGGCGATGACAATCCTTTGTATGTTCTGACGGTGTCGCATCCTTCGCGATTTGAGGCGACAGAGACATTCGGCTATGGAGCAGACGGAGTGGATAGCGTAGGTTATGTTGTGGAAAAGAATGCCGACGGCACGTTGCTGTGTGCATCGGTCAAAGGCGATCTTTCGGAGCTTGCGTCGGGAGGAAAAATTATCCGTATGGGACGCGCCGCAACTCAGCTCGACGTTCAATCGCCACAATTCTCGGCGTTGCCGGTGAAGAACACCAACTATTGCCAAATCTTCAAGATGCAAATCGAGCAGTCGGTGGTTATGAAGCTCAGCCATAAGGAGATAGGTTGGGATTTTACCGACCAGCAAGAGGCTGCGGTCTATGACATGCGAATGGGCATGGAGAAGCAATTCCTCTTTGGCAAGAAAGCGAAAGTGTATGATCCACGCAAGCAGGAGACGGTGACTTTTACGGGAGGCATTTGGGATCAGGCAGGCAAGGAAATCGACGTCACGCTCAATGGGTTTGACTCTAAAGCATTGGTCGATATGTTGCGCCAAGCCTTTACCGACAATTCGGGCAGCCGCCGCAAGGTGTTGATTGCCGGTTCGGAGCTTATCGCAGCTCTCAATCGCATAGAGCACACACACGTCATCACGGCACGCGATCAAGTGACGGCATGGGGTATCGACTTTTCGGAGTTGCAGTCGAAGTTCGGCCGTCTGTATGTGGTCTTTTCCGACATTTTTGATGTCATGGGCATGGCAGGCAACGGCATCATAGTCGATCCGGAGTATATCCAAAAGCATGTGTTCATACCGTTCAATGCCGAGCGACTCGACTTGCGAGGCAGCGGACAACGTAACACCGAGGCCATGGTTCTGACCGAAGCAAGCTGTCTTACGCTTCGTTATCCGGAGGCTCATGCGCGAGTGATCGGCAGCTGACAATCCCGGATGTAATCCTTTAAAACGGCAGTATTCAGGTAGCATTGATAAACCCAAATCTGACGAACGATTTGGGTTTATTTATAGCAAATAAATTTCTTTACCGATTAACAAACGAATAAATAAATAAAAATGATACGAGAATATAGTGAAGACGAAATGTTGCGCATTTGGCGCATGAGAGCAGGAATGTTGGTGGCAGACTGTGGCTGTATGGTCGATAGATATGACGGTTACGATGTAGAGGCGATGTTGCGAGTGGATTTGCGACGTTGGTATGCCAATCTGTTGCAGCGAGCGCCGTCCAATCTTTTGCCCATCGAAAATATGGCATCCGAGGCCGAGTATTTCATCGGCGACAATTATAGTGTACGAGTGGAGTTGCCCGAACGAGGAGTGAGGGTGCTGGGGATGAAATTTGCGGGCATGGATCGTGAGATATTGGACTTTCATCGCCCCGGTTCGTACTATGATATTATGTATAAAAATGCGACAGTGAGGATGCAATCGATTGAGCCGATAGCTGTGATTTCGGGGCGCAGTGTCGATGTGCTGGGCTACGAGGGCGGAGCTTTGGAGACGCTGAGAATGGTGGCGTGGCCTGCCGACGGTAAATATCGGTTTGATGAGTCGTTGTTGCCGTCGCTGACGGAGGAGACAGCATGATGACGAGGTGTTTGTGGCTGTTGATTGTATTGCTGCTTGCAGGGTGCAGAAGCACACAGACTTCGGTCGTGGAGCGTGTCAGTAAAGACACTGTTTACGACATCAGGGAGCGTCACGACACGTTGCGTCTCATCGATAGTGTTGTCATCAGAGAGTGGATGCGTGGTGACACAGTGTGGATTGAGCGCAGTCATCGTAGCAGCCGGGAAAGGACGAAAGTCGTGCGAGACACCGTTCGCGAGGTGCGCATCGACAGTATTCCCATAGTCATCGGCAGGCGAGGAGACGAAGCGTTCAGTATCGGCAGGCAGAGCCGAAGAGCGTCGGCTGCAATCGTGGTGGCAGTTGTGATAATAATTGTATTTTTATTAATCTTAATGAAAAGAAATAAGTAATGGAAAACAAGTTGGAAAAAGACAAAATGTTGCTGACACAGGCATCGGATGCTTGGCAGTCGGTGGAATTATTTCGACGTCGCAGGCGAAGGTATAAGGATTTTGCTTACGGCAGGCAGTGGAGCGACACAATTCGCGACACGCAAGGCAGAATAGTCAGTGAGGAACAATATATGCTCGAAAACGGGCGTTTGCCGATAACCAATAATCTTATCCGACAGTTGGTGAAAAGCATCGTCGGGAGGTATCGCTACATTACGTCGGAAGGTGCCGAGCGAGGTGTGTGGTCGCTGTTGAAGTCGGAGGGTAAAAGCGAGAGTCGGGACATTTCGGAGATTGATGCGCGAGGTCTGGAGGAGTTTTTGATATCGGGCAGTGTCATTCAGCGTCTTGGCAAAAAGGGTGAAGAATTGCCAATGGTGGAAAACGTCAGTCCGGAGCGAATGTTTTTCGATAGGTTTGCCGACACATCGTCGGGCAAGAGTCGATTTGTAGGAATGCTCCATGACATGCCATTGTCGGCAGTTCTGCGCCGATTCAGTCAAGGCGACAGAGAGCGTTATATTGCGATAAAAAATTTGTATCGCGGGCGTGAGGGTCGTTTGTCGTCGTGTGGTTCGGAAAGGGTTGTTGTCGATTTTTCGGAGCCGTCGGCAGCCGGATGTTGCAGGGTGATAGAGGTGTGGGAGCATCTTCCTCGTGAAATAATGCGATGCCACGATTATGCCGATGCGAGCTATCGTATTGAGGCTTATTCCGACCGGTTGGCAGATGAAATCAAGGCGCTCAACACCGAGCGTCGTCGCCGTCAAGAGCCTGAGATTGAGTATGCTTTCGACCTTGTCGATGAGTGGCAATGCACATGGCTGGCGCCGAGTGGCGAAATTCTGGGTCGCTACAGCTCGGAAGCGGGACATCCGTTTGTGATGAAGTTTTATCCTTTGGTCGATGGCGAAGTTCATTCGTTGGTGGAAGATGTGGTGGATCAGCAAAAATATGTCAATCGATTGATTTCGCTCTTGGATAGCGTTATAGCTTCGTCAGCCAAGGGGGTGCTGCTTTATCCTGCCGACCAATTGCCGGAAGGATTTACGTGGCGCGATTTGCGACGTATATGGTCAAACCCTGTCGGCATCCTTCCATTCAAGCGGACGTCGAAGCATATCATCCCTCAACAGGTCAACTCGCCTGGGGCTTCGACAGGAGCATCGGATATGCTTCGGATCCAATTGCAATTGTTTGATGAAATATCGGGAACTTCCGGTGCCATACGCGGAAAGACGAGCAATGCTTCGGGGGTCGGTATGCTCGAAGCCGAGCTTGAAAACGGCACTGTTTCTCTTCTTGACCTATTGGCTTCGTTCAAGGCTTTTGTGGAAGAACGTGATGATAGAATGAATCGTATGACACACCTAAAATCATGACCGTTATGCTGGTGGAATCAATGAAATTAGCCTCAAATCAGGGAGGGAAACGTTTTTGTGGAGCCGATGGTCGGATAGTGCCTGTGACGGAGGGTGATGTGGCGTATTGTGAAAATCTTCGCGAAAGCGTCGCCGGGCAATTGAAGACGACGGGGTCACCGCGGCTCATTGCTGAAGGGCAGGATAAGATAGTGGCAACCGACGTCCGGGGCGATGTCACGTGGCTGTTCAGCCTCTCTGCCGATAATGTTTTGCGTGTGGTCGGGGGATTGGATGCGAGAAATGACTTTTATCCTTGCGATGAGATTTTGGCTGACATCGGGCAGGGAGTCAAAGGCTACGGCTCGACGGGTGCTTTTTTGGTGCTTCTTCTCGACGACGGATCGTTGTATTATCTGCTTTGGGATTATCTGTTGCTCACTTATAAGGCGTTGGGAAAACTGCCGGAGATGCCACGCGTTGAGGCGTCGGCAGCCGATGCGACAGAATTTGTCTCAGTCATTGAAGCAGTGGATTTTAAAGAGCCGATAGCCGATATGCGCGACGGAACGCCTTCTGATGTGGCAGAGCAAGTCGGTGCAAAATTGTTGGACGCATGGAAGCGTGCGGAGTCGTCGGCTCATGATGCCGGAATGTGGGTGCAACCGGTGACAGTGAGGTTGGCATATCGCCTATGGGACGGTCGTTATCTGCATGTCAGCGAGCCACAAACGGTCGGCGTCGGCTATCAAGGTCTGGAGCGTGTGTTGCTGCCTCTGAAAAGCGATGCGTCGGGATTTGTGGGGACAACGGCTGTAAATCTGCGATTGAAAGCATACAGAATAGCACTAAAGCGCGAGGACTTAGGCTTGGCAGGCTGGGACGATGTGATAGCTTCGACAGAAGTGTGGGTCAGCAAGGAGCAGAGTGTCGTCGATGCGAGTCGAGAGGTGGATGTGTCGCAGGTTCAGACGTCATCGGGGCTTTGTCTGTCGGCGTATCTTCCGACGTCGTCAGAATCCGATTTGTCGTCGATGTTGGCATCCTGTCTTGTCGGTCGTCATTCCGAGTATGAAAGTTTTGCGGCATTGGCAGAGCGCCTGGAATGGAGCGAGACCGTGAAATATAAGGAGAGCGCACCGACGGCAGGGGGCTTTGTGCGACAGGCAGATATGATCTACGGGCGTGGCGACTTTCTGCATCTTGTCAGAGGGCTTGATGTCGTGACAATGCAACGAGGCAATCCGTTGGTGCAAGCGTGCTGCACTTCCGGAGTCGGTGGTGAGATTTTTGCCCTTAGTTCGCAATGTGTAGGTGGAGGAGCATACACTCGTCAGTTTATTTATCTTTTTACCAATCGAGGCATCATGGCGTTGACACATAAGGCTGACGGCAAGCATAGCAATTGCAGGATAATATCTCCGGCAGTCGTTGATGATGTCAGATGTGTGGTCGCAACATCGTCGGGAGTCTATGCCAAGTCGTGTGGCGAAGAATTGTTGCGGCTTAATGATGCGAGAGTGTCGGTGGTGCTGAGTGGTGTTGACGGTTGTGAGTCGCTGGGGTGGAACAGCAGTAACAATGAACTATGGCTTATCCCCGGAAAGGATTTGTGGATGCGCTCTTTGGTGTTGCAAATAGCAATGGAATTTCGGGCATTTCTTTCGACAATCGTTCCCGGCAGGCTTGTAAGCAATGACGGACATCTCATCTACGAGCAAACCACCGAGCGCGGGCATGCGCTTTTTGTCCTCAATGAAGAGGACGAGACAGAATTGCTTCGAGCGAAATGGGTGTCGTCGGTGGAATTGTCGGAGGGAAAATCGCTCAGGGAAGCGATTGTCGGTATTGTCGGAGAAGCAGTGGATTGCGTTGTGGAAATCAGTAAATCCGGGCGTTTTGCAAATTTCGGAAATGTCGCTCCACACGCCGGTCAAACGCTTGTTAAGGCTGATGTGAAAGGAAATCTGGATGTGCCGATAAGATTAGGGGTCATTCGCCCTCGGATGAAACTCCTTAATGTAGAACCTTCGAGGTGCCTGACAATCAGCGTTGAAGGCAAATTTTCGCAATTGAACGGAGTCAAATTGCTGACTTATCGAAATTGATGCGCAGAGTGTCGATGAGGTATAGAGCTATACGCCAAAATGTTTGTAGCCCTGTTGTGTAGATGTAGTTGCAATTAAAAGAAGCGACAAAGAGCCACCGACGGGGCTACTCTTTTGTGCGGCGATAGATCTTCGCCTTGATGCGACGCCACCCTTCGACCCCTACAATCAAAAGTCCTCGAAGATCTACTTGTATGAATGTCAGTTATCTCATTATATGCGATACATTATTTTGAGGACATTGTAACGAAATTTGGTTGGGGATTAAACTTTACATAGAGGGAAAGATGATGGATAAATGAAAGTTTCAAAACTATTTATAGTCATTTTGGTATGTTGCTTTTTTGTAGGAATATTTGCTGTTGTCACAAATTTACTGTATTTTTGTGACAAAATATAAGCTATATGGATAGTGTAACATCGAAAATAGAGCAACAAATTTTGTCATTGGAGAAAGGGAGCATCTTTTTTCCCGATGATTTTATTGATTTTGGAACATCTGATGCCGTAAGGCAAACTCTTACAAGGCTCTGCAAAGAAGGTTTGATAATTAGGGTTGCTCAAGGTATATATTGTTATCCCGAAGTTGAGGAAAAATTGGGCTTGGGAATCTTGCTTCCATCGTTTGAGCAAATAGCGGAAGCAATGGCGAAACGAGATCACGCCCGGATCGTTCCTACAGGTGCTTATGCACTGAATGTACTTGGACTTTCAACGCAAGTACCGATGAACTATGTCTATCTGACTGATGGCTCAAATAGGCATGTCGAAATATCCAATGGCAGAGGAATTACATTCAAGAACACAGCACCCAAAAATTTGGCATTTCAAAGTCGATTGGCTATGCTTATCACTTTTGCTCTTAAATCATTGAAAAAAGAGAATGTCGAAGATTGGCAGATAAAACGAATTGGAGAACTATTGCAGAACGAGCCAAAAGAGTCGGTTATGGCAGACTTTAAGTTAATGCCTGTATGGATTAGAAACATAATTAAACAAGCGTATGAATAACTACTTTTCACTTACGATAGAGGAACAAAGGCAAGTCCTACAAGCAGCAGAAGGACGCATTGGATTACCGGCACAAGCCATTGAAAAAGACTTGTGGGTTACAACCATATTGCAGTTGGTTTTCACTCTGCCTTTTGCTGATAAACTGATATTCAAGGGCGGTACTTCGTTGAGTAAAGTCGGAAAGCACATCAGCAGATTTTCAGAAGATATAGATCTTGCGATTGACCGTTCAAAATTCGGATTAGAGGGAGACCTCACCAAGAAACAGATTAAGAAACTTCGCAAAGAATCATCCGTGTTTGTTCGCGAAGAGTTTTATAACGCTTTGTCCGATGCCATTAAGCGATATGGATTATACGCATTATGTACGATTGAAGCCGAGCAAGACGGTGAAGACGATAATACATATCCTGAACCACGAAAGATATGGATAACATACAAGAGTGTCATTCAAGGAGAATTGGACTATTTGAAGCCTGTAGTTATGTTGGAAATTGGGGCTCGCTCCCTGTCTGAACCATACGCAATAAATAAGGTAAGTAGTCTTGTTGAAGAAAATTTTCCGACTATTAAAACTAACGTTGTCGATTCTGAGATTGCAACAGCAGTTGCAGAGAAAACATTCTTGGAAAAGGTATTCTTGTTGCACGAGTTGTTCTCCGTAGAAGGTCATGGTATAAATGCCAACAGGAAATCTCGTCATTTGTATGATCTCTATCAGATGATGGACAAGGATTTTGCAATAGCTGCTGTAAAGGATGATGAGTTGTGGGAAACAATCAGACACCATAGAGAGATATTCACATCGGTTAAAGAAATAGACTACACACCTGATGTTCGCAAAAGAATAGTTCTTGTTCCTCGTGAAGATATTATATCCGTATGGGAGAAGGATTATGCAGAAATGTTGGTAAATATGATTTATGGCTCGAATAAGCCTACTTTCAATCAAATTATAGAGAAGATGCAAGTCCTACAAGATAGATTTAGGGAATAATCGAAATCCAAAGCCAGTTGCAAGAGCATATAGGTCAAATTACAGACTGAAAATGACCGATATACCCAAATTGCAATAAAATATCGGTCATTTTTTTGATAATCATGTAAGCAAAGGCAGATATTTTATGAAAGAGAGCCACCGACGGGGCTACTCTTTTGTGCGGCGATAGATCTTCGCCTTGATGCGACGCCACCCTTCGACCCCTACAATCAAAAGTCCGGAATATTGCGCTGTCTTGGCCAATCCGAAGAAGATAAACCAAATCACTCCTTTGGCAGTTATCGAAATGGGTAATAGCATCTGTGCGAAGGAGATTATGTAGCAGGCTACTGCGATAAGCAATACGATGACTCCGGTGCGAAAAGTCAAAGATTGAAGCCAACGTTTTATACTATTCAATATGTTTTTTAGCATCTTGTTCAAATGTTTGTGGGCGCAAAATTAATGAATTTTAAAGAAATATTAATTCCCGGATGTAACTTTTTGCTTATTTGCTTGTCAATAACATTATTAACACGTTGTAATTTAAGAATTAACACTAAATAGAAAAACGATTATGAACAAACTGCTATCTCAAAGAATACACATTGCAATGGTTGTATTAATCAGTATGTTGACATTCACATCATGTTATGAATCATATCCTTCACGCTACGATCGTGATCTCACAGGTATGTGGGAGCTAAGTCATATCAATGGCTATCGTGTCTATGACTATGAAGTCAATTGGCTTGACTTTTACGGCGATGGTTGGGGTATGTACTATTTCCAAGATGGACCACATACCTACGAAATGTCTTTTGAGTACTATAGCACTTACGACTATGACAATTGGCTCAATATCCACTATTCCGATGGCTCTTATGCTGAAATGCTATATTGGTTTAGTTACAACTATTCGGAGCTTTATCTCGAATGGTACGAACATGGAGATCGCATTACCTACACCTATCAATACTGCGACCCATATTGGGCTCCATCGGCATTGAAACTTCCTGAAACTCGTAGTGATGACATCAACTTCGGATTTCGCCCTGGAATGAAAATGCCTGATAAACAATAGTTTAAGGTATGCTCAAAAGAGGTCTTCTGTATCTTTTGGTCATCGTCGGTCTATCGGTCAATGTCGGCGCTCAGAATGCCAATCAGCGCTACACCGACTATATCGATCGCTGGAAAGATGTCGCTATCTCCGAGCAAGAGCAACATGGCATCCCGGCATCGATAACGCTTGCCCAAGGGCTGCTTGAAAGTGGAGCCGGAAGCAGCAGACTTGCGACAGAAGGCAACAATCATTTCGGCATAAAGTGTCATAAAGACTGGCAGGGAGAGACGATGCTGCGCGATGATGATGCACCAAACGAGTGCTTCAGAGTCTATGAGTCAGCACACGAATCCTTTGCCGACCATTCGCGATTTCTTTTGCGTAAACGCTATGAGTCGCTGTTTCTTTTGCCGGTCGATGACTATAAAGGTTGGGCGCATGGACTAAAACAATGTGGCTATGCGACCGATCCCAACTATGCCAATCGTCTGATTTCGATCATTGAACGCTATAGTCTGTACAACTACGATACACCTCAGGGGCGAAATGTCTCTGAGGATGCTTTATTTATTTTCGAGCACCTTCGCAATTCGCATCCGATATGCAAGTATCGCTCGTTACACTATGTCATAGCAAGTCCCGGCGACACTTATTCCGACATCGCAAAAGAATTTGGAATGAAGACAAAAGACCTGTTGCGATTTAACGATGTCGATGCCGACCATGAGATACGAGCGTGGCAAGAGGTGTATCTTCAAGAAAAACACGATAAAGCTCCTGCCGACTATCATAGTATCGTGATAGGAGAAGGAGAGTCCATTCACTCCATAGCCCAGCGAATGGGAATGAAACTTCAATGCTTGAAAGATTTGAATCCTGACAGCTCTGACAGTCAAGGCACACGCCTTCGACTCAGATGACGCGGCGGAATTGGGGATTTTATCTGAATTGGTGAAGCCGGTCATGATACATGATTATGACCAACCCCATATACAAAAGAGGTCGTTGCAAAGTTCAACATGAGCCGACGCCATGGATTATGACTACGGGCGAGTGGCGAGGTAGATTGTGAGTGTGCCGAAAGTGAGGCTGCGATAGCGACAATCGGTAAATCCGGCTTGGCTCATCAGTGTTGTCATGTCCTCGCGTTGAGGGCAAGCGGCAATGCTTTCAGGGAGATAGCTATACGCACGACTATCGCCCGAAACCATACGTCCGATGGTTGGGATTAGGTGGCGTGAGTAGATATTGTATGCCCATTTGATGAGAGGATTTTTAGGCACCGAAAGTTCGATTACGCAAAGCGTTCCACCGGGTTTGAGAACACGAAACATTTCGGCATATCCTTGAGCAAGGCGTTCGAAATTGCGCACTCCGTATGCCACAGTGATAAGATCGAATTTTTTGTCGTCGAATGACAAGTCGAGACAATTTTCTTGTTTGAAGCAGATTGATTTTTGTGCCTCATGGCTCATAGAAGCGAGTTTTTTACGAGCGATGTTGAGCATGCCATTGCTGAGGTCGATGCCGACGATTGATTTCGGACGAAATCTGTCATAAAGACAGAAAGCGACATCACCGGTGCCGGTTGCGACATCGAGAATGGCGTCATGGGGCAGTGACTTGAGCATTTTAATGGCACAATTGCGCCAATAGCGATGAAGTCCGAAGGTCATCGCTGTGTTCATAAAATCGTAGGCCGGAGCGATGGAGTCAAACATTTCCTCCACCTGCTCGGTCTTCGATTCTTTTTCGTTATAAGGATTTATTTTTTCAGCACCGTTCATGCTTTGATGTAGTGTTGATTATCAGAGTTTTGCGAGGCATTCTGCCACGTTTTTAGCGATGCGTTGGTGAAGGTCGGCTTCTTCGGCTTTGACGAATTTTTCGCCTGTGATGCGTTCGTAAAGTTCGATGTAGCGTTCTGACACTTCATTGCAGTATTCATCGGTCATTTCCGGAAGTTGTTCGCCTTCTTTGCCCATAAATCCGTTGGAGATAAGCCATTGACGCACAAATTCTTTTGACAATTGGCGTTGTGGTTCGCCCTTTTCGAGACGTTCTTCGTAGCCTTCTGCGTAGAAATAGCGTGAAGAGTCAGGAGTGTGAATTTCGTCGATGAGGATTACTTCGCCATTGTGCTTGCCAAATTCGTATTTTGTATCGACAAGGATAAGACCTTGTTTTGCTGCCATTTCTGTGCCGCGTTGGAACACTGCCAATGCGTATTGTTCCATCTTTTCGTAGTCTTCTTTAGAGACAAGACCTTGAGCGATGATTTCTTCTTTCGAGATGTTTTCGTCGTGACCTTCGTCTGCCTTTGTTGTCGGAGTGATAATCGGAGTAGGGAACTTCTCGTTCTCACGCATTCCTTCAGGGAGCTTTACACCGCAGATTTCACGAACGCCTGATTGGTATTCGCGGTAAGCGCTTCCTGCCAAGTAACCACGCACAATCATTTCCACTTTAAACGGCTCACATTTAAGGCCTACAGTGACCATAGGGTCCGGAACAGCGATTTTCCAATTAGGAACGATGTCGGCTGTGGCATCAAGAAATTTTGCCGCAATTTGATTGAGAACCTGACCTTTGTAAGGAATACCTTTTGGAAGGATTACGTCAAAGGCTGAAATACGATCCGAAACAACCATAACCAAATATTTGTTGTCGATGTCGTAAACTTCTCTTACTTTGCCATGATACACACTCTTTTGTCCTTCAAAATTGAAGTCTGTATGGTTCAATGTTACTGCCATTTTTATTTAGTTTTAAAATTTTCACAAAAGTAATGAAAATTTTTGAGTCATCCGATACAATGAAATGAAAAAAAACTTCATGTCTGCCAACTATTTATTCCGACCGATAAAATATATCATGACAGATGTTTTTAGATATTATTATTGTGAGAATGAACCTTTTTCTCTACTTTTGTACTATAATATTGAGAATTAATAGTGTTTCTGTAAATTGCATTGCAAATGATTTATGGATTTTAGACTGTCATATAGTCCTCAGCAAGAAATAAGAGCGATAGAGCTGCCCGGGTCGAAAAGCGTAACAAACAGGGTGCTCATAATCAATGCGTTATCTTGCCGACCGGCACGCATTGAGGGTATTGCGCATTGCGACGATACGATTGCTATCACCGATGCTCTGAAGCAGTGTGACTGTGCGCGTATCGACATAGGAGCAGCAGGGACTGCAATGCGTTTTTTGACAGCATATTTTGCTGCCATGCCGGGAGTCTCGCTTACGCTTACCGGAACTCAGCGTATGTTGTGCCGTCCGATAAAACCATTGGTGGATTCGTTGATGCAGTTAGATGCTGATATTGCATATCTTGGCGAGGATGGCTTCCCTCCATTGAGCATTGAGGGTAAACGACTGAGGGGTGGAAATATCAGTATTCGTGGCGATATAAGTTCGCAATTTATTTCGGCATTGATGATGATTGGTCCGACGCTTAATGGTGGGTTAAACATCCAATTGCTCGGAGAGGTGGTCTCTCGCTCATATATCGATATGACTTGCGAAATAATGCGACATTATGGCATAGAAGTAAAATCGGATGAAAATCTAATCGCAATTCCGGAGCAATCATATTCGGCACCTGACGTTTTTATGGTGGAAGCTGATTGGTCGTCGGCTTCATACTTTTATGAGCTGGTGGCTCTGACTGATATGCAAAACATTAAGCTGACAGGTCTCTTTTCGCCACAGCATTCGGTGCAAGGCGATTCGGCATTGGCTCATTTGTTTAATCATTTCGGTGTGCAGACTTCCTTCAATGATGATTGTGTTGTAATATCGTCCGGAAAAAGAAACGAAATGAGCGACGAGGTGCTTTGCTTAAATCTTTCGACAACACCCGATATAGTGCCGACAATGGTTGTGACAGCTTGTCTCAAAGGGCGTCATTTCCATTTTTGTGGAATACATAATCTACGTGTCAAAGAGAGCGACCGCATAGCTGCATTGACCGAAGAGATGCGACGTTTGGGTTATGTGTTGCATAGCGACTTCGACTCAATCGGTTGGAAAGGAGAACGTTGCACATCAGAGTCGTCACCGATAATCAGTACATATTCGGATCATCGTATGGCTATGGCTTTCGCTCCGGCTGCGACAATCTTTCCGGGTCTGTGCATTGCCGATGTCGGCGTTGTCAACAAATCATTTCCGAAGTTTTGGATAGAAATGAAAAAAATGGGAATAATAAGCGAAGAAGTATGAAAGCGGCATTAGTGATATTGTTATTTACGATTTTTATCGGTTTTTGCACATGGATTCTTGACCGATTTTTTAGTAAACGATTGCGCATCTATGGCGATCATGCCTCGGAAAGCAAAGAGGAAGATGATGCCGACGATGCTGCTTGTTGCGGTCTGCATGACGTCTGCGAAAAAGATTTGTTGACGCCATTGACCGACGAATTTGAATATTATGATGACGAAGAGCTTGATGCTTTCAAAGGCAGAGCATCGGAATCATACACAGCAGAGGAGGTGGAGATGTTTCGTGATATATTATTGACACTACGACCTGACGATGTCGCAGGGTGGTCTCGTTCGATACAACTCCGTGGCATCATTCTGCCCGAAGAAATAAGAGAAGAGTTAATAATGATTGTCGGCGAACAGCGTGACGAAAAACAATTATAAAGAAGTCGAATGTTGGAAATACTGCAATATCCGTTTTTTCAAAATGCTTTGCTCGGAGTAGTGATTATCTCCATTGCATCGGCATTGATTGGTACATATATAACAACTCGTCGCATGACATTCATCTCCGGAGGAATCACTCATGCTTGTTTTGGAGGCTTGGGGTTGGGCTACTATTTGGGTGTCAGTCCAATCTTATCGGCAACAATATTTGCTATTGCGAGTTCGTTGGGCGTGGAATGGCTGTCGGCTAAACGTGCCGTTAGAAAAGACTCTGCTATCGCTGTGATTTGGGCGTTGGGTATGGCTGTCGGTATTTTGTTCATCTTCATGACAGAAGGTTATGTTCCGGAGTTGAACTCATTCCTATTTGGTAATGTGTTGACGATAACCCGTTCCGACTTGGTTTTGTTTGCCGTCTTTGCGGGGGTATTGATAGCCTTCTACATTCTTTTTATGCCCTTGATAATAGCATGTTCGTTTGATGCCGATTTTGCCCGCACTCGTCGCCTGCCGGTTCGATTTATCGACTATGCGATGATAGTGTTTGTGGCTATTGCCATTGTTCTGACTATCCGCATGATAGGTATCATGCTGCTGATGTCATTGCTTTCGCTTCCCCAAATGACAGCCGAAACGCTTACACGACGCTATCGATCAATGATATTAGTGTCGATTGTCGTTTCTTTGATTGGGTGTGTCGGAGGATTGTTTGCGTCCTATTGGTTGTCAGTGCCGGCATCTGCCACGATAGTTATTTTGCTTGTCGTAATCTTTGCTTTGTCGCGCGTTGTTTCTCATCTCCGACATTAGTCATTAAATGTGTCGGTTGCAATATTTTCAGACTATTTACGTTAAATTCAATAGTGAAGAATAAACGTTTATCATATCCTGTCGTCGTTTTGGTCTGCCTGATTACGGTTTTGTCGTCGTGCAGCACCAAGAAAAACACTGCCGGCTCTCGTAATTGGCAGGCATTCACTACGCGATATAATGTGTATTATAACGGCTCGGAACACTATAAGGAGCAGCTGAAAAGCATGGAGTCGGAATATGAGGACGACTACACTCGTTTGGTGCTCATGCACCCTGCAGAAGCAAAAGGCAATACGAAATTGCCACAGCCTAAGGGTGACTTCAAGCGCACAATCGAAAAAATGCAGAAAGCCATACAGCTTCATTCAATTAAAAAGAAACCAAAGAAAAAAGGCAATAGCGCAAAGGATAAGGAATTTCGCAAGCGTGATGAGTTTAACCCGTTCCTTCATAACGCGTGGCTGATGATGGGCAAAGCGCAATTTCTTAATGGTGATTTTACGGGCGCTGCATCGACCTTTTTCTATATCTCAAAGCATTTCAAATGGTTGCCCGATGTGGTGACTGAGGCATTGCTTTGGCAAGCGCGCAGCTATTGTGCTTTGGATTGGAACTATGAGGCAGAAAATATTTTAGTGCATATCAAGCCGAAACAGCTGACCAATAAGGAATTGCAATCGATGTATGACCAAGTGCAGGCAGACTATTTAGTGAGGTCGGGCCGTTTTGAAGAAGCTTTGCCGTATCTCTGTAATGCTGCGCAAAGCGCAAAAGGCGCTCAGAAAAATCGTATCAATTTCCTTTTGGGGCAAGTCTATGCACGTCAGGGCAATAATGCACTTGCTTACGAAGCATTTCGTGAGGCAGGAAGCGGTTCGAGCACACTTTATCGCACAAAATTCAATGCGCGAATTAAGCAGAGCGAAGTATATACAGGCGAGAATATACAAAAAGAAGTAAACTCATTGAAGTCAATGACCAGATATGAGCGTAACAACGAGTTTCTCGACCAAATATATTACGCGATAGGCAATTTGTACTTGTCGCACAAAGACTCTGTGGAGGCAGAAAAAAACTATCGCCTTGCAATCGAAAAATCTACACGCAACGGAATTGATAAAGCATTGGCTCAATTGGCTTTGGGAGGCATACTCTTCAATGACGGAGATTATGTCAAGGCTCAGCCTTGTTATAGCGAAGCCGTGCCTTTGTTGCCGGATAATTATCCTGATTATAAGATGCTCAAACGCCGTTCGGATGTCCTCGACGAACTTGCGACATACGCCGGAAATGTTCATCTTCAAGACTCTCTGCTCACTCTCTCGGAAATGACACTCGAAGAGCAGACTGCCGTATGTCAGAAAATTGTCGATGAACTTATCAAAAAAGAAAAAGAAGCAGAGGAAGCCGCAAAACGCGAAGAGCATCTTGCCAATTCTGCAGCTCAAGGATCTAATGTAAAAGATAAAAACGCTCCAACGCAATACCAACTAAACACCGACAAATCATGGTATTTCTATAATCCGACGACAGTCTCAGCCGGTAAAACTGAATTCCAACGCGTTTGGGGTGCTCGAAAATTGGAAGACGATTGGCGTCGTCGTGATAAAAACACATTCTCTTTTGATGACTTCTCTGATTCCGAAGAGGCTGAAGAAGGTCAGGAAATCGCTCAAAACGACTCTATATCTGAAGCCGACAAAGAAAAATTGGAAAAAGAAAACGATCCGCATTTCGTGGAGTATTACTTGAAGCAGATCCCTAAGACCGAAGAAGAGAAAAAAGTATGTAACGATATAGTTCAAGAGGGGCTTTATAATATGGGTGTAATCCTTAAGGATAAACTTGAGGATTATCCTGCTTCGCGAACTGAATTCAACGAATTGCAATCTCGTTTCCCTGACAATATCTATCGACTCGATGTATATTATAATATGTATCTGATGGCTGTCAGAGAAGGAAATGATGCAGAAGCCGAGAAGTATCGACAACTCATCCTGAATGATTTTGCAGATTCAAACTATGGCATCGCAATGAAGGATCCTAACTATTTCGAAAATCTTCGAAAGATGAATCAAATTCAAGAAGAAAAGTATAAGGAAGCATACGATGCGTATCTCAATAACGAAAATGAAAAAGTTCATGCCCTTACGGCAGAAATGGAAAGCGACTATCCGCTGTCAAAGATTTTGCCTAAATTTGTCTTTATAGATGCATTGTCGTATGTCACCGAAAAAGACAATGAAAAATTCAAAGAGCGTCTGACCACATTGCTCGAAAAATGGCCTGATACAGACATGACTCCAATGGCAAGCGACATACTGAAAGGATTGAAGGAGGGTAGAAATATTCAGTCGGGAGAGACAAACCAACGTGGTATGCTATGGGATATACGCCTGAGTAGCGACACTTTGGCTCGTGATGCCAATGGACAGCCGGCAAATTTTGACCTCGACCCTAACAAGCCTCACATGCTCGTATTGGCATTCCCTCTTGATTCGGTCAGCGAGAACCAACTCCTATATGATGTCGCACGTCATAACTTCTTCTCATTCACTGTCAAAGATTTTGACATCGAGCAGATGAACTTTGGAAGAATTGGTATGATTTTGATTAAAGGATTTGCTAATCTCGGCGAGCTTGAAGAATATCGCACCATTATGGAGCAAAGTGACCGACTTGTGCTGCCTCAACAGGTAAGACCAATCCTTATCAGCGTTGCCAACTTCGAACTATTGCTCAAGGAAGGTCGATCATTTGAAGAATACTTCCAATATCGCGACAACCAAAATGTTATAAAGACGGAAGAAAGTGTTGTTGGCGAAGACGCTGTCATGCCGGGTGGACCTCGTGATCAAGAAAATCAAGAGGCGACTGTCTCGCAAGAAGAGTCATCGGAAAATGCAGCGTCTGAAGAGCAATTGCAATCTGCTGAAGAAGAGCAAAATGAGCCGGAAGAATCATCGGAAACTGTGGCGCCTGAAGAGCAATTGCAATCTGCAGAAGAGGAACAAAGTGAGCCGGAAGAATCGGCTAATTCAGAAGTAGAAATTGTCGAAGAAAGCGAACAAACGGTAGGCGAGAGCGAAGAAAAAACACAGGAATAAAGAAAGGTGTAATATTTCTCGGCAAGTATAAATACAAATGTATTTTTTTGACATATAACAAAAAGAGTAAATCATTAACTTTTTTTTGCATAAAAAACAACATCAATGCTTGTGTGTTCTGATATTTTGAGATAATTTTGCAACTTGAAATATTATGCGTGGTCATAACTATGTCATAGACAATATATTTCACATTTGAAAAATGCCTCTGTAGTTCAACGGATAGAATAGAAGTTTCCTAAACTTTAGATAGGAGTTCGATTCTCCTCGGAGGTACAAAAAACAACCTTGGTAATTAAGAAAATAATTAAAATATCGAATATGAAATTAAAACACTTACTTTCGGTTGCAGCATTAGCTCTTCCGGCAACAATGATGGGTGCACCGGCTTATCCGGGAGTGCTTATGCACACAAACCCGGATGGAACAACAGTTGAATATCGCCTAAATGGTGATGAGTTTTTCAGCTATATCACAAATGCAGAAGGCACTACAATCATGGAGCGCAATGTAAAAGGTCAAATGGTGCCTATGATGCGCAATGGTGTAGAACTTAAAGCTACTGCAGAATCTATCGAATTGCTACGTTATGAAGCTAATCTTGCTCCGTCAAGAATTGCAGGCGCGCAAGAAGCTCCTCAACGTATGCCGGCTTTGACAAAGGAAGGTCGTACCACATTCCCTACAAAAACTACTGAAGTTCATTCTTTGGTGATTCTTATGGAATATGCCGACACTAAATTCACAATGGCTGACCCTAAAGCGGCTTTCACAGACTGGTTGAATAAAGAAGGTTATAACGAACACCATGCTGTCGGTTCGGCTCGCGACTATTATATGGCGGCTTCCAATGGTCAGTTTGCACCTACATTCGACGTTGCTGGTGTGGTTGAGCTTCCAGAGACAAGTGCTTACTATGTCGGTAATGGCAAATATGCTACTTTCGGAGAAGCGTTGGTCTATGCTCTTGACGCTGTAGATGATGAAGTGGATTTCTCAAAATATGACTTTGATGGCGACGGAACAGTAGATACTGTATATTTCATATATGCAGGTTACGGACAAGCTGATACAGGAGATGAGACAACTGTATGGCCTCACCAATCAATCCTTCAAGGTATGGTCGGTTCAAAGAAACTTCTTGATGGAGTGTACGTAAATCCGTATGCAACTTCTCAAGAGTTAAAGGGTAGCTCTCACTACTATTATCCGGATGGTGAACTTGCCGGTATCGGAACATTCTGCCACGAGTTTGGTCACGTTCTTGGTTTGCCTGACCTTTATGACCCGAACTATAACAAGCAGTGTATCACTCCAAACGAATGGTCAATCATGGACCAAGGTTCTTATAGTGGCGACTCAAACTGTCCTCCATTGTTCTCTGCTTACGAAAGATGGGTGTGCCATTGGTTGGAATATGATGAGTTGGAAGATATGACAAGTTATGAAATCCCAACAATCGATCAATCAAATAAAGCATATCGTGTTAATATCACTCGTGGTTCAACTACTTTGCAAAATGAATATTTTGTAATCGAATCACGCAGACAAGAAGGTTGGGACCGATACCTTCCAAATGATGGTGTATTGGTTTGGCATATTAACTATTCAGCTAATAAATGGATTTCAAACTCTGTTAATTCAGATAAAAACAAACCTGGTGTCTATATTCTTGCTTCGGATGGCTCAGGTAATCCATTCCTTAGAAATTATGGTGCAACAAGCAATATGGCATCATGGCCAAACAAAAATTCTGGTTTGAACTATATTTATCCAGAAGGAGAAATCTCGTTTGAATCATACATCGCATCAGCTGAAAATGATAAGTTTGTGACAAATATCGCATACGATTCAACAACAGGTGTCGGCTCTTTCGACTATAATATGATTTCAGCTACACCAAACGATGCAACAGTGCTTCACGACGCAGAATTGGTTAAAGATGAATACGGAAGAAAAACCGGTTTCCTTTTGACATGGGATGCTGTTGAGGGTGCGATAGGTTATGCTTTGACTATCTGGAGAGAAAATTCATCAGGTAAGAAATATTACATCAATAGCTGTAACGAACTAAATATCGGTGATGTTACAAGCTATGAAGTAAAAGGTCTTTCTAACTCAATGTTGGGAACACAAATGAATGCGTATGTCAGAGTATTGAAAGAAGTTCCTTCGACTGAAATCTCAAATACAGTTACTTTTGTGCCTAATGATTTGGTATCTGTCGAAAATATCGAGGCTGACAATACACCGATCTTTGGCGTTAAGGGTGCTGTAGTCGCTCCGGAAGGTGCAGAGGTTTATAGCCTTGCGGGTGTGAAAGCTGAAAACGGCAATCTTGCAGCCGGTCTCTATATCGTTCGTTACAACGGCAAATCTTACAAAGTAGTCGTAAAATAACACCAAATAGAGCTTAAAAATCCCTAAAGGGACCTATTTTTAAGTCAAAAACATAAAAAAGTGCCCCAAGATGTTGGTTATTAATTGAAAACTAACTAACTTTGTGGCACTTTTTTAAAATATATTTGGGAATTGGATAGATTTTCACAATATAAGGTGCAGCTTGCCGCTCTTCCGGAAGGAAAGTTCGAGCAAGATTTTGTGTGTGATACAGAATTCTTTAAGCACATGGAAAGTATCGATGTCATTGCCGGTGATGTCGATGTCCATTTGGAAATATCGCACAAGAATAATGCATACAATTGCAGCTTCCAAATTGACGGCGAAATCCAGATACCTTGCGATCGCTGTCTTGAGCCGATGACTCACATTGTGGAGGCTGACTATGATATAGTTGTGAAATACGGATACGAATATGACGACTCTTCTGATGAGGTGTTGATTATCCCGGAAGAGCAGACATCATTCGATGTGTCGCAGATAATCCACGACACAATTCTGTTGACAATCCCAATACGCCATATTCATCAAGAGGGTGAATGCAATGCGGAAATGGCTGAAAAATTTCATAGCCACCTTGCAGAATCCGATGATGAAGACGACGAAGAAGAATTTTAAGTGAATAGATATTATAATAGAAAATAAACAACAAAAAACAATAAAAAGAAATGGCACATCCTAAACGAAAACAATCGAAGACACGTACCGCGAAACGTAGAACTCACGACGTAGCAGTAGCTCCTACATTGGCTATCTGCCCTAACTGTGGTGCATGGCATATCTATCACAAAGTATGTGGTGAATGTGGCTACTATCGTGGCAAAGTAGCAATTGAAAAAGCTGCTGTCTAAAAAAGCGTACACAGAGTTAATGCCGCCTCCCTATGCTTTCATAATTGAATAGCAGAGAAGGCATTCAGTTTCGCAAAGTGAGGAGGTACGGCTCTTAGGCTCATCCGATGCTTATAGAGACGAACCTTTCACTTTAATTTTTTAATACAACTATGCTTAACGCAAAAATAAGTGGAATAGCTTCATACGTGCCTGAGGACATCCTCGACAACGATATGCTCTCAAAGATGGTCGATACCAACGACGAGTGGATTACAACTCGCGTCGGCATCAAGGAGCGTCACATCCTAAAAGATCCAAGCAAGGGCTCAAGCTACATGGGTATCCAAGCAATCAACAAGTTGCTTGCCGAAAACGGTATCGATGCATCAGAAATCGAAATGCTGATTTGTGCAACATCTAACCCGGACTATCGTTTCCCATCGACTGCCTCTGTGATGATCTATGAGTGTGGACTCAAGAATGCCTATGGCTACGACGTCCAAGCAGCATGCGCAGGCTTCATCGTCGCTGCACAAGCAGCACGCGCCTATGTCATGTCAGGATTGTACAAGAAGGTGCTCGTTGTTTGTGCAGAAAAAATGTCGAGCATGACCGACTATACCGACCGTGCGACATGTCCACTCTTCGGCGACGCTGCCACAGCAGTGCTCATCGAGCCAACAGAGGAGAATGTCGGCATCATGGACGGCGAGTTTCATGTTGATGGTTCAGGCTTGCCAAATCTTGTCTATAAGGCAGGTGGCTCGGCTTGTCCGGCATCGCATGAGACAATTGACGCTCGTCAGCATTATATCTACCAAGAGGGTCGTGCTGTCTATCGTCACGCAGTAAGCAATATGCTCTCGTCAACTCTTTCGGTAATGAAACGCAACGACCTCACAATCGAAGACATCGATTGGCTCGTACCTCATCAAGCCAACCTTCGTATAATCGAGGCTGTCGCATCGCGCACAAAAATTGACGAAGAGAAAGTGCTCGTCAATATCCAGAACCATGGCAATACAAGCGCAGCATCTATCCCTTTGTGTCTTGACCAATACAAGGACAAGCTCAAGAAGGGCGACAAGATTATGCTTACAGCATTCGGCGCAGGTTTCACTTGGGGTGCCATGTATCTCGTGTGGGCAATTTAATATTCCGACAAAATACACACAAAGGGGCAACGAAGGCATAATGCCTACGCTACCCCTTTTGTGCTAAAAATACATTCTTACAAGTATTATAATCAGAAAAACAAAATATGAAAACAATAGATGATATTACCGACATTTCGGGTGTTTCTGAACAAAACTTATCGGCATCTTCAGATTTGAATGAAGTGATTAATTCGCATCAAGATGTTGTCGGCGATTCGCATAAAGCCGGTTTTGTCAACATTGTCGGAAATCCAAACGTCGGAAAATCGACTCTGATGAATGACCTTGTCGGCGAAAGAATTTCGATTATTACCTCAAAAGCTCAGACTACAAGACATCGTATCATGGGCATCGTTAATACGGCTGACTATCAAATCGTCTATTCTGATACGCCGGGAGTGCTTAAGCCGAAATACAAATTGCAAGAATCAATGCT
Source organism: Muribaculaceae bacterium (assembly GCA_045637445.1). Taxonomy (GTDB): domain Bacteria; phylum Bacteroidota; class Bacteroidia; order Bacteroidales; family Muribaculaceae; genus Lepagella. Next base: position 50,217 of record JAZTZN010000033.1, read on the forward strand.
CGATTTCTCGCAAGGTGCTTTGACTGATGCTGATGTGTTGCTTTATGTCACTGATGTTGTCGAAGATCCAACGAAGAATGCAGAATTCCTTTCGCGAGTCGCTAAAGAGAAAGTGCCTGTAATCTTGATTATTAATAAAATCGACCTACTTACGGGTAATGCCGATTTATTAAAAATTATCGACCGTTGGAAAGAGATTTTACCAAATGCAGAAGTGTTCCCGACATCGGCAAAAGAGCATTTCAATATAGACAATCTTAAAGCGAGAATTTTGGAACTGTTGCCTTTGTCGCCACCTTTCTTTGGTAAGGATGCTTTGACTGATAAACCTGCGAGATTCTTTGTCACAGAAATCATTCGTGAAAAAATTCTTCTCAATTACGATAAGGAAATTCCATACAGTGCAGAAGTCTTGGTCGAAAAATTTGACGAGAAAGAAGAGTCGATACATATCATGTCGGTGATTTATGTCGAGCGAGATACACAAAAGGGTATAATTATCGGTCGCAAAGGTCAGAAATTGAAATCCATTGGCATAGAGGCACGAAAAGAAATAGAACGTTTCTTTGGTAAACGTGTTTTCCTTGAAATATTTGTAAAAGTAGAAACCGATTGGCGCAACCGAGAAAATAAACTCAGAGCCTTCGGATATATCGAATAATACCCCAATCAGATAATAAAACAAAAGAAATATGAGTAGATTAATAGCTATAGTCGGACGCCCTAATGTGGGTAAATCTACATTATTCAATCGCTTGACGCAGACTCGACAAGCGATTGTCGATCCTACTGCCGGAACAACTCGTGACCGTCAATATGGTAAAGTAGAATGGTGTGGCAATGAGTTTTCAATCGTCGATACCGGCGGTTGGGTTGTCAATTCAGAAGATATATTTGAAGAAGAAATCAATAAGCAGGTAAATATTGCAATTGAAGAGGCTGATTTGATAATGTTTGTGGTCGATGCGTCAAATGGTGTGACCGACCTTGATGACCATGTCGCTTCTATCTTACGTCGCTCGAAAAAGCCTATAATCCTTGTTGCCAATAAAACAGATATTGGCGATAGCCGTTTCAATATTTCGGAATTTTATAGCTTGGGACTTGGCGATCCGTTTGATATTTCAGCAGCAAACGGTTCGGGTACAGGCGATCTCCTTGACGAAGTGCTGAAAATCATGCCGGAAAAAGAGGAAGAAGAAGTGACTGAGACATCAGTGCCTCGCTTTGCAATTGTCGGTCGTCCTAATGCAGGAAAGTCGTCGTTGATAAATGCTTTTATCGGTGAGGAACGTCATATCGTGACTGATATTGCCGGCACAACTCGCGATTCGATTTATCACAGATACAATAAATTCGGCTTTGATTTTTATCTTGTCGATACAGCGGGTATCAGAAAAAAGCAAAAAGTCAATGAGGATATCGAATACTATTCTGTGATTCGTTCGATTCGTGCCATCGAAAATTGCGACGTCTGTATCCTAATGATCGATGCAACTCGCGGCATCGAATCGCAAGATGCCAATATCTTCCAGCTTATTCAGAAAAACCGCAAAGGTCTCGTAGTGTGTGTCAACAAGTGGGACATCGCCGAAGACAAGAGCCTCGATGCACAAAAGCGAATGGAAGCCGCTATCCGCGACCGTTTCGCACCATTCACCGATTTCCCGATTATCTTCGGATCTGCGCTGACAAAGCAGCGTATCTATAAGGTGCTGGAAACAGCTGTCGATGTTTACAAGCATCGCACAACGATTATTCCGACATCGCAACTCAATTCATATATGCTTGAGGTGATTGCGCAGACTCCCCCACCATCAAATAAGGGTAAATTTGTGAAGATAAAATATGTCACAATGCTTAAGGAATCTGTAATCCCGACATTTATTTGTTTCTGCAATCTGCCTCAATGGGTTAAAGAGCCTTATCGCAGATTTCTTGAAAACAAAATACGTGAGCGTTGGGACTTTAAGGGCACACCGATCGCTATCTTCATGCGAGAAAAATAGCATAAAAAGATTGAGTAAAAGAATATAATAGCAGGTAATTCAGTTATATGAAATCAATAGAAATTAATATTAAAGACGCTCTTTCATTTGTGTCAGCAGAAAGAGTGTCGGAATTTAATGTCGCTGCAAGCGAAGGTATCGCAAATCTTAATGAGACAAAAGGAGCAGGGTCGGATTTCCATGGATGGGTAAATCTTGCTTCTGAAACTACTCAAGAACTTGTTGCCGACATCAATGCGACAGCTCAACGTTTGCGCAAGGAGTGCGAATATGTTGTGTGTATCGGTATCGGTGGTTCTTATTTGGGTGCCAAAGCTGTGATCGAAGCACTCTCGAATGCCTTTGATGCTTATACTGCGACGCCGGGATGTCCGAAAGTCTTATTTGCCGGTCAAAACATTGGCGAAGACTATATGTACGAGTTGCAAACATTCCTTGCTGATAAGCGTTTCGGTATCATTGTTATATCAAAATCCGGCACAACAACAGAGCCGGCTATCGCTTTCCGTTTGCTTAAAGAGCAACTTGAACGTCAAGCAGGTAAAGATGCAGCCAAAAATCTTATTGTTGCAATTACCGACGAAAAACGTGGTGCTCTTCGTCAATTGGCAAATGAAGAAGGTTATACGACATACGTAATTGCCGACAACGTTGGCGGTCGATTCTCTGTGCTTTCTCCTGTAGGCTTGCTCCCTATCGCTGTGGCAGGACACGACATCAATGCTCTTTTGCAAGGAGCTGTCGAAATGGAGAAGACAACAAAAAATCCGGGTGAAGAAAATATCGCAGAGACATACGCCAAAGTGCGTAATGCCCTCTATGCTGAAGGCAAAAAGATTGAAATCCTTGTCAACTACAATCCTAAACTTCACTTCCTTGCTGAATGGTGGAAACAGCTTTATGGCGAAAGCGAAGGTAAGGAAGGTAAGGGTATCTTCCCTGCATCTGTCGATCTTACTACCGATCTTCACTCTATGGGTCAATGGATTCAAGAAGGAGAACGCACAATTTTTGAAACAGTGCTCAGCGTCGAAGAGCCTAATCATGAATGTGTAATCCCGTCGGATGTTGCAAATCTTGATGGCCTTAACTATATAGCAGGCAAGCGAATTGATTATGTCAATAAAATGGCAGAAATCGGTACGCGCATCGCTCACGTTGAAGGTGGCGTTCCAAACATCAGAATCACAATCCCACGCCTTGACGAACATTCACTCGGTCAGCTCATCTACTTCTTTGAAAAAGGTTGTGGCATTTCGGGCTACATTCTCGGTGTCAACCCATTCGACCAACCGGGCGTAGAGGCTTACAAGAAAAACATGTTTGCACTCCTCGAAAAACCGGGTTATGAAGAAGCCTCAAAAGCAATAAAGCAAAAACTCTAACGATAAACCACGATTTATTATATTTTCAGCCGACAGGGACAATCTCTGTCGGTTGCTTTTTTGGCAAAATCTCAATAAACACCCTTACTGTGAATTTGGAGTTCTTGTTTTGAAATTATTACCGTCTGTTGGGTGTGTATAAATAGTTGATTTTCAAATGTTTATGTACTGCAAGCCCCATTTCAACAAAACGAGCATAAGTAATTGATTTTCATAATACTGCATCTACATCTTATTATTTTAATCGTACACCGATATTTTGAAATAAATTTGGGGATTCCATTAAGGTATATAAATAAAAAAATAGGACTGTTCTCACGAATAGTCCTACTGATTGCTTATGAAATGTATTTTTTTAGTTCGGGGAAGTGGGCGTTGACGGATTCGAACCGCCGACCCTCTGCTTGTAAGGCAGATGCTCTAAACCAGCTGAGCTAAACGCCCGAATTTTAATGTGCTTTGTTTCAAAACGGTGGGCGTTGACGGATTCGAACCGCCGACCCTCTGCTTGTAAGGCAGATGCTCTAAACCAGCTGAGCTAAACGCCCGTTTTGTTTCGGGAAAACTATTGTTTTGTTCCCTTTTGCGAGTGCAAAGTTACTACGAGTTTTTGAATTGACCAAATTTTTTTGCTAATTTTGCAAAAAATATTTTACTCAATTTTGAGTGGAATGTGATAAAAATAGCGTAAACTACTAAAAATCAATAATATATGGAATTAACATCGTTGACTGCAATTTCTCCTGTTGATGGTCGTTATCGTCGCCAATGTGGAGCTCTTGACAAATTTTTCTCAGAATTTGCCTTGATTCGTTATCGTGTAAAGGTGGAAGTGGAGTATTTTATTGCTCTATGTCAGATGCCGTTGCCACAGTTGAATGGTATCGCTGAAGATAAGTTTGCTATGCTTAGAAAAGTCTATAATGATTTCACTGTTGAGGATGCTGCTCGCATTAAGGAGATCGAAAGTGTGACTAATCACGACGTGAAAGCTGTAGAATATTTCTTGAAGGAACAATTTGATAAGTTGGGCTTGGAGGAATATAAGGAGTTTATCCATTTCGGTTTGACTTCTCAGGATATAAACAACACTTCTGTGCCTATGTCTATTAAGGACGCACTTGATGAGGTGTATTATCCTTTGCTTGATCAATTGGTTGCTACTCTCGAACAATATGCACAAGAGTGGAAAGAAATTCCGATGCTTGCGCGCACTCATGGTCAGCCGGCAACTCCTACTCGCCTCGGCAAAGAAATTGAAGTGTATGTCTATCGTTTGCGCAGTCAATTAGATCTAATGCGTCAAATTCCAATCAGCGGTAAGTTTGGTGGCGCAACAGGAAATATGAATGCTCATCGTGTGGCTTATCCGCAATACAATTGGCCTGAATTTGGTAACAAGTTCTTGAAAGAATATCTTGGTATAGCGCGTGAAGAGTGGACAACTCAGATTTCTAACTACGACAATATCGCAGCCCTCTTCGATGCACTCAAGCGTATCAATACTATTGTTATTGACCTTGACCGCGACTTCTGGCAATATATCTCAATGGAATATTTCAAGCAGAAAATCAAAGCAGGCGAAGTCGGCTCTTCTGCAATGCCTCATAAAGTCAACCCAATTGACTACGAAAATTCTGAAGGCAACCTTGGTATTGCAAATGCAATCTTCGAACACCTTGCTTCTAAACTTCCAATCTCACGCCTACAACGCGACTTGACAGACTCTACTGTTTTGCGTAATGTCGGAGTGCCATTGGCTCACTCGGTAATTGCTTTCTCAAGCACACTTAAGGGTCTTGGTAAATTGTTGTTAAACGAAGAAGCAATAACTGCTGACCTCGGCGCTCGTTGGAATGTGTTGGCGGAAGCTATTCAGACAATTTTGCGTCGTGAAGGTTATGAAAAACCATACGAAACACTTAAGGCGTTGACTCGTACTAATGAGGAAGTGACAGCACAAAGTATTTCGGAATTTATCGACACATTGAAAGTGTCAGACGAAGTAAAAGCAGAATTGCATGCTTTGACTCCACTAAACTATACAGGTTTCTAAACTATTTATCCGATAAATCATGTGGCGGACCTAATCGTTCGCCACATATATTATATATAAAGAATGATTCAAACAGCTGAAATAAAAATATCAGACTTTGATTATACTCTCGAAGACTCGAAAATAGCAAAGCATCCGGTAGAAAAACGCGATGAATGTAAATTGCTTGTGCGTGATGCTAAAGGAAATTTGTCGCACCATTTGTTTAAAGACTTGCCATCCTTGATTCCACAGGATTCAATGCTGGTGTGTAATAATACGCGTGTGATCAATGCTCGTATGAGATTTCAGAAGTCAACAGGGGCTACGATAGAGATTTTTTGCTTAGAGCCTGTCTTTCCTGCAGACTATGCCCAGATGTTTCAAGCGACAGGAAATTGTCGTTGGTCATGCTTGGTGGGAAATCTTAAGCGATGGAAAGAAGGTGTGATAACAAAAAATATTTTTGTTTCATCTGTAGGAAAAGATGTGGAATTGAAAGCTCGTAGAGTTGCTCCAATAGGTAATTCTTGGGAGATTGAGTTTTCTTGGGATGATGATTCGCTATCGTTTGCCTCAATTATTGAGTCGGCCGGATATATTCCGATACCTCCTTATTTAAATAGAAATTCTGAGGCGACAGATTCGATAGATTATCAGACAGTATATTCTAAAATAAAAGGATCTGTGGCAGCTCCGACTGCGGGATTGCATTTTACAGACGAGGTGCTTCAGAATATTGTGGCAAAGGGGGTGGATATGCGGGAGTTGACACTTCATGTAGGAGCAGGAACGTTTCAGCCGGTAAAAACAGAGACAATAGGAGAGCATCCGATGCATACAGAAGTCTTCTCTGTTGAAAAAAGTCTTGTCTCAGATGTTTTGAGTCAATTGCAAAAAGGCGGACATGTCATAGCTGTGGGTACAACAACGGTGCGCACCCTTGAGTCATTGTCCTATCTTGGTGCGTTGATTATGGAAAATCCGATGATTCGACAGGAGCAGATGAGCGTCGAGCAATGGTTTCCTTATCAAGACAGATTTGCCGACTTTGATGTGATAGATGCTCTTAAGGCATTGTTGGAATGGTTTGAGAGAAATAAAATAGAAGTTTTGACAGCTTCTACGTCAATAATGATAGCTCCGGGTTTTAAATGGAGAATAGTTGATGGAATAGTTACCAACTTTCATCAACCACAATCTACATTATTATTGTTGGTGTCTTCTTTTGTGGAACGCCTGTCTGAAAAATCCGATGAGCCTCAATGGAGAATTATGTATAGAGAGGCGCTTGATAATGATTATCGTTTCCTCTCTTATGGCGATTCATCGCTGCTTACGACGTGGTAGCAGTGCAAAGTCAATCAAAGCGTCGAATCTATCCCATCATAATATCTATAGTCTTTATAGTATCTATAATATCTATTTCATCTATAATATCTATAGTGTCTAAAGTTTGAGGGGAGAAATAGTTAGAGGTTTGGCGAAAAAAGTGGCGGATTTTCAAAAATCTCGGATTGTGAAAAAATGCCC
>JAZTZN010000034.1:0-4879 GCA_045637445.1 Muribaculaceae bacterium
CTTCTTTTGCCATTTTTTAGTTACTTACAATTTATATTAATATATGATTGGCGTCCTACTAACATGCCTTTAAGACTCTGTGCCTTTGGGCCCTTTTAGCCCCTTTGGCCCTTACTCAGCGTGCCCCTCGAGCATCTCGTCTTGTTGCGGGAGACGGACTCGAACCGCCGACCTTGAGGTAATGAGCCTCATGAGCTGCCATCTGCTCTATCCCGCATTATTTAGAGCAAATTTCCCCATTTCTTAACTCTCACCCAAAAAGAGTGTAAATCTTTGACACTCTTTTTCTTATCTACCCGATTTTATTCCAACTTTGCACTGCTTTTAAGCCCCAAATGGGCAGTTTCAATAACTTTTAATTATGAATGAAAAAGACAAAAAAAGAACTCGAGGAGAAGAGAGAATTTGCCCGTTTGCTTTTTATGCAGGGCGAACAGCAGAAAATCATTGCTGACAAAACAGGTGTGTCTGCACAGACTATCACCAAGTGGGTAAACGACGGAGGCTGGCAAGAGCAACGGGCCGCTTCAAACATAACTCGCCCCGAACTCGTCAACAAACTGCTGCTGACAATCAACCGCCTCATTGAGCAGGTTAACGAAAGTGAAGACCCCGAAGCTATTAACGGGCTCGGCGACAAGCTCGCCAAACTATCCACCACCATTGAACGCCTTGATAAAAAGGCAAGCATCGTCGATGTCGTAGAGGTTTTTATGGCTTTCAGCAAGTGGTTGCAATTCCGTATGTCGTTTGACGATGATGTTACCCCTGAGTTGTTGCGTACAATCAACAAGTATCACGACCTGTATATCACCGAACTCCTCCAATCGAAATTCAACTAACCGGTATTTCCGGCTTTAATCTCCCTATTCTCCCTAATCTCCCTAAGTTCCCTAAACTCCCTAAATTCCCTAATCTCCCTAAACACCAATGAATAAGACTACCCTTAACGATACTCTCAAACAATGGAAAAAGCTCTGCGAAACGGTGCAGAACTCGACCACTATTAATGTTGCCGAATCTGAAAAGGACAAACTTGCCCGTATCAAAAAGGTGCGCTCAGATTATGCTGCATTTGTGGACTATTACTTCCCTCACTACACCGTAAACCCGGAAACAGGAAAGACTACCCCCTGTGCCGATTTCCATATCCGTGCAGCCAACAAGGTAAAAAAAGAACGCAACTTAAAAGCTGTGTTCAAATGGCATCGAGGTGCAGCAAAATCTACTCACCTCGATATTTTCATACCCCTATGGCTGAAATGCCAAGAGGTCAAGCAGATTAATGTTATGGTCCTCGTCGGCAAAAGTGAGGACAACGCAAACACTCTGCTCGCCGACATTCAGGCAGAGCTGCAATTCAATCAGCGCTACATTAACGACTTCGGCCAACAGTACAATAACGGTTCTTGGGAAGAAGGCAAGTTCATAACTAAAGACGGAACTGCTTTTTTCGCTCGCGGCCGTGGTCAGTCGCCTCGTGGTCTCCGACATCGAAGCCACCGCCCCGACTATATCGTAATCGACGACCTTGACGATGACGAGCTCTGCGAAAACCCGGCTCGCGTTACTCGCCTTACAAAGTGGGTCAAAGAAGCCCTGTTCGGCGCTCTCGACGGTGGTCGTGGCCGCTTTATTATGGTCGGCAACCTCATTGCCAAAAATAGCGTATTGGCAAACATTGCTGCCACTGACGGCGTACACGTTTCGCAGGTCAATATCTGGGACAAGAACGGCAATGTGTCGTGGGCAGCCAAATGGACCCCCGACGAGGTTAAAGACATCGAACGCTTTCAAGGTTATAGGTCTTTTCAAAAAGAGTATATGAACAACCCCATAACTGAGGGTGCCGTTTTCCGACAAGATTGGATAAAATGGGGCAAGCTGCCCGACCTTAAAAAGTTCGAGGAACTTATCCTCTACATTGACCCCTCTTTCAAGGGAACAACAAAGAACGACTACAAAGCCGCCAAACTGTGGGGCAAAGTCGGCTCGCAACTATGGCACATCAAGGCGTTCGTGCGTCAGTGCAGCGTCGCTGAAATGGTGCGCTGGCTCTACGACCTCTACGAATGGTCCATCGAAAAAGGCATCGCTATCAAGTGGTACATGGAAGCCAACTTTATGCAGGATACAATCCTCGACGAGTTCCGACGTGAGGGCGATTTGCGAGGCTACCAACTCCCCATCAGCGCCGACCGACGGAAAAAACCCGACAAGTTCCAGCGTATCGAAGCTATCAGTCCCCTTTGGGAACGTGGCTTTGTCTCCTACAACGATGCCGAACGCAACGACCCCGATATGCTCGCCGGTATCGACCAGACTCTCGCTTTCGAAAAAGGTATGCGTGGACACGATGACGCACCCGACGCCGATGAAGGTGCAATATGGTTCCTGCAAAAGCATTCCAGAGTTAATAGTTTCACCCCGTCTTTCGGCAGACGAAATAACGCAAAAAATGTATTATGGTAATTCTTAAATTCATCAAAGCTTCTATCTTTCAATACAGAAAAAACAAAGCTGTCGCCAAAGCTAAACGCGACGCTTTCACCTATCGAAAGAAGTTCATTGTCCTTGTTTGGAAAAATAGACCCGTGGTCATTTCTATGCAAGGACTTAAACGTATGATCGCTCAACATCGATTCTCTCGTGATTTTACTGCTCAAAAAGCTGAGCAAATGGCTATTTACATCGCTTACCCTCCTAAAATTTAATGACTATGTTTCTTTCTATCGACGATTACCGCTCTGTGTGCTCAGAGTTCGAAATGGAGCAACTTTCTGCTCTCACCGACGACCGACTCATCGCCGAGCGAGCTGCTATCGAGCAGATTTGCAGCTACACTCGCCACCGATACGATATGCAACAAGCTTTTGCCGCTGTCGGCGACGACCGAAATGCTATGCTCGTGCAGGCTGCCGTCAATATTACGCTGTGGCTGATGATACACCGCCTCCCCCAATCTATGGGACACGAACGACGTGAATGCCTATACAATGACAGTATCAAATGGCTGCGTGATGTGCAATCCTCCAAAGCATCACCGGACTTGCCAACTTACATAAGTGCTGACGGCAAATCCGATGCTAACAACCCCGTTCGCTACGGCTCAATGCCTCCAAATCGATACGACTACTAAATACTATCCCTAATCTCCCTAAATTCACTAATCTCCCTAAATTCCCTAATCTCCCTAAACTCCCTAAACTCCCTAAATTCACTAAAATTATATATTATCAATGATTCTATCCAACATCAAATCAATATTCTCAAGCAATAAATCATCTGATGCCGAGTTTCAACGCCTCGCGCGATTCGCTAAAAGCCGTCAAGGAACAAAACTGACTGCCCAACTTATGCAGCAGACCGACAGCCTTACAAAAAAGGACATTGCAACCTGGCGTCAAGCCTGGCAGATGGCTATCGGAATCGACAACCCTAAACGTGGTGTCCTTTACGATATTTACACCGACTGCCTCGTGGACCTCCACCTATCCGGCTGTATCGGCCAGCGTAAAGGCAAAACTCTACAAAAAGATTTCCTTATTGTCGGACACGACGGTAAGAAAAACGAACAGGCTACTGCGATCTTTCGTAAAGAATGGTTCCTCGATTTTATCGACATTGCTCTCGATAGCCGTTTCTGGGGACACTCTCTCATTCAGCTCGGCGACATCGTACGCGACGACGACGGCTTGCGTTTCAACGGTGTCGATCTCGTGCCTCGAAAACACGTATGCCCCGAATTTGGCGTTGTCCTTCGCGAAGCTTCCGACGACCCCAAAGACGGTATCAGCTATAAAGAGGGGGATTTTGCAAACTGGTGCATTGAGGTTGGCAAGCCTCGTGATCTCGGTCTGCTCCTCAAATGTGCCCCTGCTTGCATCTCTAAAAAGAATATGCTCGCCTTCTGGGATATGTTCGGCGAAATTTTCGGTGCCCCTATGCGTGTGGCACGCACCAACACCCAAGACGCTGCCGAACGCAGCCGAATCGAAAAATCGCTCGACAATATGGGCGCTGCCTTCTGGGCGCTGTTCCCCGAAGGTACTGACATCGAAATCAAGGAAAGTAGCCGAGGCGATGCCTACAATGTCTATGACAAGCGTGTAGATCGTTGTAACAGTGAGCTGTCTAAGGGTACCCTTATGCAGACTATGACCATCGACTCCGGTTCCTCTTTGTCACAGTCCGAAACCCACCTCGAAATTTTCGAGGACGTTATTGCTGCCGACGCTCGTTTCATCGCTTATGTCGTTAATGACAAACTTATCCCCTTGATGATTAAGCATGGTTTCCCGCTCAAAGGTCTTTCTTTTGAATGGAATAACACTGCTACTTTTATCCCTGCAGAACAGCGCGAAATGGAACGCGTACTATTGGAATACTACGAGATTGACCCGCAGTATTTCATTGATAAATACAATGTGCAAATCACAGGGGTACGAAAAGCAAAAACACAGCCTGACGCTTTTTTCGCATAAGCCCCACCGCAGGCGTGGGGCTACGCCAACAATACGGGGCATTTAATACCGCCCTGCGGTCGCTATACAATGATGACATTTTACAGTTAGCCGACAAGGAAAAACCTTTTGAGTTTGACGACTCCCTCTTCGAAGCTGCTGCATTATTAGTGTACGAGAATGGAGGCTTTGACATTTCACAGCTCGAAGACCCTGCCGCAAGAGCTGTAATAAACGAAACGCTACGTGTTCTTTCAACTGCTATCGATTCCGGACTGCCGCACGAAGTCCCGGAAACAGTTCGTTATGCCCTCGAAAATAACGCTTTTGTTTTTTCGGGCTTCAAAACATTTCACTCAATGCGTGAAATAGGTTTGTCTATGGTTACGGACAAAGGCGAAATAAAGCCATTTAAC
>JAZTZN010000035.1:0-28106 GCA_045637445.1 Muribaculaceae bacterium
CCTGACTTCGTCAACGCGTACCCCAAAATTGGTCATCAAATAGCGGAGCGATGCGTTTATGACGTTTCATTAGCATAGTTTTGTTGATAATTTGGTTATTTAGAGGAAGTTTTATTTGTAATGTCACTATTGTTTGGGCAAGCGCAAGGACTTTATCGATGCTCATATTTATCTGAGATAGTTTTAGTAGCCGTTCAAGTTCCTTGTATACTTTTAACGCCACAAAGCAAATACATATGTGGGCTTGGATACGTTTTCTGGTAAAATGAAACATCGGACGTATCTCTATTTTGGATTTTGAGATACGAAAGGCTTTTTCGACATGCCACAGATTGTGATATGCTTCATAAACTTGTTGGCATGAGATATCGGTGTTTGTGATATACCCTTTCAATCCATCCCATTTCGAATCGTCTTCAAGCTTGTCATAATTGATTGTAACTTTTAAGTTGCCATCCATTTTGAGAAACTTATTATAACCTCGCTTGTTGATATTTTCTTTGGTCAGCGTACCTCGAGCATAGGCCTTTTCAAGGCGTTTTATACCTTTGCTGCGATTGTAAGCATCCTTGCGCGCTCTGTCTTCGCTATATCCAATAAGTAATCTACTTTGCCCCTTGTCGTATTCTGCCATTTTATGGTCAATTTTAGGCTGACTCAATATCCATTGCTTAACCTCTTTGCTCTCGTTTTTTATTTTAGCACCAATGATATACTTGTAACCATTAGCTTCAAGTTCACTTATATTATCATTGTTCATTAAGCCCGAATCGGCTACTACAATAAAATCTTGCAACGAATATTTCTTGACAAATTCATTGACAACGGGTAGCATCGTGTGCCCTTCGTATTTATTCCCCTCGTGGATACAATAAGCCAAAGGATAACCTCCGATACTGACCAATAATCCAAGTATTATTTGAGGATTGCTATGCCGACCTTCTTTAGAAAATCCTGTTTTCCGCAAATCATCTTCATAATCAGCCTCGAAATAAAGTGTTGTGACATCGTAAAACAATACACCAATATATCCGCCAAGAATCTTCTTTGTGTGTGAAACACTGATGTCTTGCACTATCTCATGTTGCTTATCGCATAATCGGTCGAGATAGCGATAAATCTTTGAGAGACTGACATCTTCATCAAAATGATTCTTCAGATATTCAACCGTGGCTGCTTTGCTCGCAGGATATGAAAGACGAGCTTTTACCAGCTTGCGAAAAATATCATCTTCAATTCGATTAAAACCAATATTGTCGAACACTCTATCAAGAATTAGGTCACAGCCATTGATTGAGATATTTGTGATATTTGATAGCATTTGCTCTACCGACAATATTTCTGCATCGCATTCATTCTGCCTCTCTTCAAACAAGTCAAGTTGAGGCTGACGGCGCTTCCTTTCGAGCTCTATCCAATCTCGCGCCTTTGCTTCATATAAACAAACCTCTGATTGGTGTTTTGCTACGCCAATTGTAATAAGCTCAGTGTATTTGCCTTTGCGCTTTTCTGCAACTACTACGCTTATACTTCCGGATCTATTCTTTTTTCGCTTGATATACATAAAATTACGCTTGCGTACCCCAAAATCGGGGTATGCAAAATTACAAAATATTGTGTTTCAAGCAAATACAAATTTGACTATCTTTCAGTGACGAAGTCAGGTGCTCCAACGACTTGTACTGACTCAATTTCTACTTTTTTAAGTTGATCGCAATCATTAAAGGCATCGGCACCAACGACCTGAACCGAATCGATTTTGATCTCGGTCAGTTTGTCACAATTTCTAAAAGAATCAGCGCCGATAATTTGGATTGTTTTCTTGATTTCAATATCTGAAATGGAGCTATTCTCAAATGCGTTGCTCCCAATGACTGTAATATTATCTCCGATTGCGACGCGCTCTAACTTATCGCAATCCTTAAAAGCATCGGCTCCGATTACCATGACTTTTAGCATGTCGCCTTTGTATTTAACCTCATCGGGTATGATTATTTCTCCCTGATATTTGCCTTCTTCAAGCATGACGACAGACACTCCGTCAGAATTGTTGTCAAGACATAATTCGTATCTCAATCCATCGACTGTGAAGTATTCACGTTCTACATTGTCTATTACTTTGATTATTGAATCGTTCTTCAACTTTATACATGATGACATTAAAATAATTGTCAAAATCGATATAATAGTTATTCTTTTCATAATTGTCTATTTAGTCGTTTTGTAATTGTCTGTTTATAGTATTAGACTAAATGATTGCTTATTTACTACATTTCAAACCATTTATTTTTGATCGCAATTCATTCAGAAATTTGGAAAGATTGACGATTGCTGAGATTGGGATGTATAAAAATCCTTTGGGCTTACCTTTGATAGATAATATTATGTTGTCTGTCGAGACATTCATGTTCTCAATTTCATGCCATTCTATGATTTTTGTTCGCTCTTCTATCTCATATTCTATATTTTCAACATCGTTTTCTTCTAATGTTGGGTTGTCATACTCTGTCGGAATTTCCTCTTCAAGAGGATTGTCAAAAGACTCTTCTGTGCTTTCCAATTTTTGTTTAATATACATTTTTATATCAATCCCTGAAGGCGACAAAGAGAGTTCTTTTTCTATAATATTCATCCAGCAATTAGGTGCCAGACCGTAATATATGTATAGAAAAGCCATCATCGATGGGATTAATATAAATAACACCATCAGAGCAACAATCGCATACGCCAAATCTACGGCGACAGAAAGGATGATTGCTGTTATAAATATTATTACCGGAGGGAGCAACCACCATCCTGCCAACAATCTAAATAACAATAATGCAAATTTGAAATTCGATATTCTGAATTGTGTTGTCGTTAATTCGTTATTCTTTTCCATAACCGACATCTCTTAGCCGACGTGTTTTTTCGTATGTCTGTTTATTCAATTGACGCATCCTTTGGACGTAGCCTGTCCCTTGCTCGTTAAATAGTTTTGTCATGTCGATATATTTATCGCCATTTCCTTTTTTGAGCGAAAAGACTTCGTCGCGCCTTGCTTTTATCTCATCGCCGAGAGGAGAGTGCCCATTTTCTCCAATCCCTCTAAGACAATCGGGTACACCACCCTCAATGCACCAAACAGGCAATATTTCAGAACATGGAGGATAGCCTATTCCCGTCCACATAATGTATTTGCCGCCTAAGTCACCCGGTTTGATCAGCGATGCGTCTTCAATTGGAGGAATACCTTCGATGACTATTGTCGCAGTAGATTTATATCGTGGGATGAAATCTTGATCTACTACCCACTTTTCTCCTTTGGTTGCGTAGTCGCAACCCTTTAAGTCATGATAGAAACTTCGTGAGAGCACTTCTGTCAGCACCTCTGCAGTGACTGATTTATTCTCGATATATGGCTTCAAAAGATGCTCTGCATTGGCTTCTCGAATAAAGCCAAAACCTTCATCCGGGCGTCCGCTATGGCTATAGTTGGTTCGTACCAAGACATTGCCCGGTGCATCTTTGATGTCATATTTCACGTACGAATGATTATTGGTCTCAAAATATGCACCATTGCCTTCTGCATCTATTGCACCGAAATTTGCTTCTACACCCATAGGGCGGGGTAGCGTGTTGAGAAGTCGTTCAAAATCATCGATAGTGCGACAACTCTTAAGAGCAATAGTCATCAAGTAACCCTCTTTATCCATTTTCTTTTGGGGGACATTATCGTCTTTTATATTGTAGGATGCTGTATTCATCACGGCAAAACCAACGTCGTTCATGCCAATCCATGCTTGTTCGCAACGTTTGTCTTCGGCATTGAATAGTGCGACATAATTGTATTCACCCTCTTTTGATGTGATATATTCCACCTTATTGTCTATGGCGCTTGTGTCGCGATGTTTCCAAAGCAACGGACGTCCGTCAGGCGTCGCATTCGCACCGATAATTGCCGATGTACAAGCAGAAATTTCTGCCACGTGTAACGCAAATATCATAATTATCAATAAAATTGACTTCTTCATACGCTTCCTATATTTCTACAGCGAACAGACACTGCAAACGATTGACATGATTTGATTTTCCATCTATTGATTTTCGATAACCCCATTGATACTCAATGCCAAGTTTAATGAAATAGGTTATATTGTATATAAAATTGGCTGTCACGTATTGGGTGTGTTTCACCATATTTGTGTCAAGTCCGGTTATGTCTTTATAGCATAAATTCATGCGACTATACAAAAGGTTGGATGAAAATTTGTCGGAAAAATTCAATTCTGCACCAAGTGTGACTGCCCATGATGGTGTGCCATACATTTTGCCGGCATGGTCTGTGTCCGGCAGCAAATCAAGATTTAAATCTGAAATGTCCTGAACGTAGTTGGCTATCCCTTGACCATAATTAGCACTGCCGAGCAATTTAATATTATGGGCCAATTCATACAGCCCGGATAGTTGAACTCCCCACCCGGCAACGTTTCTGTTCTGCTGTTGCACCAAGTCTCTATACTGTAAGGTTCTGAGTATGGCAGATGCTCTGATGTAGTTGTCATTCGACTTATATTGCAACCACAAAGGAATTGCCGGAATACGTTGATTTACTATATGGGTGTAAGCAGTTGTATCTTCAATTGAAACTTTGGGAGCGTCGATACCGATAGTAAAATCGATATTTTTAGTTATTGGCTGTGTCCACATTGCAACAACTGTTTTCATCGAAGCTTCTCCGGCAGGACCTTGATCGTCTATTGTGAAAGGCACTGCATTATTGTCGGTAAAAGCGCTATGCGTATAACCAAATTTTAATCCCCGGTATTTAATGTAAAAATGACTCATCTTAAATCGATAGTTGTCTCCCATGAAATTTCCCGAAAAGAAAAGACCGGTCTTATTTGGATTGTTTGGCATCGCTATAAAGTTAAGGTATATGGATGAAGATTGGGCTGAAAATCGTGTAATGGAGCCATTTCCCGGAGTGGATGGAGTGATTTGAGACGGGACAAAATCTAATTCAGAAGGCATCTCATCTCCGAAATCAAACGATGCTGATGCTTTGAAGTTAGCACCGATACCGAGATAAAAACGTTTGTATTTACCGACTATTGCAAAATGGGGCATACCTGCCACACTCTTATCTTGCGGTATATTTTCCTTAAAAGCATTTTCGACTTCTTGTTCATTTTCTTTACTGCCGATTATTACGTTAACGTGTGATTTAACAGCAATAGAATCAACTGCTTCATTCGCATTTGCCACTAATATTGCCACACAAAGAAATATTACAGAATATATCAGTCTTTTCATAATTATTTTAATTATTTCACTTTATTCGGCAAAGATAAATAAATAGATTAAAATCTGCAATAATTGATTAATGCTAATCGGATAATTGCAGAAAAATTCAATCTCGATTATTATAGCATGAGTTTAGAATATTACATAAATAAAATTCAGCTTGAAAATATTTTATCAAGTGATTAGATATCTTATCTAAAAGTGTTTATTCCAATACGATGGCGAAGGTCACGCGACCTTCGTCGTTGTGTTTAAGGCGGAGTGTTCCACCGTGGAGGCGGATGATTTGGCGAGAGACGGCGAGACCGATGCCCGAACCGTCGGTCTTGGTGGTAAAGAATGGTGTGAAGATATTATCAGCGACTTCTGCAGGGATTGCCGAGCCGTTGTTGGTGAACTCTATTTGAATACGTTCTTCTGCATCAATGGTCGAATGAATGGTAATTTTACGTTCTCCCTCGAAGTCGTTAAGTGCCTCGGTAGCATTCTTAAGCAGATTGACGAATACTTGAGATATCAAAGTTCGATCGGCATATAGCATAGTATCTTCTGGGATAATACACATTTCTACATCGACATTTTCGTGAGCAGTAAGCGAGCATACTTCAGCAACTAATTCAGAAAGATAAAAAGGTGTTTTTTGAGGCGTAGGTATGCGTGTTACTGCACGGAATGAATCGACAAAGCGAAGCAGTCTGTCCGATGTGGTATGTATTGTTTCAAGACCTTGGCGCATAGTCTCGGCATCGCCCGATGAAGATAGAAGAGTATGGCTGATAGAAGTTACAGGAGCAAGCGAGTTCATAATCTCATGGGTGAGAATGCGAGTAAGTTTCTCCCACGATTCCACTTCTTTACGGTCAAGTTCCTCATGGATATTACCGACCGAAACAACTCGCAACATCTTGCCGTCAAACTCCATGGCGGAACAGCTAAGCACAAGGCTTTGCTCTCCAATCTCTGTTGCAAATCTCACCGTGCGCTGTTCGTTTTGTGATATAGAATGTAATGCTTCACAAAGTTCGTTGCTAAGCACTCGTAGTTGGTCGATATGATTCAGTCGCTCCAAACCTAAAATATGCAATACCTTTGAATTGGTTTGTGCAACTATGCCATTCTCCATAATGGTTATAATGCCGATATTAGCGCACTCCATAATCAATTCAAAATATTGCTCACGCTCTTTAATCTGCAACTTTGCATTATCCAACACATCTTTTATGCGATTAAGAGATTGGTTAACGAAAGCATACTTTGTGTAGCGAGAATCTTCTGCAAAACGAAACGAATGGTCATTGTTTTGAACAGCATTCAAAACAAACATCAGACGCTGTTCAATCTCTCCATATAATTTAAGAATGCGAAATATGCAAAACGCCATTACAGGAACGCCAACAATAAGATAGGCATAATGTCCCTTTGCACACGCATACCCGGTTATAGCAGCCATTATTATGATTGCAACAACGTAGCTTATCATTTTGCCGTATGGTATGTTTTGCAAAAATTTCATAATCCGTAGCGTTTTATCTTATTGTAAAGAGTTTGGCGTGTGATACCAAGTTGAGATGCTACTTGAGAGAGATTGCCTCCACATTGTTCAATGGTGTTGCCTATCATTTGACGTTCCATTTCTTCAAGCGTTTGTGCTTCGGTAAATGTGCGTTGTACAACTCGCACTTCAAGAATGTCGGGCTCAATAATATTATCCTCACACATGATTACAGCCTTTTCAATGGTATTCTGCAACTCTCTAATATTACCATCCCACGAATGCGATTTTAGTTTTTCAGCTGTTTCAGCAGCCAATAATAATCCTGATTTATTGTACTTCTTACAATAATGTTCTATGAAAATTTCAGCCAATGGCACAATGTCTTCGCGACGATTGCGCAATGGAGGTAAATTAATATGTACGGTATTGATACGGAATAGAAGGTCTTGTCGGAATTTTCCTTGGGCTACAGCTTCATGCAAATCGCAGTTGGTGGCTGATATTAGGCGTAAATCTGTAGGTACAGGCGCATTTGTGCCGAGTGGAGTCACAGCGCGATTTTGTAGTGCCGATAGCATTTTTACTTGTAAATGTAACGGCAAGTTGCCAATTTCGTCCATGAATAGCGTTGAGCCGTTTGCTGTCAAAAACTTTCCCTCTCTGTCTGTATGGGCATCGGTAAAAGCACCTTTTTTATGCCCAAACAGTTCGCTTTCAAAGAGCGATTCAGGAATAGCCCCCATATCAAGCGCGACCATAGGCTTATGGCAGCGCATTGATTGACGGTGAATTTCACGAGCAAGCATTTCCTTACCTGTGCCGTTTTCGCCGGTTATGAGAATGTTGGCATCAGTCATTGCGACATGTTCCACCATTTTACGAATGCGTTTCATTTCGGCACTTTCACCCCAATACATTTCTACTTTATTATCTGAAGTAGGAGTTGCTTTAGCACTTCTTTTATTCTTCTCTTTTGTCACTTTATAGGCATTTTGCAGTGTAGCCACAAGCTTTGCATTATCCCACGGTTTAACGACAAAGTCAAAAGCACCCTCTTTCATCGCTTTGACAGCAAGCTCAATATCGGCGTATGCTGTGAAAAGCACCACCTTTATATCAGGATATTTAGCAAGCACTTCGCGCAACCAATATAATCCCTCGTTACCGGTGTTTATGCCGGCATGGAAATTCATATCGAGCAACACCACATCAGGCGATTCCTTTTGCAAAGTAGAAATCAATGAGTTGGGTGAAGATAATGTTATAATATTTTCAAACACACCGTCACACAATAGTTTGACAGCCGAAAGAATTGAACGGTTGTCATCTACAATCAACAATTTACCTGCTGCTTTTGCCATATCCTATGCTAATTTACTCGCTAAGTTTTGCTTCAATCTCCTCAATTGTTGGCAGTGTACCTTTGAAATCATCTGGCATTACACGCTTTAATTCATACTCGGAAATGCCTATTGGTAATGATGTTGCCCCCAATGCGTATTCTGCTACAAGACTATCTTTCGTTTTACAAATCAATAATCCTATAGTGGGATTATCCATTTCGGATTTAATATCTCTATCAATAGCCGTTATATAGAAACCTAATTGTCCGAGGTGTTCCGGCTTAAATCGTTCTACTTTCAATTCGATTACTATATAGCAACGAAGTTTCAGATTGTAAAATAGCAAATCGGCAAAGAACTCTTGTTCTCCAACTTGCAGTCGATATTGCTCACCCACATAAGCAAAGCCATTACCTAACTCCAATAGAAATTTGGTAATATTGGTTGTTAAGGCCTTTTGCAATTCTTTTTCGTCATAGTTTTGACGTATGGTCAAAAAATCAAAATTGTATGGATCTTTAAGAGTCTGCTGTGCCAAATCACTGAGAGATGAAGGTAATACTTTATCAAAATTAGTTATAGCTTTACCATCTGCCAAATACAGCTTTGTATCAAGGAAATTCAACAATACAGCACGACTCCAACCATTCTCTATGGTTTTATTCACATAAAACAATGCCTCGTCCACAGATTTACATTTACCAATAATTTCAGTGTGATGTCTCCATGGAATAGAGAAAATGATAGATTCCAATTCGTCACCAACTTGGTGACGAATTATATCTGATTGATTATAAAGCTCATAGAAGCGTTTACAGTATTTTAGGTTGGTGGTGGAAAATCCTTTCATGTCAGGAAATTCAGCCTTTAACTCTCTGCTCAACGTTTCATAGAATTGACTTCCGTATTTGGCATCAACCCTATAAGAAGCAATATCACGCCCTAAGCGCCAATAAACCTTCAAAAGCTCTGTATTGACTTTTACTGCCGCTTTAATCTGCTGTCTTCTGATATAGGTTTTTATATCCTTAATCCACGCCTTATACTCCATATCTTGCAATATCGAGGATTTATCTTTCATAATCAAGAAATTACTCTAATTAGCAATTGTGTAATGACTTAACGTAATTTACGGATACAAAATTACATCAAAAACGCCGTGTGTCCAAACCTTTTACATCGATTGTATGATTATTAGACACTCGAAAAAATGGTTGAAAATATAAATAGTTGAAAACTAATAGATTACAACTTTGGCACGCTGTTGGCAATATTATAGAGCAGAAACAGTGAATAATATGAAAAATTTGATTTTTATCATTTTAGTGTCTAATTTTTTGACACTTGGAGTTTCGGCTGAGAAACTTACACTCGACGACTGCATGCGTTATGCAGTTGAGCATTCCACAACAGTTGGGAAGCAACGTCTTTTGGCAGATGATAATCAAGCTAATTATAATGAGGCAGTAGCTTCATTATTCCCCTCATTGAATGCCAATGTCGGTGCTTCAACAAATTTCGGTCGTGGTATTGACCCTGCTACCAACTCTTATACTAATGTGACCACATTCAGCAATTCGTATGGTGTCAGTTTGCAAATGGCCCTCTTCGATGGTTTGCGAGGTATCAACACCATGAGAGCAATGAAGGTGGCTCGCAAAAAAGGTTTGGTCGATACTCAGATAGCACAAGACGAAGTAGCGATGCAAACACTTTCGGCATACATGGATGTGGTTTATTACACCGAAGCTGTAAAGATTGCAAAAGAGCAGTTAGAAGCATCACGCAAAACATTAGAGTTCACTCAACGACAATTCGACCTCGGACTAAAAACTTCAACTGATGTAGCAGAGATTGAATCACAGGAAGCAAATTATGATTATTTACTCATAACCGAAGAGAACAATCTCGCTCTTGCATATATAAAGTTGCGTGAAGTAATGAACTATCCACAAGACCAAGAATTACAAATTGTAACCGATATAGATTTTGAAACAGTTCCAACAGCAACATCACAGAGAGCTTTGGTAGATTATGCGTTGGCAAACAATCCTCGCATCGCAGCCAGTCGCCATTTTACCGAGCAACAACGCATTAACCTCGCACGAGCCAAAGGAAGTTTTCTTCCATCGCTATATCTTTCCGGTGGATACAACACTTCATATTATTTAGATTTTGACAACAAAGGGGCTTACGACTCATTTGGAACACAATTTCGTAACAACCGAGGCGGATATATTCAGCTTTCATTGTCAATACCTATCTTTAACGGTTTGTCGGCTCGTTCTTCAAGTCGCCGAGCCAAGAATGCCTACAATATGGCACAATTGGAGCAAGAGACCGTAGAGCGTGCAGTAGAGAGCGAAGTTTCACAAACCTGGCAAGAGATGCAAGGCTACAGCAAGCAATATGTGCAAGGCGATAAGAAAGTGCGAGCAGCACAACTTGCCTACGACGGAACGGAGAAAAAGTTTGAAAACGGACTCGTCTCGGCACTTGATCTTCACACAGCAGCAAACACATTGCTACAAGCCAAATCGGACAAACTTCGTGCTTATCTTCAATACATCATCAAGGCACGAATGGTTGACTACTACAATGGGCTACCACTTATAAAGTAAAAAACAGATACGAACAATAATAAAAGCAAAACAATATGGATATAAAACTTGAAAAGAAAAAAGGGCTTAGAGCCATATTCCAAAAGAAAAATCTTCCATGGGCGTTGGGAGTAGTTCTACTTGGATTTATAGTTTGGCTATTGCTACGCGACCATTCATCAACTTTGCGTGTTGATGCTCAATTAGTGACTATTGCAAAAGTCGAGAAAGGCCAGTTTAATGATTATGTGCGTCTTACAGGTAGCGTCCAACCTATGACAACCGTTCAGCTCACCCCATTAGAATCGGGAGTTGTGGAACGAATCGTAGCCGAAGAAGGCACAACAGTCAAGAAAGGCGATGTAATCCTTGAAATGTCAAACAATTCCCTTTCAATGCAGATTTTGCAATCAGAAGCAGACTTGGCAGAGAAACAAAACATCTTGCGAAATACGATGATTTCTATGGAGCAAGAGCGTTTATCAATCAGTCAAGAGAAACTGCAACTCGATTTGGAAGTTTCGCGAGCAAAACGTACTTTTGAACAACAACAAAATCTATATCGCGACAAATTGATAGCTAAGGAAGATTTTTTACAGGCTCAAGAAAATTATAATTTGGCAGTTCGTAAGCGCAATTTAGTGTTGGAGCGTCAACGCCAAGATTCTCTATATCGCACATCACAAGTGTCTCAGATGGAAGAGAATCTACGCTCAATGCAACTCAACATGGAGTTGATTCGTCAGCGTGTTGACAATCTCAAAGTAAAAGCTCCAACCGACGGAGAAATCGGTATGTTGGATGCAGTCCTTGGTCAATCATTGACACAAGGAGCAAATATCGGTCAAGTGAATGACCTCACAACTTATAAAGTGCAAGCACAAATCGATGAACATTATATCGACCGAGTGACAACAGGTCTTTTAGCATCATTTGAGCGTCAGGATAAGAAATATGAAATGCAACTTCGCAAGGTATATCCTGAAGTTCGCAATGGACAGTTTAAGGCAGATTTTCGCTTTACAGGAGCAGTCCCGGAGAATATTCGTCGCGGTCAAACATATTACCTCAATTTGCAATTAGGCGAGGCAAGCGAAGCTGTTTTAATCCCTCGTGGCTCGTTCTATCAGGCGACGGGAGGCAAGTGGATTTACGTAGTTGATGAATCCGGTAAAAAAGCTTATCGTCGAGAAATTAGCATCGGTCGTCAGAATCCACAGTATTATGAGGTTGTTGAGGGTTTGAAACCCGGAGAAAAAGTTATAACTTCGTCCTACGATAATTTCGGAGAGAATGAAGTGCTAATATTAAACAGATAGAGAACTTAAGGAATTTAATGAATTTAGTGATTCTCTCTAAATTCATTAAATTCTCTAAACTCCCTAATAATAACTTACAACTATGTATATAAGAAACTTTCTAACCCTACTACGCCGTTACACCACATCGTCGGTATTGAACATTGTGGGTATGGCAGTAGCCTTTGCGGCGGTCTATTTGATTGCTGTGCAGGTAAAGTTTGACCTATCGTATAACCGTGTCATCAAAAACTCGGAGCGCATCTATCGCTTGGAGCATCCGCATTGGTTCGATGAAGGTCTGTGGGATTGTTCTTGGAATCGTCAATGGCCTGACGAGGTGAGTGCATTATGTCCCGAAGTGGAGGCTGCCGGCTCGTTTCATATCAATCCTTATTCATCACAACGCGAATACTCAATTAAGCGTAACTCGGCAATAGAGAATTATACTATCGAGATTGCAACTGCCGAGCCAGAGGGTTTGGCGGTCTTCCCGTTCGAGTTTGTGGCGGGGAGTTTGGCCGATTACAACACAACTGACGATATGATTATTAGCGAATCAACAGCCAAGCGTGGTAATCTTAAAGTTGGCGACAGACTACACTATGGCCGAGGAGCTGAGAGTAGTCAAATGCGTACCATTGTAGCGATTTTTAAGGATTTCCCACAGCCCTCATCTATTGCTCGTACCGAAGGTTGGTTTTGTATGCCTGCTCAAGATGACACAAGTAAAGATAATTGGGGCGATCCCTACTACATCCGCTTGCGCGAGGGCACTTCGCCCAAGGAGGTCGAGAAGCGAATGAATGATTATATTATTGAGGATGCTCGCAAACGAGGTCTCTCAGAGGAGGATATTAAGACTAATGTTGAGCGTACCACCGTAAGATTAACCCCTATTGGCGAACTCTACTTCACTACCGATTCGCCTCCCGAGGCATTACAGGGCAGCCGAATTACGACCTACACGATTATTGCTATTGCGGTGTTGATTCTCGTTATCTCGTTTATCAACTTCGTAAACTTCTTCTTTGCGTTGATACCGAGCCGAATCCGTGCGGTCAATAACTACAAAGTCTTTGGAGCTCCAACTGCGAAAATGCGCCTGAATTTTCTCCTTGAAACAGTTGGATTGATTCTCGTTTCGTTGTTTGTGGCTACTGTTATTGTGATACTCTTTGCCGATACACCACTTAAAGAGTATATCTCGACATCGGTTGCCATTGATGATAATTGGTCGCTGGCAAGTGCTATCGCATTGGGTATGATTCTCTTTGGTGTGGTGGTATCAATCTATCCTGCGTGGTATATCACCAAGTTCTCTCCGGCATTTGTAATTAAGGGTGATTTCTCGGCATCAAAGTCCGGCCGCATATTGCGATATACGCTTGTAGGCGTACAATATACTATCTCCATTGCGCTGATTATCTGCTCATTCTTTATCTATCGTCAGCACCAATATATGCTCACACGCGATATGGGATTTAATAAAGAGAATCTTCTGGCGGTGGATGTGCCCGACGATGCCATATTCCCCGACAATTTCTCCTATGCGATGGATTACACGAAGCGTGATGCGCTTGTCGATAAGCTCAAGCAAAACCCCCAAATCACAGAGGTTATTTTTGGCGGTCAGCAATTGGTCTCTTGGGGTGGTAGTGGCGGTAATTACGCTTGGGGAAGACAGATTGACGGCGAACATCAATCGTTCGGTGTTTATACCGTTTCGTGGGACTTTCTTAAGGTAATGGATATCGAAGTTGTTGAAGGACGCGACTTCCTCCCCTCAGACGAGCAGAGTGAGACGGGTGCTATGATTTTCAATCAGAAGGCTACTCAGACAATGGGTGTATCGTTGGAATCGATTATGATGAGACATATTCAAGATGCGAATGCCAATATTGTAGGCATTTGCGAGAATTTTAATGCCGTGAGCGCCTATCACGATGTTCAACCCTATGCTTTTATTGTATGGGGTAGATATGGCGGCGATATGCCAAGCCACGCCTATATCCGTACCGTTGCAGGAGCAGATATTGCCGCGGTGAGAAAGTATATCTTCGATACAATTATGGAGTTCGCTCCCAATGCCGATCCCGAGAAGGTTGAGGTAAAATTCTTCGACAACGAGTTGGAGTTGGTCTATCAGCGTGAGGATAAGCTCTCGACACTCGTTACCTTGTTCTCGTTCCTTTCTATTGTAATTTCGATTATCGGAGTCTTTGGCTTGGTATTGTTCGAAACGCAGTATCGCCGTCGCGAGATAGGTATTCGCCGCGTGCACGGAGCATCGGTGGGTGGAATATTGAGAATGTTCAATCGCAAATACATCTACATCGTTGCTATCTGCTCAGCTGTAGCGATACCTCTTAGCTACTACATCATCTACGGCTGGATGCAACAATATGTATATCGCACTCCTATGTCGTGGTGGGTATATGCTCTCGCAGTCGGAGTTATCTTACTAATCACAATTATCACTGTATCGCTTCGCTCTTGGAGTGCCGCAAATGAAAATCCAACACAATCAATAATGAAATAAAATAATCAACTAAGTACAAACAATTAAAAATTTATAGATATGTTAAAAGTAGAAAACTTACAGAAGAGCTTCTTCACAGAAGAAATAGAAACAATTGCACTTGCAGGTGTTAGTTTTGAAGTAAACGAGGGCGAATTTGTTGCCATTATGGGCCCTTCGGGTTGTGGTAAATCAACATTGCTCAACATCTTGGGTTTGCTTGATAATCCCACAAATGGCTCATACCAATTGCTTGGTCAAGAAGTGGGCAGTCTTAAAGAAAAAGACCGTACAGCGTTCCGTAAGGGCAATATCGGTTTCGTGTTCCAGTCGTTCAACCTAATTGACGAGTTGTCGGTATCGGAGAATGTAGAATTGCCACTTATCTATATGGGCGTAAAACCATCGGAACGCAAGGAGAGAGTGAAGAAGATGCTCGATCGCATGAACATTTCGCATCGTGCAGCTCACTTTCCACAACAGCTTTCAGGTGGTCAGCAACAGCGTGTGGCTATCGCTCGTGCCTTGGTTTCTAACCCTAAACTAATCCTTGCCGATGAACCAACAGGTAATCTTGACTCAAAGAATGGTCAAGAGGTGATGACTTTGCTTAAAGAGTTGCACCAAGAAGGCACAACTATCATCATGGTAACACACTCACAACATGACGCATCGTATGCAAGTCGCACTATTTGCCTATTCGACGGTAAGATAGTGACCGATGTGAAGTCTAAGTTGTAACTAAACTTTGCAGAATATGAAAATTGCATTAAAGAATTTCTTAATTACATTACGTCGTTACAAGGTCGCATCGCTGCTTAATGTGCTCGGTTTGACCCTCGCCTTCGTGGCATTTTACATCATAGCCTCGCAAGTGTGGTACTCAGTTACCTACAACGGATCATTAAAAGATTCAGACCGAACTTATTTGGTTCAACCTCGTTGGAATGCAGCTGATATGGACAAAGAAATTTGGTCAACAAATTGTCCACAGCCTGTAAGTTACGAAACTATAGAATTATGTCCCGAAGCAGAAATAGGTGCATCTCTTATGCCTCACGCTAATATTAGTCGTGTGTGGAAGAGAGTTGATGATTATAACTTTGAACAATTCCCGATAGGAGTTTACTTCGGGAATGCCAATATCGTAGAAGTATTTGGATTTGATTGTATTGCCGGCAACTTACAGAAGATAAAAGAGCCAAACACAGTCATAATGTCTCGTTCAGCTGCAGAGCAGATAGGAGTTGGTGTCGGTGATCAGATTTGGTACGAAGGAGGTGATTGGTACAATGACGGAAAACCAAAGTTGCCACAAACAATCGTAGCTGTATATGAAGATTTTTCAGCCAATACATTTTTAAATAAATGCCGAATTATCCGTAACGACAACCTTGAGGTCGGGCAGCAAAACAATAATTGGAACTATTCTTTCTTTGTTCGCCTGAAAGAAGGGGCAGACCCGGAGAAATTTGCCAAGATTTGGCAAACACAATACGATAAATGGTATAAGGGTATGATGGCAGAGTATATTGCAAAATATCCTGAACAAGCGGCAGAGTTCGGTGCAGAACTTAAAGAAGACAGAACGCAACCTGTCAGATTAGTTGCATTAGATGACACATATTACAGTGTTAGAGATGCAGAAGGAACAATATTTGAGTCAGGAACGCGCTCTGCTACTGCAGTCCTTATAGCCATTGCAATTGTAATTGTAGTTGTCGCTTTTATCAATTTCGTTAATTTCTTCCTTGCTCTTGTACCTGTGCGCATGCGAGCTGTAAATATCTGCAAGGTATTTGGAGCAAGTCAAGCAACACTTCGTTGGAATTTTCTCTTTGAAGCTATTGGCTTAGTGCTTATTTCAATGGCATTAGCATTCTATCTGATGATTGCCGTTAAGGAGAGCTTTATTGCTCAATATGTGACTTGTCCCCTTTCGCTTGGAGAGAATATCCCGGTTATCGCAATAATGATTACACTAATGATATTACTTGCCATTGTCGCAGCTGTATATCCTGCTTTCTATATCACTCGATTTAATGCTTCATTAGGTGTGAAAGGAGGGTTTGCTCAGTCTGCTACGGGTAGAAGATTGCGCTCACTAATGGTAGGCATACAGTTTTCGGTTGCAATAGTGTTGATAATTGTTACGGCTATTTTCTTCCTACAATATCGCTATATGACAAAGTATGATATGGGATTTGATAGAGAAAATATTGTAACATTTTATAGCGGAGACATAGGTAGCAAAGATGAAACGCTCATAGATAGACTTTTGCAACATCCTGATGCAATAGATGCAACTTGCTCACGCTTCAATATCTTCCAAACCGGTCAAACATGGGGTCGCAGCTATGAGGAAAAAGAGTAT
Source organism: Muribaculaceae bacterium (assembly GCA_045637445.1). Classification (GTDB taxonomy): domain Bacteria; phylum Bacteroidota; class Bacteroidia; order Bacteroidales; family Muribaculaceae; genus Lepagella. Next base: position 16,918 of record JAZTZN010000035.1, read on the forward strand.
CTGATTCGACCTAATAGTGTGCGTTGGAATTTCCTCGATTTCTTCGGCTTTGAAATTGTAGAGGGCAAAGGCTTTACATCTACATCAGCAGAACGCGATGAAATGGTTATAATGAAATCTTTTCATCAGGAAATCGGAGTGCCTGTCGGATATCATTATACAGATGGATTTGATGTAACCGGTATAATAAAAGATGTGCGACTTTCAGCTGCAAGTAGCAAATCGACAGAATATTATTCGTTCTTCTGCTCAAACAAATGGGGTGGCTGTTACAACTATTATGTCCGTATAGGAGCAAATACCGATATAGAGGCGTTTGCCAAGTATGTACAAGATCTATGCAAAGAACTAAATCCAAATGGAGAAGAAGTCGAATTATTCTTCCTTAATGATTTTGTCGAAAGTATGTATAAGGACACTCGTCGTCAGACAATTATTATCGGTATGTTTGCTATTCTTGCTATCGTTATTGCGTTGATGGGTGTATTTGGCATCGTGATGTTCGAGACACAGCACCGCCGCTCGGAGATTGCCGTTCGTAAGGTATATGGTGCAACAACAGCACAGATGATAAAGATGCTCAACTTGCGATATGTGTGGATTGTTCTCGGTTGCTTCTTTGTCGCGGCACCGGTTGCGTGGTACTTTACTTCGCGTTGGCTTGAACAATTTGCCAATCGCATTGCAATGCCTTGGTGGATATATCTTGTGGCATTGGTTGTAGTCTTGGCTGTAACAGTAGGCCTTGTAACCCTCCGCTCATGGAAAGCTGCAACAGAAAACCCTGCCGATGTGGTAAAAAACAACTAAAATAATTAAATTTACCCTCCCATTATTTCAATAAATGTGGAAGTGGTGGGAGCGGTAAATTTGTAAAAAGATAAATAATTATGAAGTTTAGAATGATATTAACAATACTCGCTTTGGCAATCGTTTCTTTTTGTGCCAACGCTCAAGAGACAAAGCCAAAGAGTATTATTTTGATTGACGGCTATTTCTTTAGTGAAATGCCAGTAGCTAAAACTGACATTGCGAAAATGCACATAATAAATTCGCCGTCAGGAACAACAGCTATAGGTCTTGAATTATCTAAACCTTTACCTGAAGAAGCTATTCAATATGCAGTCCCGATTGAAAATGTTACAGATGGTAAAGAATTATTAGAACGATATAACGAAGCAATTTCTAAAGCATCGGGATTAGAGGTCTCAATCACTAAAAAGGGAGTGATTAACGAGGGCGATAAATTCCCCGAATTTTCAGCTACTGATATAAATGGGAAAATTTGGACTAATGCTGATGTTAAAGGCAAAGTAATGGTATTGAACCTTTGGTTTACTGGTTGTCGTCCATGTAGAGCAGAAATGCCTGAGTTGTCAAAGTGGAAAGATGAAATGCCTGATGCGATGTTTTTCTCAGCTACATACGAAAATGCAGAACGAGCTAAACCTGTTATAGAGAGTCAAGGCTTTAATTGGATAGCATTGATAAATGATACGCAATTTACCGAATTTATTGGCAGCAATGGTTATCCTATGACCATAGTGGTTGACAAGGCTGGTGTTATCACGATGATTGAATACGGCACCTCGCCCACACAACGCACTAAATTGAAAGAAGAAATAAGAAAACTCATAGAACAATAAAAACAGCTTTTTCAAATGTAATGGCGACTCACTCAGTTTTGAGAGGTCGCCATTATTACTGATAGTCAGGTGTAGCCGTTATTACGGGTTGGATATCAGATTCAAGATTTGTTGGATAGGGGAGATGTCGGAAGTAATGTCAATCCAATGGATGTCGTTGTCACGCTGATACCATGTCAATTGTTTTTTTGCATATACTCGGGTGTTTTTTTGAATGCGTGCGACGGCAGTTTCTAAATCCCATTCGCCATCAAAATGTTGAAATAACTCCTTAAAGCCTACTGTATTAAGTGAGTTCATATGTCTTAAATGATAGACTTGTCGAGCTTCTTCGAGCATGCCCATTGATAGCATTTTCTCCACACGCTGATTAATTCTGCTGAATATTAATTCTCGTGGGGCTGTCAATGCTGTTTTTATTATTTTGAATGGGCGAGTAGCGCGATTGCCGGTGCGCAGGTCGCTGTATGGCTTGCCTGCTGTCAGACAGATTTCTACTGCATGAAACACTCGTTTGATGTTTTTCTTATCGACTTGTTCATAGTATATAGGATCAAGCTCTTTGAGGCGATTGAGTAGCCATTCATCTCCGTAAAGACGATGTTCGTCCATCAAGGCATTGCGGATGTCGTTTGGAATAGTTGGTAGTTGGTCTATGCCATTGCAGAGAGCATCGACATACATCATCGATCCACCACATACTATTGCATAGTCGGAGCGCTTAAATATTTGCTCCAAGAGTTTGAGTGATTGTTCCTCAAAAAGTGACGCGCTATAGTATGAGTCTAATTCTAAAAAATCGACAAGGTGATGAGTGACAGCTGCTTTTTCTTCTATTGTTGGGGCTGCTGTCGTGATTGGGATGTGTCTATAAATTTGACGACTATCGGCAGAAATGATTTCTGTCGATAGTCGTTTAGCTAATTCGATTGCTATAGCCGATTTGCCGATGCCTGTTGGTCCGGTGATGACTATAAGCGTTTTATCGGTGTTGTTTGTCGGTTGATTGACAATCATTTATACATATCTTTCTGCAACGATGCTTGCGATTTGCACAATCACATCTTGAGCTTTTTGCATTGATGGGATAGCGACAAATTCATATCTGCCATGGAAGTTCATGCCGCCGGCAAAGATGTTTGGACAAGGTAAGCCCTTGAATGATAGTTGTGCACCGTCTGTTCCGCCTCTGATAGGTTGAACTTTAGGAGTAACTTCTGCACGAAGCATTGCTTCTTTTGCGATGTCGATTACGTGCATTACAGGTTCGATCTTTTCGCGCATGTTGTAGTATTGATCTTTCAATTCAAGGCTGCAAGAACCCGGATATTCTTCGTTGATTTCAGCAACAAATTTTTCCATTGTTTGCTTGCGACTTTCAAATGATTCACGATCGTGGTCGCGAATGATGTAGGTCAATACAGTTTGTTCTACAGAGCCTTCAATGCCCACAAGGTGATAGAAACCTTCATATTTTTCAGTGTGTTCAGGAGTCTCTGTATGAGGCAATTTAGCCATGAATTTGCTTGCAAGATAAGTTGAATTTATCATCTTGTTTTTAGCAGTGCCCGGGTGAACGTTGCGACCTTTAATTGTTACGCGAGCCATTGCTGCGTTGAAGTTTTCGTATTCAAGTTCGCCGATTTCGCCACCGTCCATTGTATATGCCCATTCTGCAGCGAAGTGTTCTACATCAAATTTGTGAGCACCAAGACCGATTTCTTCATCAGGATTGAATGCGATACGGATTTTTCCGTGTTTGATTTCAGGGTGTTCTTGCAAGTATGCCACAGCTGATACGATTTCTGCAATGCCGGCTTTGTCGTCAGCACCGAGAAGTGTTGTTCCGTCTGTGACGATGAGGTCTTGACCTACATAGTGCAATAATTCCGGAAATTCTTCTGGGCTCAATATGATATTTTCCTTGTCGTTAAGTGTGATGTCTTTGCCGTCATAGTCCTTCACAATACGAGGGTTGACATGACGACCTGACATATCAGGACTTGTGTCAAGGTGTGCAATAAAACCGATGGTTGGTATGTTTCCTTCTGTGTTAGCCGGAAGTGTTGCCATCAGATAGCCATTCTCATCCAATGTTATTTCTTCAAGGCCCATTTTTTGCAATTCTTTCTCCAAATATTGAGCAAAAACCATTTGGCCCGGAGTTGATGGAGTAAGATTAGTCAATTCGTCGCTTTGTGTATCGAATTTTACGTAGTCTAAAAAACGCTCTACTATTGTCATGTTTGTTTTAGAATTAGTTTTATGGTGCAAAATTAGCAATTATTAATCTAATTTCAATCTTTTGATGATGTTATTTTAATCTAAATCGCTATTTTTTATTATGGATTAAAATTATTTAGGATAAAAGTATTAACTTCGCAATAAATTATTAAGAATTAATGAGAAAAATCAAGACGATATTAATTTCAATTGTTGTGCTTGTCATATTGTTCGTATTTGGTGGCAGTGATGACTTGGTGGCCAAAATTGAAAATATTATAGGCAATAATAATCAAGAGGTTTTATCCGATTTAGAAGGAAACAGTGTTCATTATTCGGATTTGGAATATGCTGAAATAAAGACGGATGTCAATGACCAAATTAAGACATACAAAGGATTTGTATTGTCGTTTAATTCCGAAAATCATACGCCGAATTGGGTAGGGTGGGAGTTGTTGTCGTCAGAAATAGGTGGCACTATTCCACGTTCCGACAGATTTTGGACTGACGATGAAATCACCGGTTGCCCGGCTCATTCGGACTATAAACGCTCAGGATATGATAGAGGTCACATGATTCCTGCTGCCGACCAAAAGTGGGATGAGGATGCGATGAACGATTGCTTTGTTATGGCTAATATGTGTCCGCAAGACGGCAGTCTCAATAGTGGAGCATGGAACACGCTTGAGGAAAAATGTCGTCTTTGGGCTCAGCGAGATTCTGCATTGGTCATTGTTGCCGGTCCGATATATAAAGCGTCGGATAGAAAAACAATAGGCGAAAATAAAGTCAGAGTGCCGTCGGCATTCTACAAGGTGATTGTCGCACCATATTTGGAAAGTCCTCGTGGTATTGGTTTTGTATATCCTAATATGACTGCTCCGGGAAATATGCAAAACTATGTGATGACAATCGATGATATAGAAGAACTCACAGGAATAGATTTTTTCGCTAATCTGCCTGATGATATAGAGAATGAAGTGGAGTCAGTAAGTTCATTTAAAGAGTGGAATAGACGATGATTAATAATATATTATCCGATACAATTGTTGCAATATCGACACCGAAAGGCGTAGGAGGTATAGCTGTAATAAGAATTAGTGGTAGCGAAGCCATCAGTATAGTAAATTCGTCATGGAAAGGCGTCAATTTAGAAAATGCAGAGTCGCATACTGCGCATTTAGGCTATATTCTCGATAGTGGCAATCAAGTGATAGATCAAGTCGTTGCGACAATCTATAAAGCACCAAAATCTTTTACAGGCGAAAATGTGGTTGAAATCGCATGCCACGGCTCATCGTGGATTCAGAAAGAACTGATTAATGAGTTTGCACGACGCGGTGCACGTCCGGCGACAAGAGGCGAATTTTCTCAACGAGCATTCATCAACGGAAAGATGGACCTTGCTGAAATAGAGGCTGTTGCCGACTTGATTGCATCCTCTTCTCGCGCTGCACATAAGATTGCCATTAGCCAAATGCGTGGCGACTTTTCAAACAAACTCTCTGAATTGCGACAGCAGCTTTTGAACTTCGTCTCATTGATAGAACTTGAATTGGATTTTTCGGAAGAAGAAGTTGAATTTGCCGATCGGCAACAATTGACTAATCTTGCAAACGACGTAAGAACCATAGTCAACAATCTTGCAAATTCATTCTCTATCGGTTCTTCGATAAAAGACGGCATTCCCGTAGCAATCGCAGGAGTGACAAACGTCGGAAAATCTACACTGCTCAATCGTCTGCTTCATGAAGAAAAAGCTATCGTCAGCGATGTTCATGGCACCACTCGCGACTTTGTGGAAGACACAATGGAAATCAACGGCATACTATTCAGATTTATCGATACGGCAGGACTTCGTGAGACATCAGACATAGTGGAAAACATTGGCATCCAGCGTGCTGAAAAGAAAATAAAAGACGCAGCTTTATTACTATGGATCATAGATCCGTCTGCAGAATTGGATCCTCAAATCGAAAGACTGAAAAATGCTCGGCAAGAATTGACCGACGAACAACGCATGATTGTAATCGTAAATAAAAAAGATGTTGCGACAATCGACCTTCAACAGCTTTCGGGCTTCGATGTAATTGAAATATCAGCAAAGACCGGAGAAGGTATCGACACGCTTGAAAGCAAAATTGTCGGAATATACGAAAACGAAGCAGACAAACATGACATAATCATCACAAATGCGCGCCATTATCAAGCACTGACTAAAGCCTCGGAAACACTTGACAGAGTAGTTGACGGACTTGATATGGGCTTACCGGGCGACTTAATTTCGCAAGATATACGTGAATGTATGCACTACCTCGGCGAAATCACCGGCGAAATCAGCACCGACGACCTCCTCGGCAACATCTTCGCCAACTTCTGCATCGGAAAGTAGCAATTAGTTAATGCGTTGATAAACAATATGTTAACTAATTTTATATAAATTAATAATTTTAAGCAATAATCGCAAGCTAACATACTGAATAGCAATCAAATAGGATAGCTTTGCGTTTAGAATAAGTAAAGTGCTAAAATTCAATTTTGTCCCTTTTTGTCCCTCGGGCACTTCGGGGGACAAAAACATCTATTTTTAGGGCTTAAAACACAAGAATACAAAAATATACAACTAAAAAGCAAATGATTATATCAGCAAATTGATGGACATATTTGCATTTGATACATGTTTTTTTGTAAAAATCCTTGTCCCCCGATAATATATTCTGAAAATGTTGTCAAACATCTTCTCGGTTTGCATGTAATGTAGTTACTTACAACGTGTTCAAATCACATTTTTAAGGGCATTCAGAGATGATTTTGGAAAAATTGCCGTAACTTTGCACTCCGTAATATGAATCGATATAGAATGAAACAATTTATAAAGAAAATAACCATCCTATTTTTAATACTATTCAGTTTTACCACCTACGCGACATCTCAATCTCGTGAGACTCGTAGGTTGCTTACTGATGTGCATGATTATATATATGAAAAGCCAGATAGTGCTATTGCCGTACTGAAGGGTTTAGAGGCCCTTGCTTTACAGGACGAGGGTACTGAGGCTCTGTATGCTGTTTTACTTACTAAGGCAGAATATATAGCAACCGATAGCATCGTCTTGGATTCACAGATTCAAAAGGCTATACAATATTACAATAAGAATAGTAATAATATTGAAATCAAGTGTTTTTATTAAATAAAATTATCAATATATATTAACTGCGGGATTTTTTACAACGACTTATAGGATAGTTTAATATGAATGATATCAGAATAAATAATTTAGGATTTATTTTTGAAGAATCTTATGAAAATGCAGATTCTTTTTTAAAAGATATTACGTACGGAGGGGAATTATATGATTATTTTTTTACAGGTGATTTCGTTTATAGAGGTCATAAATCAAATTCTTACAAACTCATTCCGTCTGTATTAAGAGATAATTGTACAGAAATTAGACATGCCAGTTTTAGATCTCCCAATGTTTCAACTACAGATAGAGAACAACTTGCTTATGAATTTGACATATTACGAAAATTTTATTTAAAATGTGATGAATTAGGATTATATTTACCTGATAATAAGCGTTTAAGAAGTGGACAATTTTCCTTTGATGATAATGGTACAATTACCAAAGATGGAATATGGTTGCCGGAAGATTTATATGACATTACAGCCTTAGCCCAACATTATGGTTTACCTACACGTCTATTAGATTGGTCCTATGAAATATCTATTGCAATTTTTTTTGCAATATCAGAGCTAATTAAAGAAGACAATTGCGATGAAAATGATTTTATATGTATTTGGGTACTAAATAAATCAAATCCAACTTGGCTAACTTTTAATTGGGCTTTACAAGATTTTCCATTACATTTGATTAGGCCAATATATAAATACAATCCAAATATGAAGGCTCAAAAAGGGCTTTTTACTTTATGGAAACTCCATTATAGTGCGAAATCAAATTCATTAAAAGATTGTAGACCCTTAGATGAATTAATTAAAGAATACTTCGATTCCAAAGAAGAACGTTTTAAAAATGCCGTAAAACCGCTATTAGGTTGTTTTATGATTAGACAGACAAAAAGTAATATCAAAAAACTTTATCGGTTTATCAAGAATAACAATGTTGATTTTTCCACATTGTTTCCTGGTTATTCAGGTGTTGTTGAATATCTTAAATATGATAAAATCTACGAGGATAAAGATATTTACAAAAGCAATATATAATTTATGAAATTTTTCTATAGTTATATTAAACTATATATATTGATATTCATTGGAATATTATGCTTACAACGTATGTATAATGTTGCTTTAAACTAAGTAAGTAAACCATAATCCATTCTGGGAAAAACCGTATCTTTGCAGATAATTAATTGAGAGTAAAGAGATGAAGAAAAATATAAAGTATTTATTAATTTTTGTTATAAGCATTCTAAGTCTTATAGGCTTAACCGTTTTATTGTCCAGAACTATATTTAAAGATAAATTGATTGAATATGCAATCAAACTTAATCAAGACGAACAGAAACTGATTCAATCGTATTATGCGTCAGAAATACCTGTAAATCCTGAAAACTTTGCAGAGGATTTCAAGAGTATTCATGATATTGTATCAGAAAATTGCCAGTTGTGTGAACGTAAGGGATACGATTTGGAATCTCTCTACACTTCATTCGCTAATAGAATTGCAAATGGGTCAATGACCAAAGCCGATTATGGATTATTGCTTCGTGAATATTTTGCAGCATTAAATATAGGTCATGCAGGTGTAATGCTCACACTTCATTCTGCAGAATATTATCCGACAATTGTAGAGAATAGATTGTTTATAGACAAGCCTAACGACCATTTTACCAATAATGGATTCTCCGATAAAGATGAGATAATAGCAATAAATAACACTCCTATCGACCGATATATACAAAGTATGGCAAAGTATACATCTGCCTCAACTGACGCTTATAAGACGTACCTTACTCAATGTAGAATTTTTACGTCATTTACCGATAGTCTAATCCATTGTGATGTACGTAGAAATGGAGATACGCTAAAACTCAAATTGCCTCTAATAAGTTCTATATTAAGCAATACTCCTAAAGCTCATTACAAAATCTTACGTGACAGTATTGGATATATCTGTATTGAATCAATGATGGATAATGTTGTGGAGAATTTCAAACAAGCATATAATCAAGTTTGTAGTCTTCCATATTTAATCATCGATGTTCGAGGAAATGGTGGAGGTAATAGTAATAATGGTCGATTGATTGCAGAATATCTGCTAAAGGAACCGCAAGAACATTGTGTTGGCGGTAATATTACACCACAGTCCAACGTTTATAGTGGCAAGTTATTTTTATTGACGAGTAATCACACCTTTTCAGCTGCTGAGAGTTTTACGATAGATCTGAAAGAGAGTGGTTATGTCACATTAGTCGGAGAAAAAACAGCTGGCGATACAGGTTGTGCCCCAAAGAATTTCACCTCAAAATATGGCATTTGGTTCAGAATTCCTACCCGTGATCCACACTTCTCTCCTAAAGGCTTCCCAATGGAGGGTACAAGTATAGAACCGCACTATGAGGTTAAACAAACAATCGAAGATTTCTTTGACAATAAAGATACGGTTATTGAGTATGTATTAAATGAACTCATCAATAACCAATAAGAAACCTTTAAGATATTAACAATGGCGACTACTCAAACTGAGTGGCCGCCATTTATATATTCAAGAAGATTTTTGTAGCATCCTAATTGACTATCTACGACTAGGATTATTTACATCAAAATAAAATTCATTAGTATATTCATCCCATGGATAGTATCTAAGAAGTTTGTATACTTCTGTTTCATATATTATACCTTGCGGGTGTATCACATTCTTGTCAAAACTGAATCCTAACACAACTCTTGATAAATCTCCATTTACGTATGGGATAAAGTAATTCATCATATCTCCGTTCTCTTGCCAAATAGGGTGATATCCTTTATCTCTAGCGTACTTATCTATAGCATCTATCACAGACTTGTCTATGTACATATAATTGCCAGGAAGCCCTGCTTTTCTACCTCCTGATTCTAATATATATGCTTTTGAAAAGGCGGTATTCATTTGCATTTCCTTCGGATTGTAAATCACAATTGGATTACCTATAGAATTTGCCAAACTACTTATCTCGCTTCCTTTTGGCTTAGAATAATTCCACACATAATCATCAAATCTCACCTCTTCCGTAAGATACTCTATATTCTCACCGAAAGCTAGTACGGTTCGACTACCAGGAAACCCATTTTCATGTTCTGTTTCATTAATAGACATATGTAACTCCACGCATGAACGCAAAAATATACTAATACTTAGAATATTATTTTTATCCTCTACCTTACTCTTAGGATGAAAAACTTTTGCTATTCCATCATTAAGAATTAGATTTCTCTCAAATGGTGTACTAAAATATAATGCTGAGCTATGTGCTGCTTCAAGTCTGCTATAGATTTTTTCCATTTGGGATTTATTTAATTCCCAATTAGTTTCAACAAATATTTTTGAGAAGCCTAATAAATCTGACCACAAACAGAAACATGAAGAGGATTCCATCTTAGGAGGATGCCCTATTTTCATAGTCAAATTACTCCCAAATTCTTTCTTTGCTCTTTTGAATAACTTGCTAAAATCCATGACTTCAATAATACAAATTTCTTTGTAATTTAAACTTAAATTCACATTTCTCCGTTACTGAGTTTATATCCAGGATTGCTGGCTGATGGTTGGTGCTTTCCATTTATATATATTACCGCAGGAATATATTCCCCTTTTTCAAACATATCTTTTTTTACATCTTCTAACTGTGCTCTAATTTCATCTATTGAATCATCTTCTACAATAACCATGAAAAGACCATCAGTTGCTTGGGTTGCGTTCATATATGCCGCCAATTGAGTACGATACCCATGTAGCAAATCTTTATTGCAAGATCGCTTGATCTCAACAACTGTATTCGCTTTTGCTCCACGCGTTATCTGAAAATCTAATTCACCTACTCCTGGATTCGACTCTCGTGTTATGGCAACATCAAATTCCCCGGCATTTTTATATGTGTCAGCAACCATCCAAAGTAATAGTTGCCAGTCTGTTTCGTCAGGTTTCCTATTTTTGCGATATAATATCTCTGAAAGTACGGGCACAAAAACGAAGCGTACAATGTGAGTGTGGTGCTTTGAGTGCTTAAACCTCTTCGTTTTCAGTTAGTTATGTATGTTTTGGTGTTGAGGCTCGGTCAAAACGAAGTGTACAATTTCTTTAATTTGCTTTAATCA
>JAZTZN010000036.1:0-19029 GCA_045637445.1 Muribaculaceae bacterium
CTCCACTTTCTACTTCTCGGACTACTGCCAACTTAAAACTCATCGGATAGTCCCGCTGTGTGCGCTTGATATACAAGCTTTTACTCTTTTCTTCCATACTTGGTCTTTTCTTAGTGTAACGCTATATCAGGACGGGACAAAGGGACAAAAGAAAAGGGACGCCTCGCGATGAGACGTCCCTCGGTATAATTAAGGTGTGTTTGCGTTAGTCGCGGCTGCCGCCAAGGAAGCGGAGCAAGAAGAGGAAGAGGTTGATAAAGTCGAGATAGAGGTTCAATGCGCCGATTGTAGCCAATTTGTCGGCCATAGAAGGCTCAAGATTCATCGCTGCGAGTTGCTTTATCTGCTGAGTGTCCCAAGCTGTCAAGCCTGTGAAGATGATTACGCCGGCAAATGACACAATCCATCCGAGCGTAGAGCTTGCGAGGAAGATGTTTACCACTGAAGCGATAATCAAGCCGATAAGCGCCATTGAAAGGAATGTACCCATCTTCGAAAGGTCGCTCTTGGTGAAGTAGCCATAGATGCTCATTACGCCAAAGAGTCCGGCTGAGATAAAGAATGTAGATGCGATTGAGCCAAGACTATAAACCACGAAGATTGAAGCCAATGAGCAACCCATCAACGCTGAGAATATCGCGAAGAGCAAGAGGCAAGTGCCTGTTGACATCTTATTGATGCGAGCAGGGATGGTCCATGCCATTGCAATCATTGCGATAAACATTCCCCAGTAAACCAATTGGTTACCAAAGATAAAGTTCAAGGCTGCAGGCGAACTTGCCACACCGACTGCACAGAATGCAGAGATGAGCAATCCGATGAACATTCGCACATAGACACGTTTAAGCACAGCATTTGTCTGTTCTGTGATAGCTCTCTGTCCATAGAATGGAGGAGGAGTTGTTGGATTTTGATTTTGAAAATTCATATTCCTTTTATTTTTTATGATTATTGATTGTCACACTATTTTGACACCCTGACATTGTCGAGGTTTAACCTTGTTTTGTCAAATAGTGTGCCAATCGTTTAGTCGGTTTTACGGGTTTTACATTCTATTTGGCATTTCGATACCGAGCAACGCCACTGCGCTCTTGAGCGTGCGAGCTGTCACCGATGAAAGGAGCAGACGCATAGCACGCACGTTTTCGTCCTCTTCTTTGAGGATCGGATAGTCGTGGTAGAATTGGTTGTACTCCTTAGCGAGGTCGTAGCAATAGTTGGCGATGACTGCAGGGCTGTAGTTGCGACCGGCATCTTCTACCACTGATGGGAAGTCGGCAATCTTCTGAATGAGAGTGACTTCTTTCTCTGATGGCACAGGCTTCACTGTCAATGTCGCTGCCTGCTCTTGAGCGCGACGCAACACCGACTGAATACGTGCGTAGGTGTATTGAATGAACGGACCTGTGTTGCCGTTGAAGTCGATAGACTCTTGAGGGTTGAACATCATGTTCTTGCGAGGATCGACCTTAAGCAAGAAGTATTTCAACGCACCAAGACCGATGACGCGAGCGATTTCGGCAGCTTCGTCGGCAGGAATATCCTTCATGCGTTCGGCAGAAGCTTCGGCAGCAGAGTTGATCATTTCGTCCATCAAGTCATCTGCATCTACGACAGTGCCTTCGCGACTCTTCATCTTGCCGTGAGGAAGTTCGACCATGCCATAAGAGAAGTGTACAAGGTCTTTACCCCACTTGAAGCCGAGCTTGTCGAGGAGCAATGCGAGCACTTGGAAGTGGTAGTTTTGTTCATTACCAACGACATAGACCATTTTGTCGATAGGATAGTCTTGGTAGCGAAGTTTTGCTGTACCGATGTCTTGAGTCATATAGACAGATGTGCCGTCGCCGCGAAGCAATAGCTTGTGGTCGAGGCCGTCGGCAGTGAGGTCAGCCCAGACAGAGTTGTCCTCCTTGCGATACATGATGCCCTTTTCGATACCACCGAGCACCAAGTCCTTACCTTCGAGATATGTGTCTGACTCGTAGTAAATCTTGTCGAAGTCAACGCCCATTCGCTTGTAGGTGTCGTCAAAGCCGGCATACACCCACTCGTTCATAGTCTTCCAAAGGCCACGGATTTCAGGGTCGTTTTGCTCCCACTTGCGAAGCATTTCGCGAGCTTCTTGCATCAAAGTTGATTGCTTTTCAGCCTCTTCGTCAGAAAGTCCGCTTTCTTTAAGAGCTTTAAGCTCATCCTTATAGTGTTTGTCAAATAAGACATAGAAGTCACCGATGAGGTGGTCGCCCTTCTTGCCTGCCTTTTCAGGAGTGATGCCATCGCCCCACTTCTGCCAAGCGAGCATCGACTTACAGATGTGAATACCACGGTCGTTGACAATGTTGGTCTTCACCACCTTGTAGCCGTTAGCCTTGAGGATTAGAGAGAGCGAATAACCGAGAAGATTGTTGCGAACGTGACCAAGGTGGAGAGGCTTGTTGGTGTTAGGCGATGAGTATTCGACCATTACGAGCTGCGACTCATCAGTCACCGGCTTGATACCGAAATCATCGGCGTTAGCCACGTCATTAAGCACGTCAATCCAGAAGTCAGACTTGATGCTGATGTTGAGGAAGCCCTTCACTACGTTAAACTTTTCGACAGCCGCTTCGTTAGCCACGAGCCATTCGCCAAGCTCAGTCGCAGTAGCTTCAGGCGACTTGCGAGAAGCCTTAAGGAATGGGAAGACCACCACAGTGAGGTTGCCTTCAAATTCTTTACGAGTGGCTTGAGGCACAATAGATTCTGCACTCACTTCCACAGCATACAATTCTGCCACTGCGCGTGACACTGCCTGAGAAATAATTTTATCCAACGACATTTTATATCTTTGATTAAATGATTAACAAAACTATATTAGAGAGCAAAGTTACAAAAAATTGTGCAATTCTCCATATTTACGCCCTAAATTAAAGAAATTTAGGATATTAACCGAGAATTAACGGGGAATTTATCGAAGTTTGCTTAACTCTTTTCTATTACAAACTGATGGCAAATCAGCAATCCGATCACCTTCACCACACCCAAGTAGCCCCTTAAAATAGTAATGATAGTATCTATAGTATCTATAGCATCTATTATATCTATTATATCTATTATATCTATTATATCTATTATATCTATTATATCTATTATATCTATTATATCTATTATATCTATTATATCTATTATATCTATTATATCTATACTCTGAAACAAGTTTCATTTGGTATTCTATCCTCGTTTGCTTAACTTTGGTTATGTTCGGCTGCTCTCGGCATAGGCAAAATTAAAACTTCGTTTTATTTTGCTCTCTGCTCTCGTTTGCTTAACTTTGCCGTACAAAATCAAAAGGAATGGAAAATAAGATTGAAACGAAGAAGATACGCAGCTCTAATATGGAGTTGCTTCGCATTGTGGCTATGTGTTTTATCGTGTTGCACCATTTTTGGTGTCATGGCATGCTCTATTCACAATTCACTTTCCCGGCATACGAATTTTTGGAAGGTTTCAGCATGGGTGGGGTGGATCTTTTTATTATGATCTCCGGATTTTTCGGTATTCGTCTGTCATGGAAATCTGTCGTCGGACTGGCTTTGACCGTTGCTTTTTTCTTCTTGCTCAATATCGGCGTTGCTTCTTCAATATTCGACAATGTCAACCCTGAACTTCGTATCACAGAGTTTATAAAAGCTCCTTTGTCGAACTCCGGCTATTGGTTTATCGCGACCTATTTCATGCTCATGCTTGTTAGCCCGGTTGTAAACAAAGGCATCAAGTCCATGACTCTCAACCAATTACGCGGTATTGTATTAATTCTTTCTTTTGCCGAATTTTATTCTTCGGCAGTAGTAGGCAATCGCGTAGATATTATGGGCACAGGCATTTTCACGTTTATTTATCTTTATATCCTGGGCTATTATTTGCGACAAGAAAAAGCTCTGCAGAAAATTCCGACATGGGTATTCCCCACAGCATTTATCGCTTTTGCCCTCATTTCAATCGGCACTGAAATTGCCATTTTGGAAACTCCGGCACTCAAAAAAGGTTTTAAACTGTTCTTTCTGAAACAAAGCAATCCGTTTACTATCCTATCCAAAGCCGCCATTCTTTGTTGGTTTACTCGTTTCAATTTCCAACGGCGATGGATCAATTCACTTGCAACAGCCGCTTTTGGCGTCTATCTGCTACAAGACGGCGTAGGTGGCGAATACCTATATAATTGGCAACGCGCAATGTTTGACACATTAGGATTTTCATGGGAATATGTCGGCCTGTTAGCTGCTATTTTCGTCGCGCTATGGGTTTGTGCGTGGCTGCTGACCCGACTTAAAGACCTTTGGACACCTTGGCTCACCGAGCGCATCGTCGGCATAATCCCCAAAAAACTCCGACAAGACCTTTGGTAAGCAATTATTAATCCTCTTGTGCAAACAATCATTGTCATCGCCCATTACGGCAATGATTTTATTATGTATCTATTTGATATTCTGATTTTTATGATTGTTATATCTCATGGATACAACGGCGGCAGTAGATTTTGCCACTTGCCTCGGCATACGTCGCTCTCAACGCCGGCTCTGCACCTTGGCGCGGATTGCGTATGAACGGACGGAAAAGCGCATCGGCTATCGGGTCATACCATCGTTGCATCGAAATCATGCCTGTATCGACGATGCCCGGGTCGGCACAATTCACTCTCACTCTGCCCTTTAACTCCTCTGCCAACTGACGCGCATACTCGGTAATCATGCGCTTCGATTGCCCGTAGGTGCCCAATTGAGAAAATCCCTTGGCTTCAAATATGACCGGATAATCCTTACGACGATGTAAGAAACGTGTCAACGATGTTGTAAAAACTATCACACCCCCGGTCTCCACTCTATCCTTGAGCAATTCCACCAGCAGTCGCGTGTTGCAAAAGTTCACAGCCATTGTCAGCTCACGCCCTTGCGAGTCAACGCCATAACGACGACTCATCACCCCGGCATTATTGATAACACCTTTCAGCCCACCGATATGCCGGCAGTCAAGCGTCTCGACAGCATCTCTGACCGACTGCTCGTCAGCCAAATCGAGCTTCAGTGTCTCTATCGTCCGGCACTGCGGATAGTCTCTGAGCAACTCTTCACGGAGCTCGTTGGCTTTATCCATGTTGCGCACAGCGAGTATCAACTTCTCTCCCTTCGAAGCCAAGTCGCGTGCTATCTCCTTACCGATAGCTCCTGTCGCACCGGTCAGCAGATAAAATCCTGTGAAGACCGGTGTCATGGCTTGCGTATGTTTTTGTCCAACATTTTATGCTTCACCAGCATTCTGACCGATGTCGGCATCACGCCGATGAAGAATATAGAGAAACGATTGAGCCAACCGTTGATATACTGCTGACGACGGCGAAACATCTGTTTCACTGCCTTGCGTGTAAAAGACTCTGCCGTATCGAGCACACCCAATCTGACAGCAAGTTTCTTCAGATGAGGTGGCAGTCCGAAGAGGTCGGTTGCTATCCCACCCGGACAAGCCACTGTCACACTCACACCACTATCTTTCAGTTCATAATGCAATGCACGAGAGAAGACACGTATATAAGCCTTGGTCGCCGAATACATCGCAATGCCCGGCATCGGCATCCAGCACGACATTGACGACATATTGAGAATGTAGCCACTGCCTCGACGAGCCATTTCCTGCCCGAAATGCCAACACAACTCGGTCACAGCACGATTGTGCAAGTCCAAAAAAAGTCCGATTTTTTGCATCGGAGTCTTAAGAACCTCATTAAACGAGAACACTCCGGCATTGTTAATCAAAATGTCGGCCTTCAGATTGTGCGACGACAGAAAATAGAGAATACTTGTCGTTGCATTTTCCTGAGTCAAATCGATGTTGAACGTGTAAACTTCGACAGCATATTTCTGAGAAATCTCCGACGCAGAACGTATCAGTTCATTCTCTTGGTTGCTGACCATCACTATCCGATGTCCACGTTCAGCAAGACGGTGGCAGAACTCAAGTCCTATGCCCGAACTTGCTCCTGTCACGACAGCTGTCAACACAGCATTATCTTCCGATTTTCTCATCTATG
Organism: Muribaculaceae bacterium; assembly: GCA_045637445.1. Taxonomy (GTDB): domain Bacteria; phylum Bacteroidota; class Bacteroidia; order Bacteroidales; family Muribaculaceae; genus Lepagella. The sequence goes on from JAZTZN010000036.1 coordinate 6,065, forward strand.
CGTCTTATATTTTCAATCTCTTTGCGAATTCCACGAGGGAGTTTGTCGATATGCTTATGACACACCATATCTTTCGAATACATTCGTGCTATGCAATAGTTGACATGGTCGCAATCACAACGCTCAACGCCCTGACGCAAATGATTGACAAATTCGGGATCGTTAATCAGTGCTCTACCCATTTGCACAAACTCAAAGCCCTCTTGATCAAGCACCTTGTCGATACCTTCTCGCGACACAGCACCTCCGACATAGACAAGCGGACATTTGATTTCCTTACGAAATTCACGCGCATCATCCAAGAAATACAGCTCTTTGAAAGGCTCGCTCTTAATCAACCATTTTCCTGCCATTCTGACACCCAATTTAAGCCATAATTGCTTCATATAGTGAGTCATCGTGTGGATAGGCATCTCTCCTCGCATGACATACATCGGAGCCTTGCTGACAAAGCCTCCGGAAAGCACTATGGCATGAGCGCCTAATTGCTCTATCTCCTTTGCCACTGTCAGACAGTCCTCAATCTCAAGTCCGCCTTTAAATCCGTCGCGCATGTTTGTCTTGACAAGCACCCCCATATCATTTCCGGCAGCTTTCATCACCTCCTCCATACACATACGCAAAAAACGCATACGATTGTCGAGCGAACCGCCGAATTGGTCATTGCGACGATTGGTATATGGCGATAGGAATTGAGAAATCAAGTAGCCATGTCCGGCATGCACCTCTACACAATCAAATCCGGCATCGCGAGCAGTCACGACAGCATCGCCGAATTGCGAAGCCAATGTGTGAAGCTCATCCGGCTGCAAGCCTCTGACTATCGTTGGTGAATACAGATTAAAGCCTGTAGTCGCTCCGACAGGAATACATCCGGCAGTTGAAATGTGTGTCATATTGCCACAGTGTCCAATCTGAACAGACGCTTTTGCTCCTGTCGCATGGATGGCTTCTGTGATTTTGCGCAATTCCCTCACATTGTCCTGACTCATCAACAATTGAGTCTTAAACGACAATCCTGACTCACAAATACTTGCGTATGCCAATGTTGTCATTCCGACGCCCCCTTTGGCTACGCTGACATGATAATCTTGCAATTGTTGTGTCGGTCCGTTATTTTTACACATACCTTCGAATGCCGCCGAACGAATGGTTCGATTGCGCAATTCGACAGGACCGATATTATAGGGTGTAAAAAGCTTCATAACTCAATTTAATATATATAGGGTAATATGTATTTTCTATTCAATTTTTTATACTCATCTCCAAACTCGCATTCATAACGCTGATGAAGTTTACGAGCACGTGGCGCAAGATTGGCAAAAGTCCATAATGCAAACACTGCCCCTGCAGCACTGAATGTCAGCAATGCAAAGCCACACCACTCCAAAAACTCTCCGAAATAGTTAGCACTTGTCACATAGCGAAACATTCCTCCACGCGGTATATAATGGCCCGTATCGCCGGGCTTACGCAGATGACGTATGATGTAATCCGAATGCCAATTGATCGCCATGCCGACAAAGAATATCACACAACCGACAATAAACATCGGCGACATCAACCACGACACGCCTCCATAGTAATCCACCGGGCTGACATAAAACAACCAGCCACCAATCATATAAGCATTCAATGTGTTGAACGTAACCCCCATAAGTATCACCGAAAGGGGCATCACGCTTTTGCCTTTTATCAAGAATGGAAAAACGAATGAGCGTTGGAAATAGTGAAACAAAAACAATAACGCCATCACCACCAACACCGTATCACCTCGCCTATCGCTTGAGAGCCACAGCCACAGCATAGCGAAAAACACCGGAGCCTCCATCAAAATCCAGCCAAGCTTATTATTGACTGCCGGTCCCCATTTTTTTGTGTATGCCACGCCATAGCCTGCTTCGACTTTCAGCAAACACAAAAACACTACGACTGCCGATAATGCCATAACCGACAATACTGTGTTAAACACTTCCGGATTGAATATTTCTTGCATATAGCTATGTTTCTAAATTTTTATAAAGCAAAAATAACACTTTTCGACGAACTGACCAAAACATCAGCCCACTATTTCGAAACACAGCACATCAAAAACCGGCAATCTATCAGTCACACAAAAGATTTTAGTCAGGTAATTTAAGCCGTCAGGCAGAAACAAGCCTGCATTTACCGGACAACAACAATTTTCGATTAATAGTTAAAGCAAGTATCATAACGTCATGAGCATTATGATACTTGCCCTATTAATAAAAAAAGACTTCTAAAAATTCCGGGATTTAGTTTAATACTTTAGATTCAGTTTACTATTTCTCGACACCTTGTTTCACTTCCTCCATATTAGCAATAGCATACATAGGACAAATACGAACATGTCTAACTTCGCCATTATCCTCGTTATCTACAAAATCAAATTTTCCAAAATTCTCCATAGAGCATCGAATAGCATAATGAAGTTTCTTATCACGCATAAACGACCATAGACTTTTCATCCCACCTTGTTTATCCGCTTTAACTTCAACAGGAACAACCACCTGCAAATAATTAGATATGTAATCTACCTCTGCTTGAGAATTCTTGGCATGTCTTACCCAATAGTATAGATCGTGACGGATATTAGGACTCATGTGATGCAGCATTTCCAGTCCTACTACCAATTCTGCCATCGGTCCCTTATTTGCTAAATCTGCAGCACTTGCCGTTAGAATTTGTGTAGTCAGTTCAGATATATCACCTAAAGACATATTTAATAGGCGAAGCAATAGTCCTGTATCAAGCAACAACATTTTTTGATAAGACTTATCCTCTTCGCTACCTAATGGTAAGCCATTTGCATCAGTATGTGTTACAGGGTGCAAAATACCGGCAAGAACTAGCAACTCTACTGCCTTCTTCACTTCTACAGTCTTATAACCGGGACCTACTTTTGAGTATATAAACTTTTTAGTTGCTTGAACGGCTGCACTTCGTAGTGTCTGACGTAGCAATACAGGATCTACATTTTTCTTGTACTTTGGAAAATCATCTTCATAAGTCACAACGATGTCATCCTGAACTTCCTGACACCTTACATAATCGTGATACTCAACCCAAGTCTTGACAGCTTCTGGCATTCCTCCGACGAGCATATATGTACGAAGAAATTCTACCAATTTATCATGTAAAGGTTCCGGAAGAGGATTATCTATCGACGATTGATTACGTGCCTCAATGAGTAATTGTTGACCATTCGCTTCAAGAAATTCATCAAAAGTCATTGGATACATGAACATTGAGTGTATTCTTCCGACTCCGAATGTGGGAAGTTCTTTTAATGCAAACTCAAGAAGAGAACCGGCTGCGATAACATGGAGCTCAGGCAAATCTTCCTTGAAAAAGCGTAAAGCCATAATAGCCTGAGGACACTCCTGAATTTCATCAAGGAATAAGAGCGTCTTACCCGGTTTTATAGATGTGCCATGCATAGCCGATATTTGCGGTACAATACGCTTAACATCCAGATCGTCATTGAATAGAGCCTTGTATTTCGGTTGCTTTTCAAAGTTTACCTCAACAAAAGTATCAAACTTTTTAGATAGCTCTTGTACAGCCGTGGATTTTCCCACCTGTCTGGCACCTCTAAGTAACAATGGTTTGTGAACATCCCTTGATGCCCACTCCGACAGATATTTATCGATAAGTCTTTTGCAATACATATATAAATCGCTTTATTTCAGTGTACAAAAATAGTAAATCGAAATTATCCAAACAAATAAATCGCCAAAAAATAAAAAAATCCAAACAAATAAATTGTCGATTTTCGCAAAAATCCAAACAAATAAATAGAAATCCAAGATTAATTGCAACATGACAGGATAAAAAAGAGCATTGATTTCCTAATTGTCCTTATCCAAATCTATCGCATCCATTATATCTATTATATCTATTATATCCATTATATCTATTGTATCTATAGCATCTATCTTCTCAGCATAATAAGCGATAAGGGAGCGACTCGGCTGAGACGCTCCCTTATTCCTATCATCTACGGGGATTTCTATTAATCTCCGGATTTGGTTGATTCTTTTAAGGTTCTGATTGCGAATTACTTCACGATCACCTTAGCAACTGCATTGCCTACCTTAACGATATAGACACCTGCATCAGCTGCCACTCGTTCGCTATCGCTGCCGATAGTCACAAGGCGGATAAACTTACCGTCTGTGCCATATACAGCCATTTGCTTAGTAGCATGACCCTTAACTGCGATAGCACCCTTTTCGCCATATACACCTGTCAACGTTGTGATGTCGTCGATGTCGGTGCTCCAGCCATACCATGTGTTAGACAAGATACCTTCGAGTTCCTTACCTTCATTATCTACGACTGTAGTCACGTTGTAGTAGTGGTTTTCGTCGCCGCAAGCATCTACGAAGCTTGTAGCATCTACGCCTGATTGGAGCAATGAGCCGTCACGATAAACGTTGTAGTGCTTGATATCCCATGTAAGGAGGTTAACCGGCACAAATGAGATGTCGTCGAGCATTGCACCGAAGTGACCCCAACCTACATACTTCAATGAGAAGTATTTAGCGTTAGCAGGAAGAGTAACTTCTACATATTCCCATGAGTCTGAACCTGACTTGTGGAATGTGCGAGCCTTAGAGAATGAGCCGATGTTGTCGTCTGTATAAGACACCCAAAGTTCTACGTATTCATCGTATTGAGCTGAAATTGTGCCATACCAGAAACCGAGTGTTGAGCCGCCTACTATTTCAGGAGACACCAACCAGTCAGCATTTTGACGTGGTTCTTCTGTTTCTTCGTTGTATGCGATAGAACGAGCCATAATGTACTTGTTGCCTGAGTGAGGGCAGAGACGTGCGTCGTTCATAACACCAAGTTCCTTAGCGTCGATTACTTCCCATGCACGTGGAGTGTCATCGACATCGATAAGACCTGTGATACCGAATTGAGGATAGAAACCGTCTTCGTCGATATTTTTCCACACACCAAGTTGTTCTGTGCATTGACGATTTTCGTATGCTTCGAAGCTGTCATAGTCGCCGTATGTAGCATCAGGAGCCGACCATGTCAATGTCACTGCATCATGTTCATCGTTCCATTCGCCTGTCAAATCAGCCACAGCAGGTTGGTCTGTACTGTTGATTGTCCATGACATTTCTTTAACGTTGTTTGATGCCACTTCGTCTTGAGAAGCCACTACTGTCGCACGCACCTTAACATCTTTACCGACAAATTCAGGAGATGCAAGGAATTCTGCATAACATTCTACAAATTCACCTGATGCGAGGTAACCATAATCGTAGTAGAATGTTGTCTCTTTAGTGTTCATTTCTTCACCATCTACCACGAGGCTAAATCTCACGTCTGCATTACCACCTTCAAGACCGCTGTTTTCAAGCACTGCGCGGAATTGAGCCTTGTTGCCGGCGATTGTTTCTGCTTCGCCTGTGAGTGAAGAAATCTTGAAGTCGTTGTTGACACTTTCATACACTTCAAATTTGTCGAAGATAGCATATGCGTCTGCATTTGAAGAGAGTTCACCTGCTACCCAGATATGGATCCAACCACAGTCTGCAAAGTCAGCAGGGAGTTCTACTGTGTAGTCAACCCATTGGTTACGATCGAAGTCGCGTGGAAGAATGCGAGCAATATGTTGACGTTCTTCTTTGCCATAGTGTGATGCGTAGATGTTCATCTGACCGCCACTTGCATGGTTCCAGAAACGCATGCCGAATGTCACTGACTTGTGACCCTTAGTGTTCACCTTAGGAATACTGATTTCGTATGGTGTTTCTACGCCACCTGTACCGAATGATACGAGTGCGCTGCCTTCATAATCGTTTGAAATATCCATGCCGAGGTTAGCGAGGTCTGCAAAGATTTCAATCTGGCTTGAAGAGAATTCACCTGATGTTTCGTATGTCCAAGGATATGTATTGAAGCGACCTGTACCTGTAGTCACGAAGTCTTCGCGCATTGGCACTTCGTATGGCACGCCGAGCATATCTTTCTTGAATGTGATGTTTTGGCTATAAGCTGTTGATTCTTCGTTAGCACCATTGACAGCGCGAGCACCTACGTTGAACAATTCCATTGTCACTGCGCCCGGTGTGAAGTCGTAAGTAGTCTCATTGCCTTCTGTGCGACCATACTTCACGGTGTAGATTGAATAGTGGTTGTAGATTTCGTAGTACAAGTTTTCTTCATCGATGTAACCACCGTTGATACCTTCAGTCACAGGATCCCAAGAGAGAGTCATTGTCAAGTTGTCTTCTGATGTCACGCTCTTGAAGCCTGTCACATCCTTTGGAGTATCAAGACCTGTAAATACACGATACAAGTTCTTAACACCTTCACCCACTTCGTTAGAAGCAATAACGCTGATGTTGTTGAAACCTTGAATTGTAGCGACTTCCACTGTAGCAGCTTCGCCAGGGAGAGCCTTGACTTCCTTAGCAGCGCTTTCGCCAGGGCTCTTCACTTTGAATGTGATTTCCTTGCTTGCATCAAGAGCGTTGCCGATAGCCGACTCTGTAGGAGCTGTCCATGAGAGAGTAGCCTTGAGTTCGCCCTTAGCTGCAGGTGTCACTGTCATATCAACAGGGAAACCGGGAACTTCACCTGAGCCAAGATTATCAACTGCCAAGTTCTTAACATAGACACCCGAACCATCTGCATTACGGTTGAGACGGATTGCAAGATAGTGGATACCTGCTTCTTCCACTGTGAATTTCACTGACTGACGGACAAAGTCAGGAGCGAAAAGGCTTTCAAGTTTCAAGAGTTGAGTGTGTGCAGTCGATGCCTTTGCTTCCTTGCAGAGGAATACTTCGACATCGTTCAACTCATCTTCGTATGGATAGAAGTTCTTGATTTCGAATGAGAAGTTATAAAGTTTAGTGTCGTCACTGAAGTTAGTGATTGGGAGGAACAACCAATCGTTGACTGTAGCAGTCATATAGTTGTAGCTGCACATCCAAGAATCACCGACAAATTGCCATGTAGAGCCATTCTTGTCGGCATCTACTACTGTAAACAAGCGAGACTCAGCGTATGTAGGAGCCATTGAGTACGGTGGAATCAATGCATCGCCGTGGAGGATTTCGTTAGAAGCCTCTGATGGTTCAGATGTGTGACCGTTAGCCACAGCTTCTACACGTGCAGTGAATGCTTTCAATGTGTTGCCAAGGTCGATAGCAAAAGATGTGCCTACGATAGGAGTTGTATTTTGCTTAACTTCGTTGATATAGACATTGTAGGTCAATGCGTTGACATCTACATAACCGCCATATACGCCGACTGCACCCGGTGCTGTCCATGTCACTTGATTGTCTGTAAGCACTACATTTGTCGGAGCCAATGGAGTGTCGTTACCGATATATACCATCTCCAATGCTTCCGGACTTACAAGCTCGTCTGAGATAGAGCATACTGCCTTGAATGAGTGGTAGCCTTCCGCCACGTTGAACATTATGTTTTGTTCGCTGCCCGGAACTACTTGGTCGCTTGTAAGGAGCTCGCCATTGATGTATATATCAAGCTTGATTGTGCTTTCTGTGATTTTGTCGCCCATGAAAGTCACTGAAGGAACCATGACATCGATCCAACCTTGCAAATCTGCATTGTTGCGACGGATAGTCATTTCCGGCATTGCTGGTGCATCGTCAAGAGCGTAAGGGTCGAGACAGCACAATACGTTGCAGTGACGACCGTTTGTCATTGTTGAGAGATAAGTCAACTCCATGCTTTCCGGGTCGATTGCGTAGCAGACACCGGCACCTGTCATTTCGTCGCGCACCATAGCAATGAAGCAACGGTCGTTAGGGCTGTAGCACATTGGTTGAGAGAATGGGTCGAACACTTTCCATGTTTCATCATCAAAGTAACCCCAAAGGCTTACGTCGCCTTTTTCCTTATCGATTGTCACCATTGTGCCATCGACACGAATACCATAGATACCTCCATCGAGTGGGTTATAACCCAAGCCGGCGATGAGCGTACCTTTGTTGGCGTTATAAGTGTTTACGCCGATAGGAGTCACTTCCCATGTCTTTGGGTCGATCTTCACAATCTGGTTAGGCACTTGCTGAGCGTCGAATGACATACCATAGACCATGTCTTCCATGAAGTCGTAAGTCATTGTGTAGCAGAAAGCATCAAGTCTGCTACCCATATTGACACGACCAAGGTATTCACCTGTTGCTACGTCAATCTTGTTGTAGAACACTTCTACTTGGTTTTCGCCCAACATGTTGTAGTTAGTGATGTAAAGGATACCTTCACGAACGAAACCACCTTGCCAACCGCTATAATAAGAGTCGGTTGTAAAGAATTCCATACCTGAAGCATACACCACATACTTACCGGTGTTGACATCTACCGAGCCGTATGATGCTTGATCATAATAGCCCATGCCATCAAAGAAAGTTGACACACCGATGATGTTGCCCTTTGATGAGCTGATACGTTGTGGACCTGCAGGAGCCTTGAATGGCGTACCTACTGAGAATGTTCCCTCTGCCGGAGATGGCATGATGCCACGGCTGATGTCGGGATTACCTGAAAGAGTGCGTGCACCCTTGTTGAATGCTTTGGCAGGAACTACGCCATTGACGCCAAGACGTTGGTGATTTTGTGCGTTAACACTCATCGTTGCCAACACCATGAAAACTGCCAAGCAAATGCTAAATAGCTTCTTCATAAGATTTATTTGGTTAAATATTAAAGATTATTCTATCTATTTTCAGTGATGTAATTTTGGATATTTTACCAAGGTGCAAAGTTAGAAAATTATATACAATTTGACACAAAACATGTTATAAAACATATAGCTATCTGACTATTTTCACATTATTTAACTATTAACACCTCGTTGACATACACCAATTGTCAGCACGCACATTTTTCTCCTATAGATTGTTTCCAGAAAAAAATCTCTTTTAAAAGCATATATGCAAAAAATCAATCCTTATAGACTTCCTGCATTTCTCGTGAGAAAATATTCCACGATAAATCTGACGCAAACTTATTGTAAGCCTTCACGCCCATATCACGGCGCATTTCCGGATTATCCAAAAGTCTTTTTAATGCCCCACTCAGAGCTTCTGCATCGCCCGGCGAGACCATCAAAGCCTCTTCACCTTCTGTCAGATATTCCGATTGTGCCCCATTATTACTGCATATTTGAGGACGTCCGTTAGCCATATACTCTATGTTAGCAAGCCCGAAACCCTCCTCCCATAACGAAGGTAATATTCCAAAATGACTCATTCTGATACATTCATGGACATCTTTCACATGACCTTTCCAATCAATCATTTCAAAAACGCCTTGCGACATGGCTCGTCGCTTCAATCCATCGACGTAATCCGGATCGCCGGTACCGACAATCCATAGACGCATTCGCTGACCCTTTAGTGATGCCAAAGCATCAATCAATACCTCTACTCCTTTTTCCGGCGACAAACGACCATGATACATTGCGACGATCGGTCCGCTTTGATGTTCAGGCTCCATTTCCATCTGCTGATAGTAGATGCTATTATGCAATACCTTTATCGACTCTTCTCGCAACGGACTTCCCGACTTGTCCCAAGCCGAAAGAAAAGACTTCTTAGCCAGATGCGACACAAAAATGTGCTTATCCACATTTTTATAGACCCAACGTGCCAACAAATTATCATAACCGGGTTTTGCAGTATGATGCGTATAGACAACGCGTATGTCTTTTCTTCTGCTCAACTTCCGAGCACACAATACGATAAAGGCGTCTCTGAACCGATGAACATGAACCACCGACCCCCTCGCTTCTTTTCTGAAGTCTTTAGCCAACAATGTCACCGACGACAAATCATACAGACCCATCAAAGGCGCATGACGCAGATCTATACCGCTTTTTTTAAACTCATCATCCACAACCCTGGCGTCACGAGTATATACACACACTCGCCACGACTGCGTCTGAAAATAACGGCACACATCCAAGACATAGCGTTCTTTTCCTCCCCACGAATTAGAGGATATTATATGTATCAGTCTGCCCATCAATCTCTTATCCAATCGCTAATTGGATGCCGAAATTATCATATTCAAATCAAGCGATTTAATACCCAAATGCATGCCTATCAATTTATCCACAAGTTTGCCTCGATAGACCACTACGCCATTTTGCACACCCTCATTTGTCACAATCATTTGCGACATGCCACCCTTCAATATACATTCATTCAAGAAGTTTATCATCACATTTGATATTGCCATGGCTACAGTTCTCGGCACCGACAATGACGGCTTCGTGTCTTCTAAGTCTATGACATAGACACTCTCCTTCATCGCCACCGACAACTGCTTCGGAAACTCAAAATCTCGTGTGCATCGATCAAGCATTATCACATCCGCTGCTTTTACCTTATTATACAACACATGAGGATGAATTGCCGCTGTATATAATCTGTCGCCACAGAATGCTTGAGCCTCAGCCAATGCACTGATGTCGTTATCCATTAATGTCACTTTTGCTCCGGCTGCTATTGCCGCCTTTGCTGCCGACTGCACTCTGCAACCCTCGCCTATTATCAAGACCTCACAAGGATTTATGCCCGCTACGCCTGCCAATAAAACACCTTTGCCTTCACCCAAAAACGACAAACCCTCTTGAGCATACATAACTGCTGCTCGGCCATCAATCTCATCTATTATTTGAGCAAAAATAGGCACCCCATTAGAGCTATACATATTGTCCAAGCAGACACATGTCACCCCTGCCGACATCAAAGCCTTTATTAAATTATCCTCAAACAAAGCTGAATCAAACAGGCATAACAACGTCGCTCCGGATTTCATCTTGACAACATCCTCACAAGACAATGGACGAACACTCAAAACTATATCCGACTGCAACGCTTCGTCGCGTCCCACAATTCTGACATTGTTTTTCAAATAATCATCATCTGTATAGCTTATATCAATCGATGCCCCAGACTGCATCAAGATTTCATAACCCATCGATGTTACCATGCCACATGCCTCCGGTGTCAGGAAAAATCTTGTTTCATCCGATTCATCGTCATTTGACACCAAGCCTAACCTCAATGAAGAGATACGTTCCTCAACAAGAGCCGGACTTTCTTGCGGCTCATTAAACAGATTATTTTTATTTTCAGCCATGATATAGAGTGGTTTTTGAGTTATATTTATCTGATTACTATTTCTTCTATAAATTTTTCTACGCTTGTGCTGATTTGCATTACATCCTCCAGCCTATCACCGCAAAAGCTATGCGAAGCTTTGCTATAGTGTGGCATCCGCAATGCCAAATTTTCTCTAATAAATATCCTTAACGACTTATCATCCAAATCCTTAATCAACGGACGCTTATTCCTATTAATCGACAATCGTGCAAACAATCTATCTTCACTCGCCGACAAGAAAACTGTAGTTCCACACCGATTCATGTAGTCGATATTATCATAATAACAAGGTGTTCCACCACCACATGCCACGACAACATCCTCCATCTCTGCCACCTCATGTAGCATCTCCCTCTCAATACTGCGAAACTTGTCTTCTCCTCGCTCGGCAAATAACTGCGAAATCGTACGCATGTATCTTGATTCGATATACAAATCCAAATCAATAAACTGCAACCCAAGACGCCTGCCTAAAGCACGTCCCAACGTGGTCTTTCCACTGCCCATATAGCCGATTAGAAATATTGGTCGCATCTCATATTTATTATTGACTGACAAATATAATATATAAATTCCAATCAAACACACTTATTTGCGCTTTTTTTGTTAATTACTGACATTTTACTATTTTTAGCCTCCGCAAGTTGGAAGTCTTAAAAATTTCAACTACCTTTGCACTTGATTGCTTATTGCCCAGGTGGCGGAATGGTAGACGCGCTCGTTTCAGGTGCGAGTGTCGAAAGGCATGCAGGTTCGAGTCCTGTTCTGGGCACATTCATTTAATAATATGTCTTGGTTCAACATTTTTCTTCATCCCAAAAAGTATGCTCGCGAAATTAAAGAAATTCAAGAGTTGCTGACTCAACATGAGCAATACTCCGACAACATCGAAAAAGAAAACAATGAACTAAAAGATCAAGTCACTATTCGTGACAATAACATTGTAGAACTCCAAAACCAAATTGCTACATTAAATCAAACCATTGACCTGCTATCAACCCAACTGTCCGACAACTCCAAAGAATTGTCATCAACAAGAAAACTACTAAATCAAGCAAACAAGGACCTGCAGTTAGTATCCGAAATCGAAAATCTATTCGAAATCGTAAAATCACGTCACGAAAACTACAAAAATCGCATTAAACATCTAACCGACTCGCTTAATGAGGCACAAAAACAATTAGACGTAATAAACATATCCCGTAACTCAGAATACGATGAAATCACTACAATAAATATTTCAGCGCTAAACGACACTACACCGAACTCACCAACGCTAAAAAACAATACAATACCTTCATTACAACCTAAAACCCCGTCACTTTTCGACAACGAAGAGAAACCCATAACAGACGTCAATAACAACGACGACATCAACAACTACGGCAACAACAACGACGACATCAACAACGATGACAACTCTGCTGACGATTGGCTACTCCCCCTACCTGAAGACCTATAACCATTACGATTAGCCTCAATCTCATTAGTCTCTATCACATCTATCCCCTCAATTCCGTCTATTATATCTATCGCATCTATCTCATCTATCGCATCTATAATTACTATAATCACTATAGTATCTATAATCACTATAATTACTATCAATACTACCCCTGCAGCAGAAGCCGTAGAGCCGAGACGTCGGCTTATAACAAATAAAGCCCGAGCGTTTGCTCGAGCTTTACTCTTTTTAGGTGGCGATGACCTACTCTCCCACTTTCGCAGTACCATCGGCGCGGTGAGGTTTAACTTCTCTGTTCGGAATGGGAA
>JAZTZN010000037.1:0-96430 GCA_045637445.1 Muribaculaceae bacterium
TTGAAGAACTTGGAAAAATGCCCAATTACGAGGAAGATAAACATGGCAATAAATATAATTATTTTTATAAACTTTCAAATGAATATATAACGCTTGTTTATGAAACAATAGATGAATTACATATTACAATTCCTCAAAATGAAAGTAAGGATAAATTGTATATAAGAACATTTATAAACGATCCTCCAATCTTTTCAATTGGGGCAACTATTAATTTCATTCAAGAGGGAGCTAAATAGTGCGGAAGTCATGTAATTAGCAAAAATAGTATAGTTTTCCGTAACCTAAGGAGGCCGACAGGAGAGATTAAACATCGCCCTGTCGGCTTTTTTGTCAATAATGGCGGTATGTGGTGCTTTGTGTAGAGGGAAGAGTTTTGATGGAAGTGGCAGATATGGGGGCTTAGGGTTAATAGGGTCAATAAGGTCGCTATGGTCGTGAGGGTTTATAAAGTTCTAATTAAACATTCGACATTAAACATCCAATAAGGTGTTTTTGGCGTTTTGCTACTTAAACTGTGAGGTTAAAGAATTTTAACGCTTGGAATTATTATTGCGTGGGATAAAATCGCTAACTTTACACTCTTATATCGAACTAAAACTTTAGGAATTATGAAGAGATTTATCAATTTATTGCCGTTGGCTGTCGTGGCTATGTTCATGACGCTCATGAGTGCATGTAGCGATTCGTCAAATTCTGATGTGGAGTCGTTGTTGAAGACAGTACCTCAAGAGACATCCGGCGTTGTGGTGGTTGACCTTGGTCGTATGCTTGACAAGGTGGGTATCGAGGCAAAAGACGGAGAGTTGGTGCTTCCTGCCAAACTGAAAGAGGCTATGGGCGAAGATGTAGCAGCCAAGTTTGGCAAGTTAAAGGGAGTCAAGGCTGATGCTTTGGTCGTGTTTATGCATCGAAAGAAGGCAGTGGTGACAGGTTATGTGTCTGACCAAGAGGCGTTTCGCAACTATGTCAAGAACGAATTGTATGACGACGGTGGCGAATGGAATGCGGCTGAAGATAATCTCGATGTGTATAAGAAAATTGCTGTCAGAGGCGATCAATTTTGGTATGTCTCAGAGGGTGTATCGACTGCCACTATCCTCGGATGGGCTAAGCTGAAAGAGGCAGAGTCGGCTTATGCTAATAATAAGTTGGTCGCTGCGATGTGTGCAGAGCCTAAGGATGTAAGCATCTTCTACGACATCGACCGTATGAAGAATCTTGCCGGCCTCGATGCGGAGCAGGTGATGGCTATGACTATGATGCAAGAGATATTTGTTCGCGATATGGCATACGCGTCGGGCTGGGTTGACTTCGGCAAAGATGAGGTGGTGGCAGAGATGCGTTGCTACAACTCTAAGTTTGAGGCAGCAGAGTATGTTGTGGAGCTGGATAAGATAGATACCTCGTTGCTCGGTAAATTGCCTAAGAGCAGCAATTTCGTTATGGCGTTTGGTGCCGATAGCAAAATGTGGGCAACGCTTTGCTCTGCGTTTAGCGAGGCGATGACTTCGTTGACCGGCAACTCGCAAAAGAATGTTATCATGGAGAAAGTGATTAGTGCAGTCAGAGGTCTTGACGGCACGGTGATGGCCGGTGGTGAAATTTCGCCGATGCCCGGCTACAATCCTAAGATGATGGCATTGGTGGAAACCAAGGACGCAGCGGCAGCACGCGAAGTGATGAATTTGGTCACAATGTTTGCTCCGGATATGCCTGATAAAATCTCGTTGACTACTGAAGATAAATTTGTGAAATTTACAATGGGCGATGTCACCGAGACCGGTGCCGATAATCTGAAGAGCTACTTCGAGGGCAAGTTGATGACAGTCTATATGGGTGGCGAATTTTTAAATGGTATGAAAGAAGGTGCCGATATGGTGGATTATTGCGTGATTAGCGCAGAGACCATGGACTGCATGACGATGCGCATTAAGGTCAAGAACGACGGTCATGCCAACATATTGGAGGCTATCGCTATGATGATTGCCAAAAACGAGAAAGAGATTACCAATCCTGCTTTGGAAGAGGCTGAGTTGGATTACGAAGATATTCTAATATATTAGTATGTAGCGTGCGACGGAGTGAAATCGGTCGCACGCACCAATCTGCCGGCTCTCGGCGTAATCAGCAGTCGGCATAATCAGAAAATTAGCGTGAAAATAGATAGAATAGAGCTGTACAATGTATTGCCTCGAGTGTTTGAACATGAGGCGATTCCTGCATCGGATGTGTGGAAATGCGATGTGAGGTTTGAGCGAGGCAAGCATTACATCATTGAGGCGGCAAGTGGCACAGGCAAGTCGTCGTTGTGTGCCTATATATATGGCAATCGTCGTGACTACTGTGGTCGCATCGAGATGGACGGTCGTGATGTGTCGCAATTCAGCGTCGCAGAGTGGCAGCGTATCCGTCGTGAGGCGTTGGCTTATCTACCTCAAGAGCTTGACCTCTTCCCCGAACTTACGGCATTGCAAAATATTGAACTCAAAAACCGTTTGACCTCCCATGTTGCACCGGAGCAAGTGGAGGAGTGGCTTCATCAGTTGGGTATCGACTCGCGCAAGCACTATCCGGTCGGTCGTATGTCGATCGGTCAGCAACAGCGTGTGGCAATCATACGATGCTTGTGTCAGCCGTTTTCGTTCCTATTGCTTGATGAGCCGGTGAGTCACCTCGACGAGCAGAACAATCAGATAGCCGCAAACATTATAATGGAGCAGGCGCGTCTGCAAGGTGCGTCTATCATCGCAACCTCGGTGGGCAACAATATCAAAATATCAACAGACACAATACTTCGACTATGAACATAATCCAACGACTATTGCGAAAAAATCTGAGTATGGCACAATTGGTGGGCTTTACGCTTGCCAATTTTATCGGGTTGCTCATCGTGTTGCTCGGTCTGCAATTCTACACCGATGTGCGCTCAATCTGGCAAGACGAAGACAGCTTCATGCAGAAGGACTACCTTGTGATTAATAAGCGAGTGTCAGGTTCGGGATTACTCACAGGCGAGCGAGCATCGTTCTCAGCCGATGAGATTGCCGACATTGAGAAGCAATCGTGGGTGAGAAAGGTGGGGCGTTTCAGCTCTGCCGACTATCGACTCAGTGCTTCGATAGAGCAAGCGGGACGCAGCATGTCAACCTACATGTTTTTCGAGTCCATACCGTCGGAATTTGTCGATGTCAATAGCGACGAGTGGGGCTACGAAGAGGGCGACAATGTCGTGCCTATCATCATTTCAAAAGACTACTTAAGCCTTTACAACTTCGGCTTTGCGTCATCGACCGGATTACCTCAATTTTCGGAGACGATGATAGGGTCAATACCGATGCGACTGCGCATTTCGTCGGCAAAAGGTAGTGCCGAGTTGCAAGGACGCATTGTCGGATTCTCCAATCGTCTCAACACAATCCTTGTGCCTCAAGAGTTTATGGATTGGAGCAACTCTCGCTACGGTCGCACAGCCGGAGCGCGTGCCGACCCCTCACGCCTGATAATCGATGTCAGCAGCCCGGGTGATGTCAAGATAAAGGACTATATCGCAGAGCATGGCTACGAGATAGCCGGCGATAAAGCCAATTCGACAGCCAGCTACTTTCTCAATGTGGCGACCGGCGTGGTGCTTGCCATCGGCGCAGTCATCACTATCCTCTCGCTCTTCGTGCTGCTGCTCTCTATCTCGCTGTTGATGCAGAAAAACCGTCAGAAGATGCACTCGCTCATCATGTTGGGCTATGAACTCAAGGAGGTCGGCCAACCATATCGACAACTCGTCGTGGCTGTCAACGCAGTGGCTTACCTTTTGGCGGTCGGGGCAATGTTGACAATGCGAATGCTCTACATCGATGCCGTGCGTGCCATGGGAGCATCAGAGACAACGGTGTGGATGTCGTTGGGCGTAGGTGCAGCTATCACGCTCGCAGTCGTCCTCTTCAACATCATCAGCATCAACCGCAAAGTCGCATCAGCCTTTTAACAGACTAATTAAGACAAACAACACAAAATGCAAAAGATTCAGAAATATATGGGCCTCACGGAAGATGAGGTCAGACAATCTCGCCTGACGCATGGCGAGAATGTGTTGACTCCACCCAAGAAGGAGTCGTTGCTAAAGAAATTCTTGGGAAAATTCAACGACCCGCTGATAATAATCTTGCTCGTCGCAGGAGCATTGTCGATCGGTATCTCCTTATATGAATATATCGGGCTCAACGAGGGCGCAGAGGTCTTCTTCGAGCCAATCGGTATCTTTGTGGCTATAATCCTCGCCACCGGTCTTTCGTTTTATTTCGAATATAAGGCTGAGAAAGAGTTTGAAATTCTCAATCAGGTCAACGATGAAGAGCCTGTGGTCGTGATTCGCAATGGCAACTCTATGGAAGTGCCTAAGCGAGAGGTGGTCGTGGGCGATATCGTGATGCTCAACACCGGCAACGAGGTGCCTGCCGATGGCGAATTGCTTGAGGCTATGGCACTGCAAGTCGATGAGTCGTCGCTGACCGGCGAACCTATTTGCCATAAGACAACCGACCCTGCCGAGTTTGATGACGAGGCGACATTCCCGTCTAATCAGGTGCTGAGAGGCACAGGTGTCAAGGAGGGTACGGGTGTCTATCGTGTCACCGCCGTCGGCGATGCTACGGAGAATGGAAAGGTGTTTGAGGCGGCGCAGATAGATTCATCGGTCAAAACGCCTCTTAATGAGCAACTTGAGCGACTCGGCTCGATGATTAGCAAGATCAGTTACGGCATTGCGGCACTTATCGTTATCGGTCGTCTGGTGATATTCTTCAGCTCAACTGATGCGTTTTCGTGGATCGAGCTTACGACTTATCTGCTTGAAACTCTGATGCTTGCAGTGACGCTCGTCGTAGTGTCGGTGCCGGAAGGTCTGCCGATGGCTGTCACATTAAGTCTTGCCTACTCTATGCGTCGCATGTTGAAGACCAATAACTTGGTACGTAAGATGCACGCTTGTGAGACAATGGGTGCAACGACCGTAATTTGTACGGACAAGACAGGCACGTTGACGCAAAACAAGATGACTGTCAACGATGCACAGTTCTTTGCTCTTGATGCACAGGGACTTGGTGGCGAGATGGGCAGACTCATCGTCGAGGGTGTGGCTGTCAACTCTACTGCTACGCTCGACCGTTCAAATCCTCAGAGCCCAAAGGTGCTTGGTAACCCTACGGAGGGCGCATTGCTCCTTTGGCTTGATAGCAAGAAAGTGGACTATCTCTCGGTCAAGAACAGCATCTCTATCGTGGGACAGATACCATTCTCGACGGAACGCAAATATATGGCGACATTGGTTGACTCTAAAGCGATGGAGGGCAAGCGCGTGCTCCATGTGAAGGGTGCTCCGGAGATTGTGCTCGGACTTTGTGCCAAAATAGACGGTGACAAGACCAAGGAGCAGATCGAGCAGATGTTGCTCGGCTATCAGCAGCAAGCGATGCGCACGTTGGCATTTGCATACGCCGTAGTGCCTGAGGGTGTCGATGCGATAGTCGATTCTAAGATAGGCAATGTAGAGTTGCATTTCATGGGCGTAGTGGCTATCTCCGACCCTGTGCGTCTTGATGTGCCGGCAGCTGTGGGCGACTGCACAAGCGCAGGCATCGCCATCAAGATTGTGACCGGCGATACATCGGCAACAGCTAAGGAAATCGGTCGTCAGATAGGTCTTTGGAACGATGCTACCGATAACGAAATGAATATCATCACCGGTCCGGAATTTGCCGCTCTTTCCGATGAAGAATTGCGTCAACGCATTCTCGGACTGAAGATTATCTCTCGCGCTCGTCCGTTGGACAAAAAGCGACTCGTCGAGACGCTTCAGTCGATGGAACAAGTCGTGGCAGTGACCGGCGACGGCACAAATGATGCTCCGGCATTGTCGGCGGCACACGTCGGATTGTCGATGGGCGACGGCACGGCTGTCGCTAAGGAAGCTTCCGACATCACTATCATCGACAACTCGTTTGCTTCGATTGCGCGAGCTGTGATGTGGGGACGCTCGTTGTACAAAAATATTCAACGCTTCGTGCTATTCCAGCTGATAGTCAACGTGGTGGCTTGCTTGATAGTCTTGACAGGGGCATTCACAGGCGAGCAGTCGCCATTGACCGTAACGCAGATGCTTTGGGTGAATCTCATCATGGACACATTTGCCGCTATGGCACTTGCGTCGTTGCCACCTTCGCAGAAGGTGATGGGCGACAGTCCGCGCCGTCGCGAAGACTTCATCATCACCAAGAAGATGACGCGAAGCATCGTCTCTACGGGCTTGCTCTTCTTCGGAGTGTTGGTGGCGTTGCTTTGGGTGTTCCAGAGCTACGACATCACCTCGATGCAGGCGTTGGTGCTTGGAGAGTGGGGTGAGAAGGTGGCAGGATTGAGCATCTTCGAAATCAGTTGCTTCTTCTCAATCTTCGTCTTCTTGCAATTCTGGAACATGTTCAACGCTCGTTCGTTCGACACCGGTCAGTCGGCATTGCATTTCAAGGGTGCAGGCTCATTTGTGGCAATTGCAGCCGTGATTGCAGTGGGACAATGGTTCATTGTGACCTTTGGTGGCGAGATGTTCTCAGTCACGAAACTTCAACTCATTGATTGGACGATAATTATAGGTGTGACATCGGTGGTATGGATAGTGCCTGAACTCTATCGCTTTGTGCGAAAATATGTATTAAACAAATAAATCCATACGACAACTATTGATTTAATAAACACCGGAAAATTTTTAAACTCAATATCAGTAATCAAGCGACATCCTAACTGTGGGGTGTCGCTAATGTTTTCTGTCTTGTTTTTATATGGATGTATGAGACAGTGTAGTCTGCAAGCAACCTCTATCGGGGGAAGATTTACCAAAATTTGGCATTGTAGTTTGTGTTAATTTAACAATTCTTTGTGTTTGCAGTGTTAAAGTCGGAAAATATTTATGTGATGTATGCAAAATATAGTAACTTTGCAGTTTAAAATATGTTAATAGTCGAAATCAGGCAGATATATTAATAGATTTGAAAATCATATATAAAAAAATAAAACGATTACATTTATGGAGTTTCTTTCTAAATTGGATTTCAATCCGGCGTTGATATCGTCGATGAAAGGTTATTCCTTTGGCAAATTCAAACAAGATTTGATTGCCGGTATTGTAGTGGGTATTGTGGCTCTTCCACTTGCCATTGCTTTTGGTATCGCCAGTGGTGTAAGTCCGACTATCGGGCTTGTGACTGCTATCATTGGTGGTTTCTTGGTGTCGGCATTAGGCGGTAATAGCGTGCAAATCGGTGGACCGACAGGCGCGTTTATTGTCATTGTTTACAACATTATCCAGCTTTATGGACTTCAAGGTCTTGCGATCGCTACGTTTATGGCAGGTTGTATCCTTGTGTTGATGGGAGTCTTTAAGTTGGGTACGGTGATTAAGTTCATACCTTATCCTATCGTGGTGGGTTTCACTGCCGGTATCGCATTGACCATATTCTCAACGCAAATGGTCGATTTCTTCGGTCTTAAAATTGACGGCTCTGTTCCAAGCGAATTTATAAGCAAATGGGGTGTCTATTTCAAGAACTTCCACACCATACATATTCCTACGCTCTTAGTGGGATTGGCTTCGTTGGCGATTATTATTTTCACTCCGAAGATTTCAAAGAAACTTCCGGGTGCGTTGATTGCCATTATTATCGTTTCGGCTGTAGTCTGGGTGTTGCGTGAATTTTTTGGTTTGCAAGGCATTGAGACTATCGGCGACCGTTTCGGAAATCTTCCGACTGATATACCACAGCCTCATGAAATCGGCATCAATATGCAGTCGATTAATTTGCTTCTCCCTTCAGCCTTCACAATTGCGATGCTTGGCGCTATCGAATCGTTGTTAAGTGCGACAGTTGCCGATGGTGTGACAGGAGGAAAGACAAACTCAAACACCGAACTTATCGGTCAGGGTATAGCCAACATTACAGTGCCATTCTTCGGTGGTATTCCTGTGACAGGAGCGATTGCTCGTACGATGACCAATATCACAAACGGAGGACGCACACCGGTGGCGGGCGTTATTCATGCTGTCGTATTGCTCGTGATTTTCCTATTCGCTATGCCGTTGATTAACCTTGTGCCGATGTCTTGCTTGGGCGCAGTGCTGATTATGGTGTCATATAATATGAGTGGCTGGCGCACAGTGAAATCATTGTTCAAAAGCCCGAAAGCCGACATCTCTGTGCTTGTCGTAACATTCCTTTTGACTGTGATTTTCGACCTTACGATAGCTATCGAAATCGGTCTGTTGCTTGCAATCGTGCTCTTCCTTCGTCGTGTAATGGAAAATTCTTCTGTGAGAGTTTACAGTGAAAAACTTGATGCGGCAGAAGGTACCGACCTCTCGACTCATGAAGTTTTGAATGTGGAAAAAGGCGTTTCTGTCTATGAAATCGATGGTCCGTTCTTCTTCGGTATTGCGACAAAATTTGATGAATTGATGCGCAATAGCATGACCGAAAAACCGGTGGTGCGTATTATCCGTATGCGCAAAGTGCCATTCGTTGACTCTACAGGTATTCACAATCTTGAGTTGTTGATTCAGTCATCTCATAAAGAGGGTATTTTGGTTGTCTTGTCAGGTGTAAGTGACAGCGTTCGTGAAACTCTTCACAAGGCTAATATCGACAAACTTGTCGGCGAAGAACACATTTGTGACCATATTTCAAAGGCTGTGATTGTTGCCAACGAAATAGCTCGCCGCAAATCTTAAACATCCCAAATATATTTCATATTGCAAAGGAAGCTGTCTGACCAAATTAGGTCATGCAGCTTCCTTCTTTTATACCTTTGAAAGAACTATTGTATTGAGTCCGGTCGCTATATATGAAAAAAGAATCGAAAGAAGAATAAAAAATCAAAAAGTCTTGACAAGCAGATGATAAGTGTTGTCGTCAATGTCATGTTGCCATATACTTGTTTTTACTCTTACTTGTTAACCATTATATATGAGCAATACTTGCTCAGCAGGTTTGGAAGAGATAGGTCTCCCCTTTGATATCGTGTTGCGTCGAGTGGTAAAATTCTCTCCCTTACTTTGGTCTTACCTTTGAATAGAAAATGACGCAAATTTTGCGACGATTTGTCTCGAATAATGTCGCAGTATTACCAATGGTCACTGATTATTGTCGGTAAATCTAAAAGGAACTTTACAAAAAATAACGCTTAAAGTCTTGACAAGCGGATTGATATGTATTAACTTTGCAGTGTATTATGGGGTGGTATTGCCTTTTGTGATACCGGCATCCGTATGAATAGACTGATGAAAAGACATAAGGAAAGAAAAATATCATATTTTGCAGCTCATATTACTACTATTGTGAGCGTTACTCTCGTATTGATTATTGTCGGAGTGATAGCGATGATTTCTGTCTGTGGAGCGTCTGTAGGTCGCCAAGTCAAGGAGCAGATAGAGCTTAATGTCATATTGAATGATTCTGTGTCAAATGAGCAAGCATCGGCATACCATGACAAGATTAAAAGCAATAGGTATGTCAACACAATCACCTATATCTCAAAAGAAGAAGCAATGAAGAATTGGACTCGCGACACAGGTGAAAACCTTGAAGAAATCTTCGGTGTCAACCCTCTCTCTCCTGAAATATCAATGACGTTGAAGGCTGAATATACTCATGCCGACAGTATCTCGGCAATTGTTTCTGTATTGGAGGCAGATCCGTTGGTCGAAGGCGTTGCGCGTCAGAATACGCAGGAGATCGTAAGCACCATCGATAATATCGAAAGTATGAGCATAATACTCGGCGTAATAGCATTGGCATTGATTGTAATTTCGTTTGTGCTGATTAATAATACGGTTCATCTCTCAATTTATTCTCGCCGATTTACGATTCATACAATGCAACTTGTCGGAGCAACAAACGGATTTATTCGTCGCCCGTTTATCATGGGTAACTTATGGTCCGGTGTGATAGCCGCGACATTGGCGAGCGTAATTCTCATAGCAGTAAGAAGTTACATCGTGGCATACGAATTTCCATTGCTCAACAGATACTTGTCATGGGAGAATGTGGGGCTGATAGTCGTCGGATTATTTATCTTCGGAGCAGTTATTTGCTCTGTGGCGGCATTGTTTGCGACGACCAAGTATCTTCGTCAAGATTATGATCAATTGTTTAAATAGAAAATAAAAACCAACAGAATAATGATAACTAAAGAAAAGAAAGACGGCATGCTTCAGCAAAGCAAAAGCGACAAGCCGTTTGTGAAGAAGAATTTCATATTTATGGCTGTCAGTGTCGCGCTGATAATTATCGGTTTTGCTCTTATGGCAGGACCGGGAAGTTCGGTTGAAAATGGTTTTAATCCGGAGATTTTCAGCACACGTCGTATAGTAGTAGGTCCGACAATTGCTTTCTTGGGCTTCCTGTCGATGGCTTTTGCGATAGTCTATTCACCGAAGAAAAAAGATTAAAGCAAAGCGATGGGAATATTTGAAACAATAATCATAGCCATTGTCGAGGGATTGACAGAATTTCTTCCTGTATCTTCGACCGGTCACATGATAATTGCGCAGAACGTTTTGGGCGTGGAAAGCACAGACTTTGTCAAGGCTTTCACGTTCATAATCCAATTCGGTGCAATCCTTTCGGTGATATGTCTTTATTGGAAACGATTTTTCCGTCTCAACGATGTTCCGAGTGGAGTCAGTGGAAAAAAGGCGTTTCTCATAAAATATGAATTTTATTGGAAATTGCTTGTCGCATTCATTCCGGCTGCGGTGTTGGGCTTATTGTTCAGCGATGCCATAGATGCCATGCTCGAAAGGGTTGAAGTTGTGGCTGTGATGCTTGTCGTTGGTGGTGTGTTCATGTTGTTTTGCGATCGTATATTCGGCAAGGGGGTAAAGACAGTGATGAGCGACAAAAATGCCTTCATGGTGGGGCTCTATCAGTGTATATCGATGATTCCGGGTGTGAGCCGTTCGATGGCAACTATTGTCGGTGGTATGTCGCAAGGCTTGACACGCAAGGCAGCAGCGGAATTTTCATTCTTTTTGGCTGTGCCTACAATGCTTGCAGCGACGGCATATAAACTGTTGAAACTCGTCATGGACCCTGTGCAAAGAACTATCCTTGCCGACAATATGGGGATATTGATGTTGGGTAATGTCGTTGCTTTTATAGTGGCGTTGTTAGCTATCAAATTCTTTATCGGTTTTGTGTCGAAGTATGGATTTAAAGCATTCGGTTGGTATCGTATAATAGTCGGTGGAGCAATCATTGTGATGATGCTCTGTGGAGTAAATCTTCAAATCGCATAAGGATGGATTTTGTTAGTGGAGAAATAATCGGAATAGATAAGCCGTTGGGCTGGACATCGTTTGACGCCGTTAAACGTCTGCGTGGAGTTATCCAACGAAGATTAGGTGTCAAAAAGTTTAAGGTGGGACATGCCGGCACGCTCGACCCTCTTGCGACGGGAGTGCTTATCGTCTGCACCGGTCGTGCCACACGACGTATTGAAGAACTCCAAAGTGGAGAGAAAGAATATATCGCTGAGATTCGTCTTGGGGCTACGACACCAAGCTACGACCTTGAGACCGAAATCGATCAGACCTATCCCGTAGAACATATCACAGAAGAATTGGTGCGCGAAGTCCTGCCTCAATTTCAAGGCACAATAATGCAAGTGCCACCGGTGTTCTCGGCAGTGAAAATCGACGGCAAACGTGCCTACAAATATGCTCGCAAAGGCAAAGAAGTGGAGCTTAAAGCCAAACCTCTTGTCATAAGCGAAATAGAGTTGCTTAGATGTGACTTGCCGACCATTGAAATACGCGTGGTTTGCAGTAAAGGAACGTATATTCGTGCTTTGGCACGCGACATCGGTGAAGCGCTCAAAAGTGGTGGTCATCTTACCGGATTGCGCCGTACGCGCGTCGGTAAAATATCGATTGGCGACTGTATGAATGTGGATGATGCAGTGGAGCTGTTGAATACTGTAGAATTGACATTCCCGGAAGACTATCAGCCGACACAAAAACAAAATGGATAACAAATACGAATTAAATTAAAAAATACATATTATGAAGCTATCACAATTCAAATTCAAACTACCTGAAGAACTAATCGCACAATATCCTGCGAAAAATCGCGATGAATCTCGCCTCATGGTGGTCGATTCAAAGAAAGGGACGATTGAACATAAAGTGTTCAAAGAGATACTTCAATATTTCGATGAGGGCGATGTCATGGTCTTCAACGACACAAAGGTGTTCCCGGCGCGATTGTTTGGTAATAAAGAAAAGACAGGTGCACGCATCGAAGTGTTCTTGCTCAGAGAATTGAATGCTGAAAATAAATTTTGGGATGTGCTTGTAGAGCCTGCCCGCAAGATTCGTATAGGCAATAAACTCTACTTCGGCGAAGACGATTCGATGGTGGCTGAAGTTATTGATAATACGACATCACGTGGTCGCACATTGAGATTTCTCTACGACGGTCCGCATGATGAATTCAAAGAAGCGTTGTATGCCTTAGGTGAAACTCCGCTTCCCGACTATATCACACGCCCTGTTGAACCTGAAGATGCAGAACGCTATCAGTGTATTTTTGCCGAAAAAGAAGGTGCAGTTGTGGCTCCGGCAGCAGGAACTCACTTTAGCCGCGAATTGCTTAAACGAATGGAAATACGCGGTGTGGAACGTGGCTTCTTGACATTGCACTCCGGACGTGGCAATTATCGTGAAATCGATGTCGAAGACCTTACAAAACATCGCATGGATAGCGAAGAAATGATTGTCGATGAAGATTTGGTAAAACTTGTCAACGAAGCAAAAGACAGAGAATCAAAAGTGTGTGCTGTCGGAACTTCGGTGTTGCGAGGAATCGCAAGCGCTGTCTGCATGAATGGTCACATCATGACTTATTCCGGCTGGACCAACAAATTTATTTTCCCTCCATACGACTTCACTGTATGTAACGCTCTTGTGACAAACTTCCACATGCCACTCAGCACAATGCTAATGATGGTGGCTGCATTTGGAGGTTATGAGTTGATAATAAAAGCCTACGAAGAAGCTATCAAGGAAGGCTATCGTTTTGGTGCATACGGCGACGCAATGCTCGTGCTTCGATAATCGTAAAGCATATAAAAAAAACAGCGAGGATGCCACAATCGGTCCTCGCTTTTTTTATGGTAGATTGCCTTCGTTTTTTGTCGGATACCAATATCTCGTGACCTATACGCCTATTCCGTTTTTAAGACTTGGAAATGTGCTATAGCACGCTACTTAAGCACCATACTCCCAGATGAAATTCTCGGCTTCGATACATCCTTCATCAGCTGCTTCTAGCATATAGTGGAATGCTTTTGTGATATCGATTTCTGTCCCATATCCAAAGTAATAGCAATAGCCTAACTGATATTTTTCGATAGGCGTTTTATCGTTATTCTTTAGCAATCGGTTGAATAATTTTTTCAGCTCGGATTTTGCTTCTCCGGATCCTGAGTCGGCACACTGTTGCCACCAATACAGTCCCATCTCAAAACTCTTCTCGACGCCTTTGCCTCGGAAATACAAATCGCCCAATTCTCCTTGTGCGTCCATATTGCCTTCTTCGGCAGCCTTTATGAGATATTCAACGCCGCGAGTAAAATTTTTCGCCATGCCATAACCCTCAATATTACAGCGTGCGAGTAAATAATGAACTAAGGCATTTAATGTCTGATCATCGACGGGGTAGATGTCAAAACTTAGAAGTGAATCAATAGTCTTAGACAGTCTGTCAGTCGCCTCGCTATATCCTTTCTCTGATGCCTTGTTGAAATAATAGATTGCCATTTCAAAGTCGAACTCTTCTTCATAAGAAAGCCCTGTCAGATATTCCAATTCCGGCGTTTTGGGATATACAAGTTCAAAATATTTTCGGGCTTTCTTGGCGTCTCGATTGACAGGGTAGCCTTTTTCTCTTCCGAAGAAATACCATTTCCCGTATTCCGAATAAGCCCACTGGAGGTTTTCTTTGACGGCCTTATCGAGTAAAACGAAAGATACTATTTTGTTGTCAAATATTTTGTCGTCAAGCATAAGTGTGTTGATCAACTCTTGCAGGGCTTCCTCTCTGCCGACTTCATCAGCCACCCAAGAGATTTCAAAAAGTTCAAATATATCATCGATAGACAGTTCGCTCAGTTCGTGGTAAATTTCAGAGTCGTAAGGGTCATTTATAGGATCTATGACAGGACGAATAGAATTGCCGCAAAGGAATAATGCTTGGACGAGTGTCGGCGTTTTGCTTCCGAATTGCATTAGAAATGCTTCGTTTTCATAGCTTGTCGGGGTCGCGCTCCAATAGCTCCCTCCTATGCCTACAGATGAAATGATGTCTCCGATATGTTGTCCGGCGGCAGGAAAGAAAAGGCGCATATTATTAATTTTGCTGGTGGCCTCTATTCCGTCTTCGCCATTAAAGTTAATCTGTTTCCATGTGCAGTTGTCAATCAATTCTTGAAACTCTTTGCGTGTCGGTATGCGCCACTCGTCGCCCCAATTGGCTTTTGCGGCATCGTATTTTGCATTCCCGGAGATATTGCCGGGATTCATATCCGTTGTTGTGCTATTGTCATAATTGTATTCTTGCTTTGGAGAAATTTCTCCCCATGCGAAGAATGAGCCATGCTCTTCGATGGCATTCGCTCCGATGTTGCACGTTGCCCATAGTACCCCGCTTGGCAGTCCCAAATCGACCCAAAAGTGCCCATTGACATTGCCTCTTGTCTCTTTGGAATATGATGTGGCAAACATGCAAACACACACCATTAAAGTTAGAAAATGCTTGATAGAACTATTTGTTTTCATATCGAAAAAGCTTTAATGATTAGAACTATCGCAAAGTTAATGAAATATTATTGATTCTCAAAGTGAATTGTAGCTCGGATGTGGAATAAATATTTGCCTATGTTAAAAAAATAGACTAACTTTGCAGTCGAAATAGATAATGGTGACACAATGTGTCAGAATGGAAGGGTCTTTCCGAAAGGAAAAGATTCCTTAATTTTTTATTGTTTAATTAAACCAATTGATATAAAACATGGCAACTTACCTTACCCAAGAAGGGTACAACAAAAAGATGGAAGAGCTTGCAGAGCTTGAGGCGCAACGTCCTGCAGTGAAGCAAGCGATCGCAGAAGCTCGCGACAAAGGCGACCTTTCGGAGAATGCTGAATACGATGCTGCAAAAGAAGCTCAAGGCATGCTCGAAATGAAAATTGCTAAAATCAAAGAGCTAATCGCAAGCGCTCGTATTATTGATGAAAGCAATCTAAATACAGACGAAGTGCAATTGCTCAATAAGGTGACAATCAAGAATGTGGCTAACGGCATGACTATGTCATATACAATCGTTACTGAAAACGAAGCCAACCTTCGTGAGCATAAGATCGCTTCAAACACTCCGATCGCACAAGGTCTTATGGGCCACAAGGTGGGCGACGTGGTGGAAGTGAAGGCTCCTGCCGGCACTATGAAATTTGAAATAATGAATATTGAAATCGGTTAATAACGTTGTTCCTATGACTATTTTCAGCAGAATTATCAATGGCGAGATTCCTTGCTACAAGGTGGCTGAGGATGACAATTATTTTGCCTTTCTTGATATCAATCCTGTAAATTGGGGCCACACTTTGGTAGTGCCTAAGCGTGAAGAAGACTATATCTTTGACCTTACGGATGAAGAATTGGCAGGCATGACTGTGTTTGCAAAACGTGTGGCAAAAGCAATTAGTGCTACTTTGCCTTGCAAGAAAGTGGCAATGGCTGTCATCGGTCTTGAGGTGCCTCATGCTCACATTCATCTTATCCCGATTAAGGCTGAAAGCGATATGGATTTCCGCAACAAGATTTCCGACCCGGATGCTGAAAAGATGAAGCAGATAGCTGCCGCTATCAGCGAAAATTTCAAATAAAAAGTTCTCGGTAAAACATAAAATCAGATTAGAAATGGAAAATTTTGTATTCTATTCGCCGACAGAATTTGTTTTCGGAAAGAACACACAGACTCAGACAGGGCAACTTGTCAGAAAGTATGGCGGACGTCATGCGTTGATTGTCTATGGTGGTGGCTCGGTGGTTCGCAGCGGATTGCTTGCAGCAGTCAAATCTTCTCTTCAGGCAGAGGGGATAACTTATTGCGAGCTTAATGGTATTCGCCCTAATCCGACCGACGATCGCGTGTATGAAGGTATCGAAGTAGCTCGTTGCGAAAAGTGCAATTTTATCCTTGCAGTTGGTGGCGGCTCGGTGATCGATACAGCTAAGGCGATTGCTATCGGAGTGCCATACGAAGGCGATTTCTGGGACTTTTACAGCAAGAAAGGAGAGCCGAAAGAAGCATTGCCGGTTGGAGTGGTTCTTACCATTCCTGCTGCCGGAAGTGAGGGAAGTGGCAACTCAGTGATTACAAAACTCGACGGTATGCACAAAATCAGCGTGCGTTATCCGATGATTCTTCGTCCTCGTTTCGCTGTGATGAATCCCGAGTTGACATTCACTTTGCCTTGGTTTCAGACAGCGTGTGGTGTGGTAGATATGATTTGCCACATTCAAGAACGCTATTTCTCAAATACTACAGGTGTGGATCTTACAGACGGCATTGCTGAGACAATCATGCGCAACGTGATGCAAAACGCTTTGCGCCTCAAGGAGAATCCTAACGATTATGATGCTCGTGCCAATGTGATGTGGGCAGGAACACTTGCTCACAACGGACTTTGTGGCAATGGCAAGGTGGAAGACTGGTCGTCACATCGTCTTGAACACGAGATTTCCGCTCTCTATGACGTGGCTCATGGAGCCGGACTTGCTGTGATGGTGCCTGCTTGGATGACATTTGTGGCAAAGAAAAATCCTCATAAGGTGAAGGAATTTGCTATTAACGTCATGGGCGTTGATGCAGTCGGAAAGAACGATGAGACAATCATTGCTGAAGGTATTGAGGCTCTAAAATCGTTCTATCACAATATCGGTATGACGACATCAATGCGCGAGCTAACAGGCGTGGAAAATCCTGACATCGAAGCATTGGTGAAATCATTGCGTGGCAACATGGGCGACACGCTTGGTTTCTATGTGCCGCTATCAATGGATGATTGCGCAGAGATCTATCGTTTGGCGCTATAAATGCTGATGTGAAGAATTTTAATATCTAATTATAGATGTAATAGATACTTATAGGTACTTATAAGGACTGCAAATCTAACAACAATATTTTTTCGTCAACACAAAATCGGGCAGATTGCGACAATGCAGTCTGCCCGATTAATTATCGGTGGTTTTGAACTATCGTTTCAAATTAATTCAGATGTTTAGCGGACAGTAATAAACGGTGGTCAATTGGGGCATATTGGTCAAAATCCATGATGATTTCGTCATGAGTTATAAAAAGAGAGTGAAGACGGGAAGTCTCCACTCTCAGATATTATTTTAATCGATGTGTCGATTATTTTTTAGCAACGCTTACAGTGTAAGGGAGCTTAGAAAGATCCAAAGTCACAGTGTAAACGCCTTCACCAGGAGTAGCGATGTTGCTACCGTCCTTAGAAAGGTTGTTCATGTCGCCACCGAGGTTAACATCCCATGCGTTGTTAGCACGAAGCTTCCATTCGCCACCTGCCTTAAATTCAACATCACCTGTCCATACGAGGAAGTCAGCTGATGGAGTAAGAGGTGTAGAGTTGTCCCAAACACCAGATGTTGCGTCACCGATTACACCCATAGTTTCAGCAAGGTAGAGTGAGTAAGTCAACTCAGCAGTGTTAACTTGGCACCAGTAGAGACCGTTGCCACCTGCATTGATGTTGCCTGCGCCACCATCAGTTGAGAGCTTGCCTTCTTCAGCGAAACCATAGTTAGTGTGGTCCCAGTCAGCTGCGTTAGTGAACTTGAAATCGCCATCGAGGTGAGCGAAGCCCATGTAGTTTACGAAGTCGTAAGTGTAAAGCATTTGAGCTGAAGCGTGGTTCCAACCATTAGAGTTACCAGGAGTCCAGAGGTTAGGAGAACCCAAATTGATTTCGTATGTGCAATTGAGCATATCGATCTTAATTTGGATTGTACCTGTGATTTTGAGACATCCGGCGCCACAATCAGCTTCATTTGTGCGAGCAAACAATTTACCTGTCAACTCTTCGTTGCCATCTTCAGGACCGTATGAAGCATAATCAGCGCTTACCCAATTGCCTGTTTTGTAAGTAGATTCAGGAACGATCTTCCACCACCATTCTGTGCAATCGTCTGGGATAACAGTAGTAAGCGTAAAAATAGGATCTTCATATACATTAGCACCTGAGTGGTTAAACTTGATAGCTTCAGCCACATTCCAATTTGTCGCTGTACCTACAAGATAGTATGCTTCTTCGAGAGGAATAGCTACCGGAGTAACATTAACACTCTTTTGAGCATAAAATTTATCGATGCCACCAAGACGAACCTTAGAAGTACCTTCTACGACGTATGCTTCGAAACGTACATAGTTCACTTTTGTGTCAGGAGCATAGCCAATAGTAGAACGGAACCAATTGTCCCATTCTGTAGCCGACACAGCACCATTTTCTACTACAAATGAAGTAGCGTTAGAGTAGTCTTCGTTGGCTGAGATTTGCATAGTGTATTCCACTGCAGCACCTGCAGGAAGATTTTCGACAGCTTCTGTAGTGATTACATTCACTGCGCCACCGTTATCGACCAATGTAGCAAGGTCGATTGATTCGCCTGCAAGGTCAGAGCCGTAAGCGACTGTCAAGCCGTTAGCCGACATTGTAGCTTCTTGAGCATTTGACTGTGGGATTGCCTTTGTGTCGTCTTCGCAAGCTACGAAGCCCAATGACAATACAGCCATTAACATTAAGCCTATCTTTTTCATGTTGTTTTCTCTTTTTGATTTAATCAACCCCTCGGGGCAGGCGTCGTGTCTGCCCCGTAGAGTTGGAAATTAATCTTATTTTTTTGTGAATGTCACTTTGTTGTTCTTAGTATCGACAGAGATAGCCACCTTGCCACCTTCCCAACCAGGGAGGTTCCAGCTGCCCTTACCGTCTGTAGCATCACCTGCGAAGACACCGTCTGTCATTGTGATGTCGATTGGAGCATCTTCAGCTTGTGAGCCGTAAGAAGCACCGCCGTCCCAACCGGTAAGTTCCTTATAGAAACGGAATTGGAAGCTTTCTGCAGGAATGTCAAATGTCGCTGTATAGACACCGTTGTCTTCAAGATCATAGAGCTTCCATGCTTCGTAGTGAGCTGCATTAGCTTCTACCGAAGAAGGTTCGGTCCAACCTGAAGGAGCACCTACGAGGTAGATGAATGCCTTGCCGTTGGTGTCAACACCACCTGCTTCGAGAGTCACTGTGAGGTCGTTCATATTGACAACGATCTTCATCGCGCCACCTTCCCATTCAGGGATGCGGATTGAACCCTTACCAGGAGCAACAAGTTGTTCCTTAGCAGCACCGTCAACGAGAGTTACATCGATTGGGTTATCTTCTGCTTGGAGACCAACTGATGCGCCACCGTCCCAACCTGTCAATTCAGTGTAGAAACGGAAGATCAATTCGCCTGCAGGCATGTCGAATACGCCTGAGTAGATCTTGCTGCCGATAGCGTTGTCGCTTTCGAACAAGCGCCAGTCAGCCAATGCTCCTGCGTTAGCAGCATCAGGACCTGTCCAACCACCTACGTTACCGATGAGGTAGATGTAGCCAGGAGATTGGATAGCGCAATATTCTTTGACTTGATTAAGAACAATTACGTTAGAAAGAATTTCGCTGCCTTCGATACCATCGATGAATGCGCGAACGCGAACGTAGAGTTTGCGTGCCGGTTCGTCAACGTAAGCTTCTTCGCTATCAATACCACGAAGGATGCAGATAGCTTCAGCGATTTCTTTTGATTTAACGTGAGCGTCGCAAACAACGTATGTTGAAGCCAACTCTTTGAAGTCTGCGAAATCTTCAGCGAGCGATACTTGCACAGCGTATGTAGCTGCTGCAGCATAGCTATAGTTTGGCTGTGACCATGAAAGGTTCACAGTGCCTTCTTCTGTGAGCTCATAGTACTCATTTGCAAGAGCAGGAGTATTAAGCTCGAAAACTGTTGGAGGGTTAAAGCGAGGATATGTGTCATCCTTGCAGCTGTTTAATGAGATCACAGCCACCAACATTGCAAAAAGAATTGATATTTTTTTCATTTTACTTTACTCTTGTTAAAATTAAACATTGAGTTTAGAATTAGTAACCAGGGTTTTGCTTGTAGCCTTGGAAGCTGATCACTGTTGAAGGAATTGGGAAGAGGTTCATGTGTTCAGGAGTAGCTGTACCGCCAACGCCTACGTTGCCCTTCCAGTTCCAATTATAGTTGCCACCTGCGTATTTGTTGTGACGCACGAGGTCTGTACGACGGCAGTTTTCACCGTAAAGCTCACGGCAACGTTCGTCAAGGATGTTGTCTGCTGTCAAGTTAGCAGCTGTCCAAGCAGCAACGCCTGCACGTTCGCGAATATAGTTGACATATTCGAGAGCCTTTGTTTGGTCGCCGGCTTTGCCAACGATGTTTGCTTCAGCAGCTGTAAGGTAGATTTCAGCTAGACGGATTACACACCAGTCAGCATCAGCAAATGCGTTAGAGCCGTCAGGTGAGTTATCTGTGTCAACATCGCCATTGTCGGTGTATGCCCAGTTAGTGTATTTCACAGGAGCGTAACCATCAGCAAAGTTTGTGATGTCGCCGTTAGTGATTTTGAAACCTTGGTTAGAAGTACACCAGAGTTCAGCACGCTTGTCTGTAGAAACGCCGTCAACCCATTCGAATTTGTTAGCGAATTGTTCGCGAGCATTCATACATGTCCATGAAGCAGACAAGTTGTAGTCGGCAGAGTTCATAGTACAACCCGGAGTTGAGTTTGATGTAGAAGCTGCCATGTAGAATGTTGTACCA
This sequence comes from Muribaculaceae bacterium, assembly GCA_045637445.1. Taxonomy (GTDB): domain Bacteria; phylum Bacteroidota; class Bacteroidia; order Bacteroidales; family Muribaculaceae; genus Lepagella. The sequence continues at coordinate 21,011 of JAZTZN010000037.1, forward strand.
CCGTAGTTTTGGAGTTTGATACCATCTTGTGGAATACCCCAGATGATTTCATTCACGCGGCTGCCTTGTGCCATATATTCATTGTTGTTAGCACCGAAAACTGCCTTGTAAGAGTTTGCAAGACCTGAGCCATTGAAGCCTGCACCCTTGTGGTGAGCGATGATCTTTTCGCAGATGTTCCAACACTTGTCGTAAGCAGGAGTGCCTGTGAATACTTCAGCGTTGAGGTAGAACTTAGCAAGAAGAGCGTCGCAAGCTTCCTTACCTACATAGCCGTAAGCAGGCACTGCGTATGTTTCGCCCCATTCTGCAGAGACAGCTTCAAGACCTGCTACTACCTTGTTGTAAAGGTCAGCGCGGTCATATTGTTCAGGAGCTGTACCGGCAGGCATAGTTTCATCTTGATAACCTGCGTTACCAAACATGTCGATAGCATAGAAATAGCAAAGACCACGGAGCACCTTAGCCTGACGCTTGTATTCAGCAGCTTTCGCTTGGAGTTCAGGAGTGTCAAGTGTGAACTTGCCATTATCTACTGAACGGATAAACTCGTTGCAAAGAGCTATGACAGTGTAAAGGCGAGAGTAAGTTGTGTACATCACGCCATTGTCGGCAGCAAATTGCATTGTAGCAAGTTCGTATTGACCTGCGTCGCCAAATTGCTTCCATGCAAACTCATCGGTAGTCAATTCGTTGCAAACGAAGACTGCACGAGTGAAAGAGTTTGCACCGGCGTCACCACCGGAGATGATAGATGAACCGGCACCGTTGTAGCCTGAAGTCGCGAGACCTTGGTAGCACTCAGCGAGGACACGGTCCATATCGGCAGATACGTCTGTCTTAACATTAGGGTCTTTAGGATCTACATTCAAATCGTCCACACAAGAAACGAATGACAATGATGCAGTCAATCCTAATGCGATAAATAATTTATTTAATGATTTCATATCTTTCTTAATTAATTTATGTGATTAGAATGTTGCAACCAAACCGATAGTGAATGTCACAGGACGTGGATATACGTTGTTATCTACACCTGAGAATACTTCAGGGTCAAGACCTTTGTAGCGAGTGAGAACGAATGGGTTCTGAACTGCACCATAAAGACGGAGACGAAGGTTGTCTTGGAATAAGTCGTTCCAAGTATAACCGAGTGTGATGTTGTCGCAACGTACGAAACCTGCATTTTCCAAGAAGTAGTCGCTACGAACGAGGTTAGAGTTTGCAGAGTTGTCGTTGAAATAAACGTCTGATTCAATCACGTTGTTAAGACCGTAACGATCGACTGTAGTGAGGTTAGTGCGAGCTGCACGAACGCTGTTGAATACATAGTTGCCGATAGAAGCACGCAATGTGAAGCCGAGGTCGAAGCCTTTATAGTTGAATGTATTGCTCCATGACATTGTCACCTTAGGATCGCGTGAGTGTTTGATCACAAGGTCATTGTCGTTGATTATACCGTCGCCGTTTTGGTCAACATATTGGTTTGGAATTGGCTTGCCATCTTCGTTGTAAACTTGTTCGAGCAAGTAGAATGAGTAAGCCGGATAGCCTGCTTTGTGGATTTGAAGCGCACCCGCATTTTCTGATGCAGGGTTGCCTGCTGCTTGAAGATAGTAGTTTTGGTCTTCTGCAGAAGAACCTGTAAGCTTAGTAAGCTCGTTCTTGTTCCATGCCACATTGTAGCTTGTTGTCCAAACGAAGTCGTCTGTATCGATAACGCGAGCGCCGATTGTTGCTTCCACACCGATGTTGCGAAGCTCACCAATGTTGCGGTCCATGTAGTTGGTTGTTGTCATACCTGCAGGCACAGGAACGTAAGCAAGAAGGTCCTTAGTGTCGCGGAGATACCAATCCAAAGCCACTGTCAAACGATTGTTCCACCAGCCCATGTCAAGACCGACGTTCCAAGTAGTAGTTTCTTCCCACTTGATTTCTTCGTTGTAAGCGTTAGGATAAAGAGGATTTACCCATGGTTGGTCATAACCGTTAGGGTTAGGATATTGTACTGATGGGTTAGATTGAGTGTAAACAGGGATGTATGGGAAGTAACCACCGACAGCTTGTTGACCTGTGATACCCCAGCCAAGACGAAGTTTAAACTCGTTCATGTTTTCTTTCGCTTTTTCCATGAATGGCATGTTGATAATCTTCCAACCGAGAGCCAATGATGGGAAGAGACCCCAACGTGTACTTGGAGAGAAGCGAGATGTACCGTCGTCACGAAGAGTGAATGTGAGCAAGTAAGTATCGTCGAATGCATAGTTCAAACGGCCGAAGAATGAAACGAGGTTCAATTGTTGAGCCCACTTATACACATAGTTAGGATCGTCACCGTATGCCTTGTTCAAGTGGTCGGCTGATTCCGGATTTTCGTTTAATGTGTAAACGCCATCAGCATAATCATAGTTGAAACCGAGAGTATTGATGCGAGTCTTGTCATTTCCGTGGAAGTCGAAACGTTGCCAAGAGTAACCCACCATTACATCAAGATTTGACTTGATTTCTTCGAATTCTTTCTTGTAGTTAGCATAGAAGTCGAGGAGTGTGTTGCGTTGAAGCTCGTATTTGTTGTAGATTGTGCCGGCACCATCCTTGTAGTTGCTTCTCCATGCTTGTGGAGAGTTTTGAGCCATTGTGCTGACTGTTTCGTTCTTAGAAACGTCATAACCGAGGTTGAGGTTGAAGTGAAGCTCAGGAAGGAAGTGAAGAGCATAATCAATTTGAAGATTACCAGTTGAACGGTAGATACTTGATGTGTTGTTGATTTCATGAAGCAATGCCAATGGGTTAGTTGCAGAGTTGTCGAGTGGACGACCTGTAACGTCTGTCAATGTTGTGTAGCCATTGTATATCTTCAATCCTGTGCTGCCTACTGTGTTATAATCAGTGTAAGCAGGAAGAGTTGGGTTGTAAGTAAGAGCTGCACCTACTGCGCCTGTGTCAGCTTCGCGGTTTTTGATGTAGCTACCCTTTGCGTTTGCTTGAATCTTAAGCTTACCGTCGAAGAAACTTGGAGTAAGGTTGAAACCTACAGTTGTACGTTCCATCTTAGATGTTTCGAGGATACCGCTGTTAGAAGTGTAAGAAGCAGAGACACGATAAGGAAGCCAAGCCACTGTACCACCCACGCTTAAGCTATAGTCGTGAGAGATAGATGTGCGAAGCACTTCGTCTTGCCAGTTTGTGTCGGCATCGCCAAGTTGAGAGATAGCAGATTCTGTGCCGATTTGCTCAGTCACCATTTTGCGGAAATCGCTTGCTGAAAGCACGTCCCAAGTTTTGCGTGGAGTGTTAACGTGCATGTTAGCAGTGAAGTTGACTTGAGGACGACCTGACTGACCTTTCTTTGTAGTGATGATGATTACACCATTAGATGCGCGAGAACCGTAGATAGCAGTCGCAGAAGCATCCTTAAGGATAGTCATCGATTCGATGTTGTCAGGAGAAATCATAGTCAATGGGTTAACGCCACCGTAAGTTTGATCGCTCAAAGGCACACCGTCGAGCACGATCAATGGGTCGTTAGATGCTGACAAAGAAGCACCACCGCGGATACGGATAGCTGCACCACCTGTTGGGTTACCACCGTCAGGAGTTACAACCACACCCGGAGAAGCACCCACAAGAAGGTCTTGTGCAGAAGTAGCAATACCTGCTTCTACTTCGTCAGGTTTAATCAAAGCCACAGAACCGGTAGCATCCTGCTTTCTAACAGAACCGTAACCGATAACCACAGTTTCCTGAAGCATTGTGGCATTTTCTTTCAATACTACGTTGATTGTAGTCTGTCCGTTGACAGCTACTTCCATCGGATTATATCCGACGTAGGATACCACAATAGTGGCATTCGGATTAACAGCCAATTCGAAGTTACCATCGAAATCTGTTGCTGTACCATTAGTTGTGCCTTTTTCTAAAACAGTGGCACCAATCAATGCTTCGCCAAATTCATCCGACACGTTACCATGTACGGCGATCTTTTGAGCCAAAGCCGGGAAAGTAAGTACCAATAGCATTGCTATGGCCAACCATACTCTCCGATTCATGTGAAAACAAATGTTCTTCATGCAAGAATTAATTTAGTTTTACATCGGGTTATTAATAATTAAAATTTATTCACTCTATCTGTTGTATGTTGATTTACATAACGAGCGATACTGCATAATCATGCAAAACAAAGCCAATATCCACTGCCCATTTAAAAGCCGGATATAAGCTAAATCTTGCATTTTAACAATATCACTCCCTATAAATCACCTAAAATCAGCACAAAAATAAGGCTTTTTCACATATATAGACTATTTTATTTTAGTGTTTAACAATTGTTATTAATATTTTTAACATATCAATATTCGTATTTTTTGCTGATAATTGAAGTATAGATGTTCGGTTTTTGCATTTTTTTAGTAAAAAATAATGGCGATCATGATTGATCGCCATTATCGATATTTATCAAATCGGATGTTTAGAAACAGAGCATTACAAGGACGTAGATCCAGTGAGCTACGAATGCTGCGCAAAGACCACCGACTGTGTGCGAAAGGATTGCTTTTGAGATCAATTGGCGATAGCCGAGTGAGTCGAGCATCGCTGTGTGAGTTGAAAGGAAGCCGCTCCAGCACATACCGATAGCTGTAAATACTGCGATTGCGTTGCCGTCGATCCATCCTTGTGAGATGAAGTTTGGCACAAGACTCAATGCTGCACCTACTGCGCCAAGGGCTGTGATAGGGAAGGCAATCAAGTTAGGGTTGGTGAAACCAAACAACCATTCGAATACGAAATCAATCTTTTCGCCAATCCAAGGGAGGAGTTTTACACCTTCGTAAGCAGCGCCGGTGTATTCTCCTTCAGCACCTGTAGGGCCGAATGTGAGCATCATAACGAGTGTAGAGATAATCAATACGCCCGGAATGATAGCCAAGCCGATCTCAACACCAGACTTGCCACCTTCGAGCAATGCGTCAAGGGCGCGAATGAATGTCGATTTACCTTCGTTACTGTTTTCTTCCATGTCTGTGACCTCTACCTTTTCTGTCACTACATCTTCTGTCGCATACGAAGGATATGCCTTTATGACAGCGCGTTGCATCAAGCGTGTAGAGATGAGACAGCCGAACATTGCGCCCACCAAGCCGACGATTGGCTCGATGAAGTAGCCTTGACCGATCATAAATACGATGACGAGCAAGCCCATACCGAATGCTGTACCGAAGTTGGTCAACGAGATGAATTGGTATTTCTTGAAGTAGGTGCTGAATTTCTTGTCGTGAGCCAACGAGATAATCGCAGGGTTGTCAGAAAGGAATGTCAACACTGCTCCCAATGAAGCTACGCCCGGAAGGTTGAAGAGTGGCTTCATCAACGGACGAAGCAATTTTTCGATAAGACTTACGACGCCAAACTCTACAAACACTTTACCCAATGCACCTGTGATAACACAGATACCCATGAGGTAGAAGCATGTGTTGAGCAATAGGTCGTGAGCTGTCTTCATAATGGTGTTGAGCATATTGGCTGCACCCATTTCGCGACCAAGATAGCCAAACAATAATGAGAGGAGCAATAAGCATGGGATGCCGTTAGGAATCCATCCAAATAGTTTTTTTGTTACTGAACTCATATTCTTCTATGCTGTTTTTAAATTATTTCTTTGCGATTTTCAATACGTCGAATTTCCAAGTCACACCAAGGTCAAACATTGAGTGGTTGTCGCGAAGGACGCTTTCGGTATTGCCGTTTTTACCGAATGTGTGGCAATAGTTTGCATGCAAGCGAATGTCGTGACGACCATTGCGCAATGGGAAATATTCTACACCACATCCGAGACGAGTCATGTCTGTGCCCGGCATCACATAGTAGTCGTTGTTGTCGGTGTTGTTGACATCGTAGCTTACCTTGCCGAAGACGTTGAGGCAGTCAATAGGCTTCCATGACAATTCACCGATGATAGACATGTCTTTAAAGAAGAATGTCTGATGACTTGTTGCACGATTCATGAAGTCGAGTTCGAGCGATACACGATTAAATGTAAACTTGTTGCCTAATGAAATGTAGTTGATAAATCTGCCCGGAGCATATTCCATCATGTTGACAGAATATATAGAGGAGAAGATGCCGTGATTACCATACCACATAAGGTTGTAGGCATACATGTCGGGATTAATTGCACGGAAAGGACTTTGGCAGAATTGGAACATGAGTTTGTCCTTGCCTTCGTTGAATGAGTAAGCACCGCTGACGCCAAATTGATAGCAAGCGACATTGTTCCAAAATTCAGAGCAGAAATAGAGGTCGATCGGAGCGCGGTCGTATTCATAACCACCAATACCGACTACTTGCTTTCCGGCAGAGATTTCAAAATCCTTTATATTATAAGCCAACCATACCCAGTCGGTTGCATCAAAGAAACTGCTACCGTTAGGTCCAATCATCTTATTAAAACGATGACGCCATGAGTATGAAAAGTTTTCTGTGATGTTGCCGCTGATAGCCATATTAAGGTATTTGCCACGAAAACCACAATTTTCTTCAATAGACTCACCGTCCATATACTCTCTCTGATAGTCGGCACGCACTTCGATTTTGAGATCGACAATATCTTTTTGCGCCCAAAGCATCATTGTCGATGCTAACATTGCCAATAGGCATAATCCTTTTTTCATGATTTCGAAATCGGTCTTTTTTTTCTTTATTATTTAATTTGGGTGCAAAGTTAATGCTTTTTTCCTACATCTCATTAACTCTGCTTTTACTTTTTGTTCGTAACCGGATATTATTGTTGCAAACTTTGGATGATTTGGGATGTTGAAGTGTTAAAATCTATGTAAAAATTAACAAATCCAGTGTTAAATCGATAAATTTTACTTCAAAACATAATTTTTTTTGCAAAAAATATTTGCGTATGAAAAAAAAGCATTACCTTTGCACCGTTTTTGATAGCAAAAAATATTGTTTTATTATTTAAATTTTAAAAAAATGAAGAAATTAGCTTTATCTCTTGCTGTATTGTTCAGCGTAGCTATGGTATCTTGCGGTAACGCAGAAAAGGCAGCAGACTCTTGCTGCGATACAACTGTAGTAGAAGAAACTGTAGAAGTAGTTGATACTAACGCAGTTGACACTAACGCAGTTGACACTGCTGCTGCTGACACTAACAAGTAATTAATTACTTCAGCAAGCAAGATTTAACCGGGCCTTCAAGGAAGGAGCCGGTTTTATTTTTTTATAATCAGCCGTAGAAGTCGATTTTTTTTAAATTAAAGTATTAATATATGAATATGGAAAAGCAAAAGATATTTGACTGGGCAGAAGGAATGAACTGCGCAGTGACAGTGTGCGACAAAGAGGGTATCATCCTTTATATGAATAAGAAAGCGCGTGAGACTTTTGCTGCGCATGGCGACTTGATTGGCAAAAATATGCTTAATTGCCATTCCGACCGCTCAAAGCAGATTATCGCCCACCTCCTCGAGTCAGGCGAAAGCAACGCCTACACCATCGATAAGAATGGCGTTAAGAAGATGATCTATCAGACTCCATGGCGCGAAAACGGCGAAGTCGCAGGACTTGTCGAAATCTCTATGGTAATCCCTCAAGAGATGCCACACTACGTCCGCTAATCGGCATACAATCTGATTTTCGTTAGACGATACACGAAGGAGAGATTGGTAAAATCTCTCCTTTAACCTATTTTAAGGACTTCTGTTTTGTGAAATTGGGAGGGATTGTGTAACTTTACGCCCAAATAGCAAAAATATGGATAAACGTCAGAAAACAATTCTATTTGCAGGCATTGGCGTCATCGTAGCGCTGATAGTACTTGCCGTAGCGTTGATTTTTACAAATTCACGCCAAAATTCAGAATTCAATGAGGTGCAAGCCCAATTGGATAGTCTTCAATTTGCCAACGATCAGATGAAACTTACCAATGAGTTTAACCAGCTCAATGCTGATTTCAAAGCATACGAAGACCAACAAATATATCTAAAGAACGATTCTTTGGTGCAGAAGTATGACCAAGCGCGTCTCAAAGTGGAAGCCTTGCTTAAGGAATTGAATGCCGAAAAACGTTCTAACTCTCAAAACAAGCAAAAGATCAAGAATCTTGAGGCTGAGATTGCTACCCTTAAGGGTATCGTGAAACATTATCTCGCTGAAATTAAGCGTCTTGGCGAAGAAAATGAAGGGCTTCGTAAAGAGATTGAAGAAATCAATCAGAAGAATGAGCAGCTATCGTCGGCTGTAACTACTGCGACAACTAAGAATGAGGAATTGACTCAGAAGGTGCAACTTGCCGAAAAGCTTACTCTCACAGGTGTGTCGCTTCAAGCATTCAATAAGAAGGGCAAAGTCGAAAAGAAGGTGAAGAAGGCAAAACAACTTGGCGTAAACCTTACGATCACTCCAAATAATACAGCTAAGCCCGGCATGAAAGATGTCTTTGTGAGAATTACAACTCCGGAAGGCGTTCTGCTAAAAGGAAATGGTTCGTTTACTTACGACGGCGCTCGACTTGAGTACACAGCCAAACGTCAAGTGGAATATGCTAATGAAGAACTTTCTACGTCGGTCTATTGGGATGTCAATTCATCGTTGACACCGGGTGAATACACAGTTGAGATTTTTATCGATGGCAATCGTCTTGTGTCTCGACGCTTCAATATGAATTAATCCACATAATTTAGTGATACAATATTAGCAATACATTCTCTTTCCGAGAAATAACCAATAAACCATATCAACATTATTTACCAAATGAGACTGTCGAAATCAATCGGCAGTCTTATTTTTTTGATATCGTGTATCGATGACATGAAATTCTGCTTTGTCGAAGCTCTGACTGATTTGAGTATTTGAGCGAAGTGTTGTTAGAGCCGATTAAGCAAAATTTGCTCAGGGAGTTGCTGATGTAAGTTGATATGGTTGAGATTTTTGAGAGATATGCCGAATTTGTTATTCTCTGAAATAGACACGTTTAACTCGTGGAGAGACAGATGTCAGCACTTCGTAAGGAATAGTGTCGAGTGTGTCTGCTAATTCTTGCACAGCGACATTCTCGCCGAATATTTCCACAATGTCGCCCTCTTTGCAAGGAATATCCGTCACATCTATCATGCAGGCGTCCATACATATATTGCCAATCGTCGGAGCATAATGTCCGTTGATGAATACTCTGCTTCTTCCGTTCCCGAAACGGCGATTCATGCCATCGGCATAACCGATTGGAATCGTTGCAATTCGTGATTTTCGTGATACGATGCCTCGTCGAGCATACCCTACGGATTCTCCCGCCTCCCATTCTCTGATAGCTATTATCACAGTTCGCAGTGTTGAGACGACAGCCAATGGTCGCTCAATTGTCGGGGGCAATGTGTTTGCTCCGTATAGTCCTATGCCCAGGCGTGCCATGTCATAATGATATTCGGAGAAGCGCAATATTCCGGCTGAATTCAGCACATGGCGTTTTATTTTACGGGGATAGAGAGATTGCATGTAGTCGGTCAGCCTGTCGAAACTTTTCAACTGCATCAGAGTGTAGTCGTCCATGTCGGGACAATCTGCCGTTGCAAGATGTGAGAATACCGATGAGGCGACAATAAAGTTTTGAGAATTCAGCGTCTTCATGAGCTCCGGCAATTCATTTTCGATAAAGCCCATGCGATGCATGCCTGTGTCTAATTTAATGTGTACGGGATATTCTGTGACGCCGTATTTTTCAGCTTCTCGGATAACATCTTTCAGCATTTCGATGTTATAAATTTCCGGTTCGAGGTGGAAAGCAAACATTGATTTATAGTTTACCACCTTCGGATTCATCACCATAATAGGCATGGTGATGCCGGCTTTTCTCAAATCGATTCCCTCGTCGAGGACTGCCACAGCGAGGTATGCTGCCCCTTGAGCTTGGAGTGTCTTGGCAATTTCGTAGCTTCCTGCACCATAGCCGGATGCTTTGACCATGGCGACTATGCCTGTGCCGTTAGGCAGATGCTGACGGAAATAGTTGAAGTTTTTAACGACAGAGTCGAGGTTGACTTCCAGCACTGTCTCGTGTTTGCGAGCTTCAAGGTTTTCGCGAATACGCATAAAGTCGTATTTCGGAGCGCCTTTAATCAGTATCAATTCGTTGCTGAAATCGGAAGTTGACATCGACTGCATAAATTCTTCGGTAGTCAAAAAGCATCGATAATTTTGGCTAAAAAGATGAGCGTTGTCCGACATTTCTTTTCCGATGCCGATCAGTCGGTCGATGCCGGCTCTTTTGCATAATTCGGCGATATGCTCATACATTAAGCCGTCGCGAGTGTTGTTGTATGATAAATCGCTTAGAATGAGCGTTTTTTGTCTGTCGTTTGTGGCACGACGGCCCATAAAATCGAGTGCTTGCCACAGCGAGCTGAGGTCGCTTGTGTATGAATCATATATAAGGGTGCAATTATTTACACCGTCGCTGACATCAAGACGAGTTCCGACAGCGACGAGGTTGCTCATTTGTTTGTGCAGAATTTCGTCGTCGATGTTCAATGTTTTTATGAATGTCAGAAGCGTGATTGCATTTTCTATGTCGTGGTCATTGATGAATGGAATTTCGATATGATTTTCCACACCGTTCATGCGATATGTAATTAGGGTTTTGCCGGCTTTCAAGTCTCGCTTTACAGAAGAAATGAACATGGGTGCATCTTCTTTTTTTTGCGACCATGCGATTTTCTGAATTTGAGAGTCTTGCTTTTCCAGAGCATCGGCAATCATTTCTTCATCGGCATTATAGACAACGACTTGTGCGCCTTTAGTCAGCAATGCTATTTCGTCGGCTTTCTGCATGAGAGAGTCAAATCTGTCGCCACGTTCTTCGCTAAGACCGGTCAAAAGCACTGTCTTAGGACTGACCATGCGATGCAGCTTTTCCATTTCTCCACACTCTGAAATGCCTGTTTCGATCAGAGCCAATTGTGATTTTTCGCTGAGTTCCCACAGCGATAGGGGCACACCTATCTGTGAGTTGTAGCTGCGTGGACTGCGTTCGACATTTATAACACCCTGAAGGACCTGAAATCCCCATTCTTTAATCGTGGTTTTGCCTCTGCTTCCGGCTATAGCCACCACATCAGCCGGGCTGTTGTATCGGCTATACATACCCAATATTTGTAGCGCTGTCAGAGTGTCGCTCACGATTATAAAATTGGCATCCCTGATGTCAGTCATTTCTTTTGGAATTGCTGTCACCACAAAGTTTCTGACGCCTTGTCGATAAAGAGTTTCGATATATCGGTGGCCGTCGTTGCCTTTGGTGAGCAATGCAAAAAAGATAGTGGCGCTCGGGTATAATAAGGAGCGTGAATCGGTCAATAAAATCGAGACATCCAAGTCATTGACAATTTCTGCCGATTTGAAGCCACAATCTGATTTTCTGCCTTCGGGAAACTCAAAAATCTCGCCTGAAAGCACCTTTGCTATTTGGGAAACACTGCATTTCATTCCTCTAAGTGTCTTTTTACATTGCAAAGTTAAGCAAAATATCAGAGAAATCATTATCTTTGCAAATTAAATCAACACAAAACAAAAACCGACAAAACAATACATCAAGTCAAAGTGTTGACTTATATTATCAATATCAATAACGACATCAAATAAAATGAACAACAATAAACCAGAAAACAACAATAATATCCAGAAGTCAAGTCAAGACGACATCTTGAAGGATGTCACAGAAAACGACTATAAGTATGGGTTTGTGACCGATATTGAGACTGACATAGTCCCGGCAGGTCTTAATGAAGATGTAATTCGTCATATCTCGGCAGTCAAGGGCGAGCCGGAGTGGTTGCTTGAATTCCGTCTGAAAGCGTATCGCTATTGGTTGACGCTTGATGTTCCGAAGTGGGGACATCTTGACATTCCGGAAATCGATTTTCAAGCCATCAGCTACTATGCTGCTCCCAAGAAAAAGGAACTAAAGAAGAGCATGGATGAAGTGGATCCGGAGTTGGTCAAAACGTTCAACAAGCTTGGTATCAATCTTGAAGAGCAAAAAGTGCTTGCAGGTGTGGCTGTCGATGCTGTAATGGATAGTGTCAGTGTCAAGACCACGCATCGCGAGAAACTTGCCGAGCTGGGCGTAATCTTCTGCTCGTTTAGTGAAGCAGTCAAGGATTATCCCGACCTCGTGAAAAAGTATCTTGGCACAGTGGTAAATTATCGAGATAACTACTATGCTGCATTGAACTCTGCCGTATTCTCCGACGGGTCGTTTGTCTATATCCCTAAAGGGGTCAGATGCCCTATGGAGTTGAGTACATACTTCCGTATCAACGCTGCCGGTACAGGTCAGTTTGAGCGAACATTGATTGTTGCCGATGATGATGCCTACGTCAGCTACCTTGAAGGTTGTACGGCTCCGATGCGTGATGAAAATCAGCTTCACGCGGCGATAGTGGAAATCATTGTCGAGGAACGCGCGGAGGTGAAATATTCTACGGTGCAGAATTGGTATGCAGGTGACAAAGACGGCAAGGGTGGTATCTACAACTTTGTGACTAAGAGAGGCTTGTGTCGCGGACATCGTTCTAAAATCTCATGGACTCAAGTTGAGACAGGTTCTGCCATTACATGGAAATATCCGTCATGCATACTTAAAGGAGACGAATCGGTCGGTGAGTTCTATTCGGTTGCAGTCACCAACAATTTCCAACAGGCTGACACCGGCACAAAGATGATTCATATAGGCAAGAACAGCAAGAGTACGATTGTCTCAAAGGGTATTTCAGCCGGTAAGTCGCAAAACAGTTATCGTGGACTTGTGAGAGTGGCAAAAGATGCTTCAGACTGTCGTAATTTCACGCAGTGTGATTCGCTCCTTATGGGAGACCAATGCGGTGCACATACATTCCCATACATCGATGTGCAGAACTCTACATCAGTGGTCGAACACGAAGCGACAACGTCAAAAATCAATGACGAACAAATATTTTATTGCAACCAACGAGGCATACCGACAGAAGAAGCTGTGGCGCTTATTGTCAACGGATATGCTAAAGAAGTAATGAACAAGTTGCCAATGGAATTTGCCGTCGAAGCCCAAAAGTTGCTGCAAATCACGCTTGAAGGCTCAGTCGGATAATCATTTTCGAAGCAACACCTGACAGAACAAATGATTGAACGCATAGTCATAATCGACGCTATTGATCCGCAGACGTTCTACGGCGTCAACAATTGCAACATCTCGCTGATACGCAACCTTTTCCCGAAGTTGCGTATGGCTGCACGTGGTAATGTCATCAAAGTAATCGGCGAGGATAGCGAAACAGCGGAATTTGAAAAGAAAATAAAGGAAATTGAGGCTTACGCTTCTAAATACAACAAGTTAAGCGAGGATGTAATCATCGATATAATAAAGGGTGAACCTCCAAAAGAGATGAGTTCGGAGGGTGTAATCATCTTCGGACAAAATGGCAAGCCGATTGCTGCTCGTAATCCGAACCAAGCTAAAATGGTGCGTTCGTTTCAAGAAAACGATCTCACGTTCGCATTAGGTCCGGCGGGAACCGGTAAAACCTATATCGCAATAGCGTTGGCTGTGGCGGCTCTTAAAAATCGTCAAGCAAAGAAAATCATACTCTCACGTCCGGCTGTCGAGGCAGGTGAAAAATTGGGATTTCTTCCCGGTGATATGAAAGACAAAATCGACCCGTATCTGCAACCGTTATACGATGCCTTGGAGGATATGCTCCCTGCCATCAAGTTGAAAGAGTTTATGGAGAATAATGTAATTCAGATTGCTCCGTTGGCGTTTATGCGTGGTCGAACACTCAACGACGCAATTATCATCCTCGATGAGGCTCAGAACACAACTCGTCATCAGATGAAAATGTTTCTGACGCGTTTGGGTATGAATGCCAAGATGATAATCACAGGCGACGTTACGCAAATCGACCTTCCTCGCAATACGCAAAGCGGTCTTCTTCAAGCACTTCGCATCCTTCGAGGTGTCAAGGGCATAGGGCTGATTGAGTATGAAAAGAAAGACATCGTGCGTCATCCATTGGTGCAACGCATCGTCGATGCTTACGAATCGCGTGAGAAGCAGGTCAACGACGAGTTTGACCTTAATAATAGTCAAGATAAAAACATTCAAGAATAGATATGGCAAAAGTAGGAGATACTGTTCGCTACCTTAATTCGGTCGGCGGTGGCAAGATAGTGAAGATTGAAGGCAAGATGGCATTTGTCGATGAGGATGGCTTTGAGACACCGATGCTTCTCAAAGAGCTTGTCGTCGTTATGCCGGCAGGACACGAAGCGCAAAAATCCAATGGCAATAGCGCAAATCTGATGTTTGATCAAAAAGCATTTGATGCAGGTCGTCAACCGGAGCCTTCAACAGAAATCGTTGCTGCCGAGCAATCTCAAGAGAAAGAATTGCCTATCGAAGAAACATCATACGGCGAAAAACTCAACGTCGTTTTAGCATTTGAGCCTAAAAATATTAAACAGCTTTCTTCTACTTCATTTGCCGCTGTGTTGGTCAACGACTCAAATTATTTTCTCTGCTTTACGTTTCTTGTTCGTAGTGATGATGATCACGGGTGGAAAGTGAAATATTCTGGTACTATCGAGCCTAATATGCTTGCCGACCTTGCCAACTTCTCTCATGAGGAATTGCCGGCTCTCGAACGCATCGCTTTTCAGTGTATAGCGTTCAAGAAGGACAAGACATTTTCGCTCAAAGCGCCTGTGAGCATAAGTCAGAAGATTGACCTTACGAAGTTTTATAAGATGCACTGTTTCCGACCGGGTGTTTATTTCGAAACGCCGGTGTTGGAATTTCCTCTTATTAAGGATGATGTGCCGACAAAGGCCCTTCAAGTCAACACTGAAGCTTTGGCAGAAGCAATGATGTCTAAACCGAAGGATAAGGATATCGCCAAACAACTTTCTGCCAAGTTCAATGTCGATAAAGGTCGTAGAAAAGACTCTAAAACAAACAACGCATCCAACCCAAATAAACTTTTGCCTATAGTCGAAGTCGATCTCCACATCGGAGAACTTGTCGATACGACTGCGGGCATGAACAATGCCGATATGCTTAACCTCCAACTCGACACTGTGCGCAAAACCATGACTCAACATCTTCGCCGCAAGGGACAAAAAATAGTCTTCATACATGGCAAGGGTGAGGGCGTGTTGCGCAAAGCTGTGATCGAATTGTTGAAAAAAGACTATCCGAAAGCAGAGCTTCAAGACGCATCGTTCAGAGAATACGGTTTCGGTGCAACGTTGGTAACTATTCACTAATCAATACATCAAGCTATGAAAATAAGTAACGAATGGTGGACTGCACCGACAGAAAGCGAAAACGGCAGATTGGTGATGGTCACAGGGCGCCGGGATATGGAGCAGGTAATCTCATGTGGCAAATATAATGATCGCGTAGAAGTCACATGGAAGTATGAAGGCGAAGCCAATGGCATGCCCGACAAGAAAACGTCTATGCTCATGGAGGAAGTCACAGACTCTTTGCAAGCTGTTTTCAAAAAGGATCCTGTCGCAATCATGACAGGCATTTATACAGGAGACGACGAAAGAAATTGGGTGTTCTATGTCAAAAACATGCACATTTTCGGACATCGCTTCAATCAAGCGCTTGAACAATTCGAGTTATTACCAATCGACCTCTATGCTGAAAAAGATCCCGATTGGGAAGAATATCGCGAGATGAAAGAACATTCCTACATCGACGACGGCGAATAGTCACTCTTATCGATTTCAAACATCATCGTTTCCTCACTGCCCCAAATCATTTGAAGCAGTGAGAGACCTTGTGCATCCCCTTCGCGATAGATATATACGTGTGTTGCCGGTTCCGGTGGTGGCTCTCGCTGCGCACGTTTGCCTCGGATTATTGATAATACCCTGTATTTCACCAACTATTTTGACCGATTGACCATATTATGTCATGTTGTGTGTTTCTCGTATCGCTGTTTTTTGTGGGTATTTGTGTGAGATATGGGGGTGGATAAAAATAAGGGACTGAAGCGATTAGGCTCCAATCCCTTGTTTATTGTAGAACGATTTTGTTTTCGTGGTTTTTGTTATGCTTTACCTGCCGAACCGAGTACGTTTTCGATTTTGTGGCGATAAAGTTTTTCCATGTTGTCGCGAGCAGGACCGAGGTATTTGCGTGGGTCGAATTCTGCAGGTTTTTCTGCCAATACTTGGCGTACGGATGCTGTCATGGCAAGGCGGCTGTCGGAGTCGATGTTGATTTTGCAGACAGCTGATTTAGCAGCTTCGCGAAGCCATTCTTCAGGAATACCGATAGCTGCTTTGAGTGCGCCACCATATTTGTTGATTGTCTCAACTTCTTCTTCCGGTACAGATGATGAGCCGTGAAGTACGATTGGGAAGCCCGGAAGTTTTTCTTCTACGGCTTTCAATACGTTGAATGCCAAAGGAGGAGGCACCATGCGACCTGTCGCAGGGTCGATTGTGCATTGTTCCGGTGTGAACTTGTAAGCACCGTGAGAAGTACCGATAGAGATAGCCAAGCTGTCGCAACCTGTGCGTGTAGCAAATTCGATTACTTCTTCAGGGTTGGTGTATGTGTGGTGGTCAGAAGATACTTCGTCTTCGACGCCTGCCAATACACCGAGTTCGCCCTCTACTGTGACATCAAATTGGTGAGCATATTCTACAACTTTCTTTGTGAGTTCCACATTTTCTTCGAAAGGAAGGTGGCTGCCGTCGATCATTACTGATGAGAAGCCGCTTTCGATACAAGATTTGCAAGTCTCAAAAGTGTCGCCATGGTCGAGGTGAAGAACAATTTGAGGGTTTTCCCAACCAAGTTCTTTAGCATATTCCACAGCGCCTTGTGCCATGTAGCGAAGCAATGTAGCGTTAGCATAGTTGCGTGCACCTTTTGATACTTGAAGAATTACAGGCGATTTTGTCGATGCTGCAGCTTTGATGATAGCTTGAAGCTGCTCCATATTGTTGAAATTGAATGCAGGGATAGCATATCCGCCTTCTACTGCCTTTGCAAACATCTCGCGAGTATTCACAAGGCCTAAATCTTTATAATTTACCATATACCTTGATGTTTTATTATTTAGTTAATGATTTTTTTGTTATTAATGTTTTTGCGTCGATGCGTTAGGACGGATTGTCGCTATGCGTGACGCTCATAAGCGCAAAGTTACAAATAAATAAATAATTTCCAAAGCAGATTGTCACAAAATTAAACTTTTATATGAAATTTATATTAATTTTGCATCTATTATAGTTACACTCATCATTTTATACCATTAATAAACAATTATGACTTCTGTTACAAACAAGATTCGACACAGGGAATCGAATATGGAGTTGCTACGTATTATAGCAATGATGCTTGTGCTCGGTGTGCATTTTTGCGGCGCCGCGTTGTCGTTGCCTGATCATAAGGGTAATCCTGAATTATTGTCGGAGGGTGACTGGTGGAAGCTCGTCGTGGAGAGTGTCACTATTATAGGTGTTGACTTGTTTGTGCTTATCAGTGGATATTTTGGCATTAAGACGAGTTGGAGTGGCATTTGGAAATTTTCGTTGCAAGTCGTGTTTTATTCTGTAGGTATTTACTTTGTCGGTTTGCTTTTGGGAATATGGACGATGAATTGGGCGACCATTTTGCATAGTATGATGATTTACACAAAGACATACTATTGGTTTGTGCCTGCTTATTTCGGCCTTATGCTGATAGCTCCATTGCTTAATGCTGCTATCGGAGCGATGTCGAGGCGTACATATACTTTGCTTTTGATAGCTTTAATGGTAGCAACATTCTACGGTGGGTGGGTCTGCGATATGAAGTTTAGTAATGACGGATATTCGACTGTAAATTTTGTATTGCTCTATCTTATCGCTCGTTACATTCGTCTTTATTTTCCTCGTCATTGCTCGACAGAGCGAAAGTTGCGTTGTCTCTACGTTATCGCTTTTGTATTGTTGCTGTCGGGAATTTTTGTCACGTCGGTTTTTACATCGATAGCGTTTGCCTACAATTCGCCTTTTGTCGTCGGTGCATCTGTGGCTTTGCTTTTGTTTTTCTCTACGTTGCGTTTTCAAAGCAGAGTTGTCAATATGACTGCAGCGTCGGCATTTTCCGTCTATCTTATCCACATGCACCCGTTGCTTTGGATAAGACTGAAAAATCTGATAATTTCAGCGGCTACCGAAATGGATTACGCAATGTTTGGTGTTTGGTGTATCGTTTTGATGACAGCAATATTTTTAGCATGTGTCTTGATCGATCAAGTCAGGATTTATCTGTTGCGACCTTTGGCTGATGTCTTATCGTTGTTGTGTGAGAAAGCTACCGATAGGCTATGCCGACTGTTGCGCCTATGATGATCTTGTGGATGTTTGCACCTCTCTGCCACCGGTCGAATTGGTTTGAGTGCAGAGAATCAGATACAGTGAAGGGTCGGCACTGATGCCGACCCTTTATCGTGAAGCCTTCAAAGACTTGTGGTGTGCAAATGAGCCTTATAGTTCTCTTTTGCTAAGTGTGCTGGGATTAACGGACTGCGACTTTGAAAGTCTGGCCGTCAACTCTGACGATATATATGCCGGCCGGCACTGTGAGTGAGTCGAAACGAAGTCCGGCAGTGTTGTAAACTTCAGCGTTGCGGTAGTCGCCGTTGATGATAATCTGGTTGCCTACAGCATAGACTTCAGTTTTGACAGCATCAGTCGCTACGCCGTCGATACCCGACATATTTTGGCGTACAATAACGACATAGCCGTTTGACGGCACAGTCACAGTGCCTGCTGCAGCGTCAAATGATGGCGCAGTGTTGTAGGTCTGTGATGCAATCTTATAGTTGGCATTGTCGTTAGACTTGAAAGTGACGTTGAAAGTCTTTGAGCCTGTGATGTTAGGGTTGATGACGCAGATTAGTTCTTTGTCGCCCTTGCTTGCATAGATGAAGCGACCATCAGCCCAGTTTGATGTGCCGCAGCTCATAGAGAAGCTTGCGTCTTTGCCGAAGATTTCTGCGTGTTCGCTGCGTAGATAGCATAAGTCGCGATAGCTGTCGTATAGACCCTTGCGGTCCTCGTCTTCGAGGTAGCTCCAGTTGACAATCTTAGGGTCGGTGTTGTTGCCACCGTCGCTTTTCTTTGTAGTCTGGTCGTTGCCGAGTTCTTGGAATTGCCAAATCATGTGAGCGCCCGGAGCGAGAATCATCTGAGCGGCAGTGGCAGCGAGGCGACGCATTGAGACAGAGTGGTTGCCCTTAACGCCTGTAGCGCCCCATTGCTTAATCTTGTAGGCCATGCGTTCTTCGTCGTGGCTTTCGCAGTAGGATACTGTGCTGCCCCATGTGCGAGAGTCGTTGATAGCGTAGAAACGGTTGAGGTTGGAATCAGATGAGTGACCCATAGCGAATTGAGCTGCCGAGTGGTTGACGTTAGCCCAGTTCATTTCGCCATCTTTCGCCATCTCGTTTTCTTCAGAGGAACCGGCGAGGTGCTCGTTGATGAAGTAAGCATTAGGGTTGACTTCGTTCATGGCAGCATGAAGAGATTTCATACGGTCGATACGGCTTTGGTTGTATGCTTCAGTGCCTGAGCTGTAGCTGCCGTTGTCGCCAAGACCTTTAACGAGGTCGAAACGGAAACCATCGACTTTGTATTCTTTCAACCAGTATTTCAAGCAGTCTTTAAACTGTTGTTGCACAAGGGCGTTGTCTTGTTTCCAGTCGTTGAGTACGCTATAGTCGTGAGGAGCTGAAGCGTTGTAGAATGGGTTGGAAGCGACAGGGTAGAGTTGATACCATGGGTGGAGGCCGTCTGACTGGTTGAACACGATGTCGAGAATCACGGCGATACCCTCTTTGTGGCAAGCATCGATGAATGCCTTGTAGTCGTCAGGTGTACCATAGGCCTTGTCGGGAGCGAAGTAGAAGTTGGTGTTGTAACCCCAAGAGTTATTGCCGTTAAATTCCATGATAGGCATAAGTTCCACGGCGTTAACGCCAAGGCGTTTGAGGTAAGAGATTTTCTTCATGGCTTCACGGATAGTACCGTCAGAGTTGGCTTTGCCTTCTGTGCCTGTGAAGTCACGGAAAAGCATTTCGTAGATGATGAGGTCTGACTTATCGACACCTTTGAAGTCGGTCACTTCCCAGTCGTAGTCGTTGATGTCATCGTCATAGACAGCAAGCATCACATTGCCCAACTCTGTAGGGTAAGGGATCAAGTCAGGGTAAACGCTTTCAGTGATATACTTGTCGTTGTAAGGGTCGAGGATAAGCTTAGCGTAAGGGTCGCCCACCTTGTACTGACCATCGACGAGATAATAGTAAGGATATTGTTTGCCGGCTTCGAGACCTTCTACTTTCACCCAGAAATAGCGGTTGCCGTTGTAGTCATGATAGTTCATGACATTGTGGTTCATGACGTTGTAATTCTCCCACGATGGCACGAGGATAGCGCTTGTCTTTTGAGGTGCGGCAAGACAAAATATCACCGATCCGTCAGTATTCTTGACAGCGCCCATTTTAGGCACACCGCCCGGATAGTTCTTGGCTACAGAAGCTGTCGGATAGCAGAACACAGCCTCATCGGTCGCTTCTTGACCACCGGCTGTGGCCTTTGCAGCGACAGTGTAGTTGCCATATTCAGAGAAATTGTGGGTATAACTCAAAGACGTAGCTTTGTCTTGAGAAGCCACCACAGCGCCATTGATAGAGATGCTGAGAGATGCAGAAGTGGTCGCAGCGGCAGTGAAAGTGACCGAAGTTTTGCCCTCTTTAATCACATATCCGTCGATGTCGGCAGTGAGGCTGACGTATAGACCTTCTTGGAACACATCGAGGAAAATGTCGCCTCCCTCGGCAGTCTTGCCTTCCTTAGAAGCAGTCGCATCGCGGAAAACGAAAGCGAGTTGCTTCACCACTTCACCCTCTTCGAGTTGATAGTAGTCAGCGATGTTGCCGATATTGAGCTTCCAAAGATTGGTGCTGACATATTCGAGCTTATACTTAGCCGAATTGTCCTTCCAATTAGGAGCGTGTTTCCAGTCGCTGCCGGAAGTACTCTTGTTGGTAATCACCCCGGTGTGAGCATAGATAGGAGAGCTCGCAGGCTGGTTGATCAACTTCTTGTTGCCTTGGTCAGCATGGTAATAGATGACCACGTTTTCGCTGTTTTGTTGGAGAGGCGAAGGCTCAGAAGTGACAATCTGTGCTTTTGCACCGAAAACCACAGCCAACACCATCATCAGCGTTGCAATGTAAGATTTCATCATTTAAGCTAAATTATAAAGTTAATTAATATGTTTGCTAATTATTCTAAACTCTATCCACAAGCGCCCTTGTTGGTCAGAAAAAAGTCATAGTGATTTTAAACAAATTGAATACATGACATTCTTCTATTTTGCTCAAAACGCTTGATACCTAATTTATTGCAAAGTTAAGCAAACGAGTGCAGAGTGCAAAACAAAAAACGAAGTTTTTGGGTTTGCCTATGCCGAGTGCAGCCAAACTTATCCAAAGTTAAGCAAACGAGTGCAGAACACCAAACGAAATCGCAGATTTCAATATCGAGTTGTTGTTTCGGTAGCACAAGTTACATAATGGCTCCCGCCCTGCGGGTGCCGAGTGCCGCCGAACATATCTAAAGTTACGCAAACGAGCGCGGCTTACATAATTTTTCAAAGCAATTATAAAGCTACCTATAGACATAAAGAAAGTTATACACGCAATTATGAGAAACCTTCTCAGAAATAGATGAGACCGCCTAAGCTTGTTAGACAGTCTCTTGATATATAAAATTTGATTTTATTATCGGAATAATTCAGAATGACTTCCGAGGCGAACGAGTTTGATAATATTTTCTTCTTCGTCGAGCCAAATCAGTAACAAGTCATTTTCGACATGGCATTCCATAAATCCATTATAATTGCCGGTCAATTTATGTGGATTGTAATTTTCATGTACCACGCCTGTTTCTTGTAGAGAAGTAAGGACAGCTTTAAGATGCTCTATCTTTTTAGGGTTGTTTTGAATGCGTTTAAGGTCTTTCTTAAACTGCCCGGTCATTTTCAGTGTGAACATACTCCTACAATGATGCAATCACTGATTCAAGATTGTCGGCGTCTAAAGTTTCCAAGTCGCGGTTTTCACGAGCCTCTTTCATAGCAGCCAAAGTCATTTTATTGGGATTGCTCGACACGGCGTCCATTAAAACACTTTCGACATAGTTGTTCAGGCTGCGATTTTCTCTATCAGCAGCCTCTCTTAACTTTTTTAAAAGACTTGTGCTTAGTCTAAAAGCTGTTTGTTTTCTTTCGATTATGGTAGCCATAGTTATATGATGTATTATATTTGTAGTGCAAATGTATAACATTTATATCACACAAACAAACTTTTAACCAAAAAAGTTTGGCATCTCGGTCAAAAGTTTCAGCAATAGTTTGAGCCGGCAGACAGTGGGGGCAGACGGGTTTGCCTCGCTCTATTATGCAAAGGACTACCCCAAGGGCACAATGGGGTAGTCGTCATTGCTCGTGCACTTGCAAAGTTATGGGATTTCGGCAAGGAAGAGCTGCATTCGGCGACGGATTTGGTCGCGAATGAGTCGAAATCGGCTGAGGATTTCTTCTTCCGTACCTGTCGCCTCGGCAGGGTCTTCGAAGCCGATGTGCAGTCGGTGGGCTACCCGGCCGTCAAATGTCGGGCAAGTCTCATCGGCATTGCCGCAGACTGTTATGACATAGTCCCAGTCGGCGGCGAGGTAGTCGGCGACATTGGTGGGGGTGTGGGAGGATATGTCGATGCCGATTTCGTGCATCACTTTGATGGCGTAAGGGTTGACTTGCTGTGCCGGAAATGTGCCGGCTGAGCATACTTCATAGTCGTTGCGGAGGGAGCGAATGATGCCGTGCGCCATCTGGGATCGGCAGCTGTTGCCTGTGCAAAGGATAAGGATTCTCATAATAACCAGTTGAATATGTAACCTGAAATGATAAAAAATAAAGTGACTACACCGAAGAAGATGCCGACGAGTCGCCATGTCATCACTTTCTTGAGCATCGTGGCTTCGGGTATGGATAGTCCGACGACTCCCATCATGAATGCGATGGCTGTGCCGAGTGGGACACCTTTGGCTACAAATACTTGAATGACAGGGACTATGCCGGCAGCGTTGGCATACATCGGGACAGCCAAGACGACGGCCAACGGTACGCTCCACCAGTCTCCCGAAGCGAGATAGGTCTCAAAGAAACCTTCCGGTACATAGCCATGTATGGCTGCGCCGATGCCGATGCCGATGATGATGTAGAGTATGACTCCCTTGAGTATGCGCATTGCGTCGGCAATGATGGCCGGGAGGCGATTGAAGAATGACACCTTTTCGGATTCCCATTCGGCGTTCTGTCGTGTCGATTGTCGTTGCATCTGTTTTACCCAGTCGCTAAGGTAGCGTTCGAGTCGCATTTTGCCCAATATGATGCCTCCTAAAGTGCCCAGTATGATGCCGCTTGCAACGTAAATCAGGGTGGCTTTCAGTCCGAAACTGCCGAGAAACATTGCGACTGCCACCTCGTTGACAAGCGGCGAGGTGATGAGGAATGCAAAGGTGACTCCGAGTGGAATGCCGCCGTTGACAAATCCGATGAAGAGTGGGATTGACGAGCAAGAGCAGAATGGCGTGATAGCTCCGAAAAATGATGCCATCAGGTATTGCAGTCCGTAGAGACGGCGCGATGTCAGATAGTTGCGTAGTCGCTCAATCGGGAAATAGGCGTTGATGATGCCCATTAGCACGGAGATGAAGAAGAGCAGAATGACGATCTTTATCGTGTCATAGACAAAGAAGTTGACGGCTGCTCCGAGCTGTGATGTCGGCTCAAGTCCGATGGTGTCATAGATGAGCCAGTCGGCAAATTGCTGTATCATAGACCGAGTATTTTGCGGATTTCGCTTTCAGTCGGGACATGACCCTTGATTTTCACTTCGCCATTGACGACAACGGCAGGGGTGGAGATGATGTTGTAGCTCATAATCTCCATGATGTCTTCGACTTTAGTCACTGTGGCGTCGATGTTGTTGTCGTTGACGACGCGTTGAATAATACCGAATGTGGTCTTGCATTTAGCGCAACCTGGTCCTAAAACTTTGATTTCCATGTGTTTAAAATATGAGGGTTGAACAATAGTATAATCCGATGACTATGAACAGCGTTCCGACGGCGAGATTGGTCCATCGTCGGATGCTTTGCATGATGCCGTAGGTGGTGCCAATCTTTTCGGCACTGAACGCAAGTATCCATGCGACGACCACGACCGGCAAGGCTGTGCCGATAGCGAAAACGGCAGGCAGCAGAAGTCCCATCGATGAGGCAGCCGACATCGGAATCAGCATTCCGAAGTAGAGGACACCGCTTGTCGGACAGAATGCCAAGGCGAAGAGCATGCCGAGCATGAATGTGCCGAGGTAGCCTCGTTGTGTCAGCCGCTCAAGGCCCGAAACCGATGGAGTCGAGATGTTGAGTTTATGTCCAAAGAGCATGTAGAGTCCGATGACGACAAGCAGTGGCCCGATCAGCAACTCGCCCCAATGAGCTATGCTCTTCTGAATGCCGAAAAGGCTCGAACCATCGCGTAGCAGGGTGATCAGAATCGCTCCCAATGCCGAGTAGGCAATGATGCGACCGAGTGCATAGAGCACGCCGTTGATAAAGGTGGAGCGTCGTCTGTCGGCTTGCTTGGCAATGTAGCCTATTGCGGCTATGTTGGTCGCAAGTGGACATGGGGATAGTGCCGTGATTAGTCCCAGCAAAATAGCTGAAACGATGGGCGTCGTGCTGTTGTCAAGAAGGTTGTGTAGCCATTCCATAGTTTAGTCGTTTAGCATTGCCTGTATCTTGTCGGTCAACTGTCGCTTAAACTCCTCGGGATTGTTGCGAGCGTTGGCAAAAGCGAAGGTGGTGAGATTATCGACTTCGTCGCCTTGCTTGTCATGGTCGATCAGTATTAGCGACGACCAAGCGACCTCGTATTTGTCTGCAAGTTGCTCATTGTCAGCGATGTTTACAGCGTTGAATGCAATATCGCCATTGGCGAGCTTGTCGGCGAAAGTGGATTGCAGTGCGTCGATGGTGTTGCTTTCGATAGCGACACATGTGGCACATCGCTGGTCGGTGTGGAAATAAATCACTTCGACGGCGCTGTCTGCGACCGATGTAGGTCGGCTGTTGTTTTGAGTCGTGCCGCTTTGACATGACATCAAGCACAGACCGATGACGATTGATGATAGAATGGTTTTCATACTTGTTGGATATATGTTTAGTGTTAGTAATTCGCAAAACAACGAACATATAAAGCGAATGATTCAGTAGGTTTTGCGTATGATTTTTTAGCGATTGATTTTTGTTGCGGACTGCCGGGAATTGTCGGGGTAGGGCTTCAGCCGTTAATCGCCACAGCAGCTATTGGATTTGCAAGCGCATTGGTTGAAGAAATCGCAGAAAAGCGAGCGAGCCAACTGCCAATTCTCCTTGTTGATACAATATTTCACCTTCGGGGTTTCGACCTCTCCTTGTATCAGACCAGCGTCCTTGAGTTCCTTAAGGTGTTGCGACACAGTGGCTTTTGCAATCGGAAGCTCTTCGTGAATGTCGCCGAAATAGCATTCGGATTGCTTGGCGAGAAACTGCAGAATAGCGACGCGGGTTGGGTGTCCCATCGCCTTGGCAAAGCGTGCCAACTGCTCGGATTGTATATTGCTGTCAAACTCTTGCATAGTCGGAGAAATTGAAGTTGTTCGCAAATTTACGAACAATATTTCATTCCCGCAACGATTTCTACTGAATTTTCTGATTTTTTTTGATTGGGAATGTAAATGTCAGTATATAAGAGGATGTAGAGCAACGGCGTCGGAGGGTGGTCCGACGCCGTTGTGGTAAGTGGTAGCGACAATGTCAGCCTTAGAATCGGTGGAGTCCGGCAGACTCCGGATTTAGATGTTTCATCATTTCAGGAGCGGCTGTGTCGCAATATTGTGTAGGGCGCTTCTATTAAATTGCTTTGCCGGTTTTTAGAAGCGCCTTAAGATTATTGGCTATAGAGGAAGCGTTTGATAGAGCGCTTCGGAGTCTTTTCAAACTCGTTAGGTACGAGTGTGATTTTGTCGATTTTTTCGTATGGAGCCACAATCTTGTTGAGTTCAAGACGGATATTTTCCATAGTGGAAGGAAGTTCGGAAACACCAAGGCCCATACGATCGACAGCGTCGTAGTCAGGATAAACGAGAGCTACGAGGTGGTTGTCGCGTTGGATAACAAGGCTTTCGGATACGAAAGGCATATTGTTGAGTTTAGCTTCGATTTCTTCCGGATACATGTTTTGACCGTTTGAAGTGAGAATCATTGTTTTGTAGCGGCCACGAATGAAAATTGTTCCGTCAGGGGTGCGTGTACCCATGTCGCCGGTGTGTAGCCAACCGTCTTTATCGAGCACAGCGTTAGTAGCGTCAGGATTTTTGTAATATCCTTGCATTACGTTTTCGCCACGTACGCAGATTTCTCCCGGCACATTTTCCGGGTCGGTGCTCTCAATTTTTGTTTCCATGATGCCCGGAAGGGTGCAACCGGAAGATCCCGGTTGGAAATCTTTCCAATGAGTGTAGCTAATCAGTGGACCACATTCTGTCATGCCGTAGCCGACAGTGAATGGGAATTTGATTTTGTGGAGGAAGTCTTCCACTTCGTGGTTGAGCGGAGCACCTCCGACAATCACTTGCTCGAAGCAACCACCAAATGCGTCGATGAGACGTTTGCGAATCTTGGTGTATATGATGTTGTCGAGGAAAGGCACAGCGAGCGTCCAACGCATAGCTCCTTTTGAAATCATCGGAAGGATTTGGTTTTTGTAGATTTTCTCCAAAATCAATGGTACGCAAATAATCAAATTTGGTTTGACTTCATCGAGAGCCTTCAACAAGATTTTTGGCGACGGCATTTTGCATAGCAATGTGACGTGAGATCCGACAGCAAGCGTTGTTAGCATATCGAAAGCGCAACCGTATGCGTGAGCCAATGGCAGGAATGACAATGCGCGTGAACCACGATAATGAAGTTTTGAATTCATGCCGAAAACGATGTTGCCGGCAAGGTTATTACCTGTAAGCATAACCCCTTTGGAGAATCCGGTGGTTCCCGATGTATAGTTGAGTACTAACATTTGAGAGTTGTCGATTTCCGGATAGACGATATGGTCGCGAGTGAAACCATTTTTGTATTTTGCGTTAAATCGACGGCGTAGCAAACGAAGTTCTTTTTTGATGTCGGCACCTTCAGCTTCGGCGAGCAATTTTTTTGAGTTTAATGAGATAACTCCTTTGACGTTAAGCAATTTGTCAAATTCGATATGTTCCCAAATTTGGTCGCTGACAAATAGCAACTCTGCTTCAGAGTGGTTGATGATGTGAGTAATGTCAACGGGGTTGAAGTCCGGTAGGATAGGCACAACCGTAGCACCGTATGTGACAGTAGCCATAAATGCAGTCACCCACACAGCGCTGTCTTTTCCGCATAGTGCAATTTTGTCGCCGGGCTTGATGCCAAGACTTTGGAATAGGAGGTGGGTCGATGCAATCTCTTTGGCAAACTCTCCGTATGTGATGGTTTGCTTGGTTGGAAACTCGGTCAGGCAAGGGAGGTCCCAATTCTGACGAAAACTGTTCTCATACAATCGTATAAAATTCTCTGTAATCATAATTTTAGTGAATTATAGAGGGTTATTATTCTTTATTTTCATCAAGTCGAAACACAATTCTCAAAGTGTCGTCTTGGTATCGAGTGCTTGAAATGCGGAAGTGTCCGATTTGCGATGTGTTTTCGACGTGAGTGCCGACGCAGAGGCATTGGTCGTAGTCGCCGATATGGACGATGCGCACCATTTGTGATGCTCCGTCGGGGAGTCGATTGAGGTCAAAGCGGTTGGCAACATCGTTTTGCTCGGCAAACTCCATAGTGACCGGGAGGTTTTGGGCTATGATGGCGTTGACCTTGTCTTCAAGGTCTTGTATTTCCTGTTGAGTGAGTGCTCGGGGGAAATCGTAGTCGCACTTGGACTTTTTGCGCTCGATGTGAGCTGATTTGGCGCGGTTGCACCCGAAAGTTTTAACCATAGTCCCGTTGAGGATATGTTCGGCAGTGTGCATCGGAGGATGCTCTTGCTTGTTATGTGTATTAAGTTGTGGCGTTTCGTTCATTGATTTTGTCGATTGATTAAGTTTACTACTACTTTGACCATGATATCTTTCTCTTCGGTACGGCTTTCTGCAATCATCAAGGTGAGAGCGACTAAAGTGCCGTCAGCGATGCGTTTGCTACCGTCGCTATTGTATAAGATGCCATTGCGTTCCATAAACCACAAGAATAACATTGCCGCAATTCGCTTGTTGCCGTCGCTGAAAGAGTGGTTTTTTGTGACAAGATAGAGCAGCATTGCTGCTTTTTCTTCGATGCTGGGGTATAGTTCGATGCCTCCGAATGTTTGGTAAATCTGTCCGATAGAACTTTTGAAAGAGTCATCTTTTTCGTTTGCAAAAAGTGAACTTTCTCCAAACTTTTTCTTGAGCGACAAGATGGCTTCCATTGCGTTCTCATAC
This sequence comes from Muribaculaceae bacterium, assembly GCA_045637445.1. Taxonomy (GTDB): domain Bacteria; phylum Bacteroidota; class Bacteroidia; order Bacteroidales; family Muribaculaceae; genus Lepagella. The sequence goes on from JAZTZN010000037.1 coordinate 49,678, forward strand.
GTTGCATGGAAGCGTTCTTCTTTTGTTGTGTTGTCTATGGTCAGCTGTTGGTAATCGTATTTGTCTAATGTGTCAAGAGCATAGACATAGTCGGATATAACAGCAAATAGATTTTTTGACTCATCAGTTGATAATCGTTCTTGTACTTCTATCGTGTGGGACAAGAGTTTGACAGCAGCTTTTAGATCGTCGTATCGTTGGCGTGTGATACGATCGTTGATGGCATAGCCTTTAACGATATAGTCTTTTAGCACTCTGTTTGCCCAGATACGAAATTGCGTGCCACGGATTGAGTTGACTCTATAACCTACGGATATAATCATGTCAAGGTTATAGAATGGTATTTGACGCGTAACTTGTCGCTTCCCTTCTATTCGAACTTGTGCAATTTTTACACAGGTTGCATCTCTTTGTAATTCACCAATCTTATAGACATTGTTTATGTGGCGTAAAATAGATGTTCTATCAGTGTCGAAAAGTGTTGCCATTTGGCTTTGGGAAAGCCACACGGTGTCGTTCTCCAATTTCACGTCGAGCGACACGACATTGTCTTCAGTAGTGAAAATCACTATTGATTGAGTGTCGTCATCTGTAGCGTGCAACGGATAGTTGAATTGTGGCGTTTCGTTCATTTTCGCGTAAGTTTTACCAAGGCATTTTATACCTAAAATAAAAAATATTGCGTAAAGTTACAAAAATATTTGAGTATGGCACAATTAATTTGCGATTTTTTTGCACAAATAAGTAGTAAATGTGCCAAATTTATCCTGTTCAATGCAAGAACAAGCTGATTAATTCCCGATTTTTAATATTGTTACGACATTCGTCAATCCATGGTCTGATAAAAATATGAGATATAGACACACAGATACATCGAATTAACTATGTTGTCAGTAGTTTCAAAGAAATCTAAGGTGTTCACTTTTTGCATAAATGTTCGATTTGTTGTATCTTTGTGCTTGATAAATTGGGTGCGAATGGTTTGTCGCTTCCCGTAATTGCAGAATATGGCAGAAATAAAAGATACATATAAGGTGGCTTATCACACGTTGGGGTGTAAGCTCAATTTTGCAGAGACTTCGACCATCGGAAAGATGCTGGCGGAGCGTGGTTTTGAGCGTGCGCAGAGCTGTGAGGAGCCGGACATTTGCATTATCAACACTTGTAGCGTTACGGAGATGGCCGATAAGAAAGGTCGTCAACTGATTCGTCGCCTGGCTACTCGCTACCCTAATGCCACTATCGCCGTGACCGGGTGCTATGCACAACTAAAGCCGGAGCAAGTGGCTGCTATCCAGGGCGTCGATATAGTGTTGGGCTCAAACGAGAAGCTTCAGATATGCAATTATTTGGACCGATGGATGTCGGACAAGCAGCAACAAGTGGCCGTCACTGCGACAAAGGACATCCGTGAGTTTTACGGCTCATGCGAGCGTGGCGACCGCACTCGTTATTTCCTCAAAGTGCAAGATGGCTGCGACTATTATTGCACATATTGCACCATCCCGTTGGCGCGTGGTCGCAGTCGAAGCGGTCGGATTGAGGACCTCGTGGAGCAAGCTCGTCAGGTGGCTGCCGAAGGTGGCAAGGAGATAGTGCTGACCGGTGTCAATATCGGCGACTTTGGTAAGGGTAGAGACGACAATTTCTTTGACTTGATTCGCGCACTTGATGAGGTGGAGGGTATCGAACGCTATCGCATCTCATCGATAGAACCTAATCTGCTAAGTGAAGAAATAATCAAGTGGGTGGCTACGAAGTCAAAGCGTTTTATGCCTCACTTCCATATCCCGTTGCAAAGTGGGTCGGACGAGGTGTTGCGACTGATGCATCGCCATTACGATACGGCACTCTTTCGTGAGCGTATCGAGATGATTAAAAGAGAGATACCATACGCGTTTATCGGTGTCGATGTGATAGCCGGCGCAAGAGGCGAGACCGATGAGGAGTGGCAGAAGAGCTACGACTTTATCGCTAACCTTGACATCACCCAACTCCATGTGTTTCCTTATAGCGAACGCCCTAATACTAAGGCACTTAACATAGGTCATGTAGTGAGTCAGGCAGAGAAGCATCGTCGTGTCGCAGAGTTGATGAAACTCAGCGATGAGCGTTTGGAGGCTTTTATCGCTAAAAGTGTTGGCGAGTGTCGTCCTGTGCTTTGGGAGCAGCCGTCTAAGGGCAAGCCGATGCATGGCTTCACCGACAACTATCTTCGCATCGAGGCAGAATATGATGAGGGTTTAATCAATACGATTACTCCGACGCGTATCCTTTGTGTAGATAACGATGTGATTTCAGGAAAAATAGAGAAATGAACCAAAATGAACCAAAATAAACTGCCTTTGACTCAACGCATTTGCTACGCTCCACTTGGAGCATTGTTGTGGCTGCTATCGAAGTTGCCGTTTTGCGTTTTGTATGCTGTGGCTGATTTTATTGCATTCATAGCCTACCGAGTCGTGAAATACAGAGTTAAGGTGGTTCGTCGCAATCTGGAGGATTCTTTTCCTGAAAAAACGGCTGAAGAATTGCGCTCGATAGAAGCAAAATTTTACTCTCATCTGAGCGACTATTTTGTCGAAACGATAAAGCTTCCGGCAATGACTGCGAAGCAGATGAAACGACGAATGAGATTTGAAAACACTGAACTCATCGATCGTCTTTTCGCCCAAGAGAAATCAATGATTATCTACACTTCTCATTTTGGAAATTGGGAGTGGATTACATCGATGGCACAATGGTGTCAGACCAAAGATGCTGTGTATGCTCATGTCTATAAGCCATTGCGCAACAAGTGGTTTGATAATTATTTCCTACGAATACGTGGCGTCTATAATCATTCTATTCCGATGCAAAGTGTGCTCCGTCAGTTGGTGGAATGGCGCAAAGAGGGAGTGCTTAGCATAACGGGATTTTTGAGCGACCAATGTCCGCGTCGCATCTCTGAAAAAGTGGTGGTGGATTTTCTTGGACGGCCGACTGCCTTTATTGCCGGTACGGAAGAAATCGCTCGTAAATTCAAGATGCCGGTGCTCTATTTCGACACTCGTTGCGAAGCAAGAGGACACTATGTGTCGCGTATCACTCTCCTCAGTGAAGACGCTTCCCTTGAACAAAAAGGTCGATTGACCGAAAAATATGCACAATATTTAGAGTCCTCTATACGTACTACACCTGAAGCATACCTTTGGAGTCATAATCGTTGGGGACTAAATAGGAAGAATTTGAAATGAAAGAATTAGCTGTAATCATATTGAATTGGAACGGTCGCAGACTGCTCGAGCAGTTTTTGCCTGTCGCATCACGATATAGTATTACGGAAGATGCCGACTTGATAGTTGCCGACAATGGCTCGACTGATGATTCTGTGGAGTGGGTTAAGGCCCACCATCCGGAGGTGAAGGTGCTCAGTTTCAGTGAGAACTATGGGTTTGCAGAGGGCTACAATAAAGCTATCGAGCAGACACAATATAAATACACCATTCTGCTCAACTCCGATGTGGAAGTGACCGAGGATTGGACACGCCCATTGCTTGACTTTATGCGTCGCAATAGCGATGTCGGAGCATTGCAACCAAAGATACGTTCATGGAAAGAACGTTCAAAATTTGAGTACGCCGGGGCTGCCGGAGGCTATCTCGACAAGCTTGGCTATCCATATTGTCGAGGCAGACTTTTTGACTCTATTGAGGAGGATTGTGGTCAGTATGACGGTAAAGTGGTTGATATATGTTGGGCTTCGGGAGCGGCATTGATGGTGCGAACCGGCATCTATTTGAAGGTGGGTGGACTTGATGCGCGTTTCTTTGCTCACATGGAAGAAATCGACTTATGTTGTCGAATTCATGGTGCGGGCTATCGCGTGGTCGCAGTGCCTGATGCAATGGTGTTTCATGTCGGTGGCGCATCGTTGGCACAAGGCAATCCGAAAAAGACTTACCTCAACTTCCGAAATAACTTGCTGCTGCTGCATAAAAACATGCCGATAAAAGAGGGTCGCAAAAAATTGTTTATACGACGATTATACGACACTCTTGCGTGGGGAATGTTTATGCTCAAATTTGACTTCAAGAACGCCAAAGCTGTGCTCAAAGCTCACAACGATTTCCGTAAAATGAAGAAATTATATACCGAGCATCCCGACAAAAATGTCCTTGCGAGCTTGCCGGGCGCAGAACGAAATATAATAATCGACTACTATTTAAAACGAATGAAGAAATAATGACTATGGATAAAAAACGACCCTTGATACTTGTAGCCAACGATGATGGTATTAATGCTCCCGGCGTGCGTCGCCTGATTGACTTCATCAGCGAATTTGGCGACATCGTGTGTGTATGTCCTGACGGTCCGCGTTCCGGGCAGTCAATGGCTATCACAATGACCAATCATTTGAGAATGAAGCGCCTTGAAGACTACAACGGTGCGAAGATGTATGCTACGTCCGGCACTCCGGTTGACTGCGTGAAACTTGCTGTCTATGAAGCGCTTGATCGCCGTCCTGACCTTGTGGTATCGGGTATCAATCACGGCTCGAATGCTGCTATCAATGTGCTGTATAGCGGCACGATGGGTGCTGCATTTGAGGGGTGTGCATTCGGCATACCATCGGTAGGGTTCTCGGTTACAAGTCACGACCACGATTTCGACCTTTCGGGATATGAAAGACTTGTCAAAGATGTAGTGGCAAAAGTCTTGGCTGAAGGATTGCCGGAGGGAGTATGCCTTAATGTCAACTTCCCGTCAGAGCCGACTCCTCCGACAGAAATGCGCCTTGTACGTGCTTGTAAGGGCAATTGGAGCGACGAGTATGACAAGCACATCGACGAAAACGGCGAACCATACTATGTGTTGACCGGCACATTCACCAACGAAGAGCCCGACGCGACCGACACCGACGACTGGTGTTTAAATCACAATATTGCCTCAATCGTAGCTGTGGCACTCGATCGCACAGTCGATCTATCAAAAGAAAACGAAGCTTTGAGTCAAGCACTGAAAATTGTCCGTTTTGAAAATAAATAAACCGAAATTTAGGGCGATGAACCTCTTACTTTGAGGGAAATAAGCGTGGTAACGGGATTTGTTGTTAAAGATTTCGAAAGCAAATTTAACATTCTTTATTAATAATATCGAAAACAAAACATCTGAACAAACGTTATATCTATGAAAAGTTTGAAATTTTCTCATAAGATACAATAATCGTTTCATTTAGTATATGGTTAATATAGAGATGTTACAAGAAAATAGTTAATTAATTAAGGATTAGACAGAATATGGGCGCAGTGATGCGCTCATATTTTTTTATGGAAAAATAGTATCTCTTTTTGATGATTGTTCATTTTTTGCTACCTTTGCAGTAAACTGCAGAGATAGTCGGTATAGATAATTATCGGAGCATGCTTTATAATACTATCAAGAATTGCTATCTTTGTGCAATAAAACAAATAATGACATGAAGCTAATAACATCCCAGTCGATAAAAGATATAGAACGTGCCACATGTGAAGAGCAAAACATCACATCAGATGAGTTGATGGAGCGTGCGGCATCAGCTGTCGTAAACGAATTGATGTCGAAATTTTTGCCAAGCAAAAGATTTGTGATAATAGCCGGACCCGGTAATAACGGAGGTGATGCTTTGGCTGTCGCTCGATTGCTCAATGAGCAACGTTGCAAAAGAGTGGAAGTCTTTCTTTTCAATGTGAAAGGACGCCTTTCTCAGGGCTGTAAATCGCAGCGAGATAAATTGTTGGCGATGGACAATATCGACTTTACGGAAGTGACACGTCAGTTTGATCCGCCGATGCTTTCAAAAGACGATGTAGTCATCGACGGATTGTTCGGTTGCGGATTGAATATGTCATTACAAGGAGGTTTTCAGTCGTTGGCAAGACTTGTCAACGAAAGTGGAGCTTATGTAGTGTCGATAGATATTCCTTCGGGCTTGTTTGGCGAATGGAATGATGATGTAATTCAACGCGACATCATACATGCAGATCTGACATTGACGTTCCAATTTCCGAGAGTCTCATTCTTCTTTGAAGAAAATAGCGACATCATAGGAAAATGGGAAGTATGTGACATCCGACTCAGCGAAGAGAAAATGCGTGCTACGCCGACAGACTATTTCTTGCTTGAAGCAAAAAATATTCGAAACGTATTAAAGGCTCGCAAAAAGTTTTCCGACAAGCGTGACTATGGCTCAACTGTCATCATGGCAGGCAGTATGGGCATGATGGGTGCTGCGATTTTGGCTGCCAAAGCCGCAATGCGTGCCGGTGCCGGTTTAGTGACTGTGCATAGTGCAAAATGCGGCATGGACGTTATTCAAGCCGCTGTGCCTGAAGTGATGTTTGAGCCGGATAGAAACGACAGATACATTACCGACATGAGTATTCATCACAATCATCAGGCTGTCGCTGTCGGTCCGGGAATACGCACATACGATGAGACTATCAATGCTTTAGAGCATTTGATGAGAAATTCGACAATGCCATTAGTGCTTGACGCTGACGCTCTGAATTGCATCTCGCGACGTCCTGCTTTGCTGACCATGTTGCCCTCAATGAGTATTATAACTCCTCACAAAGGAGAATTCGATCGATTGTTTGGCGAGCATCGAACATCAGAAAGTCGTTTGAAGACAGCTATTGAAATGGCAAAGCAATACAGTATAATCATCGTCATTAAGGGCCATTACACAGCTATCGTCAGACCCGACGGAAGAGTGTATTTCAATCAGACCGGAAATCCGGGCATGGCTACTGCCGGTTCGGGCGATGTCTTGACAGGTGTAATTACAGCTTTCGTGTCGCAAGGTTATAAGCCGGAATTGGCTGCCGCTATCGGTGTGTACATACATGGTCTTGCCGGTGACTTGGCTGCAGAACAAATCGGTGAAGAAGGGCTTATCGCTTCTGATATTATCGACAATTTGGGTAAAGCAATAAAAACAACAATGAACGTAAGGGGTATTTAATTTTAATAATTATAGCGTATGAAATTACAAAGAGTCTTCTTGATATGTTTGGCTTTGATTATGAATATTGGCGTATTTGCGCAGCAAACAAAAGTGTTAAATGCCGATAAACATAACGAATATGGATTAGTCTATATGCTTCCAATAACTACGTTGGATATTGAAGTCGTTGCGCAACGAACAGTTTTAAAAGCCGGACCATACAGCAAATATGCTAAAAAATATCTCGGAATTTCAAACGTGATAGCAGAGGATTCCGAAGCATGGGAAATAAAGTCAGTCAAAGTGACTCCTAAAGGTGTGGCAGATACTGAAACGCAATATCTGATGCAACTAAAAGCCGGTGCGTTGACATTTATTTCATTGACAGAGGACGGCTCTCTTCTTGCTATCAATAAAGAAGTGACATTGCCCTCAGAAGAAGTGACATCGAAAATTGAAATGCTCCCTTCTTCTCTCGACAACAACGAATATTTGCAATATGTCAATGAGGACTTTTTGGTCAGCCAATCGTCAGCAAAACGTGCTCAGATGCTTGCTGAAAGCATAATGGAAGTGAGAAATGCTAAAATTGCCTTGTCGAGAGGGACTGCCGAAACAATGCCTACCGACGGAAAACAACTTGAGATAATGCTTGCTTCATTGGCTCATCAAGAGCAAACGATGACTGATGCTTTTGTCGGAACAGAGCAAACAGAAACAGTTGTCAAAAAATTTTCGTTTACGCCGACAGCTGAAAATAATTCACAAAAGCAAGTGCTATTCCGCTTGAGTGATTTTGCAGGTTTTGTCGATGCCGACAATTATTCGGGCGAACCGATTTACATTTCAATTGATGTAACTCGAAGAGGTGAAATCCCGGTTAACGATAAGGGTGAAGAGAAAAAAATGCCTAAGGATGCTGTGGTTTATACAATACCGGGAGCTGCAAAGGTGAAAATATCAACCATGACAGAAACCCTCTATCAGCAGGAAATGCAATTTGCTCAATTCGGAATCAATTTCGGACTGAATCCGGCAATATTCACATCTAAGAAGGATCCTTCTTATGCAGTGTTCGATCCGACGACGGGTGCTGTATTGAATATCGGCAATGTAGAACTGTCGGAATAAATAATGACGATATGAACAATGTCGCCCTGTCGTTACGACAATATACATCGGAAATAGCCAATTCAATACGAACAAATCCCGTATTGCAATCTCGTTGGGTCATTGCTGAACTTAGCGATGTCAGTGAGCGTGGAGGACATTGCTACATGGAATTGGTCGAAAAGGACGACAGAGGAGTGACTATCGCTCGTCTGCGAGGAACAATATGGGCAAATAATTTTGCGTATAAAATCAAGCCAAAGTTTGAGCAGATAACCGGTCAGAAATTCAAAAGCGGGCTGAAGGTAATGCTTTTCGGCTCTGCTTCGTTTCACGAACAATACGGACTCTCCTTTAATATAACCGATGTCGATCCGTCGTTTACGATTGGCGACATGGAGCGTATCCGACGCGAAATCATCGAAACTCTAACTCGTGAGGGGGTTGTGAATTGCAACAAAATGCTCCAAATGCCACGTGTGCCACAGCGTATTGCGATAGTTTCTGCCAAAGGGGCTGCCGGTTATGGCGATTTTATGAATCAACTGCAGTCTAATCCGATGGGTTTTAAATTTTATACGCATCTTTTTGAAGCAACAATGCAAGGCGAAACGACCTCAAAGTCGGTAATAAAAGCATTGAATGATATTGAGATGACAATCGACCTTTGGGATTGTGTGGTGATAATCAGAGGAGGTGGTGCGACAAGCGATCTTAACGGATTTGACAATTTGGAATTGGCGCGACGGGTAGCGACGTTTGCTTTGCCGGTGGTCGTCGGAATCGGTCACGAACGCGATCGTACTGTGCTTGATGATATTGCCAACGTCAGAGTAAAGACACCGACTGCGGCTGCCGAATGGCTGATAATGTGTGCTCAGCAGACTTTGGATCAGGCTTTAGCTTTGGCAAATCAAGTGGCTCGTTATGTGAAAGACAGGACATCAGGAGCCTCTAAACAACTGTCGCATATCGAGGGCACAATACCGATAATTGCCAAGCAGCAAATCATTAAATCCAAATCAAATTTGGCTGCGATAGCTTCGGCTTTGCCTTATATGACAAAAAACAAAATACTCTCTGCAAACAGAACGATAGATGCTCTTGCAAGAGATGTTCAGCATAGCGCAATAGGAAAAATCAGCGCGGCACAAACATATTTGAAAACGATGTCGGATGCGCTTGCGAATGCTGCTCCAAAAGCAATTGCCAATCAGGATAAACGATTGAAAGCCTTGGAAAACATTGTCGAAGCACTTTCGCCTCAGAAGACGCTGAAAAGAGGATTTTCGTTGACAAAAGTAAATGGAAAGACTGTTAAGTCGATTGATCAACTCGCCGATAATGACGTGATTACGACATATTTAGCCGATGGCGAAATAACATCAGTAGTGAATAAAAAATAAATATATATATAGTATGGAGAAAAATTCAATGACTTATAATCAAGCAATTTCGGAATTGGAAGAAATTGTCAGAAAAATGCAAGCAGAAGATTGTGACATAGACAATCTTGCGAACTATACCGCGCGATCTTTGGAATTGCTTAAAACGTGTAAAAACAAACTGTTAAAGACAGATCAAGAACTGCAAAAGATACTTGAAGAATTGAAATGACATTTTTAGAAATTAGAATTTCTGAAGATTTTGTCTTTGCAATAATAGAAAGCACCTATATTTGTGGAATGAATTGTTAATCAGTCAGATAGAAGCAAATAATTATTAATCAGAAAATAATCTAATCTATGAGAAAATTTACAATGCGAAGTTTTTTGCAGCTTTCTATGGTGATGTCGCTATTGTTGGCTATATCATTTCAGATGAATGCGCAAAACAGCGAATCTGATGAGCCTATCATCACAATCAAAACAAATGCCTACAAAAATTTAGGTCCTACCAACATGTTCTCTTTGGTGTTGGGAACAATCGATGCAGGCAACATTATTGAGGTCGATACCGGTTACGGTAGAGATAAATATGAAGTAAATCCTGCAGTGTATAATGAAGCGGAAGGCAGTATTGTAGGTACTTTCATCCCTTGCAGTGTCTCTGATGAAGGAATCGTGAGAATTTATGGCGATCCGGAAAAGATTGATTATATCAATGCGAGTGGATGCTATATCGAAACGATAGAATTTCCGAAGCTTGCCAATCTTGACATCTTGGAGTTGAGTCATAATGAATTAAAATCTATCGATTTGACTAATCAGACAAAACTTCAAGCGATATATATGTCGGATAATACATTCACAAAGGAAACTCCTCTTGTTATCGGATACAAACCTGATTTGGCTATACTTGAAGTCAGCATCATCGATTGGTTTGATCCAAACTTTAACTTGTCGGACTATCCGAAGATGATGTCGTTTGATGGTTATCATTGTGTCAGCCTTAAGAATATAGACCCTTCAGGTTGTCCTAATCTATATCGTTTGACGCTTGATGTCACAAATGTTGAATCTGTCGATGTCAGCAACAATCCGGAGTTGATGATTTTAAATATTTCTGAGACAAAGGTGACTTCTGTCGATGTCAGCAACAATCCTAAACTAAGAGAGTTTTATTGTTCACATAGAGGAGCATATAATTCAGAGTATAAATTTACTTCTGTCGATGTCAGCAACAACCCTGATTTGCTCTATTTCGTATGTTCCGGAAATAAATTGACTGATATTGATATTTCAAAAAATCCAAAATTGCAATTGTTGGATGTTAGCGACAACTATTTGAGCGACATCGACTTGTCAAATAACAAAGATTTGTATCAAGTCTATCTTAATTTGAACTGCATGGACTTCGCTACATTGCCGTTAAATCCGGGAACATGGAACACTTATTACTATTCGCAACGTCCGATGAAGGTCGATAAATCATATCCGGTAAACCATGAATTCGACCTAAGCTCACGAGTTTTGCGCGAAGAGTCAACTACAACTTGCGAGATGTATGCATTTTTCGAAACAAATCCGGAAGAACCGGTGAAGTTGGATAGGAGCTACTATTCATATTCAGATGGTAAAGTCACATTGAATAAGGTGTATGCCGATAGTGTGTATTTCTCGTTCTCTAATACATTGCTGAATGAAAATGTTTTGTTGACTGAGAAATTCATGGTAAAAACACAAAGCGAATACGGACAGCCGACAAGAGTATTCAACTCATCGTTGGCTTTAAATCCTGGCGATAATATCGTTTTTTCTGTGGGTATAGATGGCGCTACTGAGGAAAATCCTATCGAGTTCTTGGTTAATTTCGGCGACGGAGTAAAAGAGACGTTTTATGCAACCACAAGCACTCTGCCTGCTGAACCAAATGTGACAGGAACTCAAAAAGGTTATGGTCAATTAGAAGTTTATGCGCCTGAAGGTGTGACTGTGACTGCGTTAGAGGTGAAAGACATAATGATGTATTCTGCCGATGTCTCAAAACTTCCTTCTTTGCGCGAGTTGAATTTAATCGGAACAGGATTGTATTATATCGATTTGGATTGGAATCGTTGCTTGACGTCGCTCAATCTTTCGAATAATAATTTGTCGTATCTAAGTTTGGAATCTAAATATGCCGGATATGCCAAGAATGTTTTGGCAAACATTAATTTGAGCCACAATCAATTGTCAGAAGTAGTGCTTAATGAATTGACTGTAATCAGAAACTTGGATTTGAGCCACAATCAATTGCATGAATTTATCAACTTCTCAAATGGTGAAGGCATTATAAATATTAATTTGTCGAACAATCAATTTGATACTTTGGATTTCTCTTATTGTGCAACGTTGAAGAACCTTGATGTGTCGCACAATATGTTGACATCAATAATCTTGCCGCAGGACGTATGTGTGTTGGAATATTTTGCTTGCAACGACAATAGATTTACAATGGCAAATCTGCCTTTGCATGGCGACCTTTCCGACGAAAATTATATCTATGCTCCACAAGCGGATTTTGAAATAGCAACCAAAGGTCCGGGCGCAAATCTAACCTCACAAAATCGTTTAATCGATGGAAAAGAAACAGAGTTTGTGTGGAAGAAAGAAAATGGCGAATTGCTTGTTGAAGGAGTGGATTATGAAGTAATCGATGGTATTGTATCGTTCTTGAATAAAGATATGGGTAATGTGTATTGCGAAATGACACATGCCGCTTTCCCTCAATTTGCCGGCGAAAAGGTGTTTAAGACAACTCTAATCGAAGTGGCAGGAATGCCTACCAATCTGATTGCGACATTCACTACCAAAAATAATGGTGACATCGTAGAATTGTCATTTGCTGCGGCAAAATCAGGCACTGCAATGTATATCGATTGGAATGGAAATAACACAGTGACACAATATTTGCTTGAAGATACTTACAAACTATTCTATGCCGAAACAAAAGCCGGTGCCGAAGTTAAGGTATATACATACGAGCCGACTGATGCAATCACAGTGTTCAGTATGACAGGTGCAAAATTGTCGTCTTTCGATGGTTCTAAACTGACAGATGCAATAAATATCAGCGTGTGCGGGGCAGGTCTTTCGTCAATTACATTGCCTGACGGTTCGGAAAATCTTCGAGAACTATCGTTGGAAGGAAATAAATTCCGTCGTTTCGATGCCTCATTATATCCTTCATTGACGACACTTGCTTTGACCGACAATCTTTTGACATCGATTGATGTCAGCGAAAACAAAAATCTTGAATTGTTCTCAGCTGCTCACAACTCATTGAGTGATGTCGTTTTGGATAATGATAAACTCTGGGCATTATATCTTGATAATAATAATATATCGGAAATCGATTTGAGTGGAGTGCCACAACTGAAACAATTCTCAATCAGTAACAATTATTTGTCGCATATCGATGTCTCAAATTTGAATAAATTGATAATGCTCATCATCAACAACAATTATTTCACATTTGAAACATTGCCATTGCATAAATCGACGTATGTCAGATATTATTATCATAGCCAATTCCCTATCGAAATAGTGGCAGAAGATGGTGTTGTCGATCTCAGCAGCCAAAGCGATGTCGATGGCGCGGCAACTATCTATCGTTGGTTTGTCGGATTGCCTACTATTGACGAAGAAGGTATGCTCGTGGGCGAAGAATTAGCTGAAGGAGAAGACTATTTGATTGAAGAAGGTGTCACAACATTCTTGTCAAAATTCAATGACGTAATGTGTGTGATGATGAACGAAAAACTTCCTGATGTCGTGATCTACACATATCTCATCAATGTCACTGCAGATGTAGAAGAAATTGCTGCATCTGACGAGGTGTTGGTAATGTCGGAAAATGACAATATCGTCGTGAAATCAGATGCTGTAGGCTCTCCAATCGCAGTATATAGCGTGACCGGCGCGTTGATGCGAACAGCAGAAGTCGAAGAAGGTGCAACAGTGATTGACAATATCGAAGAAGGCATCTATCTTGTGAGAGTCGGTAAAAACACAAAGAAAGTAATTGTAAAATAACAATTGCATACAGACAATAAGGGGTAATGGGGTCGCATAGCAAATGTGACCTCATTGCTTTTTTGGTGGATTGATGAAAATTTATTAACTTTGGCATCTCAAAAACATAAGTAAAACTATGGAATATAATCATAAAGAAATAGAAGCTCGTTGGCAGCAATTTTGGAAAGAGAAAGATGTATATCGTACAGTGGTGGATAACTCACGTCCTAAATTCTATGTTTTGGATATGTTTCCTTATCCTTCAGGTGCAGGCTTGCATGTGGGTCACCCATTAGGCTACATCGCATCGGATATATATTCTCGTTTTAAGCGTCAGCAAGGCTTCAATGTGCTTCACCCGATGGGTTATGATGCTTACGGACTTCCGGCAGAGCAATATGCAATTCAGACAGGTCAGCACCCAGAAATAACTACTCGTCAAAATATAGCTCGTTATCGCGAACAACTTGATAAAATCGGCTTTTCATACGATTGGAGCCGTGAGATAAAGACTTGTGATCCGGAATATTACAAGTGGACACAATGGGCTTTCATGAAGATGTTTGACTCTTATTATTGCAATGATACTCAGAAAGCACGTCCGATTGCAGAGCTTATCAAGCATTTTGAGAAAAAAGGTTCTGAAGGATTGAATGTCGCATGCTCTAAAGAGTTGTCATTCACTGCTGAAGAGTGGAATGCACTGACTGATAAAGAGAAACGTCAGCGTCTGATGAATTATCGCATCGCATATCAAGGCGAGACGATGGTCAATTGGTGTCCGAAATTAGGAACCGTATTGGCGAATGATGAGGTGAGCGAGGGTGTCAGCCTTCGAGGTGGCTATCCTGTGGAGCAAAAACTGATGAACCAATGGTGCTTGAGAGTGTCGGCATACGCTCAACGATTGCTCGACGGTCTTGAAAAACTTGATTGGACTGATTCATTAAAGGAAACACAACGCAATTGGATAGGTCGCTCAGAAGGTGCTGAGATGCGCTTTAAAGTGGCTGATAGCGATATCGAACTCGAAATCTTTACAACTCGTGCAGATACAATTTTCGGAGTGACTTTCATGGTGCTTGCTCCGGAATCAAAATATGTGAATATGGTGGTCAGCGAGGAGCAGCAAGCTGCTGTGGCTGAGTATCTTGATCAAGTGAAGCATAAGACAGAACGCGAACGTCAAATTGACAAGCGAGTATCGGGAGTGTTTACCGGTGCATACGCTGTCAATCCATTGACAGGCAAAAATATTCCTATCTGGGTGTCTGACTATGTGCTTGCAGGATATGGCACAGGTGCAATCATGGCTGTGCCGGCTCATGACTCTCGCGACTATGCTTTCGCTCGTCATTTCGATTTGCCGATAATACCTCTTATCGAAGGCGCAGATGTGTCGGAAGAATCATTTGATGCAAAAGAAGGCAAAATGATGAACTCATGCGGTCCGGAACTCGATCTTAATGGTCTTGATGTCAAAGATGCAATTGCAAAGACAAAACAATTCATCACAGAGAAAGGACTTGGCAAGGTGAAGATTAACTATCGTCTTCGTGATGCTATTTTCAGCCGTCAGCGCTATTGGGGCGAGCCGTTCCCTGTATATTATAAGGATGGCGAACCATATATCATGGACGAATCGATGTTGCCTCTTGAATTGCCGGAAGTAAGTTCTTATCTGCCGACAGAATCAGGCGAGCCTCCATTGGGCAGAGCAGAAAATTGGAAAACGGCAGAGGGCTATCAGATAGAACTATGCACAATGCCGGGATTTGCAGGCTCATCAGCGTATTATTTGCGTTATATGGACCCTCGTAATTCTGAAGCTATCGTTGGTAAAGAAGCTAATGAATATTGGAGAAATGTGGATTTATACATCGGTGGTACTGAGCACGCAACCGGTCACTTGATTTATTCTCGCTTCTGGAATAAATTCCTTTTCGATATGGGACAGACTGTCGAGGACGAACCATTCAAGAAGTTGATAAATCAAGGTATGATTCAAGGTCGAAGCAACTTTGTATATCGTATCAAGGACACTAACACGTTTGTCAGCTATGGCCTTAAGAAAGACTATGATGTGACTCCTATCCACGTCGATGTCAATATCGTCAACAATGATGTTTTGGACGTAGAGACATTCAAGGCTTGGCGACCGGAATTCAATAATGCAGAGTTTGTGCTCGAGGACGGCAAATACATTTGTGGCTATGCTGTCGAAAAGATGTCAAAATCGATGTTTAATGTCGTAAATCCGGACGATATTGTCGATAAATACGGTGCTGATACACTTCGCCTTTATGAAATGTTCCTCGGACCTTTGGAACAAAGCAAACCATGGGATACTAACGGCATCGACGGTGTCAACAGATTCTTGAAGAAGCTATGGGGCTTGTTTGAAAAAGCTGATATGGCAAATCGTGTCGAGCCATCGAAAGAGGAACTCAAAGCAGTGCATAAATTGATAAAGAAAGTCACTCAGGACATTGAGAATTTCTCATTCAATACATCAATATCGGCATTTATGATTTGTGTAAACGAATTGACATCGTTGAAATCTACAAATGCTATTGCGTTGGAGACAGTGACACGAGTGATTGCTCCGTTTGCTCCTCACATTGCCGAGGAATTCTGGCATCGTTTGGGCAATGAAGGTAGCGTGGTCGATGCTGAATGGCCAAAGCACAACGAGGACTACCTCAAAGAAGACAATGTCAACTATGCTGTGTCGTTCAACGGAAAGGCGAGATTTAATATTCAAGTGCCTGCCGGTACGGACAAAGCAGAAGTTGAAAAACTTGCTTTGGAAAATCCGAATGCAGAGCGTTGGTTGGAGGGCAAGACGCCTAAAAAGATCATAGTAGTGCCAAATAAAATTGTCAACATAGTAATCTGATGAAGTGCGGCTGAATGCCGCACTTCTTGTAATCACAATAAATCAAGGAGAAAAACGTTTATAATATACTCGTATGGAAAGAATTAAAGATATAGTGTTTGCGACCAACAACGCGCATAAATTGGAAGAGGTGCGACAGATTGTCGGCGAGAGATTTCGTGTCCTATCGTTGAAAGAAATCAATTGTCATGACGACATCCCGGAGACTGCTGATACACTTGAAGGCAATGCGTTGATTAAAGCTCGTTGGATTAAGGAACGCTATGGATTTGATTGTTTTGCCGATGATACAGGTCTGATGGTCGATGCTTTAGGTGGTGCTCCCGGTGTACATACAGCGCGTTATGCCGGTGATGACTGCAATTCGGAAAAGAACGTAAGCAAAATGCTGTCAGAATTGGAAGGCGTTGAAGAACGCAATGCGCATTTCAGCACTGTGATTGCTTTGATTTATGAGGGACAAGAGGTCGTAATGGAAGGCAGAGTGGATGGCATAATCGCTATAAAAAGAGGTGGAAACGGAGGCTTTGGCTACGATCCGATTTTTATCCCCGATGGCTACGACATTACTTTTGCAGAGATGCCCGCTCATGAAAAAAATGCAATATCTCATAGAGGACGTGCCATGCAGAAACTCATGGCTGTCTTGATGCAAACAGATAAATAAAAGGAAGTTTCTAACAGAAGAATGAATATGATAAAAAAATTATTGGTTGTCATAGCGATATTGGTGTCTGCTATATCTGTAAAAGCCCAATCTTCAGTGGGCGATTGGAAGTTGCATCCGAATTTCGACTATTATTTTAAAGATGTGATAGATGCAGACGATCGCACATATATCCAAGCATTATCGCAAGGACGCTATGACGGAGCTGTCGGTTATGAGACAGAGCTGCCATTTCTTTTTGTGTATGATAAGGAAGCAGATGAATTGCTTTCGTATAATAGCCGAAACTATCTATCGGAAGATATAGTGAGCTATATGGCGTATAACGCTGAAAAAAAGTATCTGCTTATCGTCTATGAGAATAGCAACATCGATATTCTTTACGATGATGATACGGTTTACAACATACCGGGATATATGTCGGCAGTCTTGACAACCACTAAGGACATCAATCATGTGACGTTCGACAATAAAAACAATAGGGTTTATCTGGCTACAAAGTTTGGATATTTTGTCATCAACGATGAGAAGCATGAGATTGCCGAGTCGCATGTCTATAATGTCAACATAAGATCGATTGGCAGGGTAGGCGATTATCTGATTGCTTTTACAGATTCAGGTGCATATAAAAGTCCGATAGACGATCCACATCTTTCTATGGATTCGTTCACCGGCTTGCCGGGAATAACAACGCCATCGATGATGATGCCTTTGAGTGATACTTCATTTGCATATAAATCGGCATCAACTGTCATGGTGGCAACGCTTCAAGCCGATGGTGTACCGACGACCAAGACTTTGGTTTCGGATAATATATTAACAGCTCATGAGGTCGCAAACGGCTATTTTTTGAGGTCGAGTTGGTGTGCCTACATTGTCAGCAAAAGTGCGGAGGTGAAGTCGCTTAGCATCCCTGAAGAAAACAAGTCGCAATGCTTCAGCTCAAAAGATTTGAATGAGTTTTGGTTTGTTTTGCCTCGAAAAGGGCTTGCAAGCAAAAAAGCTTCCGAAGGCAATTGGACTTTGACCAGAGACTATTTTATGCCTAATTCGCCGTCAGTCTTTAGAGCATTGACATTGGAATATTCGCCAAAATATGGAGTGTTGTGTGGCAATGAAGGAATGAACCAAGTCTTTACGACCAATTGGGTTGACTATCGACATCTCATTTCGGCATACAAAGATGGCGAGTGGTCGAATTATGGAGGCGCTTACACATCAAGTGCGTTTGGCAATTATATTCGTGACGGATATGGTCCGAGCATTGATCCGATAAATGAGGATGTTATATACGTAGGCACTTACAAACATGGACTTTTCAAAATCAATTTGGACACCGATGAGATTACGCAATATTCGCGTCCTGATGATGATTCAAAAAATCTTGATGGCTTCAATGTAGTGTTCCCACAAAGCACATGGGCGTATTGCAAGGTGTCGCAGCCGATGTTTGATGCAGATAATACGTTGTGGCTCACCCACGACACGCAATCTGTCAACGGAGGAGCAAACTCATTATATTATTGGACAAAAGAAGATCGTGAAGCAAACAAAGTTGCAGGCTTTAAGTCGTTGGAAGTCAAAGGTTTTGATTCAAAACACTTTAATGTGATACTACCTCTTAAGCGAACTAAAAATGTCATTCTGCTTGCCAATGGTGTTTATGGTGGACCGATTTGGGCATACGACCATAATGGAACGCTTGACAACACTGCCGACGATCGTGTGGTGAAGTTGACGACAATCTATGACCAAGATGGAAACACGATACCGACCACCTACGTCTATACATTCTATGAAGATCAAGAGTCGGGACGTGTATGGGTAGGTTCTTTCAGTGGTGTGTTTAATTTCAATCCGAAAGATGTGTTCGACAATGATTTCAGAGGCTACAGAATAAAGGTGGCAAGAAATGACGGTACAAATCAGGCGGATTATTTGCTTGACGGAATTCCTGTCTATGCGATTTCTGCCGACGGCGCTAATCGTAAATGGTTTGCAACGGGAGGTGTCGGAGCTGTCTTGACGTCTGCTGACGGTACTGAAGTGTTGCGCCAATTGACAGCTGAAGATTCCTATCTCCCGAATAATCTCGTTTATGACATTGAATGTGATGCAAACTCTAATTCGGTGTGGATGGGTACTCATTTCGGAATTGCTGAATATTTCTCCGACTCTACTCCGTCGAAACAAGATTACGAATCGGTTAAAGCATATCCGAATCCTGTCCGACCGGACTATTTGGGCTGGGTCACAATTGAAGGATTGATGGAAAATTCGTTGGTGAAAATCGTTGACGCTTCCGGCGCATTGGTTAAGGAATTGGGTCGCTCAAATGGAGGTATGATTTCATGGGATGTGACAAACCTTGAAGGTAAGCGAGTGAAGACCGGTGTATATTATGTATTGGCATCACAAAGCGAGGAAGGTCAGAAAATGGCTAATGTCTCAAAAATCTTGGTTGTCAATTAATCATCGCAAATAAGAAAAAATAACGGTTTAGACCGATAGATTAAAATGGGTGTTTTTTTGAAATGCCCATTTTTTTATTCGATAAGGTTGAGATGACTGTAGTGACGTGCAAAATTGGAATTATGGTTGTAATATTGCAGTTATCGTTGATATATGCGCCTTATCTTTTGTGAGTCAGTTTTGTTCCGATAGTTTGTGGGTTGTAGTGCTTGACGATGTAGTTGGATGAAGAAAGACACACCATAGAGTGTTGGTCAAGGTTTTCTTTTAGGCAGACTCCTGCTCCGACGATTGACTTTGCGCCTATGCTGATGCCTTCGAGAACGGTTGCATTCAGCCCGATGAAACTTTGTTCACCGACAGTACAACTACTACCTACAACAGCTCCGGCAGATATGAATGAGTGAGCTTTTACGATAGTGTCGTGGCAGACTACAGCATTGCTGCGAATGAAAGTATCGCTTTCGATAGTGACACCGGATTGTATCACGACGTGGTCGCCTATCCATAGATTATCGCTCTCTGTTTTGCCTCTTACCACTGCCGTCGGTGCTATGAGATTGACCAATGGCAGATTGTTTTCTCGGCATGTCTCAAAGACGTTGCGCCTGTCTTGATTCAGGTTATTCCATAAAATGGCAATAAAGAATACATATTCATCAGAGTGCGAATTAGTAAAAAAATCCTCAAGACGATATATCGGCAATCCCAAAAACCGGCTTTCTGAATAAAAACTTTCATTGACAGCAAAACCAACCACCTCAAAAAGGTGGTGAAAACGCACAAAGTCATAGACGTTTCTTGCCGTTGTTCCGGTACCTATGATAATCAATCGTTTCATGCTTCGATAAGGGTGTAATTGTTTAGCAACTCATTGATTTGATGCTTGTCGCAATTCATCAGAATGTCAATTATGGAAAGACCGGCAATGAATTGCGAAGAGTTAATTTGCGGGTAAGGGGTAAATCCTGGTTTTATAAATTTCAGTTTGATGTTGTGCCGGCTGAAATCGTCTTTATCATATAGTTCTTGCCCGCCAATAGGATTTATATAAGCATCGGCATTGAGTCGTCGGCATATATCGATAATTCGTTTGCTTTGACGCAGATTGTTGTCTTTATCGATTTGAGACGAGATTAGTATCTCGGTGTCGATTGATAGGTGGTGGCAGATAGATTTTAGGGCATTTGTGGCAAAGTCGCTGAAAAGTGTTGCCGAAGAGCATATAGACTTCAGCATTTCAATGGTCGGAGCGTAGTAAGGGGCTTTGCCATAGCTATGGCGAAGAGTTTCGAAAAAGCGATGAAAATCGTCGGCGATGACAATCTCGTTGAAAAGTCTGTTTTGGCTCTGACGGCATAGTCGGATAGAGAAGCGATGTTTTGCGCCATTGACTATTATGTGATTACGATTAGCCCATCCACGCGTAATAAAATTCACATCATCCAAAATGACAAATCGATCGACTGCTTTTATGAGTTGAAAATAGCCGATGTAAGGCATGAAATATGGTTGCATGATGCCGATTGTCATAGAATGTGAATTAGTTGGCTGCAAATTTAACTACATAATTTCTGTTCTGCAAGTTATTACACTTCCTAATGGAGTTATATGTAAGTTAATTACATCAGAGTGGTAAATCTCCATAAATTATATTTGAATCGTCTTTTACTATTGAAGGATACAAAGAATCCATAAATTGAATATCTTTGATTTTTGAACGATACTTATGAAATGTTTGTATGTTTTCAAGTTCTTCACGTCTGTTTTTACTAATTTCTATAAACTTTTCTTCTTTGTCAATACCTAAATAACGTCGTCCGAGTAGATTAGCTGCAATACCTGTAGTTGAACTTCCACAAAAAGGATCAAATACCCATTCTCCTTTTTGAGTAGATGCCATTATAATCCTTGCTAATAAAGCAAGTGGTTTTTGCGTAGGATGTTTACCACACGATTTTTCCCAACGGGCAATAGCCGGTAAATGCCAAACGTCTGTCATTTGCTTGTTATTATTTATCTGCTTCATTAAGTTGTAATTGAAGTAGTGTGGTCGCTTTTCACTTTTGCGTGCCCAGATTATAAATTCTGTACTATATGTGAAATACCGGCAAGAGATATTGGGTGGTGGGTTTGTTTTTGCCCATGTCACTACATTTAAAATTTTATATCCCAATTCTGTCAAGCAATTAGCAACGGAAAAAATATTATGATATGTGCCGGAAATCCAAATCGTGCCGTTATCCTTAAGTTTTTCGCGACAAAGATCAAGCCATTTCATATTAAAATCCATTATTTCTTGGTGGCTCTTTCCTTTATCCCAATCGCCTTTGTTTACACTTACAATCTTACCTGACTGAACACTTATTCCTCCATTAGAGAGGAAATAAGGCGGGTCGGCAAAAATGCAACTGAATTTGAAATCAAATTCGCATAGCAACTGAAAACAATCGCCGTGAAGCAACGTAAAATCACGATTAGAAGACCTGAAATATGGAGTTATAATGTTATTATGGTAGTGTGATCTATCATCACCGGATATTAGAAAATCGACTTCTATATTGCCATCCCAACCCAATGAAACATCACATGATTTATAACTATTACATGCTATAATCTCAGCTTCTTTAGCTGAGATTGCATTAACTAATATATTTCGTTTATGAGTTTTGGTAATCATTACTTGATACTACATTTGCGATGTTTTATTCGCAAAGGTAAATCAAGAAAACAATTAATAATTGAAAAGATCAATCTTTAACTTTTATGATCATAAATGATCAAATTGCAAATATATAATCAACTAAAAATCAGAGTAATACAAATTGTGCTATTAATCATATTTCTTAAAAAATGATCTCAAAGGATTAAATTATAAGAGTTTGAAATTTTTGTTTTGCAATTATTTGCTCATATTGTTTTTCTAATTCTTGGTAACTTAGAAATGCAACTCGTTTATCTTTCCTGATTAGATTAAAAGAAACATAATTTAATTTATATTTATATTCATTATATCGTTTTATGTCGGCAACAATGAACATTTTTGTGTGAAAATCTTGTAAGTCATTAAACTTTTGCAACGAATTTGAGATGTCAGTAGAATGTTCAACTTCAAAGAAAGAATCAGGCATATTTCTTTCATTAAACCAAATCACATCTATAGTAGAGCATCGTTGAACAAAATGAGAGTAGGTATATGTTGGTATTTCATGCAAAGATCTAATATCGTCAATTTTCTGATTTGCAAATAGTTTATTTTTATCTTGATTTGGAGCAAAAGTATTGAATCCTTTCAAGTTTCCAATAGATAATAACAAGCCTTGGTAATAAGAATGATTGAAATCTATTAATATTTGAGATCCTTTATTTTGATCAGTTTCAACTACAATACCATTTGCTTCCAATTGTTTACGATGTGTTTCTAATGCATATAGTCCTGGCTTAATCTTATAAATTCCTCTTGTTTGCTGTACTATACGGCGAATTGAAGCATAAGGTGTTTTTGTATTCCATGCACACTCTTTTATTTTAAAAACTTCTTGATTTAATTGTTGAAGAGTTGCTATGCCACCAAGAGATTCCATTGTTAATATGACAGCTTCGTATTGTTTCATCGTATTTTAATTTTTAGATATAGAAATATCTGATTTTATAATGGCTGACTTAATATTAGAGTGTGTCTGTAACATGTAGAAGAGCATTGCTCCTCCGCCTACGAAAGGCTCAATGTAAGTGACATTCTCCCATTGGTCAAAGTCAGCTGGAAGCTTTGCTTCGAGTTGGTCAATGAGTTGAGTTTTTCCCCCCACCCATTTGACAAATGGTTTCGCTTTCATTGATATTTATAGTTTATATGGTTTGTATTTGCTTAATACTTATGAAAAAGTTTGTTGTTTTGATAGATAGCTTCAGAGAAGATGTGTTATTAATTGAAGCTATAAACTATATCAAAACAAAAATGGCATTAAGTTATTCGCAAAGGTACAAAAAAAGTATGAGTTATATGAAAAAATTAGTATGAAAATTAGGGCACTGAAATGTTGATTTTCGGTGCCCTTGGATTATTTGAGGTTGTTTGAATGTTAGGGGTTAGCGGACGAGGGCTTTGGCTGTCGCTGATTGTCCTGATTGGAGGGTCGCCTTGACGATGTAGAGTCCCGGATTGAGGGTTGCTGTGCTGTGGGTGGTCGCTGCCGGTGAAGCAGTGTATATTACAGCTCCGTCGAGGCTATAGACTTGCAGTGTCTCCACGATGGATTGTGCTTCGATAGCGATAGCAGAGCCACAGTCGTAGATGTTGATACCGGAGTCGTTGAGAGTCTCTTCGATGCTCAAAAGCGCCGGTTTCACTTCGCACACGTTGACTACTTCGCCCGATGCCACATCGTTGATGATTGCCACAACCTTGAGATTGTCGATATTTTGCAACTCGGGGAGGTCGTAGGTGCGAGTGACAGCGATAGGGGTGTGGCGTGGAGTGCCAACCGGGAATGCTTCGCTATCACCCTTGTAGGAAGGGTAGATTGCGCGACCTACGTTGGCAAAGAAGTATTCGCCGGCAGGGATAGGGTCGGGGAGGTTTTCGAGTCCGCCCATCACCATTGATGAGCCACCGTAGATGTTGCTTTGCTCATAGCCTGTCATCTTGTCTTCGACGATGATGAACGAAAGTGTGTAGGCGTTTTCTGTGATAGGCACACCGAATTCTGCTACAGCGTTGATAGTTACCTTATTGTCGTCGCTGACTGATGCTTCGCAACTGATTTTGCCGACAGAGCCCATCTGCAAGGCTTGTTGCATCAGAGCGTCGCCGTCTTCGTAAGGGTGGCCGATGAGTGAGCGAGAGCGATTCATGGTGCATGAAGGAATGCCGCCTGCAAAGAAGTGGCGAGTGCCGTCAACATACTCTTTGACCGACATTTGGTCGTTGATGTGGACAGCGACATCGACAAACCGACCGGCATATTTCTCGTGAAGCAATTCGACGCCGTATTGTCCGCCCGGACACCAAGCACACCATGTGCCTGTGCCCTCTTCGAGCAGCACCATACGTTCAAAGCATGTGACGCTGCCCTCTTCTACCATTGTGTCTTCACCGTTGAGTGCTGAAATGGTGAGCGTATAGACTTCGGTTGACTCTGATTTTACATCGATATCGACATCAAATGCGAATGTCGATACTTCGCCCGGAGCGATTACGAGGTCGCTATGGTCAATGGTGTAGGTCTCGCCGTTATAGCTCAATTCTGCCTTATAGCCCTCGACAGGGAGGAAGCCTGACGGAGAGATGCGACCTTCGACATTGACAACGCCCGGTGATGCGATAGCGAGTGGGGTGGTGTTGACGAAATCGAATGTGTGGTCGTAGGCAAAGATGTTGAGGTCGTCGATAGCGAGAATGTTGCAATTGGTGCTATTGTTGACAAATGCGATGTAGATTTCTTGTCCTGCCCAGCGTTCGAGAGAAATAGTGTGGGTGGTCCATTGTGGCGACTCTGCATCGGTGGAGAAGACGGCTTCTTGAGAGAAATCGTCGGGAGTGTTGCCCGTTGTAGAGATATAGACAGAGTAGCCGTCGCGGTGCTCTGCGTCCATAGCGTATGCGCGCCACGAGAGGATATTGTACTTGCTGTCGATAGCAATGGCAGGGGTGATTAGCCAGTCGTCGGAAGTGGCAGGGTCGGTGTACCAAGAGCCGCTGCAAGCCATGCCGTTCTGCTTATCGGTGCCCGGCTCGATAGTGTATCCCACCCAAGCGATACCATTCTCGAAACCATATTTCTTCATGCTGCGAGAAGGGTCGTTGCCGTCGCGGTCGAATGTGGCGAAAGTCTCCGGTATCCCTTGCTCAAAGTCGCAAGAGAAAGCGACGTTTTGAGCTTGGATAGAGCCGGCAGCAGCCAATAGCATGCTGCCGACTATGATCGAACGATTGAGTGTTTTCATTGAGCGATGATGAGTTTGCGTGTTGTCCATTTGTCGCCGATGAGGTAGCGAGCGATGTAGATGCCTGCAGGCAATGAGATAGACGCTGCATCGTCGGTAGCAAGCAACTTGATGCCGTTGGTAGCATAAATCTCGATAGCCTTGACTTCGCCTTGGGCTGTGATGCTTTCAATGCCGGTGAGAGTCACAGCATCGGAGAGAGTGCGAGATGACACCTTTTTGTTGTCGTAAACAGCTTCGGCAGCGTATGTGTAGTCGCCAAGTGGGAGGGTGCTCCAATCGGCATCGGTGAGAGCGAGAGACTCGGTCTTGCTGCTGATGAGTGTAACCTTGTTGTCGGCATCGATACGATAGATGTTGAAGAGCGTGTGAGGAGCTTCGTTGTCGGCGAGCAATTTGCCTTTGTAGCCGATGAAGAAGTTTTCGCGATAGTCATCACCGAGTTCTTCGACAAAGTTGAGTGTAGTGTCTGCAGTGTAGCTTTCGATATATGCGTTGACACCCTCGATGAATGGACGTTCGGCAGTGTTTTCGGCAGTGAGAACAGCCACGTTGCCTTCGTCGATGCTGATACCGATGAAGCAACCGTTAGGAGCGTAGATCGGTTCAGGGAATGAGTAGAAAGTTTGATAGAACGGAGTGTTGTCGGCATTTTCGTCGATGTAGAGCACTTCAGAAGTGGCGTTACCTTCTTGGTCGAGAGCAAGCACTACTACGTTGATAGAGTTTGTATCGCAGTAAGTGGTCCAATCCATTGACTCGAGAATGATAGGGTTGTGGCAGATGACACCGATGAGTGTGGTCGCATCGCCTTCGTCTGTACCGAATGTGTAAGAGCCGTATTCGCTGTAGAGAGCCACAGAAGCGTCGTAGCCCGGCTTAGTCCATTGGATGTCGGTCGAGAGATTGTCGTCGGCAACAGATGCTGACACCATAGCCGGAGCGAGGATTTGGTCGCTGAGGGTGAGGTCTTTGACCACATCGGCTGTAGATACGAAAGCAGGCTTTTGCGACTCGTTGTAGAAGTCCTTCGACGCAGAGAGCGAGTAAGACTTGTCGTTCTCATAGACGCCGCTGAATGAGAATAGACCATCGGCATCAGATGTGGTCGAATAGTTGTTATAGCCTGTGAGGCTTACTTTGGCGTTGGCGAGAGGCTTGCCATACTCGTTGCGGATTGTACCGCTTACGTTAAACTCATTGCGACGAGTGATGTCGAGCTCTACGTTGGTGGTTTCGAGCATAGTGATAGAGACTTGCTTGAAGCCGTCGTGATAGCCGAGTTTTGAAGTGTTGACATTGTAGGTGCCTTCAGGGATATTCTTGATTTCGAATTGTCCGCGACTGTCGGTCACTGCGCTGAAGTCGGTGCCTATGAGGCTTACAGTGACACCTTCGACAGGTTCTTCGTTGTCGTCCCAAACGTCGCCACGGAGGTTGCCGTCCATGTTTTCAGCCACAGTCACGCTTGCCACAGCCAGCCAGTAGCCGTCCCAACCTGAAGAAACGCATCTTACGGCTGCAGAGTATTCGCCCGACTCGATATTGTCGATAGTGGCACGATATTCTGATAGGATTACTTCGTCGTTGGTATCAGTCTTGCCGATGACATCAAAAGTCTCGCCGACCTTGATTGCAGTCGAGAGGTCGTAGTTGCGGATAAGATAGAACTCCATCTTTTCAGGAGTATAAGCGCTTGAAGGCATAGCTTCGACCACCATCTTGTAGGTCTTGCCGCTTTCGAATGTAGTCAATGGCGACACGAGCCAGTCGTTGGCATCTTGTTCCCACTCTGTCTGATAGAAATAGAGGCCGCGTTCGTAGTAGTCGCTGTATTGCCAGAACCAATAGACGCCGTCGCTATTGGCATCGCCGATGCTCCAAAGGCCGGCCTCTCTCTCGTCGGTGAAGTTTGCTTCCAATGGAAGTGCGCGAGCAGGACCGTTGACGATGTAGCCTGTCGCGGTTGAACCACCCTCGCCGTCGTTGTTGCTGACAGTGATTTGGTAACGATAGCGGTCGAGTTTGGTGATGCTATTGTCGGTGAAAGTAGTCTCTGTGAGGTTTTCTGCCATAACTTTATTGTCGGAGATGCGAGTCACCTTGTAGCGCAATGACTCGGTGTCGATGTATCCGTTGTTGATACCGGTGGCAGGTGCTTCCCACTGCATAGTCACTCCTGTAGTTCCTACACGTTGCACTGATGTAAGCTTCACTGCGCTTGGGAGGTCACGACCTACAAAGACAGATGAATATACTGTCACACCGGCGCCTTCGCCGTTGACTGCCACCACTTTATAGTCGTAAATGCCACTTGCTGAAGGAGTGTCGGTGTAGCTCATTGCCTTGCCCGGCTCAGCGTCGTCAAGCGATGCGACGAGCTCGTTGTTGCGATAGATTTCGATGCGGTCAAGCGATGCAAGAGTTTCGCCTGAATAGGTGAGTGTAGGGCAAGTCCAGCTCATAGTGGCTGACAATTCGCCTTGGTCGGCAGCTGCGATGCTGAAGTTATCGACTTTGGCAGGAGCGCCGTCAGCGCAGAGAGCGTAAGGAATGTAGAGACCGACTACACATTCGTTGCCGTCGCCGATAGTGCCAAGGTCTTGGATAGTGCCGGTGTTGATATCTACTTTCTTGAGTCTGCTATAGTTGTAAGAGTCGCGATAAGCCCAATAGAGGTCGCCTGTGTTGCGGTCAAACTCCATTGTCTGACGGAAGAATGGCACGCAGTTGAGCGAAAGGATATTGGTGCAGTCGCCGGTCTTCTTGTCGATAGTGAGTAGGTAGCCCTCTTGGTCGATGGCATAGATGATGCCATCAATGCTGACAGCCATTGCACGCACATAGCGATTTAAGTTAGGGTTGATTACGACTTGTTCACCTGTCTTCAAATCGACTGCACCGAATGCAGTGCTATAAGGGTCGTTGTCGCAACTGAAAATCATGAACATGGTCTCGCTGGTCACGTCATAGCTCATGTCGGTAGCAAGGCGTACATCGGGGTTTTCAATGTAGCTCACCACTTCAGTGACCTCGCCTGTTGTCAAGTCAACGGTGCAGAGTGCGCCCGGGTAGAAGTATTCAAAGGTGCTCATGACATAGTAAGCGTCGCCACCGTAGGCACCGGCTGTCACATCGTAGGTCGCATTGAAACGATTCATCTGCGCAGGCGATGAGCTGTTGAAGCTCACAAGACCATTGAGTGTGTAATCTACATCGTTGCAAGAATAGCCGTAGATCTCGATACCCTCTTGCTCGGAGTATTGTTTTACTGGATTAATGGTTTGCCAAGCGTCCATAGGTCGGCTTTCAGAGCCGGCGCGGCTGATTCTTTCCGGACGCGAAGCATCACGAGTGATCTGTGACTGTGTCTGCTCGGCCGACAATCGTTGCCATCCGGCTACACCTGCCACTGCTGCTGTCACCACTAAAGTGAACAGTGCGAAAAGTGTAAATTTCTTGTTCATAATGTATTTGGATTAGTAATTTAGTATTATATGAATTAGGTTTGCAAAGACGAGTGCTTTTGTCGGCAATGTCTTTGTAATGCCCAAAGTTACGAAAAAGAATGCAAGTGATGATATAATTATACAGAAAAATAATCCAAAGTGACCAAAAATACACCTTTTTTGCTTGTTTTTATGATGTGTTATGCGCTTTGTGATTTAGTTTGTTGGCATTTGGAGAGTAGATTCCGTTTTGGTAGGTTTGTAATTATTACCGGATAGGAATAATATATAATCTGTTGAAAAAACTCGTTCAACACCTTATGGCAAGGCGTTGAACGAGCAATGTTCAGAGTTCTGATTGAATAGATGTTAAATCATAGAGTATTCTTTTTCAGCGTCGAAACATGGACAGTCTTTGTTGGCAAAATTGTTGTGCCCGACAATGTGAGCATCGGGATATTGCTTTTTTAGCGACTGCAAAAGTCGATGTAACGAATCTTTCTGTTTCGGAGTTCGCGTGTCTTTGGCGTTGCCATTGCTGTCTAAGCCACCTATGTAGCAAATGCCGATTGATTGACGGTTGTGACCTTTGCAGTGAGCTCCGATTTGTTGCAAGTCTCGTCCTTGCTGAATTTCTCCATTGAGGAGAATGACATAGTGGTAGCCGATTGAGGTAAAACCTCGTTGGCGATGCCAGCGATCGATGTCACCGGCAGTGAAATGCTTGCCTTCGATGGTGGCAGAGCAATGTATTATGATTTCAGTAATGTTGCGTGTCATAAAACTTAGTGTTTAGAGTTGTGAGTGAAAATTTCATTGTGTTCGTCTTTGATGCCGAGCAACGAGCGTAAACGCATGTTGTCGTTCTTCAGAGCAGCGATGTCGTCGTTTTGTCGGGCGATTTGTTGTTTGAGCGATAGTATTTCTTCTCGTAGCTCTTGCCGTTCGAGTGAGTGACGACGTGTCTCGATTTCGATGTTTTCGCTGACGATTTTCAGCGTGTGTTCGAGAGCTGATATTTCGGTGTCGAGGGCTTGTGCTTCTTGTTGTCGGCGAGATGAACGCGCATTGATGAAGATATTGATGAGTTGCACAAGAGTCCCTCCACCCAATAAACCTATAATTAATTCTTTCATGATTTGTCAGAGTCTGTTATAAAAAATCGGTTGGTGTCAATATGTTGTCGTTTAGTCGATTTGCCAAATAATCAGCTGAAACGATGCCGGCAATCAAAAATGCTTTGTCGCAACAATGAAGCGTCGCGCTTTTGTGGTAGCGAGCAGTACGAAGTGACTCTATGTCGGCAGGATCGCAGATGATAAGTTGCTCGTTGTCAATGAGGTCAAAAAAGACGTTGAGCATTTCTGAGATATTGCTGTCTGTTATGCCGGCGATAGAATCTTCGTCGGAATTTAATGCCAAAGAGATGCCATGCTTATCGGCTTGACGCATTATCCACCGCGAATTGCCACATCCTTCCGTAGAATAGTCGATTGGTAATAGTGGTGCAGAGTGTCGGCGACATAACTCAAAGGCTTTGTTCAGTATTTCTTTGAGCGACGCTTCGCTGCGAATGGTCTTGCCGATAATGACCTTATCGTCGATTATGCTGCATTGACAAATGGTGTGACGGCTGTGTTCGCACAATTTGTCGGCAGGAAACAGGGCGATAAGCGACGGCGAATAGTCCTTCAATTTGAATTTTTCGGAAGTCTCTTTAAGTGCAGTGATTTGATCTGTAGAGAAAATGCTTGTGCCGGAGGATGCGAATGCTTCTTCTGCTGTCGAGGGATATTCCGCCATCATCTGATAATGGGAGGTATATTCTTTGCGTTTGTCGTGATACCATGCGAGGTGTTCGAGGCTGACATTATGGTGCAAAAACAGATTGCGCTCGTAGTCATCAAATGATGCGATCAGTTTGTCGCGCTCATCGTTGCTTACATGGCGGGAGTAAATTTCTATTTCGTGCCATGGCACAAATATCGGGGTTTTGTCGCTCTTTCCGGCGACGGCTCTTTTCCACTCGCCATGGAAGAAGTTTCCTTCGCCGTTGGCTGTCGATTCCATGACGATAAGAGTCTCCGGCTCCAAGGCTATGGATCCACTGACAGTCCTTACAATCTTTTCTGCCGTTTGCCAATCGTCATCACCCCAAAAAGCAACTTCTGACAAGTGTGCCATGGAGTAGTTGCCACCTCTGACTCCGTCGGGAGATTGAGCAGTGGCAATAGCCACTTGACAGTCGCGGGCAGGAATGTGGCTGATGTTGATGCTCTTTTCGAATGGCACAAATGACCATTCTTTTGTGTTGCCCTCTTTAAGCTCTGACGGATATTGACGCAACAATCGGCTGTACATTCCTCTGATATTGGCTGAGGCGTCTTTCACGTGGGCGCAAATCAGTGAGTTCCAACCGGTGTGTCGAACAAGCTGCATCCACGCCATATAGGTTTGTACAAGCGTCGATCCTCCCCATTGTCGGGCTTTTAGCATTATCAGACGGATGGGCTTGCCGGAAAGACGCTGCTGTTCCATGGTCTTGAGTACTCGGCGCTGTGGGGCGTTGAGTGTGAATGGGATTTGCTGACCTGATAGTTTGTCGGTAATGGTGACACACTCTTTGCACCATAATTCAAAATCATTATAGTATTTATTCATAGTAGATATTGAAATATTAGTTGATGTAAGCCAAATAGCAAACCAAAGCCTCTCTTGCTTCAGTACATCTGTTGGCGAAATGTGATGATAGTTTCTCATCGCACGACATGAATGTTTCGGCAAGAATGTGTGATTCTGCTGATAGGTTGAGCAATGTCTCTATAAATTCCTTGCTGTCGGCTGCGATTGTCATATCGATTGTGATTTCGTCGGGAGTTGAGGTATATCCTGTAACCCAACCTTTGATTTTGAATAATGATTTGCTTAATCCTATCTCATACAGCTTTTTAAGTTGAGAGTCGGGCGTGCGTAACAAGTCGGGAAAGCAAGGAGTTTCGCCGTCTTTCGTGTGTCGTTTTTGAGTAAGGTAAATTGCTGATTTTTCAGCCAGTCGTAAGTTTAAATCTTTAAATTTTAATTTGATTGTTGTCATAGTAAATTGTTGTGTTTTAATAGTGTATTACTAAAAGCAGTAATAGGGCAGCATTATCAGTGGTGCAAAGTTACGAATAAAATTCTATATTTCAAAATAATATATCAAATAAATAGAAATATATCAACTTTTGTTTGTCTCTCAAATCGGTATTTCTCGATGAGGTTTTTGTCGTTACTGAATTTGCCGTGACGATTTATTTCATTGCAGGACTTTAGAACGAGTGAGATATTGGTCTGATGTGGTTATTGCTTTGTAAGGTGATAAATTGTCTTATTTTGGTGAAATAGTCGCAATTTTGGATTAATTGGAATTTTATGCTAAAAAACATATCGAATTATTTGGTTCATATATATATATATATATATTCGCACAATTTTTAACATTTAACACTTATACTTTATGAAAAAATTATTATTATCAATTTGTGCTATTTTAGCATTAGGCTTAGTTTCTTGTGGAGGAGGCGAAAGCAGCAGTTCCGATAATTATTATTATGAAGATAACAACTCGGGAGGTTCTAATGTCTCTTTTAAAGGTAGCAATTCTACTACTGCCTACAATAAGTATATGGAAAGTATGACAATTTATGTTTATAAAAACGGTTACGGCAATATAGAAGTTAAAACTAATCCCTCAAATACAACATCTTTTAGTGCCCGAAGAAGTTATACATACCCTGATTATGATTGGGAATTTGGCGCTGGGGGAAGCCGTAATATCTATTATTTTAACCTTCCGTAATGCAAATATATTTGTTTTTACGCATAGAGAATGTTACTGCGCCTTTGTGGTGTGGTAACATTCTTTTTTGTGGTAACAAAATAAACAGTCTCATTGTGCTATTAATAAGACGCAATGAGACCTATACGTCCATAATGAGATGATATTCAGTTGATTTAGTTTTTGCGTTCGAGTTCTTGGAGTTCCTCCATTTTCTTGTTTGCAAGGAATTCATAGACTCCACAGAGGTGTTCGCGAACGCGTCCTCCGCCGAATTCATATACTTTAGTGACAAGTCCGTCAAGGAAGTCGCGGTCGTGGCTGACGCAAATCAGCGTACCGTCGAAGTCTTGCAGAGCTTGTTTGAGGATGTCTTTGGTTTTTAGGTCAAGGTGGTTGGTAGGTTCGTCGAGAATCAGCAGGTTGACCGGTTCCAAGAGCAATTTCATTAGAGCGAGGCGAGTGCGTTCGCCGCCGGAAAGTACTTTGACCTTCTTTGTGCTTTCTTCGCCACCAAACATGAATGCGCCGAGGAGGTCGCGAATTTTGTTTCGTATATCGCCTTTTGCCACGTCGTCGATGGTTTGGAAAACAGTGAGGTTTTCGTCGAGCAAAGAAGCCTGATTTTGAGCGAAATAGCCTATTTGGACGTTGTGTCCAAGTTGTAGGTTTCCATCGTGTTCAAGTTCATTCATGATGCACTTCACGAGTGTGGATTTACCTTCGCCGTTGCGACCGACAAATGCAACTTTGTCGCCACGATGTATTGTGATGTTGACGCCGGAGAAAATCTGTTTGTCATCGAAGGCCTTGCCGACAGAGTCCATCATCACCGGATATTGTCCGGAACGAGGTGAAGGCGGGAATTTCAGGCGTAGTGCCGATGTGTCTTCTTCATCGACTTCTACAAGCTCCAACTTCTCAAGCATCTTTACGCGGCTTTGAACTTGCAGTGTCTTAGAATATGTGCCTTTGAAACGCTCGATGAAATCTTTTGTTTCCTGAATCATCTTTTGCTGTTCTTCCCATTGCTTGAGTTGTTGGGCGCGACGCTCGGCACGCAATTGAAGATATTGGGAATAGTTGACCTTATAGTCGTAGATTCTACCCATGGTCACTTCGATGGTGCGAGTAGTGATGTTATCGACAAATTTACGGTCGTGGCTGATTACAACGACAGCCTTGCCGTTGCTGACAAGAAATTCTTCGAGCCAACCGATAGATTCGATGTCGAGGTGGTTTGTCGGCTCATCGAGGAGTAGCACATCGGGATTGCGAAGGAGCATTTTTGCCAATTCTATTCTCATGCGCCAACCTCCGGAAAATTCGCTTGTCTGACGATTGAAGTCGGAACGTTTGAACCCTAAACCGAGCAATGTCTTTTCGACATCTTCTTCAAAGTGTGTCATGTCGATAGCATAGAATTTCTCGCTTTTTGTAGCTACTTCTTCGATTAGAGCCATGTATTCATCGCTCTCATAATCAGTGCGCTCTTCCAATTGCTTGTTGAGACTTTCTATCTCAGCTTCCATTTGGTGGAGGTGGGCAAATGCTTGTGATGCTTCTTCGAAAACGGTGCGACCATCTTCGGTCATCAGATGCTGGGGAAGGTAGGCTATTACGGTGTCCTTTGGGGCAGAAACTTTGCCTCTTGTTGCCGGTCGGACGCCTGCAAGAATCTTGAGAAGGGTGGATTTTCCTGCACCGTTTTTGCCCATAAGGGCTATTCTGTCCTTATCGTTGATTACAAATGAAATGTCACTGAAAAGTGTTGTGCCGCCAAACTCTACGGCGAGACCATCGACTGATACCATAGTTTAATCGTTATTTTTCGAAGTGCAAAGTTAGTGATTTAAATTTATATTGCTAAATTTTTAATGCGACTGTGATGTATTAATTTGTAAAAATTATTGTTGATTGTCTATTTTTGTGTAACTTTGTTGTCATAAATCATTGGTGGCAGATGATGCTGATGATTTTTGCAAAACGAATGAATCAAAAATGCCTGAATGAAGGGTGTAAAACAATAAAAATCAAAGGTTATGAACACTAAACTACTCACATTGGTTGCTATATTATTCAGTGTCATGATGCTTTCTTGTCATGATGCGAGCGAAATAAAATTGACATATCGTATAGAGCTTTCGGAAGAGCTGGAAGATGTGTCGGACGTCAAGATTGTCTATACCGATTTTGACGGTAAAGAGTATCGAGAGACTATGGAGTCAGGACGTTGGGAGACATCGATGACTACTCCTGTGCCTCCTGTGGCGTCGATGATACGAGTGGAGGCTTCAAGAAATGCCAATAAGGTTGAAGACAAAGAGATCGTTTTGGAAATGGACTTCTCTTGTGTGGCAGAACGCTACATCGAGGGTGAAATAATGGAGTCAGTGGCTTATACCGAGTTTTTCAATTGCAGAGCGAAAAATTCGGCTGAGATAGTGAACGCTTTGTCAGAGTTCGATTTTGAACGCAGCTACGTTATTCGTTCTGCATCTGATAGCAGTATCACTATGGAGCAAAATATTATTGACAATCAATAGTGAGTCTGACAAAATGTGGATTTAAAGTCATAATAAAAATCAAGGGCTATGGTCTATGAATATGATTATTTGGTGATAGGTTCCGGTCTTGCCGGAATGAGTTTTGCGCTTAAGGTGGCTGACAATGCTCGTGTGGCTTTGGTGTGCAAGACGTCTCTCGAAGAGGCAAATACATATTTTGCCCAAGGAGGAATCGCAAGTGTTACAAATCTTGAAGTAGATAACTTTACGAAGCATATAAAAGACACGCTTGTCGCCGGCGACTGGCTGAGCGATCCGGCGGCTGTCGAAAAAGTGGTAAAGGGAGGTCCGGAACAGATTGAAGAATTGATAAAGTGGGGGGTGAATTTCGATAAGAAAGAGAATGGCGAATTCGACCTTCATCGTGAGGGTGGTCACTCGGAATTTCGTATTCTCCACCATGCTGATAATACCGGCGCTGAAATTCAGACCAGCCTAATCAAAGAGGTGAAACGTCATCCCAATATCGATGTCTTTGAGAATCATTTCGCTATTGAAATTCTGACTCAGCATCATTTGGGAAAGATAGTCACTCGTCGTACGCAAGACATCACTTGCTATGGAGCATACGTGCTTAATCAGCAGACAGGAAATGTCGATAAATTTCTTTCGCGCATCACTCTGATGGCTACCGGTGGCGTTGGTGCTGTCTATACGACGACCACAAATCCGTTGATTGCGACAGGCGATGGTATCGCGATGGTGTATAGAGCAAAGGGTACGGTCAAGGATATGGAGTTTATACAATTTCACCCGACAGCACTTTACAATCCCGGAGGCGATCGTCCGTCATTCTTGATAACTGAAGCCATGCGAGGTTATGGTGCTGTGTTGCGCAATCTGAATGGCGAAGAGTTTATGCACAAATATGACTCTCGTTTGTCGTTGGCTCCACGTGACATTGTGGCTCGTGCCATTGACTCCGAAATGAAACTCTATGGCTCTGACCACGTCTATCTTGATGTTACGCATAAAGACCCGGAAGAGACAAAACAACATTTTCCGAATATCTACGAAAAATGTATGTCGTTGGGTATCGATATCACAAAAGACTATATCCCTGTGGCTCCGGCTGCACACTACCTTTGTGGTGGAATAAAAGTCGATCTGAACGGAGAGTCTTCAATCAAGCGCTTGTATGCCGTAGGAGAGTGCTCATGCACAGGATTGCATGGTGGCAATCGTTTGGCTTCAAACTCTCTGCTCGAAGCAATTGTCTATGCTGATGCCGCTGCCAAGCATGCGCAGGAACATATCGGTGGATACTACCTCCGTAGCGATATTCCGGATTGGAATGACGAAGGAACGACTCATCCCGAAGAAATGGTGCTGATTACACAGTCGATTAAGGAAGTGAATCAAATCATGGGATACTATGTCGGTATTGTTCGCTCTGATGTGCGCCTTAATCGTGCATGGAACAGACTTGATATCCTATACGAAGAAACAGAGAAACTCTTTAAGGTCAGCAAGGCAAGTCGCGAAATATGCGAATTGCGAAACATTATAAACGTGGGTTATCTGATAATGCGTCAAGCGATGGAACGCAAGGAAAGTCGTGGATTGCATTTCACAGTGGATTACCCTCATCCTCAAAAATGATTTATATAGAATAAGAAAAGTATGAAACGCTATAAATTGTCGAGATATATTGCCGTTGCTTTTTTGACGGGTTTGCTTGTATTGCCTGCAGTCACAGGTGTGGCACAAAAAAGCCATGACAATGCAGTAAATAGAAATCTGAGTATTTTCAATTCGATAGTCAAAGAGTTGGAAATGAATTATGTAGATACTATTCGCACAGATGAGACATTCAAGCAGGCAATAGCGACAATGTTGATGCAAGTCGATCCATATACAGAATATTATACTCCCGAAGATCAGAAAGGTTTTGCGACAATGACAACGGGTGAATATGGAGGTATAGGCAGCTACATCATGGAGCGTGACGGCTGGACTTACATTTCCGGACCGTATGAAAATTCTCCGGCGGCAAAAATCGGTCTTAAATCCGGCGATAAAATTGTGCGTATTGACACTGTCGATCTTAAAGGCAAGAAAAGCGACGAAGTCAGTGCAATGCTTAAAGGACGTCCCGGCACGATAGTGACTGTGACAGTGGAGCGTCCGTATAGCAAAGACAGTGTGTTGACTTTCGAGATTGAACGCAAGAAATTGCAATTGCCGTCGGTGTCTTATTACGGAATTGTAAACGGCAGTACAGGCTACATCTGTCTGACTTCTTTCATGGAACGTTCTGCCGATGAGGTGCGTCAAGCCCTTGAGGAGTTTAAGAGTAACCCTGAGGTGAAAAATATTATTCTCGATCTGAGAGGAAACGGTGGCGGACTGCTTGAAAGCGCTGTGGAAATTGTCGGTTTCTTTGTGCCTAAGGGAACAGAAGTTTTGCGCACAAGAGGCAAAAGCAAGACATCGGAAAAAATCTATAAGACGACAAAAAAACCGATAATGCCTGACATCCCGTTGGCAATATTGATTGATGGGGCATCAGCTTCGGCGTCGGAAATAACAGCAGGCGCTATGCAAGACTTGGATCGTGCGGTGCTGATTGGTACGCGTTCATTTGGCAAAGGTCTTGTGCAATCGACTCGTCCATTGCCCTACGATGGATTGTTGAAAGTGACTGTTGCCAAATACTACATACCGTCGGGACGTTTGATTCAAGCGTTGGATTATTCGCATCGTAACCCGGATGGATCGGTTGCTCGTACGCCCGACAGCCTGACCAATACATACAAGACGGCGCATGGTCGCATTGTTCGTGATGGTGGTGGTCTTGTCCCGGACATAACAGTCGATTGGGGAAAAATAAATCGCTTGGTCTATAATATTGTCAGAGATCATTGGTCATTTGATTTCGCAACAAAATATGTGGCAGAAAATCCTCAGATAAGCTCTCCACACGATTTTGAAATAACCGATGAGATTTACGGTCAATTCAAAAAGTTTATCGATCCTGATAAATTTAAATACGACAAAACGTGCGAAGAGCTTGTCAAGCAACTGCGTGAAGTGGCAGAAGCCGAAGGGTATATGAATGAGGAGACAAAGCAGCAGTTGGATACATTGTCAAAACTTTTGACTCATAATCTCGATAAGGATTTGGATACTCATCGAAAACAAATTTCAAGCTATCTGCTTTCTGACATTTTGAGCCGTTATTTCTATGCAAAAGGAGAGGTGATTGCCGACCTTAGAGACGATGTGGCTGTGGATTCTGCCGTAAATATATTATCGGATCCGATGCGCATGAAAAAAATACTGAATAGATAAAGGCTGTCCAAAGTTGTGATGTTAACTGAGTCGGGAAATTTTCAGAAGTTTCCTGAATGTCATTTTGTGAGGTTACAAATGGCAATATCAGCGATAATTGTATTATTATTAATGTGAAAAAAATCGGATATAAAAAAAGATTAATTGTCTCACGACAACTAATCCTCTAACCTTAAATCTAATACCATGAAAAACATGATGCAAAATTACTTATTTTTAGTCAAATAAAAAGCAAAACAGATAAAAAATATCTTAAAAATTTATAAAACAGCAGATTGGGGTTTCTGATATATGAAATTATAATTAATTTTGCAATTCATTATACTATCGCGTAATATCAACAATTGCGAATATAGAATAAAAATTTAAAATTATATAATATGAACAAAAAAATCGTTTACATTGCTTTGGCTGCCTCTGTTGTGGGTATGAGCAGCTGTTCAAAGAAGCTAAAAGAATTTCAAAGTGATTATTTTACAATGAATCCTGCTCCACTTGAAGTGGTAGGACAAAATGTACCGACAACAATTACAGGTAACGTTCCTGCAAAATTCTTCGTTAAGAATGCGAAGGTGGAAGTTACTCCGGTATTGGTATATGCTGATGGCGAAACTTCATCGTCAACTGTGCTTGTTCAAGGTGAAGACGTTCGCGCTAACGGTCAAGTGGTAAGCTATGAAAATGGTGGTACTTTCGGCATCCCATTCAATGTTGCTTACACTCCGGAAATGGCGCAATCAGAGTTGTATCTTGATTTCACTGTTGACCAAAAAGGCAAAGTCTATGCGTTGCCTCGTGTAAAAGTAGGTGATGGCGTTATCGCAACTGCTACTCTTGCTTCTGCTGCAACTGTTGATCCTGCTGTCGCTAAAGATAAATTCCAAAAGGTTATCAATGAGCAATACAGCGCCGACATTCACTTCCTTATCAATCAAGCAAATGTGCGTTCGTCTGAAACTCAAAAAGAAGGTTATATCGACCTAAGCCAACGTCTTGCTGAAGCTGCTGCAGATCCTAAACAAGAAATCGCAGGTGTTAATATCAATTCTTATGCTTCTCCTGAAGGTAAACTTGACTACAACACTGCTTTGGCTGAAAAACGCGAAAAGAATACAACTGCTTTTGTAGAAGGTCAACTTAAGAAAGACAAAATCACTGAATTCGGCGAATTGACTTCTTCTTTCACTCCTGAAGATTGGGACGGATTCCGTGAACTTGTTGAAAAGAGCGATATTCAAGATAAAGAATTGATTATCAGCGTTCTTTCTATGTATAACGATCCTGAAGATCGTGAACGCGAAATTCGCAACCTTTCTGTGGTGTTCGATCAACTTGCTGATCAAATCCTTCCACAACTTCGCTATTCTCGCGTGCAAGCTTCTATCAATGTAATTGGTAAGAGCAATGAAGAAATTGTTGATCTTTATGCTAAAGATGCTAAGCAATTGAGCGTTGACGAAATCCTTTACCTCGCAACTCTTACTAACGACAACACAAAGAAAATGGAAGTCTATAACAAGGCTTGCGAACTATATCCTAACGACTATCGTTGCTTCAACAACCTCGGTTTGACACAATTTGTCGATGAAGATTATGATGCTGCACAAGCAAACTTCGAGCATGCTGCACGTCTTAACCCAAGCTCTAAGGAAGTGGAAATGAATATGGGTCTTATCTCTATGTTGAACAAAGATTGGCGCAAGGCTAACGAGCAACTCGGTGCTGCTGCAGGCGTGCCTGAAGCAAATGACGCTCTTGGCGTATTCTATCTTTCTCAAGGTGATTTGAACGCTGCTAATCGTGCATTTGGTGATACTAAGACAAACAATGCTGCTTTGGCTCAAATCCTTTCTAAAGACTACAGCTCTGCTCGCAACACTCTCGCTTCTATCAGCAACCCTGATGCGACTACATACTACTTAATGGCTGTGCTTGGTGCTCGCACTAACAACGAAAATATGGTTATCACTAACCTTCGTCAAGCTATCCGTCTTGATGGCGATTTGAAGGCTCGTGCTCAAAAGGATATGGAATTTGCTAAATTCAACCTTTCTAACATCTAATAGTATAACCCGACATCATGACTGCGCATCGTCGCACTCATGACTCCAAATAAAGAAAGTGGTGATTTCCTTCCGGAAGTCGCCACTTTTCTTATATTGTCAATGCGATATCTGATGCGCTCAAATCTATATGCCTGTAACTACGTTGCTATCCTATATATTAGATTGGACTCAATGTGTAGCTTCGATTATGCCGGTATTTCCGAATATGTAGTAGTTGACGTTACAAATTTGACCGATAGAACATCACAGGCTTATTTTCAGCCTGCAATGACCTATACGCCACACGTTTTGTTTTTAGGGCTTTTGCAGAAATGGGTGAGCAGCGATGAAGTCTGAAATCAAACGCTCTGTTTCGCTGTGGAATTTATCGATTTGAGCGACGTTATCGGTCAGAGGTCGGTGTTTCAATCGTTGAGATAGTTTAGTTGCTTTGGCAATCAGGTCAATTGTTTGAGCTGAAAAGTATTTCTGACTGAAGCGTTTCCAAATGTAATCGATTGCTACTTTTGAAGGGTGTAACATATCATCGGCATAGAATCGATAGTCGCGAAGCTCATCAATGACAAGTTCGTATGCCGGGAAATAATCAGTGTGTTGTGTTTCCGAGATGATACGATCGATCGCAAGCATCAGTGTTGATTTTGAAAGAGTATTTTCGTGCGCTCCGTCTTTGAAGTGGCGAATCGGGCTGACCGTAAAAATTATTTTGAGTTCCGGATTGTTTTTTTGCAATTTTTCGATTAACGGAATCCATAAATTGGCAATTTCTTCGACGCTCATTTTCCTGCGAAGGAAATGATTGCTTGGGAATTTATGACAGTTGCTGACCACTTGTCGATTTTCTGCAAGTTCGTATATCCATGCAGTGCCAAACGTGACTATTAAGCACGATATGTTGCTCAGATATTCTGCTGTCAGAGAAAGCGCATCATTCATTTTTTGCAGAGCAGCCGATTTATCGACTGATGCAAAATGGGAGTCAAACAGCCACGAAAAACATCGATTGTCTGTTGTCGCAATATCTTCATCGCTCAAAAAATTGTTGTCGAGGGCTCTTGCGACAATGGAAGCTATGCTTGCAGGGTTATATAAGACTCCACAAGGATTTACTGCACACTTCCACATTGCCGAAGTCAACCTGTCGCCAATATTATCGCTGAAACACGAACCTAAGAGCATCAGCGGTCTTTGGGGATTCAGTTCAAAACACCCTTTGCCTATTTCAACAATTGTTCGAAAATCCATTTTAAAAAGGCTCAAAATCTATTGAAGTCACTTGAAATTCTGTGCGTCGATTGACTTGATCGGCAGCTTCTTGGTCTTCCTCGGAAAGAGTTTCGATAAATTCTTCCGTCAACTCCACCCCCTCCTCAAATTGAGGATATTCGCGGTTGATTTTCTTGGTAACAATCTTCGGCTTGGTTTCGCCATATCCTTGAGGTCTCAAGCGATCGGGTGAAATGCCGGCTTCTATCAAATAGTCAACAACGCTTTGCGCTCGACGATTGCTCAGGTCCATATTATACTCGTCGGAGCCCCAACGGTCAGTGTGCGACGCCATTTCGATGCACACATTCGGATTTTCCTTAAGTATGGTAGCTATTTCGTCCAATGCCTGTTTTGATTCATCGCGAAGCGTTGCTTTATCAAAATCGTAGAAAATGTTTTCGATAACCTGAGGTTTATGTATTGCCGACAATATGAAGTCTATACCATACTCTACATCCTCCTCTGCAATGTCTGATTTAAACTCTTGCTTCTCATTAAGGTAGCCTTTTGC
This sequence comes from Muribaculaceae bacterium, assembly GCA_045637445.1. GTDB lineage: Bacteria > Bacteroidota > Bacteroidia > Bacteroidales > Muribaculaceae > Lepagella. The sequence continues at coordinate 92,150 of JAZTZN010000037.1, forward strand.
ACCTGCCATCATTACATATTTCACACCTCTGTCGAGCTTGAAGTCAAACGATCCGTCGTCACGAGCGACGGCTTTTTGGTTGGAGCCATCATCGCCGACGATACGAATGATTGCATTTGCCACCGGCTCTTCATCCTTATCGAGTACCCAACCGGAAATCGAAATTTCTATATCGGGAAGTTCAAACGAATACAAATGGTCATAGCCTCTTCCGTCGCCTCTGTTTGAACTGAAAAATCCTGTTTCACCTTGACCGAAAGTGATGCCAAAATCGTCGCCTTGCGAGTTAATCGGTGTCCCCATATTTTTTACTGTCCACGACTCTGAACCCTCTTCATATTTAGCTCTGAACAAGTCAAGGCCGCCAAATCCCGGATGTCCGTTTGAAGCGAAATATAACACCGTATCCATTCGCGAATAGGGGAACATCTCATCGCCAGGCGTATTGATGTCCGGTCCTAAATTTTCCAGCGAACCGACTTTATCGACAAGGTTTACTTTCCAAATATCTTTACCACCATATCCACCCGGCATATCAGAGCAGAAATAGAGCCATTTGCCATCCGGCGAGACGGCAGGATGACCGACAGCAGAAATCGTATCGCTGATAATTTCATATTTCACCGGAGCGCTCCATTGAGCTTCGCTACGCTGAGAAGTGTAAATCTCGACTGATGTGCTGGAATTAGGCTCGCGACGAGCTTTTGTCAGATACATTGTCTGTCCGTCGGGAGTAAAGCTCACTATACCTTCATCAAGGTCGGAATTCAACTCTCCTTCGACAGGTTCCGGACGTTGCCACACCCCTTGCTCATCTTTCTTCGCCACATAAATATCGCCTTTTTTCATCCCTGTGATTTCCGACTTGTTGTCGCCCATCGCTTTTTCTGTGGTCGAAGTAAAATACAATTGATCGTACTTATTATCAAGATACATCGGAGCAAAGTCAGCGCGGCGAGAATTAAACAACTTTGCATTCTTCACCACGTAACGAGTCGTCTTTTTCGATTTTGATTCGATGGCATGCTCACACCCTTCTATACCGATTTTGGCAAGTTTGTCGTCGGGCTTGAATGTCAAATATGTTTCGTAAGCATCCACGGCTTGTGCATACTTTCCGTCAGCTTGAAGCGCACGTCCGAGATAATAATAGACAATCGAATCCGGATACTGATAGCGCACTGCATTTTGAAACGCTGCCGATGCTCTTGCCGCCATATTAAGCTTTGTGTAGCACATACCCATCTGATAAGCCACCACACCCCTCTGAGGACGTTGTTCGCGCTTAGTCATCTTGTTATAGACTTTTCGATAGGTCTTTGATGCGTCAAAATACTCGCCACGCTCATACTGCTCGTTAGCAGTCGATAGTTTTGCTGATTTGCAACCGCCCAAACCGATTGTCGATACCACGATAAGAGCGTATATTATATGTTTTACTATAGTCTTCATCATAAAAATAACGTTAAGCTTTATGTGTTATTGCATCAAAAGACATTTAACATATATCACATAATTCAAAAAAATAACACATTTAATCTATTTGAATTGTTTCAATAGAATTTTATTCGTAAATTTGCGACAGAAAAATCTTAAAATAAAATACTAACGACATGAAGAAAATCTTACTCGGGCTCACAGCAGCCGTAGCTATTTCGGGCGCAACTGTTCAAGCACAAGAATACAGTCGCTCTTACAAGCCTTTCAATGAAGCTGTTTTCTATGACGGCTACAATGAAACTGTTTTCGACAAAGATCTTGGCGACGGCATTTTGCGTCATCGCAACTCTTTGTATGCAAAGAAGCTTACTGATGCCAACATGGATTGGTTTGGTCTTGAAACAAAAATCAAGGTCACTATCGGCGCGCTTTGCGATAACTACGACCGCATTGGTAATATCAACGTGGCATTAGTACCTAAAGGAGCAGAAACTTACGATCCTTTCGAAGTGCAACGCATCGAAATCGTTCGTTTCATCACTCCGTTCATGAATATGAATTCACACCCTGACTTCGTAGAATACAAATATGACGCTAATCTTGTGGGCTACCTCTTCCACGATATGAACATTCGCGACAAATACGACCTATGGTTGGAATTTGAGCTATTCGGCATCCCTTACGCTGCCAACGAACAAATCAAAGGTTGTGCAGGACGTAACGACGTTTTCAAAGGCACACTCGAATTTACTTGCACAGACGAACCTGCTGAAAACACACGCAACAGCGTAATCGTGCCTATCGTTATGAAGAAGCCTGAGTACAAGAGTCACAACCTCAACAACTACAGCGAACAAGGCACAGACACTATCGGAACATGTACCAAGACATACAAATTCACTGTTCCTGAAAAAGTAACTGACTCTCAAGTTGTGCTTGTAATGTCAAACCACGGTGCAAATTCAGGTGGTGAAGAATACAATCGTCGCCTCCACTTAGTGTATTTCGATGGCGAAATCATTTCTACATTCACTCCGGGTGGTAAATCATGCGAACCATATCGCTACAAAAATACTCAAGCCAACGGCATCTATGGTCAAAGCAAGAAGAACGACCGCCAATGGGCTGCTACTTCCAACTGGTGTCCGGGCGATGCAATCCCTGTGCGCTACTTCGAACTCGGTGCTCTTGAAGCAGGCGAACACGAAATCATGATTCGCGTTCCGGAAGCTATTTTCAATGATGGTCAAGGCGACTTCCCGGTATCAATGTATTTCCAAGGCCTTAAAGAAGGTGACCTCCCTGTAGAAGTTGAAGAAGTGACAACTCAAGAAGTAGGCATCAGCGTTTACCAAAAAGGCAACGACGTTTATGCAAACTCTGAATCGCCAATCACTCAAGTAAGCATCTACTCTTACGACGGCAAATTTGTATATGGTTCACATAATTTCGACAGAGCAATCTCTCTCAATTCATTCGAACCGGGCATTTACCTTGTCAACTTCTTCAACGACAAAGGCGAAGTGATGACAGTCAAAGCCGTACGCAAATAATTATTATTTGATAATACACACTGACTCCGCATCGACAAACGCCGTTGCGGAGTTTGTATTATATAAAGGGAGTTTCTAAAAAACAATTTGCCATGAAACAAGTCTATCAATTCATATCAGAACTGACAGCCAACAATAATCGCGAATGGTTTGCTGCTCATAAAGACGAATATAACAAAGCGACCGCAACATTTCATTCGTTTGCGCAACGCATGATTGATATGATCGCCACTTTCGACTCGGCAGCCGCCCACCTGTCGGTAAAGGATTGCACATATCGCATCTATCGCGACGTCCGATTTTCTGCCGACAAGCGCCCATACAAAATTCACATGGGGCTATTCATCAATCCTCCATACGGCAAACGTATCAACACTTGCGGCTACTACATCCACATAGAGCCGGGACATAGCATGATATGCGCCGGAACAATCGGACTTGAATCAAAAGTGATAAAAGCCATACGTCAAGCAATTTTCGACAACATTGACGAATATCGCGCCATAGTTGAAAGCCCGGAATTTAAAGGCTGCTTCTCATGCTTAGGAGATAATTTTCTTAAAACTGCACCGAAAGGATTTCTAAAGGATTGGGAACATATCGACTACATACGTCCTCGAGACTTTATCGCTTACCAACCGGTCGATGACGATTTCCTTTGCTCCGACGATATCGTCGAAAAACTCAAAAAATACTGCATTCAAGCTAAACGCTTCAATGATTTTATCAACTTCACTATCGAAGATTTTATCGAGGGCACATCATCCGAACCTCTCCCACACATCTATTGATTCTGTTTGTCAAGCAGATGTTCAACCGCTCAAAAGCAGTTATTGTCAACAACTTACGAAGGTTTTGCCAACTAAATTGACCATTAAGACCCATGCTCCTTAATGGCGCAAAGTCCATCAAAACATCTTCCCTTTAAACAAAAAATGCCTAACTCTTGGAATAAAAAAAGCCGACAGGGCGATGTTTAATCTCTCCTGTCGGCCTCCTTAGGTTACGGAAAACTATACCTTATTTTTGCTAATTACATGACTTCCGCACTATTTAGCTCCCTCTTGAATGAAATTAATAGTTGCCCCAATTGAACAGATTGGAGGATCGTTTATAATTGTTCTTATATGCAATTTATCCTTACTTCCATTTTGAGGAATTGTAATATGTAATTCATCTATTGTTTCATAAACAAGCGTTATATATTCATTTGAAAGTTTATAAAAATAATTATATTTATTGCCATGTTTATCTTCCTCGTAATTGGGCATTTTTCCAAGTTCTTCAA
>JAZTZN010000038.1:0-100548 GCA_045637445.1 Muribaculaceae bacterium
CAATGCTTCTTTCTCAACCGTTTTTGCCCTTTTGGGGCATTTTTTCACAATCCGAGATTTTTGAAAATCCGCCACTTTTTTCGCCAAACCTCTAACTATTTCTCCCCTCAAACTTTAGACACTATAGATATTATAGATGAAATAGATATTATAGATACTATAAAGACTATAGGTACTACAGACACTATTAAGACTATATATATTATACGGCGCGGGATTAGCCGAGGAGTTTATCAAGAGATTGGCGAGCTGCTTCTTTGATTTCCGGGGTGATGGATTTTCTCAAGGAGCGAATTGCAAGAGTCAATACCGCAAAGTCGTCGGTGAAACCGATTATCGGAAGAAAATCAGAGATAAGATCTTTAGGAAGTATAAAATAGCCCAATGCTCCAATTATAATCGCTTTATCCTTAATCGACACTTCATTCGACTTGTATGCAGTATATAACACAAACGCCGGATAAAGTAATTTACCCCCGGCACGTTTAGCCAAACTCAACACTTTCGAGCTAAAGCCGGACTGCGAAAAATATTTCTGATAGTTGTTAAAAATCATACTATATATATTTGTTGAATATTAGACACTGACACTAAAAATAGTTTAATTCCACATATAGGTATATCAACAACAGATCGGAGATGACTTTAGACATATATTATAAAGAGAGTAACAATCTTCATTATTTATATATACTAAAAGAGGGTCAAGACTAACCTCAACCCTCTCCATTGATATTTTCTAACAAACGATTGTAGTAGCTTATCTACCTAAACCGTGATTAGTCGTCAAACCTTACGAAGTTACCATTTGTATCAAACTTAAGATCCATGTGGTTTGAGAGTTCTACATCATAACCTCTTGAATCACGTTCTATCTTAGAAACAAATGTATCAGGATAATTTTTCTTGACATAGTCAGCAATTGACTTATGAACAAATGTTGCAGGGACAGGCTTATGATTAGTGTCTATGCTTTTCCACTCACCTTTTTTATCAAAATCAATTTCACTACCGTCCTTGAGCTTCACGTCATAATTTTTGCCAAACACGCCGTCGTTATCCACTTCTATATAAGCTACAGGAGAATCAAAATGCTTCAAATACTGTTGCGCCTTAGCCGGAAGGCTTGTAACATCCGTAGTTGTAAAATCATCTGCGCACGCTGTACACACACAAAGCACAACTACCATTAGGAAAGAAAAAATTTGTCTCATCTTTATTTTATTTTCATTAATATAATATTATACAAACTTTGGACCTGAATTGTTTGATCCCTAAACGGATAATCGCAACATTAATTAGGAAGCAATACAAAAAACTTATAACTATCTATAGTCTTTGAGGATAGAACGAAGTTTTTGACGCGTTGTAAAAATGCGTGACTTCACAGTTCCCAATGGGATATCCAAGATTTCAGCAATTTCTTCATATTTGTATCCGGCAACATACATTGAAAACGGTTTACGATAATCTTCCGAAAAAGAATCAATGATTTGCGAAATTTCATTTACCGCATACGTTCCTTCCGGAGTTGAGTTGGTTGGCTGCTGAAAATTCAACTGATATAAATCTTCTGTACCTTCAATTACCGTACGTTCTCTTACCGTACGACGATAATTGTTAATAAATATATTTCTCATTATGGTGAATAGCCACCCTTTAAAATTAGAATTATCGCTATATTTCGATTCGTTATCTAATGCTTTTAGAGTAGTATCCTGCAATAAATCATGTGCTTCTTCGCTATCTGCAGTTAGTTTATATGCAAAACTGAACAGATTAGACTGAAGAGCGAGCAATCTTTCCTTGAAAATAGTCTTATCGTTCATGTGTTAAGTAATTAATTCTACGGCAAAGATAGCAATAAGTTTCAAATTAACAAATATCGTTAAGTTTTTTTTGCAGATTTACATTTTCTGTTACACTTTTTCAATAGACAATTTTATCAATTATTCCATTCAAATAGGCTATTACAACCCCATAATTTGTCATTGGAACACGTTGCACAACCGCTTGATCAAGTCTATTTATAACATATTTTCTATTAAACATACAAGCTCCGCAATGAATTATCAGATCGTAAATCGTGAGGTCAACCGGGAAATCACTTCCACTCACAAAATCTATAGCCAAATTTTGTCCTACACGCTTACGCAACAACATTGGTATTTTCACTCGACCTATATCTTCCGAAGCCGGAGCATGAGCACAAGCTTCCGCTATCAATATACGCGACGACTCTGTAAGACGATCAATTGCCGATGCTCCTTCTATAAATTTCCTAATATCTCCTTTATAACCTGCCATAAGCACAGAGAACGATGTCAGCATAGACTCTTTCGGAGTCAATGGATATACGAGTCCAAACACTTGTGAATCTGTTATTATCAATTTCGGAGGATCTGTCATTAAATCTAAAGTCTGCTGAAGGTTTTCCGGTGTGCAACATAGCGCAATTGCCTTTTTATCCATCAATTCACGAAGGGTTTGTACTTGAGGCATAATCAGACGTCCTTTGGGTGCTTGTGCATCTTGTGGCATCACAAGAATGGCAGTATCATTTTCCGACACAAGACTTCCGGTTATCGAATGTCGATCAAAATCTTGAGGAATTGCTTCTAAAATCGCCAATCTCAATCGCTCCATATTTTCCGATTTAGAAGCATTAACAACAACCGGTGGTTTACCGATTGCATTCATGATGGCATTAACATAACCCTCTATATCTGACAACTCGGGCTTCACATTGACAATCGGTATAAACGGAATATTTTTATCATTAAAGCGATTTGCCCATTCTGATTCAATTTTAAGATTAGATGTCGAGCATACAAGCAATGCCATATCAGACTTTTCTAATGCTTTTGATGTCTGCTGTATGCGTTTTTCTCCCAACATCAAATCGTCATCGTCAAAACCGGGAGTATCAATAAGCAAAGTCGGTCCGACACCTCGCAACTCCATTGCTTTAGAGACGACATCCGTAGTTGTGCCGGCAACATCCGACACGACAGATACTTCATGCCCTATAATTGCATTCATCAATGTCGATTTGCCACTATTTCTACAGCCAAAAATGGCAATATGCAATCTGTTGGATGACGATGTCGATTGATAATTCATAACCTTAAAATCTAAAATCTCGTTTCCCGTTTTCTATTTCACACAAATTGCGTAGAGCAATCTCCTTAACCTTGGGGTTTGGTATCTTTTCAATTTCTTCTTTAATCATACGAACACCCTTCTCATAAGTATCTTTTGAGGCATAATCAATCAGATACTCTTTAAGCGTCATCAAAGCATTTGGAGCACAGCAGTTTGCTATTTGTCCGGACTTAACGAGCGACATAAAGCGGTCGCCGGTGCGACCTTCCCGATAGCAGGCTGTGCAGAAACTTGGGAGATGTCCCATATCGAGCAGCCATGCCACGATGTCGTCAAGAGTGCGTGTATCACTAATATCAAATTGAGCCGAATTCTCTTCAGCCGGCTCCGGCATAGCATATCCACCGACACTCGTTTTCGATCCTCCACTTATTTGCGACACTCCCAATTCAAGCACCTTAGCACGTGATGCTACTGATTCACGCGTTGAGATTATCATCCCTGTGTATGGCACCGAAATACGAATTACTGCAACAATTTTAGAGAAAATCTCATCCGCTATTGAATCCGGAAAACTATCCAACGACACATCATCTGCCGGGCAAATGCGAGGAACGCTTATCGTATGAGGTCCCACTCCATAAGTTGCCTCCAAATGTTCAGCGTGCATTAACAGACCGACGAAATCATACTTATAAGTATTCAGGCCGAACAATACTCCAATTCCCACATCGTCAATACCGGCTTGCATTGCGCGGTCCATTGCTTCTGTGTGATATGCGTAATTGCTCTTAGGACCTGTCGGGTGCAAAGCTTCATAGTTTTGTTTATGGTAAGTCTCTTGAAAAAGTATATACGTACCGATACCGGCATCCTTGAGTTTCTTATAGTTTTCGACAGTAGTCGCAGCGATATTGACATTTACGCGACGTATTGCACCATTCTTGTGATGAATGCCATAGATAGTCTTAATCGACTCAAGGATATACTCTATCGGATTATTGCGAGGGTCCTCGCCGGCTTCGAGAGCCAGACGCTTGTGTCCCATATCTTGCAGAGCAATTACCTCTTGCTTGATTTCCTCTTGTGAGAGTTTCTTGCGAGCGATGGTCTTATTCTTGAAATGGTACGGACAATACACGCAACCGTTGACACAATAGTTTGATAGATAAAGTGGAGCAAACATCACGATACGATTGCCATAAAAACGCTGCTTTATTTCTCGCGCAAGTTGGTAGATACGCTCTATCAAGTCAGGTTCGTCACACTCCAACAAGACTGCGGCTTGACGATGCGACAAGCCGTTGCATTTACGCGCCTCCTCGATGATTGACTCAATAAGGGGGCGATTGTTTTTATTATTTTGAGCATAGTCGAGAGTATCAAGTATCTCGGCATGAGAGATAAACTCCTCGGCTATGGTTGATTCAGGTCTGTACATAGTCGCCACGTTCTGTTGATATATTGTAATTAATCGTGTTTAATTCTTCTTGAAGCAACCTCAATCCCTCTGCAGATTCAGAACCGAAGGCTGCCTTATTATTATATAACGAATATTGTCCACGAAAAGTTGGGGGCGACAGATTAGGCATCACCACATTTGCACCTGCCAATATACCTTGACTCCTTCCGTCAGCCGACAAAGAAGCTAAAGCCGTAGTCGATGGGATAAGCGCAGAGGGCGACATCAATCGAAAAATGGATATGAGTTTAAGCGTCAACTCAACACTACCCGCTGAAGCACCGGCAAATGGTGTCTGAGCATGCGGGATGAAAGGACCGATGCCTATCATCTGAGGTTTAAATTCCTCTATAAATTTCAAATCGTCTGCAATATTCTCGAGAGTCTGATAAGGCGAACCGACCATAATGCCTGTGCCTGTCTGATAGCCTATTTCTTTAAGATTGCGAAGGCATTGGATACGATTTTGAAGGCTCATATCGGTCGGATGCAGGCGACGATAGTGGCTGTCGGTGATAGTCTCATGACGAAGAAGATAGCGTGAAGCACCCGCTCTGAAGAATGCTTTATATGCTTGCAGTGACCTTTCTCCTAACGACAATGTAATCGCACAATCGGGATAACGAGAATGTATCCGGGCGACAGTATCTTCAACCCATTCATCGGTCATCTGCGGATTTTCACCTCCTTGAAGCACAAAAGTGCGGAAACCAAGTTCGTAGCCCTGTTGACAACAATCCAAAATGGTCGCTTGCGACAATGAGTAGCGAGCGACCATCTTATTGGCTTGTCGAATGCCACAATACAAACAATTATTGCGACATTCGTTAGTGATTTCGATAAGGCCCCTTACAAAGACATCGCGTCCGAAGCGTTCAAGAGTTGCCGACTGCGCTTGACTGCGCAGATAGTCCATAGTATCAACATCGTTGCACTGCAACAATTCGAGATACTCCTGTCGGTCCAAACTATGCCGGCTACAGAGCCTATCGATTATATGTTTCATCTATATTAATATGTCTTTTTCCACTTAGCGAGAGTCTGAGCGAGCATACGCTTACCCTTATCGCCGCTGTAAGTGGCCGGACCGGTGATGCAACCGCCCTCGCAAGCCATCACTTCGATGAACTTAGCAGGCACCTTCCCTGTCTTAGCATACGCACGAAGCAATGCTATATTATTTTTATTAAGGTCTGCCATTTGAATTCCATTGACTTCCTTCTTGAGATACGATTTGACAGCACCCATGACACCTCCCGTTTGAGCAAAGCCTTGAGCTTCTTTTACTGCTTCAAACTCCATTGTATAAGGTTGAGTGTTTTCAATATTCACATCGAAAGCTTCAAGAATAGAGCCTAATTCCTCAAATGTCAATACATAATCCACCATTTCATCGCTTTGTGCCTCTTTGCGTTTAGCAATACATGGGCCGATGAAAACTACCTTAGAATCCGGATATTTTTGTTTTGCAATGCGAGCAGTATAATACATCGGAGAACGAGTTGACGACACAAACTCCTTCATCTCAGGCACATGTTTTTTCACCAATTCTATATATGACGGACAGCAAGATGTCGTCATAAACGGTTGTCCTTCAGCCAATTTTTCCAACAATTCGTGGGCTTCCTTTTCAGTTGTCTCCATTGCTCCTTCAGCAACTTCAATCACATCATGAAAACCGATTTGTTTCAATGCGCCATACACATGATCTATATCGGTATTGAATTGTCCGAGAACAGCTGGAGCCACTATTGCTATGACTTTCTCACCGAGATGAATTTTCTGTAGGACGTCAAAAGTATGAGACGGACTGAAGATTGCACCAAACGGACAAGCGTTCATACATTTTCCGCAATAGATACACTTATCCTCATCAATATGCTCAATGCCACGTTCATCTTTACTGATAGCTTTTACAGGGCAAGCTTCCTCACATGGGACAGGAATATACACAATCGCATGATACGGGCAACTCTTATGGCAAATACCACAACTTACACACACATCATGGTCAATCCATGCCTTTCCTGTTTCTGCGCTAATATGTATCGCATCCTTTGGACAGTTATACTGACAGCTTCGAGCGATACATCCTCTACATAGATTTGTAATCTCATAATTAATACGAATGCACGCTGAGCACGCCTCATCCACGACACACATTATCTTGTCTTTCGGGCTGCCATTTGTCGCACGATCGATAGTCATTTTTGCATACTCAGACAATGTTGTCAATTCATCTGTTTCATCATCCATGCTCAACCCCATCAATGGCAAAGCCTTATATTTCCACACAGCTCGCTCCTTGTGAATACAACAACGCATTGTATGCTTTGTGTGCTTCGGACTTAACTGCAATGGCAGACGATCGATGTCTTGACTTGTCAACTTTCCATCCTTCCACAATTTGACCAATTCTGTCAATAATCGGTGGCGGACGATCATAATGTTATTTGTTGTAGCCATATATCTATTTTTTTATTCTTTTTTTCTTTCTACTTTGATTAATTCTATTCTTGCTGCCGACATATTCAAGATTGTAAATTTCAAATCGCCGAGTGCAAACACATCGCCATGTGAAGGCAATGACTCCAGATTATCAAGAATATATCCCGCTATTGTATGATAACTTTCTGACTCTTTAATATCTAAATCAAACTTTTCATTTATATGTTCGATTTCCACTCGTCCGGAAAATTCATATTCGTTTTCACCGATTTTACGTTCCACCAATTTCTGTCGATCGTGTTCGTCTTCGATTTCTCCAAAGATTTCTTCCACCAAATCTTCCAAGGTGACAAGTCCGCAAGTGCCGCCAAACTCATCGACTACTATTGCCATCGATTTTTTCTCAGCCATCAATCGGCGCATCATTTTATTGGCAAGCATTGTTTCAGGTGTAAACACAACCGGTTTTATGCGCTCTTTCCATTCGACTTCTGCATCAAGCAACTCTGCCACATGAATATATCCACAGACATTGTCAATATCTTCTTTATAGACAACTATTTTTGACAATCCTGTTGCAACAAACGTATTGATCAGTTGCTCTTTGGTGGTAGTTTCCATATCGACTGCCACAATCTCATTGCGTGGAATCATACAATCGCCGATATGAGTATCTTTAAAATCTATCGCATTTCTGAATATCTTCACCTCATTTTCCACTTCCTCTTTCCCTTTCTGTTCGTCGATTGTCTGCTGGATGTAATTATCCAATTCGTCCATAGTAATCGACGACGTTTCCACCTGCTCATCCTTAACCCCTATCAGCTTCATCAATTGACGTGAAATCCATGATATGAACAATGAAATCGGATAAAGCAATACATATATAATCGAGACCGGCAAAGCGAATAGCTTCAACATCAGGTTTGGATTAATTCTGAATACTGTTTTAGGCATAAACTCTCCTGTAATCAGAATAATTCCTGTAGATACAATTGTATTGGCAATCAAGATAAATGCCTCATTATTATAAATCTGCTGCAACATCGGATTTAATATCACTGAAATTGTGATACCATAAACGACAAGAACAATATTATTTCCCACCAAGATTGTCGAAATGAACATATCTTGATTAGAATTAAATTTACTTATTATCTTATTGATAAATCCGCCTTTTGTCGCATCAATTTCAATCCTGACTTTATTTGATTGAATAAATGCGATTTCAGTTCCGGAAAATAATCCGGAAAAGATTATCGCTACGATTGTTATTATAAATGCTAATGTTACTGACATTTCTAATTTATTTTGTTATTTCATTGACGGCTCCGGAAGATTCATTGCTGGAGCTTGATTTTGTGGCATTGGCTCGTTTCCGACTCCTTGCGCTCCGTTGCCTCCCATTTTATCCTTATCCACCGGGAATATACCGGTCGGACGATGAATGTTATAGACTGTCAACTTATCGTTTGACGTAAATCCCAAGCCTTCTATAATTCTGTCAGAGCGCTCGATATGAATAAACGAATCGCTATAGACTTTGCGCATCTTTTGGTCCCAAAACAATTGCTGAGTCAGGAAGACATCTTTTTGGTCGTTGTGCATCTCCACATGTCCGTCAAGGCGCCATAACTGATCGCGTTTGAAATAAATTGCGGAGTCGCATGCCACCGATGATATGACTTTAAATTTTTTATCAAACTTTTCGAGAAACAATCCTTTTGGGAAACGCCAAACGGGTGTGTCAATTTCATCATAGACATACCATATCGGCGATTTTATTCGATATTGAGTAATTCCGGAATCACTAATCAGCGTATAGACATTCTCCGTTTTCATCGTTGGGGTATTTTTTAAGTCAATACCTCCTAACACATCGATTTTACGCTCTTCCTTACAGGAAAGCAAAACCGACAATGCTGCGACCAAAAATACCCACACGCAAAACGTTCGCATCTATACAGTGTGTCTTTTTATTTAAGTTTACGCTGCCAGAACCACAACTCGTTGAAATTCAATCCCAATGTTATATTGAAATAATTTTCGCCCAACAATTTCTGTGGCGACGAATTTCTATGTTTCCATTCAAAGCCGATATTAATAATGGTTTTGCCTTCAACGGTCGGCATTCCGACACCGGCTGTAATGCCATACTCTGTCACTTGATTACCGCGGATATTCAAATAGTCGTTGGTGTAATATGCCCCGATTCTATATGCCATTCTTTCAGCAAAATTACCTCTGATTTTAGGCACATACTCCCCACCGACTGCTATTTTCCAACGATCAGAGAATGTCATTCCGTCAAAGACTACTGCCCCTTCTTCTCCGGTTAACGCTGGGTATGCAGCTTTCGACCAATCCTGCCATGTAACATCGGCTTCGACCATAATCTTATTGGTTCGCTCGTGCTTGTAATTGATACCGGCTCCGACTGTATGAGGTTGGTAATATTTCTTCGTCATACTCATTTCGCCGACAGTATCGGGTTTGGCATCTGATGTCAAATCCCAATATGAGCACCATGTTTTACCATGCATTGATTTCCTGGGCGAATATGTTGCACCAATCGTCAATGTATTGAACTTATCGAGTTTTGCCTTATATTGGGCACCGATATTTATATCCCAGTCTCTAACTTGCATTACATGTTCGAACAGAGTCTGACCTCCTGATTCCGAGTTGGCATAGACATCGTTGATAATATTGCCAAATCGATAAGACACATTCGCACCAATAGAAAATCCAGCCACTTTACCACCGATACCGAGATAACCTTCTGTCAATCCTCCGCTACCTTGATTTTCCATTGTTCCGTGCATAATTTCGCTACCGAAAGCATAGCCTACCGATGAATAAGGCAATAGACCGATCGATGCACCCATGTGCTTACCCAATGGGAATTGCATTGTGATATAGTCAAGACCACCACCGATGGCGTGACCTTTGGCACTTCCGTCCTGACACCAGAGCATCGAAATACTTGCTCCCATATCCCAAAGAAATGTCAACGAATCGATATGTGCATACGAAGCCGGATTCTTCACATTTATCTGACGACCTGAATTCATCGCATAACCGACACCTCCCATTTGGCGTTGGAAACTCGATGAATGATCGTTTAATATACCATAGCCATACATTGAATACGGCGTGAGTGTCGGATTCTCTGCTGTTGCCGACACAATACCCATTGTCGCCAACAACATCACAAAAATCAAATGCTTAATTATTTTCATTGTATAGTAATATTCTGTTTAATCCCTCTGCGACTAAATCCTGATGACGGTCAATCATCATTTTTGAGTCACACATTTTTGAAATCAAATATTCGGAGTCGCCTCCCGTAAGGACTATTCGTTTGCAATTGTATGCCTCAGAAGCTTTTTCAAACGATGAAGTTATTTCTGCGACAATGCCATTGACTACTCCGGAACGAATTGCAGTCGCTGTATCATAGCCGAATATCGGAGTAGCATCCGAAACACCATATTCCACCAATGGCAACGCACCGGTAAATTCATTCAATGATTTAAATCTTATCGCCAATCCGGGAGATATATTACCGCCGACAAATTGCGACTCTCCATCCACGACATCAATCGTCAATGCAGTTCCCGCATCGACCACCAATACTGCTTCCTGGGGATATAACGAAGCTGCCGCGACTGCTGCCGCGACACGATCCAAACCCAATGTCTGAGGTGTTTTATAAACGACTTTGATTGGCAACGATGTCTCATGAGTCATCACCAATACCGGGGCCTCTGTCATATAACGCAATGACTCGACAAGACGAACATCCAGCTTTGCCACACTGCTATAAATAACCCCTCTCAATTCATATTTTTCAAATATAGGACACAATTCTTCGACCGACAATACTCCGAAACGCAAAGTCTCTACGACTTTATCTTTCTCAAATACTGTCACTTTCGAAGAAGTGTTACCTTGATCTATTACCAGAGTGTAATCCATAATCGGCTACAAAATTACCTCAAAATAAGGTGTTTTGCAAAAATCGAGCGCTAAATTTATTAAATATCTGCAATTATCGACACTTTAGCCCTTTTTCTCTGCAAGTTCTTTTTTCTCTCTGTAATAGATAAACCATGACGCAATGACCTGAATGACTGCTCCGGCTATTGTGAAAACTATAGTGTCGCGCAACAACGACACTGTCACTGCCAAATTATCTGCCGACACCGACTTTGTCTCATTGTAAAACCAGAAAAAAGCAGCTACCAAGAAGCAAACTCCCGACCAAAACTCCATGCGACGAATACGACGCAACTTGATGCTCTCTCCTTCCGGCGACACATTGATGCTACGTGCTCCGGTAAAAACTAATGCTCCAACTGCAAACACATATTTGCAAATATCGATAATCGCTCTGTTGTCGAGATTAACAAGAGTCACCAACATTGTCATCGCTATAAGAATCATTCCTATCGATGCCAATGTCTCTGCCAACTTTTTGCGTCGCACAAACTTTTGCGATGCAGCTATCTCTTGGGGAGTTTTCATTTTATGTCTTGCCATAATTATCTGTCTTTTTTAATTTATCTATGTTTAATTTATTGTTTCTCTTGCGACGCTTTAGTCTTTATTTTTCTCTTTGATGAGAAAGACATCTTCCGTCGGGCGTTGCATATTGTATTGCTCACGTGCCACATGCTCAAGCTCATCGCTCTCGGTCAATAGTGCCTCGCGTTTGTGTTTATAATACATTGCCGAATCTCTACATTCTTGAATTTGCGATTTCAGCTCCTGAATTTCTTTGTCATATTTCATATTTAGCGACATCGATGTATCTTCATTCAGAAACAACAATGTCACTATGACACCCGCCACAATCAATAAGGGCAAATGTACCTTTCGCTTCACCCAAAAATTTATACGTTTAAGTTTTCTTCCCATCTGATTTTCTTCAATTAATTTTTATGCACCATGTCGCTCAAGCAAGTCTGCCATATCCTTATGCTCTTCAGCGATTAAGAACATACTGTCGCCAAGACAAAGCCTTGTATTGCCCGTAGGCACAAGATATTTATCGCCGCGTTTGACCATAACGACCAAAGTCTTCGGTGGCAATGAAATATCCTTAATCAATGCGCCATCTGAAATCAACTCCGGTGTCACTGTTATCTCGGATGTCACTGCTGTTATCTCATCCGGCAGCACCACATTGAACTCAACATCCTTCAATGGCAAATCCAATTTCAATTTCTTGGCAAACGTATTGATCGAAGTGCCTTGCAAAATTAGTGATAAAATTGTAATGAAGAAAACTATATTGAACATAAATTTCGCATGAGGCACATTTTCCGACATTAAGGCATACGTTGCAAAGATGATTGGCACTGCTCCACGAAGTCCAACCCAACACACAAACGCTTTGGCTTTCATGCTAAACTGACGCATCCAACCGATGCTGAGCATCACTGCTAACGGGCGTCCAAGCAATATCATAAACAAGCCCAATGCCAACCCTACAACAATTACATGCCAATCGATTAGTTCATGAGGGTTGACAAGCAAGCCCAACGACAAGAACATCACAATCTGCACAAGCCACGTAAAGCCTCCAAAGAATGTGGTTATTGTATGTTTCAACACAATTTTACGATTTCCAACCACTAACCCTCCGATATAAACAGCCAAATAACTGTTGCCACCGATTAATTCTGTGATTGAAAATATCATAGCAACCACCGAAAGCAACAAAATCGGATACATAAATTCGTTGTTAGCCTTTATTTTATTAATCAGCCACACTGCGCCAAAGCCTATTGCCACTCCTGATATTGTGCCGACCACAAGTTGCTTGACAAGCAGCAATATCGATTCTGCCCATAATGCAGAGCCACTCATGCCGCTTCCTTCCATTATTTGAATCAATATGATTACAAGCAGATATGCCATCGGGTCATTACTGCCGCTCTCAAGCTCAAGCAAGGGCTTCATATTCTCCTTCAATCCTTTCTTTGACGAGTTGAGGATAGAAAACACCGATGCCGAATCAGTCGATGACATAATGGCAGCCAATAGCAACGACTCTATCCACCCGAATTCTACGCCAGGGATCGCAACAACCTGAAACAGATAATAAATAAACACTCCACACAATCCCGTCGTAAGCAATACGCCGATTGTCGCAAGCAGCATCCCCGGCAACATCACCGGGCGAATTTGTTTGAAGTCTGTGTCAAGACCACCCGAAAACAAAATGACACTCAACGAAATCATACCAATGAATTGAGCCACTTCCGCGCTATCAAATTGGACGCCAAATCCATCGACGCCGGCAAGCATACCGACAACCAGAAATAAAAGAAGCGACGGCAATCCATATCGGAATCCGGCTTTGCTGGCAAACACACTCAACAGCAACAAAACTGCTATCAACAGCATTATATTACTCGATGTTATTATCATCTCTTTCTATCTAATTATAAAAATACTTATAAAACTTATAATTAACATCCGGATAAAAAGCTTGTAAAGCACCACATTACGACACTTTACTTACGCATTTTACCAAATCCCGGAATTTTTAGAAGTTCCTTAATATAATACGTTTGCACGCACCATAATTGTTCGCCATCACTCACTTTTTTTCCATAACTAACCACCCTCCCCCCATTAAACATTAAACATTCACATTAGGAAGATTTAAGGAGTGCCGGCATCGCGACTCCATCAAGACTCGCATTTCGCGACAAGAAACCCCATATAAAGAGGCAACGTCAAAATATTATCCGATAGTCCTATGTTGTAATTACCCAACTTTATAGCTCGATGAACATGGTATTTTTCGGGATGCTTTAATATGGTTTTAGTGCTTTTAACATTACCTGTGGAGGCTTTACACTCAAGCAACACACATTCTCCGTTGAGTCTTATCACAAAATCCACCTCGAGACCTGAATCCTTTCTATAGAAATACATGTTTCTTCCTGCTTTAGTTAAGAAATCAGCAACAAGGTTTTCGTATATAGCACCCTTATATCCCAATAATGAGCCCTGCAAAATATCTATCTGCGTACCATCTTCAAGCATGCTGACAAATAGTCCAATATCTGACATATAAACCTTAAACACTGACTCATCCGAATTTCCATCGAGAGGCAATTCTGTAATTCTAAGGTTATAGCAGCGCCTTATTATACCGGCATCTTCAATCCATTGCAGACTGCCACTGAACATTGCTGCAGTCCCTTTCTTTTTAACCAATGAATATTGGAATTTCTTATTTTCTTTAGCGAGCTGCTTCGGAATAGAATCAAAACATTCACGTATCTGCGACTTATTCCTACTTGATGCGTACTTTATCATATCGTCTCTATACCCATTGACTATATCGCGCTGAAGTTGAAGGACCTTATTGAGCTGTTTTGTTTCAATGAATTCATTAACGACCGCAGGCATACCACCGACAATTACGTATTTATGCATAAGATCGTTCATTTTAGTATGAATTACATCTGATATCGGCGAAACAGTATCCAATCCATACTGCAGTTTATCAATAATCTGTTCGGATATTCCATTAGCCCACAAAAACTCCTCAAAATCCAACGGATACATCGTTATCATAGTTTCATATCCGACCGGAACTGATATGGACTGATCACGATACCCCGATACGCCCAACAGCGACCCGGTGCATATAACATCATACCTTCCGTCTAATTTAAAGAATTTCAATGCCATTCGAGCCCTCGGACACTCCTGTATTTCATCTAATATCAAACAAGTATCTCCGGGTACGAAATTTGCCTCACCACCCAAAATGGCACTCAAGTACATTACTATTTCATCGACACTCAAGATGCTATCAAAAGCCTGCAAATATAATGGATTTTCGAAAAAATTAATATAGACAACGTTTGTATAATTCTTGCGCGCGAAATCAAGAACAGAGTAGGTTTTTCCACACTGCCTACAACCTTTTACTATAAGAGGATTCTTATCACGAGACTGCTTCCACTCCAAAAATTTTTCTTCAATTCTTCTTCTCAACATAACCGATTGATTATATGATTATTATACAAGATAGCGCGACTTTTTCAAACGACTTTTTAGTCATAAGTGCGACTTTTTCAAGTGACTTTTTAGCCATAAGTGCGACTTTTTCAAGCGACTTTTCAGTCATAAGTGCGACTTTTCACCGCAAAGATACCTCTATAATTCCAAATTTCCAAACACAGACACATGTTTTTTCAGGAGGGGACATTTGGGAGATTAAGAACTTTAAGAACCTTAAGGAGAGCTGACACCTAAGGAACCCTAAAGACCTTAAAATCCCTAAAGACCGCTAACGCCCATTAAACACTAAACATTACCCCCCTTCCCCTTGCCTTTTAGGCATGTTAGCCCTTTGCCCATTAAACACTAAACATTACCCCCTCACTGCTGACGCAAGGAGAAGATATAGGCGTGGAGGCGATGATAGAATGGATGACGAGTGAGAGTGGTGGCATCGCCGAGTATGACAAGCTTCATGCGAGCCCGGGTTATGGCGACATTCATACGTCGTAAGTCGTTGAGGAAGCCGATGTTTCCCTGCTCATTTGCACGCACCATACTGATGAATATCACGTCACGCTCCTGACCTTGAAAGCCATCTACGGTGTTGACACTTATCATCTTACGCAAGGGTTGCAATGCCGAAGTTTTCTTGAGTCGGTGACGTAAATAGTGCACCTGTGCCTTGTAGGGGGATATTATGCCGAAATCGATGCGTTCCTCGATAATTCGCTCCAGACCGATTTTATCGACGTATGCCTGCAGTCGCTCGAGCAGCAGATCGGCTTCTTCCTTATTGATACGACCGTTTGTGTCGCTGACCATCTCCTCACGCATCTCCAAGTCGGCGGTATCTACCCACTCTATCGGCGTATCCCAGTCGAGAATGCCACGACATTTCACCTCATCGGCGGCTTTTAGATTTCCACCATAAAACCACTGCGACGAGAAGTGCATAATCTGCTCGTTCATACGATATTGCGTTGTCAGCAGATTGACTGCATCTTTGTGTCGCTTCACTATCTGCTCCATGAGCGTGGTCGATAGCCCTGCCTTTTCAGCCTCGTAGCATTTCACAGTCGGAGGCAATTGGCAATGGTCGCCGGCAAACACCACACGATCTGCCTTGCGAATTGCAATCCAGCATGCAGCTTCCATGGCTTGCGCTGCCTCGTCGATGAAAAGTGTGCCGAAATGATAGCGGTCGAGCAGACGATGATTGCTGCTGACAAGCGTTGATGCGATGACATGTGCCGAGTCAAACAACTCGGTATTAATCCGGTATTCAAGTGTGTGGGCACGCTCACGAAGTTTGCTCAGACGATTACGCACAGCATCACGCTCTGCCCTATCGCTTTTGCGTTGGGAGGTCAGACGGCGCATCTCTTTGCGTATTCCCCACAATTCGGGATAGAGTTCGTGGCTCTCAAATCGACGCTCGTATGTGAATGCAAGCATCTTATCATTGACTTTCACAGGATTGCCTATGCGAAGCACATTGACTCCACGGTCAACCAATTTTTCCGAAATCCAATCGACAGCCATGTTGCTTTGCGCACAGACGAGCACTTGTGGCTCACGATGCAGCGTCTCATATATAGCTTCGACAAGCGTTGTCGTCTTGCCCGTGCCCGGAGGACCATGCACCACTGCCACATCTTTGGCACGCAGCACCTTGTTGACAGCCTCCTCTTGCGAACTATTCAGCCATGGGAGACGGATAGGAAATATGTCGCGAAATTGTGGCTTGACCTGTCCGATTAAGGTGTCTCTGAGCGACGACAAACGATTTCCCTTGGCTTTAATCGTCTGCTCAAGAGCCAGAAACATCGTCTGATAGCTTGTCTCATCGAAATAGAGTTGCACGCCAAGCGATTCGACACCTCGGATTTCCTCCACCAACTTTGCCGACGGCATGACCAGCACCATGCGCGACTCATCGACATAGCTGACAGTCGCCGTAAAGTTGAGATAATGCAACGCACCATCTGCCTTCGGATAGAAAAAGCAGACGGCGCGACCATATTCAAATGAATGTTCCTCTTCGCACTCATCGCCACGAAAGACCTCGACGACACACTGATTGAGCGAGTTGTAGTAGCTCTTGCCAACTTTGACAGGCGACCAGCACAGTCCTTGCTTTATCTTGCGACTGATGCCGACCGACTCCGTCAGGCGACGGAACTCCTCCTTCTCATGCTCATACTCCATGCGCAACAATAGCTGCAGACGCTGAAGGTGATTGATTGGCGACTCTTTGAGATCTATTGACATCGAGACAATGGTTGCTGAGGTAGCTTCGTATAATAAAAGTGACTATTTAAGCAAGTCGGGACGCAGACGGAGCGTGCGAGCCACAGCTTGCTCATGCTTCCACTCGTCGATCTTCGCTTCGTGGCCCGACAATAGGATTTCAGGCACTTTCCAGCCGTTATAGTCGGCAGGACGGGTATAGACAGGAGGAGCGAGCAGATTGTCTTGAAACGAGTCGCTCAATGCCGACTGCTCGTCACCGATAGCTCCCGGGATTAGACGCACGATAGCATCAGTGATGATAGCCGCCGGAAGTTCGCCACCGGTGAGCACATAGTCGCCGATGGAAATTTCGCGAGTGATCAGATGCTCGCGGATGCGATAATCGATACCCTTGTAGTGACCGCAAAGTATAATCAGATTTTCAGCCATCGAGAGTTGGTTGGCTATCGGCTGAGAGAAAGTCTCGCCGTCGGGGCTGGTGAATATTACATCGTCGTATTCACGCTCAGCCTTGAGCTTGGAGATGCAAGCATCGACTGGCTGAATCTGCATCACCATGCCGGCTTCGCCACCAAACGGATAGTCATCGACCTTGCGGTGCTTATTGGTCGAATAATCACGAAGATTGTGCACTACAATCTCAGCAAGCCCCTTGTCTTGGGCACGCTTTAATATCGAGCATCCGAGAGGCGACTCAAGCATCTCAGGCATCACTGTCAATATATCTATACGCATATCGTTTACGTTGTTTATTAATTCATCTGTCGCAGTATTACGACTATCATAACATCAATTCCACAATTTGCTATTCGAATTGTCACTCGCAAAAGAATTGTCTTCGCCGATATTCTTTGTCACCTCCTCATATTTACGACGAAGGTCATTTTTCAGTTCTATCATTGAGACGAATATTCTTTCAATAGGATCCTTCGGATTATATTTTCCGGTCGGCAAATGCAATAACATTTTTGTGCATACCACAAAGCAATTGTTCTCGACGTCTTCGTAATAATAGAGCACCATATTCCATTCCGGAGACATCAGATTAAGACATTCCTTGATGAGCGAGATTCGAGGGTCGTCTAACTCCATAACGACCCATGCGTAATCCCAAATACATATATATGCCGACTCATCATTTGCTGCGATCAAAAAAGTCTCACCTTGAAATGCAACTTCAATGCGCTGACCACCTTCTTCGGTCGTCAGCTTCGGCTGACATCCCATTTCGCAAAGAATATCCTTAACCTTCTGAAGTCTGTTTTCACTCATATCAACCAGATCTTCAGACTTTTCCACATAGTGATCAAATTTATCGGCTTTGCGTTTCAAAAAGAATGCCCACACAGCCAATACTAACGAGATTCCTCCAAATAAAATCGTAAATACTGCGTCCATTAAATTATTTTTTCAATTCCACCTCTATAATATAGTCGGCAACATCTGCAGGGACTGCGACATCCATTGTCAAGCGTCCTTTGCCGAACTTATATTTAAGAGCAGACTTTTGTGCGAAATCTATCACACGCTTCACCTTGCCTTCCAATGGCATATCGATATGAGTCACCTTGTCGCTGAGGACGTGGATAAAGAGGCGATTGTCTTTGCGTGTTGTGGTCAGAGTGTCGCCCTCGATGTAGCCGCCGGCTTGTGTGCCATAGATAGTCTCACCGTTTGTTTCGAGCCACTTACCCATCTCTGCAAGGCGAGAAAGAGCTGTCTCAGGAAGCGTACCGTCAGGTTGCGGACCGACGTTGAGCAAAAGGTTAGCGCCCTTGCCTGATGTCTGCACGAGCAAACGGATAAGTTCAGCAGTCGATTTATAGTTTTGGTCAGCCACTTTGTAGCCCCACATGCCGTTCATAGTCTGGCAAGTTTCGAGTGGCAATCGGCTGATAGCCTGACCTGAAAGACCCGCCTTGTTTTCGCCCGGCACATCGCGTTCGAAGATTTGGATATCCTCACCTTCGAATGGCACTTGGTGGTGGTTGTTGCCGACCAAGCATGAAGGTTGAAGCTTGTGAATCAGCTCATATTGATAAGGCAATTGCCAGTCGAATGGCACAGAGTCTGAATCGTGGTCCCACCAGCCGTCAAACCATATAGCACCGATTTCGCCGTAGTTGGTAAGCAACTCCTTGAGCTGCTCGTTCATAAACTTGTAGTAGCCGTCCCAGTCGGGATTGTCGAGCGACTTAGTGTTGCGACCTGTGCGACCTGCAGGATAGTCCTCGCGTGTCCAGTCAATGTGAGAATAGTAGAGGTGCAACTTGATGCCTTGGCGATGACACTCGTCTGCAAGTTGACGGATAACATCCTTGCCGTAAGGCGTGTTCATGATATTATAGTCCGACTGCTTAGTGTCCCACATAGAGAAGCCTTCATGGTGGCGAGATGTGAAACAAATGTATTTCGCACCGGCAGCCTTAATGGCAGACACCCATTGAGCTGCATCAAAGCGATGAGGATAGAATGCGTGCATTGACTTTGCATACTCCTTGCTGTCAATACCTCGATTCATATACCATTCGCCTTGAGCAAACATACTGTACAATCCCCAGTGCAAGAAGACACCGAATTTGCTGTCGGCAAACTCTTCACGAGATTTGAGGATTTCCTCTGTAGGCACATAACCTTGTGCAGTAGCAACACGTGGCATCAAGAGTGCCACTGCGACTAAAATAAGCGTAAAAATTCGTTTCATGGTTGTTCTGTTGATTATATTTTCTACAAATTTAGCACTTTAATCTGAATTAAAAGATTTTTTGCCCCATTAGTTTTATCATAGCCAAATAAAAGCTATCTTTGCAACCGAAAATCTACTACATTTATGGAATATCTCATTGTCTGTCCGTTGGTCTTTCTTGCCGGATTTATCGATGCCATTGCCGGCGGTGGAGGGCTTATCTCACTACCAGCCTACCTCATAGCCGGACTCCCGCCTCATTCAGCTATCGGGACAAATAAGTTCAGTGCTTGCTTTGGCACTTTTGTGACAACGTGGCATTTTGCCAAATGCGGCTTTATAAATTGGCTCTATGCCATACCTGCCATCATCACAGCATTGATTGGATCATGGATAGGTGCCGAATTGGCTCTATTAGTCAGTTCTGACTCTTTTAAAGTCATCATGCTGATAGTCATTCCTCTAACAGCATGGTGGGTGCTACGCAAACGATCGCTGAATTCCGACAAACAAGCATTTTCAGCCACCAAAACAATTTTGATTATCACCGGTCTGGCACTAAGCATCGGCATCTACGACGGATTTTATGGTCCCGGCACAGGCACATTCCTCATGCTTTTACTCACAGGAGTTGCCCATGTCAGTCTGAACGAAGCTGCAGGAATGACTAAAGTCATCAACCTTTCCACCAACATTGCAGCCGTCGCTGTGTTTCTCTACAATGGCGTCGTATATTTCCCATTAGCTATTGTTGCGGCAGTTTTCGGTATTGCAGGCAACTACATCGGAGCAAAATACTTTACTCGCAAAGGCTCCGGATTCGTTAAGCCTGTAATAATCGTCGTGCTCACAATATTCTTCATAAAAGTCTGCCTTGAACTGCTACAATTTTAAAGCATTATCCAATGCTCACCCATTTAATGCCTATTGCTACAAATCTATTTACAAGATTAGGACATTGTCTATCGGCATTTTAATTTAAGCGATTTCAAAACGGTTTTAGCATCATTTTTTTGATTATCCGATTTTTTTTATTAAATTTGCAAACCAAACATATTTCAACCCATGGAATTAACCGACATTCTTAATATTGTACACCCAGTCAGTAAGGAGTCAGCTCAACGACTTCAAAAATACTGTACGCCGGTCAGTTTCGACAAAAAAGAGTTGATAATCAAAGACAACGAGGTTGACCAATACATTTATATTATCAAAGGAGGAATCGTTCGTTGCGGTTTTCGTCACGGCGAAATGGAAGACACAGTGCTCTTCGGCATGGAAGGAGATGCCATAGGTGCTGTTCACTCACTTTTGCACAATCTTCCGTCACCTTTCTTCTACGAAGTTATTACAAAAGTTGACGCGCTCAAAATCCACATCGACGATTTCAATAGCTTGATTAAGATTGACCACGAACTTTTGATGTGGTGGCAGGCATACTTGTTTGACGGTATGTTTGTATTCGAACACAAATACGCTTACTTTGCGATGAAAGATGCCTACGAACGCTATATCACTTTCATCGGGAAACGCCCTGAATTGGCAAAAGAGATACCGGTGAAATATATTGCTCAATACCTCAATATCTCTCGAGAAACGCTATCTCGCATCAGAGCCAAATACGCAAAAGATTAATTTTATAAAAATACATTTTTCATAAATTATACATAGATAACAAAAAAGACCTCTTTATGGAGGTCTTTTTTGTTATGACGATATAATCTGTTAGTACTTACCTTCTTGAAGTTCTGCTGTGAATTTCTTACAGAAACGCTCGTGAGTCGAAATCATATACAAGTACATAATACCGAGTACTACAATTTCAAAAGTGAAATATATCCACGGCATATTTGTAAAAATGGAAATAAACAAGACATAGCTTCGTGTGCTGAACGAAAGCATGTTGGTATATTTCATCAACGGCTTACTCTTAATACGGAAGGCACCTCTAAATTCAGCAGAAGCTTCTGCACCGTTGAAGCGCTTAGCCAATGCCGCACGCATTGCTTGCATCCAAGGCGTACGTTTCTCCTGGCGAACAGTATAGTTGGAATAGAACATATAAGTCAACTTCTCAAAGAAATCAGACTTCCACGATAATTCGTTAAATTTATCAAGCATTTGCTTTGAGCTATCCAATTCACTGCCGGCTTCGCCTTTGAGGAAGAAAAGGTGGATTTGGCGATAATAGTCTGCCATGGCAGCCTGAGACATGTGACATAGGCCTGCAATGACAGCCAATGCCCATATCAGCCATGTGTATTCCATAAAGATACCGGGAATCATATTCTGACGTAGACAGAGTGCAATATAAATCGATATAAACCAGAAATCGCCACTGACACCGTCAAGGATACGACCAAGACGAGAATATTGCTTTGTCATACGAGCCAACTGACCATCGCAACAGTCGAACGAATTGGCTCCCATAAGCAATAATACTCCGATAATATTATAAAGAACATTATCAAAATAAAACATTATGCCGGCTCCAACGCCAAGAAATATTGATGCTATCGAAACCATGTTAGGTGTGACTCCCAATTTTGCAAACAAGAGAGCCCACATATAACCTATTGGTCGATAGAAATATATGTCGATTGTCTCTTCTGTGTCAAACGATTTAAGCGTTGACTTGTAGCCTTCAAGCCATTTGTTAAATTTTGCTTTCATTTTTTGTAATATTATATGTATAACATCATTCTATTTTATCAATCTTGCAATTCGTCTTTAGTAAGGTCGAGCACTTCCTTGTCACCGCTTCTATCGACATATTGCTTCTTCAATGGATTAGCTTTTGACTTGATATAGATTTTTCGATTACGATATAGGCTTATAGCCTTGTAAATCGCTTCTCTCATCGATGTCGGATCTGCTATCCCTTTACCTGCAATATCGTAAGCAGTGCCATGATCGGGCGATGTTCTGATGTATGGCAGTCCGGCGGTGAAGTTAACGCCATTTTCTGCCACTAACGCCTTGAAAGGAGCAAGACCTTGATCATGATACATAGCTAAGACGGCATCGAATTTTTCGTACATTCTTGACGAGAAAAAGCCATCTGCAGCATACGGACCGAAGGCCATTATTTTATTCTCAAATGCTTCATCTATTGCCGGCTTGATGATCTCTTGTTCCTCTGTACCCAAGAGTCCTTCATCGCCACTATGCGGATTAAGCGCCAAGACTGCAATTTTTGGTCGCTCGATTGCGAAATCCTTACGCATCGTGTTATGCAGATTGCGCAATTTTTCTGTAATTGCTTCCTTTGTGATTGCTTCTGCTATATCTTTTATTGCGAGATGTGTTGTCACCAACGCCACACGCAATTCATCTCCGACCATAAGCATCATTGCCTTGTAGCCGTTACCGTAGGCCTGCTCAAGATATTCTGTGTGACCCGGAAAATCAAATGCCTCACTCTGCACCGATTTCTTGCAAATCGGAGCTGTCACCAACACATCGATATATCCTTCCTTTAGAGCCTCGACAGCTGCATTAAGCGACATTACTGCAGCCATCCCTGATGTCTCTGTCGGCTGACCGATTTCAACTTTAAATTCCTCATTGCTGATATTGACCAAATTACATTCGCCTTCGATTATATCATCCATCGAATCTACCAACGAATAATTGAAGCCCTCCACATTAACGATATTGCGATAATAAGCCATCAGTTTTGCAGAGCCAAAGATGACAGGCGTACACAATTCCATCATTCGCTCGTCAGACAGAGCTTTCATTATGATTTCATATCCGACTCCGTTTATATCGCCATGGGTAATACCTACTCTTATCATTTTCCTCTTCGTATTTTCTTGTTACAATGCCTATTGGCTATTTCTTTTCTCCTTTACCTGCCAACATTCCACATGCCGCCATAATATCTTCACCTCGCGAAGCGCGTATAGTAGATATTATACCTTTTGAATTCAAATAATTGCGGAATATAATCATCTTTTCTTCATTCGAAGACACTAATTCGACACCCGGAATTGCATGAAAACGTATCAAATTGACACGACAATCCACCTTACCAATCAGTGAAATCAACATATTGGCATGAGCCAAATCATCATTGACATTGCGCCACATGATATATTCCAACGACAAACGACGCTGATGTGAGAAATCATAGCCTGCCAACAATTTCATTACGCCCTGTATAGGATATGCTTTTTGAACAGGCATCATAGATGCTCGCTGCATTGGATCGGCTGAATGGACACTTATGGCGATATGCACTTGTGTGCGATCGAGCAATTCTTTCAATTCTGTAATCTTGCCCACAGTAGAGACCGTAATACGCTTCGGACTCCATGCCATTCCCCAAGGAGCAGTCATAATCTCCAACACCTTAAGCAGTTCATACAAATTATCCAATGGCTCACCCATGCCCATGAACACAACATTTGTCAGCTCATTCATCGGCTCATAGCCCTTAGGCATTTTAGGTGGAATCGATAATATCTGATTAATGATTTGTGCCGCTGTCAGATTTCCTTTGAAGCCCTGCTTACCGGTCATACAGAAATAGCAATTCATTCTGCATCCCACTTGCGAAGACACACACAATGTCGCTCTATCCTTATCCGGGATATATACCGACTCTATCTTTTTTCCGTCACCGACATTAAACAGATATTTGACAGTTCCGTCCTCTGAGCGAAGGCTCGACACCGGCTCTGTGCGACCGACAACATAATACTCGTCCAGCCATTGCTTGTTTTTCTTTGAGATATTTGCCATCTCGTCAAACGATGTCACTCGCTTTTCATAAAGCCACTGAGCCAATTGCTTTGCCACAAAACGAGGCATTCCTCCTTCTTTGGCTACACTTTCCAATTCTGAAAGTGTCATTCCTATCAGAGCAGGTTTTATTCTTGTTGTAGTCTTTTGAGCGCTATCCATTTTTGATATGATTTGTATGCTGTTATATTTTGCAAAAAGGACCGACCAACAACGCGGACGGTCCTTTCTTATTTCAGAAGTTGATTATTATTTTCCTCCGTAGAATTTAAGAATATTATTTTCTATACTCTTATTTCCTTTGAAGATTTTTTCATAGTCAGGACGATGTTTGCCTGCATATTGTTGGTCGTATTTAGAATCGTCAAATTCCAATTTGTTGTCTGTTGTAGATACAACTTCGAAAGCATAGATACCATTTTTACCTTTAACAACCACAACCGGCTTACCTGCTGCTGTTGTCACTACTTTACCAAGTGTTTCTGCATCTCCCATCTTGTTTGGATTGCCGAATTCAACTGTTCTTTCTGATACTGTCACACCAAATGCTTCAGCGATTTCGTCAACAGTCTTTTTAGCTGCAATAGTTTTTGCCATTTCTTCTGCAACTTTTGCATTGCGCACTTTTCTTTCCAATGCGCTCTTCACTGTTGAATAGTTGAATGGTAGATATGAATCAAACTCTGCTTCTACGGCTGCAACATAAAGTTGAGGACGTGTACCGTCAAGAGATTCGAAAATTTCAGACACTTCACCTACGTTTGCATCAAGCACTGCCCATTTCACTACCGGACGGCTGTTTGGCTGATACATTTGTGCACTGCCGATTGCCGGTGTTGAAGCATTCACGAGATAAGGAACTTTTGCATAACCTGCTTTAGAAGCGTTTTCTGCAAATTTAGCCGCAGTGGCATTTTCAGCGATGAATTTTTCCAATTTTTCGCGTTCAGCACTGATTGTTGCATTACTTGGAGCCAATGTATAGCTTGCTTCTTCGTATTCATACACTGCCACCGGTGCGTTCTTCTTAATCACTTGAACAAGAACTGCGCCTTGTGGTTGCTTCATAAATTCAAAATAGTTAGAACCTGCATTGAGAAGTGTGTCAACTTGATTCTTGTCAATCATAGCACGACCTTGCGCTGTGATAAGTTGTTGCCACATTTCTTTTTGAACGATTACACTATCCTTATATACATTTTGGATTGAGTCAAGGCTGATACCTGAGTTAAGCGATGCAAGCACTTTTGCAGGGAGCTTATCGCCAACAACGTTTACAAGGTTAAGTTGGATAGAGTCAACTTCTTCTGATTTTTTACCGACTTTCACAACTGTGAAGCCATTGATGTCTTCTCTTACGATAGAAACAGAATCGATAGGAGCTGATGTCACGAATGCTTTAGTTACACCTGTAATATCTTTCGCACGAAGCACCTTGTGGTTAGAGATAACACCGTTAGCCTTCAAATCCTTGCTGATATCATTCTTTTCTTTCAAAGAAGCCACTACATCACGAGCAAGCTCTTTTGATGCTTTGATGTCAGCATCAGATGGAGCAATTGACACAGAGATGAATTGGATTGATTTTGTAGGCTCATTAATCTTATACTCTTCTTTCACCTTAGCATATTCAGCCTTGAGTTCTTCATCGCTTACAGGATATTTTGCTTCATCAATTTGTCCGTATGGTTTGTAAGCCAATTTGATATTGTAAGAGATGTTAACATCGTCGAATAATGCTTTTTTATCAAGGTCGTTTGCCTTGAAAGTGTTTTGCATCAAATTTGCGTATGTTCTCAATTTGATTTGTTCCTTAGCGGCATTTTCCATACCGATCCAAGCTGCTTGCAATCCACTGACTTGTGATTCAGGCAAACCATATTTTTTAGGATTAAAAATCATGTCATGAGCTTCAGCCGGAGTCTGAGCATTCATGCCTGCAGCATTCATTTGCTGAACGAGCATTGCGACATCTTGATTTTGGAAGTTCTCAAACATGTGTTTGCGAAGTTGTTCGCTGCTTGCAGAAATACCCAATTTTTCAATTGCGCTGTTGATCAATTTCTCCATAATCATTTCGTTGAGCACTTGTTCTGTCAACGCTTGATCATCCATTTGACGTTGAGAGTTCTGATTTTGCTGTGAACGTTCTTCAAGCTTTCTTTGGAATTCTGTCACATCAATTTTTTCACCATCTACTTTCGCTACTGTTGTAGGATCTCCAAATAGGTTTTGACCGTTGGTTAGGGCATCACCCACGATGAACGCCAATAGCGCCACACCGATTACCACGATAAGCAATACTGATTTGCTTCTGATTTTTTCTAAAGTTGCCATTCTTTTTTTATAGCTATAATGTTTTAATTTTTCTCTTAATTACTATCCCAAAAAACGCAGTGCACCCCTTCTATTGGCTACACTACGCATTTTTAGCACGCAAAGATAACACCTTTTACGCAATTAGACAACTTTAATTCAGTTTTTTATTGAAAAAGCTGCCTTTATAGCATCTACATAGTCAAGTTTTTCCCATGTAAACAATTCAACTTCCACTTCCATGTCGCCTTCATATCTTGACGAGAATTTTTTAACGACAGTTTGTGGAGTTCTGCCGACATGACCGTAAGCCGCTGTCTCACTATAAATCGGGTTACGTAATTTCAATCGACGTTCGATAGCAAACGGACGCATATCAAAAATCTCAGCCACCTTTTCTGCAATGACAGCATCTGCGACATCGACATGCGATGTGCCGTATGTGTTTACGCAAATGCTGACCGGCTCTGCCACACCAATTGCGTATGCCACCTGTACCAATACTTCATCTGCGACACCTGCCGCCACAAGATTCTTTGCCACATGTCGAGCTGCGTATGCCGCTGAGCGGTCAACCTTTGACGGGTCTTTTCCGGAAAATGCACCGCCACCATGAGCACCACGACCTCCGTATGTATCTACAATGATTTTTCTACCTGTCAATCCTGTATCGCCATGAGGCCCTCCGATTACAAATTTTCCTGTCGGGTTGACGTGCAATATGATTTTATCGTCAAAGAGTGCTTGGATTTTTGCCGGCAATTTTGCATACACTCGAGGAATCAACACTTCTGCGACATCCTTGCGAATTATCGAAAGCATTTCTTCATCAGCTGCCAATTGTGCACTTTTTGTATCATCAAGAGCATCTACAAAATCATCGTGTTGCGTAGAAATAACAATTGTGTGGATACGCATCGGCTTGCCTTCATCCGAATATTCCACTGTCACTTGGCTTTTAGAGTCCGGACGAAGATATGTCACCTTTTTGCCCTTTCTGTAATAGGTCATTTCTTTTCCTTCACGACGAATATCCGCCAATTCACGCAATAGCGTGTGTGACAGATCCAAAGTCAATGGGATGTAGTTATCCGTTTCATTTGTGGCATATCCGAACATCATACCTTGGTCGCCGGCGCCTTGCATTTCATCTGCTTCACGTTCAACGCCACGATTGATGTCGGCACTTTGCTCATGCAATGCAGAAAGCACGCCACAAGCATCGCCGTCAAACATATATGCGCCTCGATTGTAACCGATTTTGTTGATCACCTCACGTGTGACCTCTTGCAAATCGACGTATGCACTACTCTTCACTTCTCCGGCAATCACCACCTGACCTGTCGTACAAAGCGTTTCAATTGCCACTTTTGATTTTGGATCACGAGCGATAAATTGGTCTAACAACGCATCGCTGATTTGATCCGACACTTTGTCGGGATGTCCTTCCGACACTGATTCTGACGTAAATAAATAACTCATAGTTGTATTTCTTTTTTATTTTTTGCTATGTTGTAAAAAAACAAAAAGCACTCATCGGCTACTCCGATAAATGCTATCACTACCCATTTAAACATCACCACACAATCGTGTGATTTTGCAGTTTTAGCATTTTTTTAAGTGGTTGCAAGCAGCCAATTTTTTCCACTTTCAGTTTTACGATGCAAAGTTACTACTTTTTATCTGCCCGACAAAACATTTCAATACTTTTAACTATTGATGTCCGACAAAAAAGCATTACAAAATCCACGCGCGCACGCGCGCATACATATATTATATATAGACACCGAACATTATAGATAGACATCAGAGATATACATAGACGCCACGAATTATAAACAAACACAGTGGATTATAAATAGACATCGGGCGACCAATTGGCCGCCCGATGCATTGAGTATGATTGATAATCAGTGATTACTTAACGTAAAACTTCTTACCGTTGATGATGTAGATGCCCGGTTCGAGAGCCTTAACATCTTCGTAAGTACCGTTACGCTTGATGAGCATACCGTTTACAGTGTAGATGTTGAGATCCTTAGCGTCAACACCGATAGTGTCAACACCTACGCCATTGCTGTAGTAAGTAGCAACGATATTTTCCTTGTTCTTACCTACAACATCATTGTTGTCTGTAATAGTCACCATACCGACAGGGATAGTGAATTGGAATGTACCTGCTGCTTCGAGGTAAGGCTTGTGAAGTTCCATTACAGTAAACTTAGCAACATTGCCTTCTGCACTCATATTTTGATAAATATTAGCAATTGGGTTGCCGTTTTCATCAAGTTGTTGGAATGTAGTAGATTGGTCGCCATTGAGTTCGATAGCCTTAGCACCGTCGAATGTTACAGTGATTTCATAAAGTTGTTCACCGTTTACAGTTGAGCCATCAGCAGGGTTGATAATTACTGTGTACTCAGGTTGTGCACCTTCGATAGTGTAATCGAAACGGAGGTCTTCAGTCATTGCAACACCGTCAACCAAGCAATAACTTGCAGGGATGATGATAGCATACTTACCAGGTTCTGTAAGCTTTTCTTGCTCATTTTGGATACCGAGGCTGATCTTGTTGCTGCCATCTACCCAAGTGAAGATGCTATAAGGAACCTTAGTCACTGTACCGTCTTCAGCTACTGTACCATAGTATGGGAAGTCGTTAGGACCTGCTTCAGGAGATACTGACAATTGACTTGCGCCTTCGAATGTCACGATGATGTCTGTGAGTTCTTCCACGACACCAGGAGCAGGGTTAGCTACTGCTGTCCATTCGCCACCTTCGCTTACGATAGTATAGTTGAGGGTGATTTCCTTGTTGATGATACCACCTGCCAATTGAACTGCACCTTCTGGGATAACGATCTTATATTCGCCTGCATCTGTGTAAGCCTTAGAGAATTCCATTGCCAAAGATTGTGAACCCATAGCACCCCAACCGATGATCATAAGATCAGCTACAGGGAGTGATTCTACTTCTTCACCATCCTTATAGAGAACTACATTGCCTGCAGCATCCTTGTTCATACCTTCGATAGCAGGATCGAATGACAATGCTACTGTCTCGATTGAAGCAACGATACCTTCAGCAGGTTCTGCTACGTAAGTGTAAGGAGCAACTGTGATGAAGTTCTTTTCATAGAATTCAGGAGCACCTACACCATCCATGAAGAATGCTGGTTGAGGGAAACCATTGATCCAGATACCATAAGTACCTTCTGCTGTCAAGCTGAAGTCTGAACCATCAAAGTTAACCAAACGGAACTTGTTGGTTTCACCTTCGATAGCAACAGGCATTGTACGGAAGTAAGAACCGTCAGGCTTGATGATGTTGATCTTGCTATAGTCTTCGATAAGAGCGTAGTCGTTGATCTTGACTTCAGTCACGTTTTCGAATGAGATTGTAATAACATCTGATGTGATAGCCTTAACTGTTGTTCCGGCAGCAGGAGTTACGATCATCTTAGCTTCTGATGCAGCAGCTATTGTGATGTATTCTTCGTAATATACGCCTTCAAATTCAGCACCGTTAACCAAGAATGAACCTGTAGGGATATAGAATCCGTAAGTTCCGGCAGTTGTGAATGGGTATTGTGGTTGTCCGTCGAATGTAACAAACTTAAATGTATTAGTTGCACCATCTACTGCTTCAGGATAAACTGAAATCCAATTACCCTTAGGATCAATGAGGATACATACATCGTTTTGGAAATCAAGAACGAGAGGATTTATTGCAACTTCATCAACATTCTTGAATGAAACAGTGATAGTTTCAGCGTCGATAACTTCTACTTCTGAACCTACAGCAGGAGAAATTACCATTTCAGGAACAGTCACACCACTATTATATGTGTAGATAAGAGAGATTTCTTCACATGTTTGTGATTCGTCACCATTGAACCAAAGGTCACCTGCAGCGATATACAATTGGTATTTACCGTTTGTAGTACCTTCAAGAATTTCTTCTACTTTATAGTTATCCAAAGTTAATTTGAGAGTAGTGTCGTCAACGCGAGTAATAGTAGGCCACATTGAATTGAAGTATCCTTCTGAGCCATTGCGTGCTGTAACCCAACCATTGATAGCCATCCAGCCACCACCTTCAGCATAGTCAATACGTGTAGCATTTTCTGCCTTAACGAGGAATTCAAATTCTGTGATTTCAACAGGTTCTTCTTCTGTACCACCGGCAGGAGTTACAACGATTGCAGGAGTTGTAGGTTCTGTTCCTTTCACTGTGTATTCTACAGTCACACCTTCGAATGCCTTACCACTACCAAGTGTGATTACATCTGCAGGAACAGTAAATTCATATTTACCGCTTTCGATATGATTTGTTGCAAACCAATATTGAACTGTTGATTGTTGAACAGAAGTCTTTTGACCTACAACATTTTCTTCTACGACTACGCCATCTTTCTTAAGAACGCCACCAACAGTATTGCTTGGAGTTACTGATTTTTCGTTATTAAAGCGTAGCATTACATACATCAAACCTTTGTTTTCCACTACTTCAATTTCCGAACCAGGTTCAGGTGAAATAGTAAGATCAGGAAGAACTACTGTATAATATGTATCAAATGATTTGTTTACATTCGCCAAATCACCATTGTAAACGAATGTACCTGATGGGATATGTAGGCGATATTTTCCTGCTTCAAGAAGTTCCAAAGCGCCAGCCCAGTATTCATCAAATGGAACGAGCTTATAAGTTGTACCTTCTACCAATTCAGGCTTGTAAACAACTACATTGCTCCAATCTTCCATCCAATCAACCCAAATTTGAAGGCTGATAGCAGTTTCTTCGTTATTAGCAGCAGTACCGATTGCAATAGACTCTGCACCTGTGATATCAAGAGTGAAGCTTACTTCTTCAGGAGCAAGACCTACAGGAGCGTCTTCAGTACCACCGACCGGATTGATAGTAATCACTACAGGATCGAATGAAGGAGCTTCATACTTAATCCATGTTTCGTAAGCAGGAGACTTGCTACCGTCAGCGTATGTAAAGTAGCCTTCAGGAAGCTTGAACTGATAAGCAGTCGCTGGATCCAATGATGCCAACTCGTCAGCATTTGGAACGAGTGAGTATTCAGTGTCGCTTACTTTAACTGCAGAATAATGCACGTAGCATGTACCACCGAAACCTGCAGGAGCACCAGGCACTACGCCATAGATACCGAAGTCTGTCCATTCGCTTGTGATAGTAGCTGTAGTGTTTTCGAAAGTAGCTGTAGCGTTAAGATTGCTCAAAGTCACAGCTTCTTCTGCAGTAGCACCACCGACCAAAGAAATGATCATATTAGCTTGTGGAGCAGCACCACCAATTGTATAAGTAACTTCGAATGCAGGGCATACCTTAGGATTTTCAACCCCATATTCATGCATTGCACCTTCAGGAACTTTGAGTGTATAGACGCCTTCTTCTGTGATAGGTGTTTCAAAATTCACGTAAAGTGACATAAAAGTTGACGCATCTGCATAACCCATTTGACCTTCAGCTACAAATTCACCTGCAGCATTGTAAAGCTTTGGACTCTTGCTACCGTCATAGAACATTGTGTTAGGATAATCAGCTGCGCTGAATTCAAAGACGATTTCCTTAAGTTCTTCCACTGTGCTGCCATCAGCAGGAGTGATAGAGATAGGCAAAGCTCCGTAATTAGCACCGGCTTCGATAGTGTAAACAAATTTCCATTCTGTGCTACCAATCATGCTTGTGCTACAAACGAAAGATTCTTCAGGGATTACAAGAGTGTAGTCACCAGGCTCAGTGATTTCTTGGTCGAAGCTGAACGAGTAAGTGTTGACGTTCATCTTGTTTTCCAAAGCCTTTTCAGCTACCAAAGTTTCACCTTTGTAAAGCTTAGCACTGTTGCGAGCGCCAAAGATCTTAGAAGTGAAATTGATAGTGAAGTCCTTGAGGCTTTTAACTACTGCGCCGTCTTCAGGAACAATAGACTCTACATAGTCTTCTTGATTTGAAGGACGTACAAAGTCAAACTTCACCTCGTAAGGAGTAGTAGAAACAACACTTTTGAAATAGAAAGTTTTGTTACGACCTATAACAAAAGTTTTTGTTCTTGCCTCTTCATCACGCACTGACTCAACGATGTCAGTGTAAGTATTGTCTGTAAAAGGCACAAAGTTGGTATTGGCATTGACCGATGATGTAAACGTAATTGTTCCATCATAGCTTGCGCGATACCTACCTGTCACAATGGTATTGGCGTCAATAGTGTAGGTTTGACCCGGCACTAAATAGTCCAAATCCACCGTGTTGGTTGTGTTAGCTTGAGCATACAGCCCAGAGAAACACATAACCATTAGCAAAAGAGCCGCTTTGAGCCAATTTGCTGTTAGTAAGGATTTTTTCTCCATAGTTAAAATGTTTAGTTAATAAATATAGTTAATTGCAAATGTTTCTTACGATATTAGCGCTCAAAAGTAGTAATTTTTTTTCATAAAATGAAATATTTCAGCCACAAAATCGCGCTCAATCTATAATAAATCTTAATTATGTGACAAAAAACACTTTCTCAGTATGTAAAACCAATTATAATCGTTATCTTTGCACATATTTTCATCGGCAATATCATTAGATTTAAAAGCAATAAAACCAAAAGACATCAATCAAATTATTAAATATTTATTAACTTTTTATTAAACTCAATGAAACTAAGATTTTTGGCATTATCAATGCTGATTAGTGGATTATTGTTTGGAGCGCAAGCATCTCAAACAGACACCAAACCGGTGTTCCACGTCTTTAATTTTAATGACGGATCAATCCTTCAAAACATCTCAGACAATGGAGAATGGGGAGTTGCATTCGGCGCAAGCCAAGCAAATTCGCTATGGAATTTTTATCCAAAATTAATTGAATTTAGCAGCAACACAGTGACTGAACTTCTTACAAAAGAAGAACTTGACGGCGCTATCAATTGCGCTGCAGCGACCGACGTCACAGACGATGGTAAATTAGTTGTCGGCAACTACGGCAATGCTCCTGCCATCTATCATGTCGATAAAGCAAAATGGGAGAAACTCCCTGTGCCTGAAGCGCCAAGAGGCTACTCATGGGACGATGGTTATGTCAACTCTGTGACTCCTGACGGCAAATGGGCTGTCGGCACAATGAGCTACAACGACTACTTCGGCGAAATCCCTGTTCTCTGGAACTTGGAAGGCACGCCTACCATCGTTGAGACTCTCTATCCTCTTGAAGACATGAGCGGTTTCTCTCAAGATCAAACTCGCTTCATGAGCATCACAGCCGATGGTAAGAAAATTGCCGGTTGCGTTTCTTACAGCTATCCTGACGACGTGATGTACTTCATCTACGACATCGCTTCAAAGACATGGGAGCCTGTAGGTTACAAATTCGACGGAAGCAACTTCACTTCTGAAGTGGAAGGCATGCACCACATTGACGGTCTCGTGCTTTCTAACGACGGCAAGTGGGCAACCGGTAGCGCTTACATGGTAAAATCTGTCGCCGGCTCTGAATTTGGCAATCAATACAAGGCAACATACATCCTCGACATTGAAAACGACAAATTCACAATCTTCGATTCTACCGAAGATGCAGGTATGATTGGTAATGTCGTAAGCAACACCGGTATCGTATATGCAAGCACTCCTGACGGTTCACCTGTTCGCGAATGGTATGGACGTGTAGGCAACTACTGGTATTCATTCGACCAAATCCTCAAACAAATTTATGACATTGAATTTGTTGGTGCAACAGGTTACGAAAACACCGGCACAATGTGGGCAATGAGCAACGACGGCAAGCGCTACGTATCATTCTCATATCCACAAGGCGAGTCATACATGGTAGAACTCCCTGAGACATTTGCAGAACTATCTAAAAAAGTCGATCTACTCGGCAACTACACCATTACTCCTGCCAATGGCAAAAAATTCTCTACACTTCAGACTTTACAGATCACATTCGACCGCGACGTTGAAGTTGTCGGCGATGCTTCATCTGTAGCTATTTATGACTCTGAAGGCAACGAAATTAAAGCTGCCAACAAGGTTGACGTTAAGACAGGTCAGACTAAGGTGATCGAAATCAACTTTGGTCGTGCAGTCACTCTCGAAGCCAACAAACGCTACAACGTAGTAATCCCTGCAGGCATGATCCAAATCGCAGGCGACCCTGAACAAAAGAATAAAGAGATTAGAGTCAACTACACCGGTCGCGAAAAAGCACCTGTCGCTGTCGAGTCAATTTCTCCTGCTGATGGTGCTTCTGTAGCTCTTGTCAACCTCACATCCAACCCTATCGTAGCTACATTTGACGCCGACCTCACTCTATGCGAAAATCTTGAAAATACTCCTAAGGCTCACTTGTATCTCCAAAACGAAGACAACACTGAAGAATTGTTGGCCGACATGTATGCTCTTATTTCTGCCAACCAACTTCTTGTCTATCCATTGAATGACCAATACCTCTACGAAGGCAGCAACTATCGTGTCAGCATCGACGCCGGCACCGTAGCCGACATCACAGGCAACAATGCCAACGAGGCTATCTCATTCACTTACAAGGGTTCATACGTGCGTGAAATCACAGGCGATGACAACACAATCTTCGACGAAAACTTCAACGATTGGTCATCAACATTTGCGCAAATCCTTCTCTACGAAGGCGACCACAACGCTCCTACAGCAGAGATGGCTGCATTCGAATTTGACGCCGACAACACACCATGGAACTTCTCTTTGCGCGATAACGACGCAACAGACTATGCTGCAGCTTCTCACTCTATCTATGCCAATAAGGGCAAGTCTGACGACTGGATGTCAACACCTCAGCTCTACATCCCTGACGATAAGTGTGTTCTCACTTTCGACGCTCAGACTCTCGACAACACCGGCGACAAGCTCAAGGTTGTAATCTGGGAAAACAAGGAGGTAATCAACATTCTAACCGACCGCGTCATGGAAGACTATCGCGCCAACGCTAAAGTGATTATGGACAAGGAACTCAAGTCAGGCGGCAGCCAAAATCTCGCCGGCGAATGGGAACACTTCGCATTCGAGCTCGCTGAATATGCAGGCAAGGAAATCTACATCGGTTTCGTCAATGAAAACGAAAACAAGGGTATGGTATTCGTCGATAACGTCAGCGTAAAACGCAACGCAGAATTCGTGATTTCTCTCGAAACAGAATCGACAGTGGTGCGCCAAGACGACATCGAAATCAAAGGTCGTATCCGTGTAGATAACGAAACTCAAACATACACTAAAGCAATATTCACTCTTAAGGATGCTGAAGGCACAACTCTCGAAGCAATCACTGAAGACGGTCTCGCTCTCAAGCAAGGCGACATCTACTCATTCAAGTTTACCAACCGTCTCCCACTCGAATATGGTAAGACTGTGAAATACACTGTGGATGTAGCTCTCGACGAGCTCAAGAACTCTGTGCGTGGCACAATCAAAAACCTCTCATTCACTCCGACCAAGCGCGTAGTGGTGGAAAAGATGACCGGTAACACTTGCAACAACTGTCCTAAGGGTATCATCGCATTCGACCTTCTCCACGACACTTACGGCGATTTGTTCATCCCTGTCGCAATCCACACTTACACAGGCGACCCATTCAGCTCAGGTCTTTCAGCCTACAGCTCATTCCTCGGTCTTGTCGGCGCTCCAAGTGGTGTTGTCAACCGCAGTGGCGTAGTGACCTACCCTATGGACCAAGACGAAAATGGTGCTTGGAGATACTCTAACCCTAACGAACCACTATGGTGGGACGCTGTGGCAGCTGAATTCAAGGTGCTTTCAGAAGCCGACATCAACGTTAAGAACGCTGTCTATGACACTGCAAACAAGACTATCGACATCCCTGTGACAACTAAGTTTGCAGTCGATGCCGAAGGTCTCAACCTCAACCTCTTCGCTGTTATCCTTGAAAACAGTCTCGACGGAGCATACCAAGTCAACGGTATTGCCGGCTTCTCTGACCCAATCCTCGGCGAATGGGGTCAAGGTGGCAAATATGGCCAGGCTGCAGTGCCTTACACTTACGACCATGTGGCACGTGGCATCTACGGCACAACATGGAACGGTACAGGCGGCCTTATCCCAACAAATGTGGCATCAGGCGAAGTGTATGAAAACACACTCTCACTCGCTATCCCTGAGACTATCCGCGACATCAAGAACTGTGAAGCTGTCGTTATGCTTATCGACGCCAACAATGGTAAGGTATTGAATGCTGCAGTCGGCAAACTCTATGACGTTTTAAGCGTTGACGGAATAAATCAAGACAGCGACATCAACATCATCGCTATCCGCGACAATGTAGTAGTAACTACTGATGGCGAAGCTCAAGTAGAAATCTTCGGCGTAAATGGTGCTGTCATCAACCGTGCTAACGGCTATAACAACATCACTGTCGAAACAAACGGCTATCGCGGCATCGCTATCGTGCGCGTTACAACTGAAAACAAATCTGAAATAAGAAAAGTCGTAATCCGCTAATTACGAAGTTCTTAAAACCTCTATAAATCCCTATGGGCATTAGCTCATGGGGATTTTTTCATGCCTTTATTCTCTGACTTTCCCTCTTACAAATTCTTCATCGATACTTGCTTCAGAAAATTTTCTTATTGCAGAATTTGCCCGACAAAAAAATTTCTCATATCTTTGCAAAGCTGTTAGGGGTGCTGAACATCGCGTTTGGCTGAGATTACACCCTTGAACCTGATATGTATAATAACAGCGCAGGGAAACGGTTTTGGATATTCATTGTTTGCAAAGACTTTACTAAAAGTCGTATTCCTTGGGCTGAAAAAACTAATTAACACAATGAATACCAAACATTTACACCTATCGCAATTTCTCTCGCTACTCATCCTTCTATCGTCCTTTTCCGCATACGCCGCAGACGAGACATCGCAATCCGACACCATCAGTCATTCGCTTGACGAAATCACTGTAGTCAGTTTCTACAGAGCCAACTTACGTAGTGGCACCACCCTCTCACGCGATGAAATCACTACGCAAAACAGAGGTCAGGAACCGACATCTGTCATTGCCCGAATGCCTTCCGTTTTTTCATATAGCGACACCGGCAACGAATATGGCTACTCCTACATCAGAATTCGAGGAATGGATCAAAGTCGCATCAATATCACCCTCGACGGAATGCCGCTAAACGACGGCGAAGATATGGGTGTCTATTTCTCAAATTTTCCCGATTTTTTGTCGAGTATGCACTCTATCAAAGTGGAAAACAACACCAGCATAGCCAACAACGGGGTGGCAGGATATGCCGGCAGCGTTAATTTCGAATCAGTCAACTTGAAAAGCGACACCACATCAAGCGCCTACGCCGGTTACGGTAGTTTCAACACCCTAAAGCTCAGCGCCGAGTACAACACCGGACTTAAAGGCAAATTTGCCGGACACTTCAAAGTGAGCCACCAACAAAGCGACGGATATCGACACCATGCCTACAACAATGCTCAATCAGCTTTTGTCAAACTCGGTTACTTCTTCAACTCTCGACACAGAATAGATCTGCTAAGTTTTGTCGGTCAGTCTCGCAACGGGATGGCATGGGTAGGCTCTTCAGCCGAAGATATAGCCCTCGACCCACGAAGCAACGGCTGTAGCGAAGCTGAAAAAGACCACTATATCCAGAATATCAACAAATTGCAATATTGTGGTATTCTTTCCGACATCGTCACTCTTACTGCCTCTGCCTACTATAATTTCGCTGACGGCTACTATACATTCGACCTCGACAATTATATGCGCAATGTCTATGACACCAATTGGACTGAAACGGGTGAAATCGACAAATACTATCAACGCTTCCACTATATCGGAGGTAACATTGCTCCCAAGTTCTACCTTTATCCTTTCGAAGTGACAGCAGGGATAAATGCCTCGACATTCAATCGTCTGCACCAAGGGACAAACAATCTTCAAGAAGGGTTGCTATGGGACAACACAGGATATAAAAACGACATCAGCCTTTTCGTCAAAGGATCATACTCCTATCGCAATCTTTCGATAGGTGCAAACGTTCAATA
Organism: Muribaculaceae bacterium; assembly: GCA_045637445.1. Taxonomy (GTDB): domain Bacteria; phylum Bacteroidota; class Bacteroidia; order Bacteroidales; family Muribaculaceae; genus Lepagella. Next base: position 39,113 of record JAZTZN010000038.1, read on the forward strand.
TCGCCATGCAGATTTCGACTATCGAGGAGAAACTCCTTTCGAGCGCATTAATTGGAATTTCCTCAATTGGTCAGCCAATGTTCGTTGGAATATCAACCGACACAACTCTCTGTATATGAGCGCAACACAAACTCATCGTGAGCCTTCACGCAGCGATATGTTTGGAGGCGAAGAATATTTCACCTACCTTCACACTACTCAGGCAGAAAGGGTGATCGACTATGAAGTCGGCTACAATATTAATCTGCAAAATCTTACGGCAAATATCAATCTTTACCACATGAATTTCTCCGACGAATTGATTCTAAACGGAGCTATCGGACCAAATGGACAGCCTATCCACGTCAACGCTGCACAAAGCTATCGAAGCGGTATCGAAATATCTGCAGAATACTATCCGATAGCCTCTCTGCGATTGACCAACAATAGCAGCTACTCTATCAACCACGTCAAACACGAAGGAGCGACTTTCAATCATGTTCTCAGTCCGTCATGGATTGTCAACCAAGAAGTCGGCTACCAAATTGCCGGATTCGACATCGGCGTCGGCATGCGCTATCGCAGCAGTATATATTTCGACCTCAGCAACTTATACCTCATCAAGCCGTCGCTACGATTTAACATATCACTTGCCTACACATATCGCAATATTACAGCAGGCATTTATCTCAACAACGTCTTCAATAATCAAAGCTACTCCAACGGCATGCTCGGAGCCAACGGACCATTGTATTTCATCGATTCCCCACGCAATGTCTTTGCCGACATCAGAGTCAGATTTTAAGACGTATTGATAGGTTTTTATCAGACACCAATAATCTAAAAGCAAAGGGGTATCGTTGCGATACCCCTTTGCTTTGTATTTGTATTTGATGCGATTCTATTACAATTCGGCGAGCATTTCTGCTGCATTTTTGCCGGTCACAGGATGTCGCCAGTCAGGCGCTATCTCATTCATAGGCTCAAGAAAGAAACGACGTTCTGCAAGACAAGGATGCGGCACTTTCAATCGCTCATCATCAATCACTTGCTCATCAATCGCCACTATATCAATATCTATCACTCGGTCGATATAGTTTCCCTTACTATCTCTATGTGAGTCAGGCGATATCGATTTTTCAATACCTTGCAAGATGTCAAGCACCTCCAAAGGCTGAAGATCGGTCTGAAACATAATACCGACATTGAGAAATCTCGCATTCGATTCAAAGCCCCAAGGCTCCGACTCAATGGCATGCGACATTTCAAACAATCCGAATTCGTGACCGACACCACGCATCGCACGACTCAAATTAAGACGACGATCGCCCTTATTGGATCCTATGTTGATAAAGACGTACATCAGAGTGTCTTCTTAACTTCTACTTCTTCGTATGCTTCGATCATATCGCCTTCTTTAAGGTCGTTGTAGCCCTGAATGCTGAGACCGCAGTCGTAGCCTGTGAGCACTTCTTTCGCATCGTCCTTAAAGCGTTTGAGCGAACCGAGTTCACCTGTATATTTAACGATACCGTCACGAATGAGACGAATCTTGCAACGGCTCTTAAGCTTACCGTCACGCACGATAGCTCCGGCAATAGTACCGACCTTTGAGATGTGATATGTCTGGAGCACTTCTGCCATACCGATGACTTCTTCCTTGATATCCGGAGAAAGCATACCTTCCATAGCGTCTGTAACCTCTTCGATAGCCTTATAGATGACAGAGTAAAGACGTATTTCGACACCTTCTTTTTCTGCCTCTCTGCGAGCTGCCGCAGAAGGACGCACTTGGAAACCGATAATGATAGCATCAGAAGCTGCCGCCAAAGTCACATCGCTCTCTGAAATCGCGCCGACACCTTTGTGGATAACGTTGACTTGAACCTCTTCTGTCGATAGCTTGATGAGTGAGTCGGAAAGCGCTTCAATAGAACCGTCCACGTCACCTTTGACGATAAGATTGAGTTCATGAAAGTCATCCAATGCACGACGGCGTCCGAGTTCTTCAAGACCGACACGTTTCTTGGTACGGTTAGCAAGTTCGCGTTGCAATTGCTCACGTTTATTAGCAATTTCGCGTGCTTCTTGTTCTGTCTCAAGGACGTTGAATGTATCGCCGGCAGTAGGAGCACCGTTAAGACCGAGGATAAGCACCGGCGTCGCAGGAGCTGCCTCTTTGACGCGTTGGTTACGCTCATTGAACATAGCTTTCACCTTACCATAGTGAGTACCGGCAAGCACTACGTCACCGACTTTGAGCGTACCGTTTTGCACAAGCACTGTAGCCACATAACCACGACCCTTGTCGAGCGACGATTCGATGATAGAGCCGACAGCCTTACGATTAGGATTAGCCTTAAGGTCGAGCATTTCCGCTTCGAGAAGCACCTTCTCCATCAATTCTTCGACGCCAAGACCTTTCTTTGCAGAAATATCTTGCGATTGATACTTACCACCCCAATCTTCCACGAGGTAGTTCATGGCAGAAAGTTGCTCCTTAATCTTATCAGGGTTTGCAGTCGGCTTATCTATCTTATTGATAGCAAAGACGATAGGCACACCTGCTGCTGAAGCGTGGTTGATTGCTTCGACAGTCTGAGGCATCACGTCGTCATCGGCTGCAACGATAATGATAGCCAAGTCTGTCACTTTCGCACCACGAGCACGCATCGCTGTGAAGGCTTCGTGACCCGGAGTATCGAGGAATGTGATGTGGCGACCATCGCTGAGCTCTACGCTGTAAGCACCGATGTGCTGTGTGATACCACCGGCTTCACCGGCGATAACGTTTGCCTTACGGATGTAGTCGAGCAATGAGGTCTTACCGTGGTCAACGTGACCCATCACAGTCACAATTGGAGAACGTGGGAGAAGATCTTCTTCAGCATCCTCTTCGTTGGTGATTGCTTCCGAAACTTCTGCACTCACATATTCTGTAGTGAAACCGAATTCTTCAGCAACGATATTGATAGTTTCAGCATCAAGACGTTGGTTGATCGACACCATTACGCCGATATTCATACATGTAGCAATGACGTTGTTGATAGGCACCTCCATAAGATTTGCCAAGTCATTTGCCGTAACGAATTCTGTAATCTTGATGATTTTGCTTTCTGCTGCTGCGCGTTCTGCCTGCTCCAATTCACGATTGTGCATTTCTTCGCGCTTTTCTTTACGCCATTTTACACTCTTCTTAGTCTGTTTGTTGGTAAGACGTGCAAGAGTTTCTTTCACTTGCTTTTGAACGTCTTCTTCCTTAATTTCGACTTTTATAGGGCGTTGTTTATTACGGTTTTTCTTGTCGTTTTTAGGCTGATTGTTAGCATTGTTGTTTTGTCCTGCATTTTTCGGTTTGCCACCTTGTTTTTGGTCAGCGCCAAATCCGGGTTGGTTTGCAGTCTTTTCAATATCAACTTTTTCTTTGCCTATGCGTTTGCGTTTCTTCTTGTCCGGATTAGCCGAAGATGCACCTGCCGACTGAGCATTTGCAGCATTTGTCGCTTTGCTTTTGTCAATACGTTCGCGACGACGCTCTTCTTTGCTTTTCTTTTTAGGACGAGTCGATTGATTAATTGCCGACAAATCGATTGAACCAAGCACCTTCAATTGTGGTCCTTGCACAACCGGTGTAGGACGGAACACTTCGTCCTCCTTCTTTTCTTTATTCACTTCTTTAGGCTGTTCTTTATTTTCTTCAACCTTAGGAGCACTCACCACAGGCTTTGGCTCAACTACGACCGGCGCAGCAGGCTTTACTTGTGGTGCTGCTTCTTGTTTCGGAGCCGGCTTAACTTCAGGCTTTGATTCCTTGACCTCAGCTTTTACCTCCTTAACTTCTTTCACAACAGGTTTTTCAGCTTGCTTTTGCGCCACCACATTGCCTTTGCTATCCAAATCGACCTTACCGACCACCTTTGGACCCTTAGTTTCAGGGATTTTTGTTTTCACCTCTTCAGGTTTTCCCTTCACAGCTTTTGCAGTTTTTTTCTCTTCTTTTCTCGTGGTTGTGTACTTATTAAGTTGTTCCTTAAAGTCTTTGTCTTTGCTGTATTCCTTAATAAGCATTTCCACTGCAGCATCATCGATGCGTGCATTGGGATTGTCTTCTACTTCGACATTATGCTTACGAAGAAATTCTACAGCGGTGTTGACACCGACGTTAAGGTCTTTTGCTACTTTACTTATTTTTGTTGGCATATATACTGTTGTGAATTATTATTAAATTAATTAATGGGGTACAAATCGCTATATCGATTAATCGTCAAATTCTGCCTTCAACACCTCTAAGAGATGATCTACAGTATCTTCTTCAAGGTCTGCTTGCTCAATAAGGATTTCACGAGGAGCATTCAATACAGCCTTAGCTGTGCCAAGACCCAAGTTCTTCAATGCTTCGATTACCCACACATCGATTTCATCGCTAAATTCATCCAAATAGATGTCTTCTTCACCGGCATCAAGGTCGCGATATACATCAATTGTAAAGCCTGTAAGCATTGATGCAAGGCGAATGTTAAGACCTCCCTTACCGATAGCCAATGACACTTCTTCCGGCTGCAAGAACACTTCTGCCTTGTTCTCTTCTTCGTTAAGACGAATTGATGAGATTTTAGCAGGGCTCAATGCACGTTGAATATAAAGCTGAGCATTGCTTGTGTAGTTGATAACGTCGATATTCTCATTGCGAAGCTCTCTAACGATACCATGAATACGGCTACCCTTAACACCGACACATGCACCGACCGGGTCAATTCTGTCGTCGTAGCTTTCAACTGATATTTTCGCACGTTCGCCCGGAATACGAGCCACGCTCTTAATTGTAATCAATCCGTCATGAATTTCAGGCACTTCTTGCTCAAACAGACGACGAAGGAAACGTTCATCTGTGCGAGACACTATCACCTTCGGATTGTTGTTCGGATTATCCACTCGTTTAACTACGGCACGAACCATATCACCTTTGTGGAAGAAATCGCTTGGGATTTGCTCTTCTTTCGGCATTATCAATTCATTCTGGTCCTCATCGAGAAGAAGCATCTCTTTTTTCCATATCTGATGCACTTCACCAACGATTACCTCGCCTTCAAGCTCTTTAAACTTAGAATAAACAGCATCTTTTTGCAAATCAAGAATCTTTGATTGAAGTGTTTGGCGCAAATTCAAAATTGCGCGACGGCCAAACTTCTCAAAGTATATACGCTTTGCCACATCCTCACCAATCTCACATTCTGAGTCGATTTCGCGAGCATCCGACAAGCCGATTTGCATATCTTCGTTTTCAACCTCGCCATCGGCAACAACTTCAAGATTTTGATATATCTCACAGTCTCCTTTGTCGGGGTTCATGATTACGTCAAAGTTTTCGTCTGAACCAAACATCTTCGCCAAGACATTACGGAATGATTCTTCAAGAACGCTGATCATCGTTGTCTTGTCGATATTTTTAAGCTCTTTAAATTCGGCGAACCGATCGACCATGTTAATAGTCTCTTCTTTCTTTGCCATAGATTTTAAAATTGAAGTAGATATTTTGTACTTTTTACTTGATTATACTTAAACTCACGAGACACTTCTTCCAATACAGGTCGTTTTGCCCCTTCTTTTTTCACTTTTTCCTCACCGACGATCACAAAACCCTCATCAGTGACTTCCTTCAAGACTCCTTTGTATTTCTTTCCGTCGGCTGCAAGAACTTCGACCTCGTTGCCGATGTTCTTAACATACTGACCTTTTACCTTAAACGGAGATGTCAACCCTGCCGATCCGACTTCCAATTCGTAGTCTTCTTCTTCACGATCAAAGGCAACCTCGATAGCACGTGTCAAGCCTACACAATAATCTATATCGACACCTTCTGCGTGATCGATTTCGACCTTGATACAATTATCTGACGAAACTATGACATCTACCAAGAAATAGTCACCCGACGACAAATACGTCTCAATAAAATCTATTAATTTTGCCTTTTCTATCATATCTCTATTTTTTTGGTAACAAACGACTGAACGCAATCCGATTTCCTTTTTCAAAAACCGACTGCGCACAGCAATTAACTGTAAAACAACGGAGGAGACAAATTGCCCCCTCCGGAATCGGTTACAAAGTTAACAATTATTCCTCTATATCGAATGGATAATTCTTGACTTTTATTAATATAATAAGATTTATTAATGTTTTTTAAAAATATTTAACCATTAAAGCACCTGTTGTTTTTATATTTCTCTGATTTTTCTATCAAAAATAGACAATCTCACGTCGCTCAACAAAATATGTCGGCGGTTGAGTCATTCGCGTTTCGCGACCTGTCTCCACATTATAATCTATATTCACATACTCGTTTATGATGTATCGCTCTGTCCAATTGCCTAATGAGTCAACAGCTACATAGCCATACTTCAGATTGTTTTCGCCTCCCTCTTCTACACTGACGTATGTGGTTTGCTCCTCTATCAATTTTCCTTGCTCATCATATCTTCTCTGCCATGTTGACGACATATCATATTCTATATATGTGTATTTCGAAATGCGATTATCTTTCCATTCCACCTCATCTCCAAACACCACGACATCATCATCAGGACGCAAGCGCAGAAGTCCTGTCAAATAGCCGTCTTCATTTCGATTCAGGCTGACATTAAACACCTCATCTTGCGACAGCATATCATATCCTTCGACACACTCTCCATTTTCATCATAGACAAGCGTTGTGTTTTGAATTAACAAATCTTCGTCATTATAATTTGCCCGCATCACTATTCGTTCCACCTGTCCTTTCGGATTGAAACAAATAGTATCATACGATTCGGGATCTACGCTTTTTGCTACATACACCGAATCCCTCTTAAACGCCGAAAATCGCTTGGTCACGCATATTTTGACATGCCCACATAAATCTTTCCACCTCAAATCAGGCGATTCAAACACGATTTGCTCTTCAGCCGCTTCGCGTGCTATTGTGTCGCTCAATATCGTATCAGCATTGTGCGATTTATTCCCTCCACAAGATGACAACACCGATATGAATGACAACGCTAATAATATGCGTATATAACTTTTCTTCATCACAATTGCATTAACAACCATGCCGTATATGCGACATAGCACAACACCATCAGAGCACCCTCTGCTCGTGTTATCTTTCTATTTCCAATTACCAATCCACAAATCCATAATAGCAATGCAGCTCCGACGTATGTCAGCAAATCCACTTGCGATATTCCACTCAATGGCAATGGCGCTATAGTAGCTGCTGTGCCAACAATCATAAAGACATTAAACAAGCAACTGCCTATTACATTACCAATCGCTATTCCCGGATTTTTCTTTATTGCAGCGACAACCGATGTCGCAAGTTCCGGCAACGATGTTCCGGCAGCGACAAGCGTCAACCCTATTACCGATTCGCTAACGCCAAGCGAACGTGCTATTCCACTCGCCCCATTGACAAACATTTGCCCTCCGAATATCAATCCCAATAATCCACCGACAATCCATAAAATAGCTTTCAACAGTGGCATCGACTTCACTTCTTGTTGCTCTTCAGCCGGAGCATCTTTCGCTATAGAGAACGTATAGCGCATAAAGATTGCAAAAAATCCGAGCAATACAAGACCGTCAATTCGACTGACTACATTGGCATCGGCGCCATCAAACAGACAATCGCTCGACATCAACCATATCACCAGCGCACTCAATATTACCAATGGTATTTCCTTGCTCATCGTACCCTTTCCGACTGTTATCGGCATAACCAAAGCAGTACATCCGACAATAGCAAATATATTGAAAATGTTACTACCGATGACATTACCCAACGCAAGTTCGGCACTGCCATTAATTGCTGCCATTACACTGACCACTAATTCCGGCGCTGACGTACCAAATGCGACTACCGTCAAACCTATCACCAAATCTGAAATTCCGAAACGCTTTGCGACTGCCGATGCTCCGTCAGTCAAAGCATTAGCGCCTATTAGAATTAATACCAATCCTAATATTAATAATATTACATCTATCATTTTTCGTTGTTTTTTTAATTTTATTTGAAATCGCTATACTATCTCTGCATTAAATCTGCGCAAGCCTTCAGAAATGACCGGATTTTCATCCATCAATTTATTGATAAACTCTATCGGGGTCATCATGCGTTCCTTTACGATATTGGGCGTTATGTCGATATTTAGTGCAAACATATCGTTTTCCAATCCGTTGCGCATAAATGAGAGAATTTCGCCCATCGATTGTTCTATCGCCTGCATCTGCGCCGGATTATCAACCATTATCTTATATAATGAATCACCGACACACTCCGGGATTGCATTACGCATAGCATTGACAACGATATGCATCTCCGGATGCTGATAGATGAATTGAAACCACAAATCTTTCAGTTCATCGTAGATTATAGGCTTATTTCTTAGCGTCTTATTCTCCCTCTCCGTTTCCTCTTTGGAGTCGCTCATAATGTCGGAGATACGCATCGATGTACGCTTTGCCGGAGCTTTCACCTCTTTTGTTTGTGGCAACTCTACTCTTTGCGTTGACACCTTAGGAGATTGCGACAGACGAGATTCCTGAGCTGTCGGCATTGCCGTTCCTGCCGGCTGCGACGGCAGGCTCCCCTGAAAGACGGATTGTGGGACTGATGAAGTCGGTTTTACGGGCGACATCGGTTTGCTTTCCGAGTTAGTCACCGGCGCACCTCCTATCAGTTGACATAGGCGAATCAGCGTTAGTTCAACCAAAAATTGCTTGTTGGTCGATGTACGATAGTTCAAGTCGCAACTATTGCAATGCTCCATAGCAGCATAACACCATTTTGGATGCACTCGTTTAGCCTGCTCCACATATTTTTCTCCCACCTCGTTGCTGACTTCAAGCAATGGAAGCGTTCGCGGATCGGCTGCAACCATCAAGTCTCTGATATGATTTGCCAATCCATTGACAAAAAACAATGAATCAAAACCGTTGTCTCTAACCTCCTTATAGATTAGCAACGAATCGACCACATTGCCTTGCAAGAAAGCATCGACCAATCGGAAATAATACTCATAATCAAGCACATTAAGGTTAGCTATTGCCGACTGATAAGTGATATTATTCATCGACGAAGCCGCCACTTGGTCGAAAATCGACAACGCATCACGCATTGCGCCATCTGCCTTTTGAGCGATGACGTTTAATGCAGCCGGTTCTGCCGTGATACCTTCTTCGGAAGCCACATACGACAAATGCTCCACTATATCGTTGATAGTAATTCTTGTGAAATCATATATCTGACAACGGCTCAATATCGTCGGAATCACCTTATGCTTTTCGGTGGTTGCCAATATAAATATCACATATTTCGGTGGTTCTTCGAGAGTCTTCAGAAAGGCATTGAACGCTGCCACCGACAACATGTGAACCTCATCAATGATAAAGACACGATATTTTCCTAATTGTGGAGGTACTCTGACCTGATCCGTCAGATTACGAATATCGTCCACCGAATTATTCGATGCCGCATCAAGCTCCACAATATTGAGCGAGCGCCCCTCATTGAATGCTCTGCATGATTCACACTCATTGCAAGCCTCGCCTTCTGCTGTCGGATGCAAACAATTTATCGTCTTGGCAAAAATTCGCGCACATGAAGTTTTACCCACACCTCTTGGACCACAAAACAGATATGCTTGAGCAAGGCGATCTGAATCAATCGCGTTCTTTAATGTTGCAGTCAATGATTTTTGCCCCACCACCGTCTTAAACGATGACGGGCGGTATTTTCGAGCCGATACGATATATTGTTCCATCTTATTTGATAATTTGTTGCGAAGTTACTAAAAATCGCGTAAGCTTGCAACAATCCACCGATTTCTTCGTTATTTCATTTAGGGAACTTCTATAAATTGCTTTGTGATGATTTATGAATTTTGACTGAGGTGATTTTTGTTTTTAACGCAAGGAGTATAGCGAGCTATACGACTGAGTTAAAGGCGAAAAGACACCAGTCAAAAACATAGAGCACACAAAAGGTAGCTCCCAAAGCTAAAGCAACAACTAAATCCGGGAATTTATAGAAGTTCCCTTTAGATATATTATAAAAAATTTACTATTGATTATGGCTAAAAGCAACGTATATACTCGCACAGGCGACCTCGGCACAACTTCCCTTGTCGGAGGTCAGCGCGTAAAGAAAAATTGTATTCGCATCGAAGCATACGGCACAGTCGATGAATTTTCTGCTGCATTGGGAGTGGTCGCTGCTGCGCCGGGCGTGACCGAAGAGATTAAATCGCAACTGCTCGTGGTGCAAAACAAGCTGTTCAACATCGGTGGCTACCTCGCTTCAGAGTCGGACGCCGAAAATCCTCAGAGCGCATGGGGACTTTGCGAAGAAGACACAACCAAGGTGGAAGCATGGTGCGACTATCTCGATGAAAACACCCCTAAAATCCGAGCATTCGTATTGCCGGGAGGATCGCTGTCTGCCTCATACGCACACATGGCACGCACAGTCTGCCGTCGCGCAGAACGACGCATTCTCGACCTCGCTGAGACTGCCCACGTCGATCCGGTCGTAATGACCTACTTCAACCGATTGAGCGACTATCTTTTCCTCCTCGCTCGACACTTCAACCACCTCGAAGGCGTCGCAGAAATCATCTGGGACAAAGATATGTAGCAAAAAAATTGCGCGATATAGTTGCTGTTTGACCAAAAATTTGTAACTTCGCGCGATTTTTCAAATTGTAGAACAAATTTAAATAGGACATATTATGTATTGGACTCTTGAATTGGCATCTAAACTTGAAGATGCACCATGGCCGGCTACTCGCGAAGAGCTTATCGACTTCGCTCAACGTAGCGGCGCACCACTTGAAGTAATCGAAAACCTTCAAGAAATGGAAGACGAAGGCGAAACTTACGAGTGTATCGAAGACATCTGGCCTGACTACCCAAGCAAAGAAGACTTCTTCTTTGACGAAGAAGAATATTAAGAAATTACCTAAAAGGCATGCTAAGCATGCCTTTTCTCATATCTATTAACACACTAAAACATAATAATAATTAATGAATACTCATAAATTAATCGTTATCGTTTGCGCTCTCACTATTGTAACTCCAATCGCATCAGCTAAGAAAAAGGGACCTTTGGAATTACTACATGAAAAAGTAGAACACCTTGAAATTCAGATATCTCATCTTTCTAACGAGGTTGACTCGCTTGAAAACATGTTACTGACACTGAGACTTGATATGTCGGAAAAGATGTATAATCTGCTTCATTCTTATAACGAACTGAAAGAATCGCAGGAGGAATTGGGTAAGCGCATTGATAAAACTGCTCCGTCTATTCAGATTGTCGGCAGTCTGTGCTCCGGTTTGGCTTTAGCTCGAGATGGAGCTAAATATGGATATGTCGATAGTGATGGTCAAATGATTATTGCCGCCCAATTTGAAAAAGCTTACGACTTCAGATTCGGCTGTGCTATAGTTAAACTCAACGACAAATATGGTGTTATCAACACATCAGGTCAATTAGTAATACCTTGCATATATCGTGAAATAAAGACGTATAATCCTAATAACAATGTTTCTAATCTATACATAGTAAAAGCTGATAATGATCTATGGGGGGTTGTTGCTCCGGGCAAAGTCATTCAAGATTATATCTATACCGGCATAAATCACATCGATGATTCCAATATTAGCGAATGTATCAAAGACGGCAAAAAAGGTATTCTTGACGAAAAAGGAGAGCTTATAACTCCTATTAAATATAGATATGTCTCTGAAAAAAGCAATGGCACTGTCGAACTTAGAGATTTTGATGGATATTCCATATTTATAGATCGAAGTGGCAAAAAATTAAAATAGAAATAATAATTGGGTCAATACAAAAAAATCAGCGGGACAGGTATTTATCCACCTATCCCGCTGACCTTTATTAGTCTTATCTATTTTCTTATAAAATAGACGTATAATTCTTATTGTAACTGTATTATTTCTTGAGGAAGCAAGTTTTGAGCACGATGCTGCTGCCGTCGATCTTGCAATCTACTTCTTCAGGGTTTTCAGTAAGACGGATGCTCTTAACTTTCGTACCACGTTTGATTACCATCGACGAACCTTTAACTTTCAGGTCTTTGATTACAACCACTGCGTCGCCGTCGAATAGTTCTGCGCCATTGCTGTCTTTTGCCACTGTCGCTGCATCTTCTGCATCTTCTGCCGAGCCAAACTCGTGACCACAATCAGGGCACACATATAGCGAACCATCAAAATAAGTGTATTCACCGCCACATTTTGGGCATTTTGGGATGTCTGTCATATCTTTCTATATTATTATTAACTATTATTCAGGCTGCATCGATGTAGAGCAAGACATTAGGAAATAGTTGTTGTTGTTGAATTGGAATGTACCTGCTTCTGTGGTGTGCACCTTGCGAGTGTGAGCAGCGTATGAGCGAGGATTGATTTTGTTGATGAAGGTTGCCATGATAGGGAAGCGATCTTTCATGCTTGCCAACGATGCGAAGAACACCTTTTCAAACAAACCTGTGCCTCTTACTGATTTGTCGATGCAGATAGGTCCGTATTGGTATGAATTTTCTTTTGTGATAGTAACTCCGTCGAGTTGGTAGTCTTCGAGGCGCTCGATCATGTATTCAAATAGTGGCCATTCTTTCCAGTAGTCCCAAGAAGCAGCGAGTGCGAAGGCATAGACGCGACCATTTTCTTTAGCGATAGTCACGCCGTTTTCTTCCTCGATGAGACGGCGCAATTGCTCGTCGGTGAGGTTGGTTGTCACAAATCCATCTTTCTTATCTTCTGCAGAGATGTAGTCCACGTGATAAGTCTTAAGCAACTTGACGATACCGTCGAAGTCTTCCATTGTAGCTTGTAAAATTTCCATATCTATGAATTAGTTATTTATTTCCTTTTGCAATAAGTGTTCATCAATATGACTCCGATTATACAGGTCGCGATGATGACTACTGTCAGAACTATAGTTGCCACTGCCAATTGACTCTCATCGAGGGTCGATATACATAGTTCATAGAAGGATAGCATAATCGCTATCACAAATAGTAGCACAGCTGTTACGCGACGCAGACGTTTGATATCGTATTGTGCTTTTTTCTCAGCAGGCAGTGTGTTATAGCCGGAGATAAGCATATCGCCTTTACCCTTGAGGATTGTTACACCCAAAAGTATCAACACCGCGCTCATCGGCACCAACACCACGCCTACAAGCACAGCCAATACAATTTCCGTAGCCATACTATCTTATTATTTGCCACAAAGTTAATCAGTTTATTTCAATAAAACTAATTATACAGAGATATAAATATCTGTGTACAAACAAATATAAAAAAGAAAACCCTCATAAACTCTTTGTTTACAAGGGATTTACTTTGGTACTTAGTACCCAGACCCGGGATCGAACCGGGATGGGTTGCCCCACTGGTGTTTGAGACCAGCGCGTCTACCGATTCCGCCATCTGGGCTTTTGCGAGTGCAAAGGTACGCAAAAGTTTTTAATCCACAAAAAAATCACAATAAAATTTTTAAAATATTTTTTATCGCATCCAAAAAATATTGATATTACATTTTACTTGAAGTGGAGTTTTACGATTATAACTACTCAAAACAATAGTTATTTAGCACTTTTTTAGCCAAATATTTGTTTAGATATAATCAATTAGTTATATTTGCACTATAAATAGAGAAGAGGCAAATAAAACAGATATTCGTATCATATATAAGTCGCATGAATTTGAACAATTTTATGATGACTTATCAAACACGAAAAGGTTAAGTTTGATCATGTTTTTAACGTAATCCAAACAGTTTATGCCTTACCGACGAAGTTTGTCAAACGGCTTGTAAACACAGAATTGTACGAACTTAGAGTGTCGGTAGGAACAAACGAATATCGCACCGTGTTATTTGCAATAGACCACGATAACATCATACAATCAACACGAATAATTCTTTTGAACGGATTTCTAAAAAAATCGGAAAAGGATTATCGCAAACAAATAAATATCGCAGAAAAAATATTAAAAGACCTTGAATTATGATAAAGATTGATGAAACTAAATTAGCAAAATTGTCCACCACCAACCAAATGCTTAATGAGAAATATGGTGAACATGGCACTGAATCACGCAATGATTTTGACGAACAATCTTTAGCGTGGTTTTATGGAAATATGTTTAAAGAACGCCGAAAGGAATTAAATCTGACACAAAAGGAAGTCGCAGAGAAACTTGGTCGTGAACAAAGTTATATAGCGAGAGTTGAGCGAGGTAAGGCTGATATTCAATTATCAAGTTTCTTTAGAATTGCCGGCATACTTGGTATTCAATTTGTGCCTTCATTTACACAAATTTAGAACCCATCTATGATTCAGTAGAGTATCTTCACAACCAAGACGTTCTATGCTTTTTATATTCATTTCGAGGCATATTCTTATCGAATTATGAGCTGCGATTTTGTATATTTTCAGCTTAAAAAGAAGCGTATAGGTCATAAAAAAGACGGAAGTCGCAATTGGCTTCCGTCTTTTGTCATATCGTACTATCAGAATTACTTTCTGTCTTTAAGCACCGGTATTTCGCTATTTTCTTTGTAGCGGAAGTGGTCGCCTGTCGATTTAACGATGTTATCGAAATATTCTTGGTTGTAACCCGGGAATTCAGGGTAGATAGGCATACCGTCTTCGCTATAAATGAAGTTGCCATTTTCGTCCACCTTCTTCATGTTGCCGTCCATGAAACGCACAAGAAGATATTGGCCCAACTCTTTGTAAGCCTCTGTTGCTTCATTTGCCACAGCAGCACCATGTGCATTTACAGCGTTTACGAATGCCGAGTGGTCGCTCATTAGGAGGCGTTGAAGTTCTTGTTCGTGGTCGGCACGAGATGTTTGGAATTTGTTTTCCAACTCACCTTGCACTTTGCGAATATCGCCAATCATAAGGTCATAGCGATTGTATGCTTGATTAGCCACCCATGAGTTCATCCAGAAGTTTGAAGTCCATGAGAATGTATTCATATCGCCATTGCCATGACGCACTTCGAGAGGAATTTCAGTCATTGAGCAGTAGAAAGGCATATAGACACAAGTGTTTGCATCGTCAGTACCAAACCAAAGCACACCACCCACAGCGTCAGGGAGATAAGAGCGTGATTGGCTCACGAAGCTCCAACCTGTCTGCTGTGTAGCGACAGCGCGTTCGTGAAGATATTTTTTGCCATCTACTTCGTAGTACATCGGACGCCAGCGGTAAGGCACATGGTTAGGGCCTGCACCGAGGTCGTTGTTCATATCGAAAGGAGTGCCTTCAAAGTGGTCGCGCATACGTTCTTGCATATCGGCAAGTGTCACCTTACGATCAGGAATGATATAGAGAGGCATTGGCTCTGTCGATTCACCGTTGCACCATGCGTAATATTTTTCTGCATCCTTGCTGAAATGACGGAAGTAGCTCCATACGCGAGCATCGCAACCGCGGAATGAACCGTAGTCCCATTCGCCGTAAGTCATTGCAAACGAGAAGTCTTCATCCTTACCTTCGTACCATCCACGCTTGCGAGCGAAATCTACGACGTCCTTAGAGTAACGCACATTCTTTTTGTCTTTGAAATTTACCTTATGGATACGAGGGTGGTTGGCGTGACCTGAAATAGCGTTGTCAGGGATACGCACTGCAACCCATACAGCACCCTTTTCGGCACCTTTACCAATGAGTTCCATCACCCACACTTCGTTTTTGTCGGCGATAGAGAACGACTCGCCACTGCTTGCATAGCCGTAGTCAGCCACAAGAGATGTCATCACGTCGATAGCTTCGCGAGCTGTCTTTGAGCGTTGCAAAGCGATGAACATGAGCGAACCGTAGTCGATGATAGAGTTGCCTGTAGTGTCTTGGAGTTCGGCACGACCGCCCCATGTACTTTCTGCGATTACCACTTGGTGCTCGTTCATATTACCGATTACGTTGTAGGTCTCAGCCACTTCCGGAATTTCACCGAGATATTTACCTGTGTCCCATTCCACAACTTTGCGCATAGCTCCTGCCGGATGCTTTGCTGCCGGTTGATGATACAATTCGCCGTAAAGGCTGTGAGAGTCTGCTGCGTATGTCACCATGACTGATGAGTCGGCTGTCGCATACTTACCTGCGATAAGATTTGTGCAGGCAGATGCGTCTGAAGCACCTGCTGCGACTGCTATCGCTGCAGCAATTGTTAATGCTTTTAATTTCATATTGGTTAATTAATTATCGTCTAATGTCGACGTGTTATACATGCGTTTTAAATATTTTGCTCAAAATTACAACAATTTAGCGACTTTTCAAAACTAACTCTCTCATTTAAAAATTTTTCACAATATTACGCTTATTTGAAATCCCTTAAAATTCATCGCCACATCATTGCATTTCGCGCCCAATTACAATTACTCTCAGCCAACAATTTAAACATTATCCAAAAACTTTAAAGACTTATCTAAGCAATTGTCGCAAAATAATATTAAATTTGCACTCAGATTTATTATGGGGTGGTATTGCCTGCCATTCCGCAACAAAATAGACATAATGATTACATTTGACGATTTAGGAATACGAAACGACATTTTAAAGGCGATAACTGAGCTCGGTTTTGAGTCTCCGATGCCAATTCAGGAGATGGTAATCCCTCATTTGCTTGAAAAAGATGGGGACGTTGTCGGTTTGGCACAGACCGGAACAGGAAAGACAGCAGCCTTTGGTCTGCCGGTTCTACAACGCATTGACAGCAACAAAACGACACCACAAGCGTTAATCATCGCTCCGACGCGCGAGTTATGTCTGCAAATAGCCGGTGACCTTGCAGACTTCGCAAAATATATCGACAATCTTCGAATACTTCCTGTCTATGGAGGCTCAAGCATTGAAAGCCAAATTCGCACTCTACGCAAAGGCGTGCAAGTAGTCGTTGCGACTCCGGGACGTCTGATCGATTTGATAAAACGTGGCGAAGTGAAATTGGCTGACGTCAACACCGTAATTCTCGACGAAGCCGACGAAATGCTCAACATGGGATTTATCGATGACATTAACGAGATACTCACTTTTGTGCCGGAAGACAGAAAGATGCTGATGTTTTCTGCGACAATGCCTAAAGAAATCGCAGCCATAGCAAAAAATTTCATGCACAATCCGGTGGAGTTTGTCGCAGGCACACGAAATGAAGGGTCAAAAAATGTAAAGCATGTCTATTATTTAGTTAAGGCTCAAGACAAATACCACGCGCTCAAACGTGTCGCCGACCACAATCCAAACATCTATGGCATTGTGTTTTGCCGAACTCGTAAAGACACCCAAGAGATAGCCGACAAGCTCATTGCCGACGGCTACAATGCCGACTGTCTGCATGGCGATCTCTCACAAGCACAACGCGACTATGCAATGAAAAAATTCCGTGAACACACGACTCAATTGCTTGTAGCAACCGATGTCGCCGCTCGCGGACTTGATGTCGATGACCTTACTCATGTGGTCAACTATAGTCTGCCCGACGATGTCGCTGTCTATACACATCGCTCCGGACGTACAGGACGCGCCAACAAGACCGGTGTCTCAATCGCTATCATCCATTCTCGCGAGAAAAACAAACTTCGCCAGATCGAACAAAAAATCGGCAAAACATTTGAGCACAAGAATGTGCCGTCGCCTGAACGCATCATCGAAAAGCAGCTCTACAATTTGGCAGACAAATTGGAACGCGTCGATGTCAATGACGAATCGTTGGCTCAATACATCCCGGGAGTCAAGAAAAAACTCGAATGGCTGTCAGGCGAAGATTTACTCAAACGCATCCTATCGTTGGAGTTAAATCGCTTGCTGAAATATTATCAGGATATGCCGAATATCGACCTTGACGACACCTCAAACAAAAAAGAACGCAACAACGAAAATAAAGCATCAAATAAGAATAAGGACCGTCGCACAGCAGAAGAGGGCTACGAACGAGTATTCCTTAATTTAGGCAAAGCCCATGGTTTCTTCCCCGGCGATCTCATGGAGATGGTCAACAAGCATTGTAAAGGCGATAAAGCAGAAATCGGACGCATCGATTTGCTTGGCGACTACACTCTCTTTGACGTTCGCAGCAAGGACGCCAAACGCGTGGTCGGCTCACTGAAAAACGCCAATTTCTATGGCGTGAGAATATACGCCGAAATCGCAGTTCCGGGCAAAGACTACGGACAAAAACGTGGCAAACGTGGCGACAAGCAAGAAAAAGAAAACGAAGAAAAGTCGCGTCGTCGCAATCGCCAACAAGAAGAGGCTTTTGAGGCTCCTAAAAAATCCAAACGCGACAAAAAAGAGAAATACCCCACCGACTTCTTCGATTTCGAGCCGGCGCAACCAAATCAGAAGAAGCGCAAGAGAGAGGCAAGAGCCGAAAAGAGGCACCACGGCAATTACGAAATCTTCAAAAAGAAAAAGTGATGAGACTAAATAAAGTAATATTGTCGTTGATACTAATGTGTATCGGTCTGCCTACGGTTGCATCAAATCCGGACGATTTGTCGCAGGAAACGACGGATTCTGTCTTTGTGGCACAAAACGCTACCGAAATTTTCTGCTCATTGCCTAAGCAAATCCTTGAGTTGATTCCCACAAGACTACGCCGAGACATGACAGATTATTATCTTCAAGCCGACAGCATTCACAAAGTGACCAACAACCTCGGTGGCACATCTCATCTGATTGATTTGACCGACGACTATCTAAAAGTGCAAGTCACAGATGTCAGCACAATGGAAATAAAAATGCTCCCTTTCAAAGAGCAACAAATTGCGGCAGTCGTTTACACCATCTGTGGAGAAGCTGCAGACAGCAAGATTTCATTCATCGATGAATACGCTCAAGAGTTAAAGTCTGAAAAATTTTTCAAAGCCCCGCAATTGAAAGATTTCTTCTCAATTCCGAGAGGCAGCCTGACCACGATGAAAGAGATAGAACAAATGGTGGGATTTTGCACCATTGAGTATCGGCTCAATGCTTCAGACAATAGCCTGCACGCATATCTCACAATCGATAAGCACATCAATCAAGATGATTACAACATCATCAAACTATTCATGCTCGACAGTCTGGTTTATGACTGGAATGGCAAAAAATACATAAAACGCAAACAATAATACAAATTTAAAATAATCTAACGAATTATGGAAAGAAAAGTCAGAGTAAGATTTGCTCCCTCTCCGACAGGACCACTTCATATCGGTGGTGTTCGTACAGCATTATACAACTACCTTTTTGCACGTCAAAACGGAGGCTCAATGATTCTTCGCATCGAAGACACCGACAGCCAACGCTTTGTGCCCGGTGCTGAAGAATACATCAACGAATCGCTAAATTGGCTCGGTATCGGCATCGACGAGGGTGTTCGCGAAGGTGGAAATTATGGCCCATACAAACAAAGCGAACGTAGAGAAATCTACAAGCAATACGTCGATCAATTGCTCAACGACGGCAAAGCATACATCGCTTTCGACACGCCGGAAGAATTGAATGCTGCTCGCGAAACACATCCAAACTTCCAATACGACGCATCGACTCGCAACTCAATGCGCAACTCATTGGTAATGCCTGCCGATGAAGTGAATGCGCTGATCGAATCAGGCGCACAATACGTCGTTCGCTTCCTTATAGAGCCAAATCAAGACGTTGTGGTCAATGACCTTATTCGTGGCGAAGTCATCATCAACTCATCAATTCTTGACGACAAAGTGCTATATAAGAGTGCCGACAATCTACCGACATATCACATGGCAAACATCGTTGATGACCACCTAATGGAAGTCTCTCACGTAATCCGTGGCGAAGAATGGTTGCCTTCAGCTCCTCTCCACGTGTTGCTTTATAAAGCCCTCGGTTGGGAAGATACAATGCCTCAATTTGTCCACCTCCCATTGCTTCTCAAGCCTGTCGGAAACGGCAAGCTAAGCAAACGCGATGGCGACAAACTCGGTTTCCCTGTGTTCCCACTCGAATGGCATGACCCAAAATCAGGCGAAATTTCAAGTGGTTATCGTGAAAAAGGATACCTTCCGGAAGCTGTAGTCAATTTCCTTGCTCTTCTCGGATGGAATCCGGGCGACGACACTGAAATGATGTCGATGGATGAACTTATCGCTAAATTCTCATTTGCCCACTGCTCTAAGAGTGGTGCTAAATTCGACTATCAAAAAGGTATTTGGTTCAACCATGAATACCTCATCAAGATGGATAACATGGATTTAGCTCAACTTTTCATGCCGGTGCTTGCAGAGCAAGGCTACACAGATGTCAATATCGACTATGTTGCAAAAGCTGTCGGTATGGTCAAAGGACGCATCAACTTTGTGCGCGACCTTTGGGAACAAGGCGACTTCTTCTTCAAAGCTCCTGAGACATACGCTGAAAAAGACGTCAAAAAACGTTGGAATGAAGACACTCCACGCTTAATGGAAGAATTGATTTCTGTGATTGAAAACATCGACGACATGACTTCTGCAAATGCAGAAAAAATCGTAATGGATTGGATTGCATCGAAAGAATACCACCTTGGCGCTGTAATGAACGCATTCCGTTTGGCTGTGGTCGGTGCTTGTCGCGGTCCTCACATGTTTGACATCACTGAGCTTATGCCTAAATCAGAAGTAATCGCACGCGTTCGTCGTGCTATCGACACAATCAATAAGTAATCTCGGCATACCCTGCCAATTATCATAAGAACGATGTAAAAGCGTGTTGCTCTTGCATCGTTCTTTTATTATTGCACTCTACCCAATACTATGTTATATCACACACTATTCTTAAACGCTAACGTTCATTCAGCCAGCTGTCAATCATTGTTCGAGCTAAGCTTGGCGGTGGCGGAATTGAGGGGTGATTATCTCTACTGAAAAATGCTCCGTCCGACAGCTCATGGTCGGCAAATTTAATTTCGCCACTTTCGTAGTCGGCTGTAAATCCTATCATAAGATTAGCAGGGTAAGGCCATGCCTGCGAACCAAAATATTTGATATTTTTAACCTTTAAATTGGTCTCCTCCATAACTTCGCGAGCGACACATTCTTCAAGGCTTTCTCCTGTCTCGACAAAACCTGCCACGAGTCCATAAAACGGACGTTTAAAATTGCGTGCATGAACAAGCAACGCTTCCTCTCCCCTACGGACAAGCACAAGCACAGCAGGCGACAATTGCGGAAAAATCTCCCTGCCACAACGACTGCATATTTTACTGATTGCAGAGTGACGACGCATCTTGCTGCCGCAATCGCCACAAAAACGAGTATGACTATCCCAGAACAATAATTCCCAACCTTTGCCGGCAAGGATGTATTCCTCTTCTGCGATACAAGCGTATGACGCTCGTAAATCCAACGACTCAAAATTCGGTGGCAAAACAGCCTCACCATTAACGGCGCCGGCTACGCAATCTCCTCCGAATTTGAATATCTCACCCTCAATCGGAATGGGAGCTTCTTCCGACAACGGCAATCTAAATATATCTCCTTCATGCTCGACAATCAATCTGCCGTCGCAAAACAATACCCATCTATTCATAAAAGGTCAAATTATAAATCCACGACAAAGTTACAACTTTTTGAGGATATATAGCAATCTGCCTTGATATTATCTTAAACGATGCTTTCTGAAATGACGAGCCGTAAAAAGGGTAAATAACAACAAACCGATGGCTACCGAAACGGCAGCAGAGCCGAAGGCTGCTGTGTAGCCAAAGTAATCGACAATGGTTCCACCGGCTGTTATGCCGATACCGGCACCGATGTCCCAAGATGTGAGGTAAGTAGAGTTGGCAGTTCCTCGCTGTGAATTAGGCGCAAGATTGATAAAAATGGTCTGACACGCAGGTAGGAACATACCTTGCCCGAGTCCGATGATTAAAGCCGACGAATAGTAGCCCGCCGGCGATGTGCATATAGTAAATATCGAATAGCCTATTGTTAAAATTATTGTTCCGACGGTAATATTCATTGCGACATATCCCCTATTAATCCAATGTGATGCCGCAAGTCGCGAAATTATGATACCGACGGCAAAGAGCAAAAAGAACGTTCCGGAACCGCTTTCGATGCCAAGTTCTTCTTTCCCATAGATAGCAAGATAGGTCGTAAGCAAACCGTAAGAAAACGATATAAAAATAAGATTAAAACTTTCGAGCCAAGCCTTTTTCAGCCAAAAGCGATCTAACGACAACGGCAATTTGTTTTTTTGCTGTTCTTTCTGAGGCGCATTGATAAATGATACAGCGACAAAGCCAAGACCACAAGCCAACAAAGCAATCAGAAATATCATATCGTAAGACGTATTGTGCTGATGTAAATACATTGTTGACATCGGGCCGATGCACATAGCGAGATTGTTGGCAACGCCATAGTAGGCAATCCCACTACCTCTTTTCGCGGCAGGCATTACATCAATAGCCATTGTCGTACTCGCGACCGACACAGCGCCGAATGTAAATCCATGCAGACTTCTGACGATAGTAAACAGTAATAAAGTCCCGGCAGCTATATATCCGGCAAAAAAAGCAAAGAAGCCGAAATAGCATATCACCAACACCGTTTTACGCGAAAAACTATCTACTATAAATCCACTAAAAGGACGTATCAACAAAGCTGTCAGAGCATACAACGACAAAATCGCCCCTATCGCCGACTTCGATGCCGAAAAGACTTCATCGAGATATATCGGCAAGATAGGCACAAGCAGATAGAATGAGAAGAACATCAGGAAATTGCCGATGCACGCTAAAATAAAATTGCGATTCCAAAGTTTTGTTTCCATAGCAGATAGGGGATAAATGGTAATTGATGTTATGTATCCGAAGCAAATAATATAGTTTTGTTTACATGGTAGGATATTAATTGCATTGATTATTGTTTGGTCGGTGCGTCATTACTTTGTTGCAATTGGAATATTTCCTTTTGCAGTTCAATTTCTTCTTTCAGTTGTTCTATTGAAGGAAGTTTTGTCTGTCACCCTAAGTAATGTTCTGTAATGAGTCCAAGAGAGCGTAAATGATTTTCCACTCAGCGAGTGGAAAATCTCAGGGAAGTATTTGTAAAACTGGACAAATTGATATAGATTGCTTTTTGAGAATCCTTTACCATAAAGATTTGTGAGATGATTTGCAAGTCTATTGATAACTTCTTTGCCGTATTCTGCTCGATTCTCTCCTTGTAGCTCTTCGTCAGCAATACGCTTACCCAATAGCCAATTGCGTTGAATCATAGCAATATTAACGGCTTGATATGCATAGTTGCGGGTTTGCTCGACGATATTTTGTGCATCTTTGAAAATATCATCGGTATTGCTTATCTCATACATTCCTATATCTTGTTTCATAGTGCAAATATAATGAACTTTGCTTAAAAAATAGTATAATAGACAAAATATTTATAATCTGTTATGGGGTGGGAGATTTGCTATATTGAGCAATATAAAGTCCTACGAGTGTAACAACAACACCGATAGCACCGATCACTGTAAATTCGTCGCCGAGAACGACGATGGCAGAGATGAATGTCACGACGGGGGTGAGGTAGCCGTAGTTGTTGGTGGTCACAATGCCGATTCGCGCCATGCCGATATTGAACGCCCAGAAGCAGAAGAGCGAAGCGATGAGTCCGAGATAAAGGAGGTTGCCCAAGACAATCGGTTTGGACAAAGTTTCGATAGGGAAAAGCGGCAGGTCGTTCAGACAGAGAGTGGTGACTGCCGACAACATGCCGTAGAAGAATACTTTGCGAGTGATGAATAGCGTAGAGTATTTATCAAACAGTTTAGGCAATATAAGGCTATAAATCGACCATGAGATGACTGCACCGAATGCCAACAAGTCGCCCCAGAATGAGTCGATGCCTCCACTGAGTTTTGCTCCGTCGGCAAATATGACGCAGGCGATGCCACTGAGGGCAATCAGGGAACCAAGTATCATCGAGAGTCGCAGACGAGTCTTGTAGATGGCTGCAGAGAGCAACATTGTCGCTACGGGGATTGATGCCACGATGAGAGAGACATTGGAGACATCGGTGTAGATGACAGCTGTGTTCTCACAAAGATAATAGACTGTGCCCCCGGTCAGACCGAGCACGATGAAAAGCAGCTCATCGCGTACCGACTTTGCTAATAGTTGGCGATGACAGGCGATGAGCAACCCGGCGTAAGCGATGATGCTTCGCAAGGTGTAGATTTGGAGAGGTGCGAGACCTTCGCCTTGACGGTCGATGCCACCATGCAGCAAGATAGAGGTTGACACGTATGTTGTGCCCCAGATGCTGACGATGAGCACGATGAGCAAGTGATACCAGATGAGGCTTTTCTGTTGAGTCATATTGACGGATGTGTTGAGAAATTAAAAAGATCGGGCAGGCGAAATTTTCGCTCACCCGATCATTATGTTCAGTGATTAATTTTAGAATTCGCAATTATTTGGATAACGTGGGAATGGGATCACGTCGCGAATGTTTTGCATACCGGTCACGAAGAGGATGAGACGTTCGAAGCCAAGACCGAAGCCTGAGTGAGGCACAGTGCCGAAGCGACGAGTATCAAGATACCACCACATATCTTTCATCGGAATATTCAATTCCTCAATGCGAGCTACAAGCTTATCATAGCTTTCTTCACGCTGCGAGCCACCGATGATTTCGCCAATCTTTGGGAAGAGTACGTCCATAGCGCGTACAGTCTTGCCGTCGTCGTTAAGCTTCATGTAGAACGCTTTGATTTCTTTCGGATAGTCTGTAAGGATTACAGGCTTCTTGAAGTGTTGTTCCACCAAGTAGCGTTCGTGTTCAGAAGCCAAATCGACACCCCAATAAACAGGGAATTCGAATTTCTTGCCGCTTTCTTCAAGGATCTTGATACCTTCAGTGTAGCTTAAGCGAACGAAGTCATTGTTGATTACGAAGTGAAGGCGTTCGATTAGCTCCTTATCGAACATATCGTTAAGGAATTGGATATCATCAGCGCAATGCTCAAGAGCGTATGAGATGCAATATTTGATAAACTCTTCTGCAAGATCCATATTGTCGGCAATCTCGTAGAAAGACATCTCCGGCTCAATCATCCAGAACTCTGAGAGGTGACGAGGTGTGTTTGAATTTTCTGCGCGGAAAGTAGGGCCGAACGTGTAGATACAGCCTAATGCTGTTGCGCCCAATTCGCCTTCAAGCTGACCGGACACAGTCAAGCTCGCTTGCTTTCCGAAGAAATCTTGTGTATAATCCACTTTTCCGTCCTCTGTGCGTGGAGGGTTTTCCACATCAAGTGTAGTCACCTGGAACATAGCTCCTGCACCTTCACAGTCAGAAGCTGTGATAAGCGGAGTATGGAAATAGTAGAAACCTTTGTCATTGAAGAATTTATGAACAGCGAATGCCAAGGCATGACGAATTCTCAACACTGCACCGAAGGTGTTTGTGCGTGGACGAAGGTGTGCTTTCTCACGAAGGAATTCGAGAGTGTGACCTTTCTTCTGCAACGGATAGTCTTCAACACTTGCTGTGCCATAGATTTCCAATTCTTGTGCCAACACTTCGACGCTTTGACCCTTGCCCTGAGAAGCAACGAGTTCGCCTTGAACATGGATACTTGCGCCTGTAGTGATCGGTTTTAGTTGCTCTTCTGTGAATGTTGCGAGGTCAAACACTATTTGCACATTCTTGATAGTAGAGCCATCGTTTAAGGCAACAAACTGCACATTCTTGTTGCCACGACGAGTGCGTACCCAACCTTTCACATCGACTTTTGTTCCGACAAGCTGATCGCCTGAAGTCAAAAGCTCGGATATTCTGATTCTCTTTAAATTTTCCATCAAAATATTATTTTCTCGCAAGGAGGTTATATCCACCTCCTCACGATATGATTAATTTAAATTTATTACTTATTCAAACGAACCTCTACGCAAGAAATTAACTTCTTCTTGAGTCAAATATCTCCAACGACCTCTTGGAAGGTTCTTCTTAGTCAAGCCTGCGAAATAAACGCGGTCAAGCTTAGTCACACGATAACCAAGTGCTTCGAAAATACGGCGCACGATACGGTTGCGACCTGAGTGAATTTCGATGCCTGCCTGATTACGATCTTTTTCAGTCACATAGCTGATTGCATCTGCATGGATTTCGCCATCTTCAAGCTCAATACCGTCAGCGATTTGCTGCATGTGATCTTCTGTGATGTCCTTATCTGTCCATACGTGATAAATTTTCTTCTTCACATATTTAGGATGAGTGAGCTTCGATGCCAAATCACCGTCATTGGTCAATAGCAACACACCGGTTGTGTTACGGTCAAGACGTCCGACAGGATAAACACGTTCTTGACATGCGTTCTTGATTAAGTCGAGAACGGTTGTACGTCCGTTTGGATCGTCGCTTGTAGTCACACAATCTTTTGGTTTGTTAAGCAAAATGTAGCATTTGCGTTCAGGAGTGACCACTTGATCCTTGTATTCAACGACATCAGAACGATTGATTTTTGTTCCGAGTTCAGTCACTACTTCTCCGTTGACTTTCACAAGACCTGCTGCGATGTGTTCATCAGCTTCACGACGAGAGCAAACGCCCGCATTGGCCATGAACTTATTCAAACGCATTACGTCGCTTGGATCGATATCCTCAAGGATGTAGTCGATTTGTTTAGGACGTGGAGTAAACGTCTTGCCTTGAGCATTAAGATAGCCGTTTCCACGATTGTTTTGCTTGCGATTATTTTGCTTGCGATTATTTTGTTGATAGCCGCCTTGACGGTTATTATTGTAACCACCCTGACGATTATTATTGTAGCCGCCTTGACGATTGTTGTTGTAGCCACCCTGGCGATTGTTGTAACCGCCTTGACGTGGTTGATAACCACCATCCATCATATCACCACCTTGGTTATAACCTCTTTGCTGATAGTTATTGCGTCTGTTTGGGTTATAGTTTTGATGATTACTGTAACCACCCTGACGTTGTTGATAACCACCTTGACGCGGTTGATAATTTTGGCGTGGCTGATAGTTGTTTTCTTGTCCTTGTTGGTTATTGTCAGAGATGTTATTTACACCGTCTTCAGTATTTTGCACTGCATTATACTGACGTTGTTGATAGCCGCCCTGACCATAATTATTGTTATAACGATTGTTGTAACCACCTTGACGGTTATTATTGTAGCCACCTTGACGATTGTTGTAGCCATATTGCTGACGTGGCTGATAACCCCCGTAGTTTGAACGTTGGTTTCTTTCTCCTTGGTTGTAATTTCCATCCCCAGGATAATTCACCTTTTCATAGCGCACTTCTGAATCTACGCTTTCCGATTGCTGAGCCATGACTCCGGCCCCAATACGCGGTCTTTTTGGTTTCTTTTCTGTATCCATTTAGTTTTCCATAAATTGGCTGTCAGCATCTCTGCTGACATCATAATTTCTAAATATCTTTTTTATTATTCTAAATCTCTTTAAAACTACCACTATTACAATTACTTACAAAACACGTGGCTTAATCTGAGCGCAAAAGTAGTAATTATTTCTATAACAACCTAAATTTTTATAAAGTTTTTGACAAACATCAAGAAATCCGACAACAATCAACCAATAATCAATAATTAAATATTGCCTGTATTACATTTTTTATTACCTTTGCAGAAAATTGTATTTTTTAAAAATCATAATGACATGAATGAGATATTGACAGTCAATGGACTCCGATTTAAGCCGTTCCTACGTGTTGACACTATTCAAGAGCAAGTGCGAAGAGTAGCGGCTGAAATTCGTAACGACTACGAAGGAAAATCTCCGATTTTTCTTTGTGTGCTCAATGGTGCTTTTATCTTTGCGGCAGATTTATATCGTGAATTAGCAATGACTAACTCAAAAATTCAGTTTGTCAAATATTCAAGTTACGAAGGCACAAACACTACCGGAGAAGTCAAACAAGTCATCGGCTTGTCAGAAAACATCGAAGGCAAGGACATCGTCATCATTGAAGACATCGTTGACACCGGTCTGACAGCCGTAAAAATGATTGACGACCTTCGCAAGCTCAATCCGGCATCTATCCGTTTTGCAACCCTTCTTCATAAGCAAGAAAGCAGCAAGACAGGTTTTGTGCCTGACTACATAGCTTTTTCAATTCCGCCGCTATTTGTTGTCGGCTACGGACTCGACCTTGACGGTAAAGCTCGCAACTTGCCTGAAATCTACATCAATTGTGACGAAGAATAAAATAACACTCAATGAATTAATCAAAAACCTAATATAATGTTGAACTTAGTAATTTTCGGAGCACCGGGTAGCGGTAAGGGCACTCAGAGTGCTAAATTGATTGACGAATATGGCTTGTTTCATATCTCAACAGGCGAAGTGCTTAGAGCTCAGATAGCACAAGGCACCGAACTTGGCAAAGTGGCAGACAGCTATATTTCAAAGGGTCAGTTGATACCTGACGAGTTGATGATTCAAATCCTTGACGACGTTTTGGAACAAAATGCTGCCGACGTTAAGGGTGTGGTGTTTGATGGTTTCCCACGCACTATCCCTCAAGCAGAAGCACTCAAGGGTCTTCTCGAAAAGCGTGGCACAGACTTGCACGCAGTCGTTGGCCTCGAAGTGCCTGAAGAAGAACTTGTGGATCGTATGATTAAGCGTGGTCAGCAGACAGGTCGTGCCGACGACAACATCGACACTATCAAAAATCGTCTCCAAGTCTATCACAATCAGACTAAGCCTCTTCAACAATACTACAAGGAGGAGGGCAAATACATCGCAATCAACGGTCTTGGCGTTGTCGATGAAATCTTCGACAGCATCGCTGAAGGCATCGAAGCAAAGACAGGCGCAGTACGTCGCACCAAGAAATAATACACGCTGTTCCGCATAGCACTCCGCTATGCGGAACACTTGTATCTATCAGATAAGAAGTATTATTACGGCATAGTCCGTTTTGAAGAAACACATACGATGTCAAGCATAAGCCAAATATTACACTTGACATCTCAGAGAAAGGATTTATAATGTACATAGACAGGATAGAAAGCAATTTGACGCAGCCCCCCCTATTTTGCAGCAAATTTCTATTCAATAAAAAGTATTTACTGCAAAATTCATCATCTGGGATAAAGAATCTCAGACTCATTTTAGGTTTAGTGATAATAATGCTCAACCTATTGCCGGCGAAGGCTCAAAACGTCGGATTAAAGACCAATTTAGCCTACGATGCGACGGCAAGTGCAAATTTAGGGTTGGAATTTGCCATGTCCCGAAAGTGGACCATGGATGTCTCGGGCAACCTTAACGCATGGAATATGCCCAAGGACATGAAATGGAAGCATTGGTTTGTTCAGCCGGAAGCCAGATATTGGTTTTGCGAGAAATTCGGCGGTCACTTTTTGGGTATTCACGCTCAAGCCGGGCAGTTCAATGTCGGAGGCATTAAGAACAACATCAAGTTCTTAGGCACTGACTTTTCCAAACTCACAGACTCCCGCTACCAAGGATGGATGGCAGGTGGAGGCATTTCCTACGGATATGCTTTCATCTTAGGTCGGTCGTGGAACCTCGAATTAGAGGTCGGCGTCGGCTACAACTATACTCTGTATGATCGTTTTGAATGTGCAGGTTGCGGACGCAAAGTAGAGGAAGAACAAGAGCATCACTATGTCGGTCCCACCAAAGCAGCCATCAATTTAGTCTATTTATTCTAAAGTCTTAATCGATATGAAGCACATCACTACACTTATATTATTAATAGCTGCAATTTTCCCGGCAGCAAATGCACAGACCGTCTCAGACATCACTGTCAAAGAGATTGAACTCAATCGTGTCGGCAAAAACATGTCGGTCTCTGTGGTGGTCAATCTTGAGGACCTGCGAGTAAAAAGCGACAAAGCGACACTTATCTCGTTTTCATTAGTTAATGGCTCCGACAGCCTTGACTTGGGAGGAGTGGCCTACTATGGTCGCAATCGCTATTATCACTATGTGCGCAGCAGTTTGCCATTGGTGGCAGAAGGCAATGGGCTTAACCTTCGTGCATCAGAGATGCCGGAAGACTTGCACTACAAAATTGTCAAGCCCTACGAGAAATGGATGAATGGCGCACACATTTCTATCGAGCGCAAAGACTATGGTTGCTGCCACAAATTATTACGCGAGGAAGCAATGACTATAGGCTTCTATCAAGTCGAGCCATTCAAGCCCGTTTATCGCTATGTGCGACCGAAAGCAGAAGTCACCAAGACACGCTCGCTCAGCGGGTCGGCATTCATCGACTTCCCGGTCAGCGACACAAAAATCCACCCGGATTATCGCAACAACAGCATCGAGTTGACCAAAATCTTCGCATCTATCGACTCTGTAAAGAACGATAAGGACAACACTATCACTGAGCTATCCATCAAGGGTTATGCTTCGCCTGAAAGTCCTTATTCCAATAATACGCGACTCGCCATGGGGCGTACTCAATCGCTCAAAGAATATGTGCAGAAGTTGTATCATTTCGGGTCAACGTTCATAAAGACGTCATACGAGCCTGAGGATTGGGAGGGTCTGCGTGCATACGTCGAAACATCGACACTGCCTCACAAAAAAGAGATTATCAGCATAATCGACTTGGATATGGACCCAGACCGCAAAGAATGGCTCATCAAAAGCACATATCGTGATGAGTATGACTTCTTGCTCAAGAATTGCTATCCGGCATTACGTCACTCCGACTATTACATCGGCTACAACATACGCATCTACACCGATGTCGAAGAAATCAAGCGAGTGTTTGTCGAGAACCCACAGAAACTCAGCTTGAATGAATTCTACCTATTGGCTCAGGCATACGAGCCGGGAAGTGACGAATTAAACTATGTCTTCGAAACGGCTGTTAAGATGTATCCCGATGATGAGGTTGCCAACCTTAACGCGGCAATTTCAGAGATGCAGTGCGAGGATTTCGAACAGGCCAAACGCCATCTCGATAAAGCCGGACAATCAGCCGAAGCAATATATGCTCGTGGCATTTATGCTGCCTTGCTCAGTCAATATGAAGAGGCATTATTGCTTCTTCGCCAAGCAAAAATATTGGGTATCGATGAAGCCGGTAATGCAATCAATCAAATTGAAAATTTAATTTAAAAATCAACATTTTATAATCTAAATTTTATTTTATGAAAAAGTCATTATTAGCCATGTTTATGGCAGGTTGTTTGTTGGCAAGTTGCAACAACGACGAACCTAACCCAAACGCAGGGACAGGTGAACTTGAAACATCCTACATCGCTGTAAGCGTAAATAGTGCAAACGCTTCAACTCGCGCTGAAGACGGTGGTTACGAAGAGGGCAACACAAGCGAGCAAAAAGTCACTACTGCTCACTTCTTCTTCTTCGACGCATCGGGTAATCCATTCAACCTTAACTCGGCGTCTTTGATCACTGAGAGCGACAAAGCAAACTACGTTGTGAAAGACATTACAGATGCAAACAATAAATTGCCTAACGTAGAAACTATCACCAACGTAGTGTTGACAATTCAGAACCTTCAAGGTGAGTATCCTACTCAAATGCTTGTAGTGCTCAACTGGGACTATGCGGGTGAAGCTA
Organism: Muribaculaceae bacterium; assembly: GCA_045637445.1. GTDB lineage: Bacteria > Bacteroidota > Bacteroidia > Bacteroidales > Muribaculaceae > Lepagella. Next base: position 70,729 of record JAZTZN010000038.1, read on the forward strand.
TCTCATTGACAAACCTTCGCAACACTCTCGCAGACTACTCTGCGGCAGTAGAAAACAGCAAGGGCTTCCTTATGAGCAACTCGGCATACGTCAAAGGCACAAACACAGTCATCACAGCGACTCCTATCACTATCGAAAACATTGCTTCATCTGAAGCTGCCGCAATGTCTGCTCCGGTGCAAGTGTTTGTAGAACGTGTTGCTGCGAAGATTACTCTTAAAGAAAACAAGGATGCATTAGAAGGTACATCTGCCAACTTCGATACAGGCATCACAGGCCCTGATGGCAAAAAAATCTATGCTCGTATAGTAGGTTGGGATGTTAACACAACTCTTGATCGTTCTTATCTTGTAAAAGAAATCGACGCAACATGGCAAAACGCAACTTTAGGCTTTACATGGAACGATGAGCCTTACTATCGTTCATATTGGGCTAATTCAGTGGCGGCTGACGGCGTAAACGTCAAATATGACACAGATTTCACTTACGCAGGTCTTACAAATATTGTTGACAGGACAGATTATTGCTTGGAAAATACAGGCGAAAAGCACACTCAAGTTGTGATTGCTGCTGAATTGATGGATGAATTGCAACACCCTGTACAAGTGGCTCGTCTCTATTCTGAAATGTACACTTTCGACGGTATTAAGAATGTCATTGCAAATGCTTTGAAAGACCACTACTACTATGGTGATGAAACAACTAAGCACACTATCCTTCCTGAACATATCGATTTCTTTGTTGCCGGTAATTCAGGTAAAGACAGCTACACTATTAAGTATCGTTTAACAGAAGAAGCAGCACAGCTTAATTGGTATTACACTGTTAATGCCGGTAGTACATTCACTCCTAAGACTGCTGATGAAGTTAACGTATATCTTTCTTCTCTCGAAGGTGCTCAAGCATGGAATGGCAAGGCATACTATACTGTTGACATCGATCACCTTGGTACAAACAACATCAAGGGTGTGGTTCGCAACCACAGCTATGTAATCACTGTTGATGGTATCAGTGGCTTGGGTACTCCTGTTTACGATCCTAACACAATCGTTACTGAGCCTATCGAACCTGAAGAAACAACATCATACGTTTCAGCACGCATCAACGTCCTTTCTTGGAAAATTGTAAATCAAAACGTAATACTTAAATAACACTATAAATTCGGTGGTGTGGGCAATCGCTCACACTGCCGGATTACCTATATTTCTTATCGGGGCTTCCCGTAAAAGCATCTGCGTATCGATGCAAAGAGTGATACGCAAACATCGAGACAAAATCGTTTCGCACTAAAATAGAAAACAATATTGCTCTTGAGAGCAGTCTATATAAATATAATAGTATGAACAAATTGAGTCAACTCATTGGCATAATCGCCATGGCAATACTCCCCGCAGTCATGTTCTCGTCGTGTGATGAGAGCTTCATTTACGACTATGAGGGAGACTGTTCGGTCAACTACCGCATACAGTTTAGCTACGACATGAACATGAAGTATGCCAATGCTTTTGCTCATGAAGTGACTTCGGTGTCTCTCTACATTTTTGATGAAGAGGGTGTCCTTGTGTCACAGGTGCACGATAGTGGCGAAGCCCTTGCTTCGGAAAGCTATAGCATCGAAGTGGAATTAACTCCGCAAGAGACCTATCGACTTTTGGCATGGTGTGGCATTGGCGATGAAGAGTCATTTGATCTGCCTGATGTGGAAGAAGGCAAAACCACCATCGAGGAGATGAAATGTCGCATGAATCGTGCGTATGACGGTGAACGCGCTATCGTAAACGATGATTTGCGCCCTCTGTTTCATGGCATGAAGACTCTGACTGTCACTACCGAGCCGGGTACTCACTATGAGACAATCAATCTGACCAAGGATACCAATGTGGTGCGTGTCATATTGCAGCACTTGTCGGGCGAAGATGTCAACCCCGATGAATTCACATTTGAAATTCAAGACTATAACGGCTTCTTGGCTCACGATAATACTCTGCTTGAAGATGAACTCATCACTTATCAGCCGTGGAGTGTGACCGGTGGCAGTGCCGATATCAATGCCGATGTCTATGGTGCGCCAATGCGAGAAGCGACAACCGTAAATGTCGCTTTGGCTGAACTTACGGTCAATCGTCTTTGTGTCGAACGACGCCCGATATTGGTAGTCAGACGAGCAGAGGACAACGAATTGGTGCTTTCTATCCCTCTGATAGACTATGCGCTATTGGTCAAAGGAAATTATAATCACAGCATGGGCGACCAAGAGTATCTCGACCGTCAAGATGAATACAATCTCACATTCTTCCTTGACCGTTCGGGTGATTGGGTGTCAAGTGTAATTATCATAAACTCGTGGAAAGTAGTGTTCAACAGTGGTGTAATAGAATAAGATAGCAATAATAAGACAGTGTTAAGAAGGCTTGCACATATCATGATGATGCTGAGTGCGATGATCGCAATGACTTCATGCATCTACGACTATCCTCATGGCGATGAAATCATCGATGAGGAGGGCCGTCGTGTCGTCTTCTCACTGCGCATCGATGAAGAACTTGCTACTCGCACATGGGGCGACGATTATGATGCCTACCTCGGTACTTCATTTGATAGTCGCATAAAAGATGGAGCATTGCAGGTGCTATTCTATGACCACAGCGGTCACTTAATGGGTAAAGCCGAAAGCATTATGTATTGGAGCGAAAGTTCCGCTGTTTATACATTTGTCGGCGACATTTCTCACATTAATCTTATTGCGGGCAACACCTATAAGGTAGTCGTTTTGGTTAATTGCCCGGAAGCAATCGAAAAAATATCTTCGCTCATCTATAGCATTGACGATATCAGCTATCCCGATGGCTACATTCCGATGGTCGGATTTATGCAACACACTCTCTCAGTGGATAATTTACAGCAATTAGGCACTATCGACGTCTTGCGATCTGTCGCAAAGACAGTGGTCAGATTGAGCGATGCCATGTATGATAACGGCTATCGTCTGACATCTGCATCAATCGATCATCACAACGCAGAAGGATATTGTATGCCTAAGGGGTGGGAAAGCGTCTCACGCACTAAAGACTTGAATCAAGAGGAATGTCACAACTCGCTTCATAGTCATCACAATCATGGCGACGGATTGAGTTTTGCATCGACCATTGCAGGCAAAGAGATGACTATCTATCTCCCCGAATTTAATGTGCTTCACACAGCCGACAATAGGCCAAGCATCAGCGTGACACTCAATAGAAACGGAGCAGATATGATTTATAGTAATGCCATTTCTTTCTGTCAGTATGACTCGAATGGCGAAGCTATCCCCGGCAGCGAATACAACATCACTCGCAACCATTTATACAACTACACCATTTCGGGCATAAGCAGCAGCTTGTTGCTTGAGTATGAAGTGGTCGAATGGGAAGACGGTGGCACTTGGAATCGTGGAGTGTTCCAATATCCGACTTACCACAACCCTGTCATTCCGGACTTGCAAGAGTATCTCCACAATCCGGAAAAACCGATTACGACTTCTCCGGTGATGACCTACAACAATGTCAATCCGGAAGCAGGAGCATTCTCAGTGTGGTTCAGAATGACCGAGCCTATCGGTCAAAAGTGGATGCCGGTAGTCGATCAGTCGGATATGGACTATACGATAAAGGTGTATGACCTTTCTCATCGCGAACTTACATCTCCCTCGCAGTGGGTGGCGGCAGACACTTGGTATAACATTAAAGTGATACCTCGCAATGCCGACAAGGCGGGCGACATCGTCAATTTCGGTATCACCTACACTCAAGATTGGATGCCCTCAGAGATGTCGATGTATCTGCTTATAAATGGCGAAAACAACAAGATAGCATGGCCCAACAGCGGAAATAGTCCGCAACGAATAGCTGTTTTGCAACAATGATAAAAATGAAAAAGGTGTTCTACTACATATTGATTTTGGTCTTTTGTTCGGTTCTCGCTTGCACAAGCGATGACGCGAGCAATGGATTGTCGTATGATGCCGAATACATTCAATTGCATGTAGTCACACCATCATTAGAGATAACTCGTGCCGAGACATCGCTCCTTCCTGTAGAAGAAGCCGTCCGGCATCTTGATGTGATGATATTTGACTCGCAAGACGAAAGCATGGTCTATCATGAGAGAGTCCTCACTTCGTCTTCAAAAGGCATGGTAAGCCTTCGTGTCAAGCGCAACGATTTGGCTGCTAATAGCAAGTACTATGTCTATGTCATCGCCAACAGCACGCATCCTGCAAGCACTTTTGCCGACATCACTCGTCTTGAGGAATTGCGACGTATGAAGCAGACGGACTATAATATCCATATAACGGGACAAAATCTTATCGATGTGCCATCGCATTTCTTGATGGACGGCATCGCATTCCTCAAAGGCACCAATCGCCCTCTCTTGCCGACACCTATAGTGCTCAATAATGGAAACGACAACGATGAGACAGTGTTGCAAGTGATGTTGCGTCGTGCAGCCGCTAAAATCACTGTTCGTCTGCGTAAAGGCGATAATGTGACCTTCGACTATAATGAGCATATCGGATATTACGTTAAAAACATGCCGTATAGCACGATGTTGCTCAGCGAAATGCCTCCTCATGAGACTCAACTGCGTATTCCCGACAAAACGACAGGTCAATATTTCAGTTGGAGTGAAGAAGAAGTGGTGGTCAGAATGTATGTATATAGCCATAGTTGGGTGGGCGAAAGTTTCTTTGAGAATGGCACGTCGCTCATCGTCAATATCCCTGTGACCTACAAAGGCGAAGAATATACAAATAGTTACTACCAAATTCTTCTCAATCCGAACAGTATGATTGAACGCAACAAGAGTTATGAGGTGACAGGTATAATCAATGCTCCGGGAGCTGAAGAGACATCTGACCCGATAGAGCTTGATGAGTTGAAATATCATGCTGTGGAATGGACAGATGTCAATATCGATATCAATAGTAATCAGTCATTGCAATATCTATCGCTCAGCCACGATACAATCCGTATGCATAACGTCGAACTCGACTCTGCCACATTGCGCTTTTCATCGTCATCGCCTGTGGTGACAACAATCGAAGAATGCTATTTCACCGATAAATTCGGTATTCGCAAAGAATATTCGAAGACAGGCATCAATGGTAATCCCGATAGTGGTATTGCCGGCAAAATCGCAATCAATAGCCCGATTCCGACCAACAACACCATTCGCTACATCAAAATGCGTGTAACCAACGAAGACGGCATCTCCAGAACGGTATATATCGAGCAATATCCGTTGATATATATTGTCAACCAGCAGAGTTGGTACTCCTATCGCTCTGACTTTAAATCAAGCAACGCGCGTGCCACCAGTTATCAGTACAAAGGCGACAGAATCGTGTCGGTCGGCTTGAGTTCAAGTACATGGAGCAATAATCACAAATATTCCGATGATAGTTACTCTCGAAGCGTAAACTCAAGTAGTTTCTGGCACTCGAAAGTCGTGACATCGTATAATGAAAAGACCGGGAAATCGACCACTTCATTCTATGAGTGGAGTAAAAACAGTAGCAGTGCGACGGCAAGTACTGTCGGCACGTGCGAAAGCAACACTAATGCCCGACTTTACCACATTCGTATCACTGCGACATCGCATGACTATATCGTCGGACGCCCTCGCATGGATGAAAACGGCTATACCGATAGCGGATCGGACAATGCTTTGCTCGTGTCGCCGTCGTTTATGATTGCTTCGCGCTTGGGTAGTATCTACACCACATACGGCAACTTGGGTAATATCAACGACACAAAAGACAGCAATAGAAACGGCATTCCCGACCGTCGCGAAATCTTCAATATACACTGCGAAAACTATGTGGAAGTCTATAAAGACAAAAATGGAGAAGCCGTCGTTCTCGACAACTGGCGACTGCCTACTGAAGCCGAATTGAAAATCATTGAAACCCTTCAAGGTGGTAAAAACGACAATGCAGACGCTATCGATTACCTCCTTAACGGACAATATTATATGAGTGCAAGCGGACCGGTAAAAAACAACAAGGCTGATGTGTCAGGCAATGAATCAGCTATTCGTTGTGTGCGAGATGCTTATTAACATTTAAATTATGAAAAGACTTATCAACAATATCGTTCAATCGACATCGGCAATCATAGTCTGTCTATTATTGCTGCTTTCATCGTGTGTCGATGATATATTTATACCCAACGATAACGACGTACCCGAAGGATATGTCAGACTGCAATTCACGACTCATGTTTCCGACATGAAGCGTGTCGATACTCGTTCTGTCGATCCCGACGGTGTTGATATTCAAAGTCTTACGCTATTTTGTTTCAATCCCTACGGACTGTTTATTACTACCGTCGATGCGAAAATCACTCATGACGGACCGACTGAGGGTAGATTTCAAGCAGATATTCCGGAAGAAACACACATAATACATTTCCTCGCCAACCAGAATAGCAACTTATTCAATAACAAGGACTTCCTAAACAAAAACGAAGAGGCTGTCATGGCCGACATGGAGGGAGCGTCCGGCATGTTGATCTATTGGGCTCGCATAGTCAAAAACGGAGAGCAAAGTTTTAACGACCAAATCTCTGCAATGCCAAAGGGCGTCGAGTTGATACGCAATCAAGCGATGATCAAAATCGACGATTGGACCACTCCGTATTTTACGGTGACAGGATATGTTACGACTAATATACACGCATTCGGCACAGTGGCTCCTCACCACCCACAAGACGGATTTGTCTGGCCGGGTAATGAGCCGTTCATAACACTGCCCATCAATCCAATCATGATGAGTGACATTGAGGACATCAACACCAAACCCGAAGACTACGTTTTTGAACACGAAAACACCATCGACAACCCAATCAGCGTAATCATAAAAGGCAGAAATCAAGGCACATACGAAGACCTTTACTATCGCGTGTCGCTAATCGACAGTGAGGGCAATCAGATTATGATTAGGCGCAACCATGCCTATACGCTACACATTACGGGCAAACTTTCTCACGGCAGTAAAACTTTTGAGGAGGCTTTAAGTGCTCCTTTCTCCAACAATATATGGATCTCAATCGACTCTTGGGTAACAGAAATCGAAGACGAAAAATATCGCATGAGTGTCAGCACCACAGGGGTCGTATTAGATGCTGAAAGAGCCGGTAGTAAATACACTTTGCACTATACTCTTAAACGAATTGATGGCGGTACACTCTCTCAAGCCGATAAACCTGATGTGTCGTGGCTGGGTAGCAACAATGTGGCAGCCCACAACTTCACCCATAATTTCGACACCTCTACAGGCAATGGCGAAATTATAATCAATCTCAACCCTTTGCACAACGACATTCAAGAGGGTATGTTGCTAATCAAAAAAGGTAAACTGCAACGCACCATTGAAGTAAACGTCATCAAACCTCAAAAATTCATACCGTCATGGGTGGGTACACAGATTTATGGTGGTGTTACGGGCGAATTTGTCACACTCAAATTTACCATACCTGAAAGTTGCCCCGACATTCTTTATCCGTTCCCGGTGCTCATTTCGGTCAATACGCTCGATGTGCGCGCCTCATCGGGTATGACTCTGCCTGTCATCCGTAAAGGAGAAGATGGTTGGTTTGGCGAAGACTATCCGGGCATCGAATACAAATACGAATACATTGTGACCGAGCCGGGACCTCAACGTATATATTTCAAAAATATTCTTACTTTCAGTGAGGGGACAACAGAAAATATCACTATCGAGGCAAAACACTTCGAATCGCTTACGAAGACTTTCAGCTTCACCAATCATCAGCGTGCCATTATGACCGATGGTCTGAATGAATTTCACCCCACCGGATATGATGGCGAATTTGCACAAGATGAACTTATATACTACGCATTGGTGCCTCAAAAAAAGAATGCCCTTATCACATTCAATCTTAAACTAATCGATAAGAATACGGGACAAAGCATCAATGCCGGACCAAACGATGAGTTCTTGCTTTATTCCAAGACGCTCGACTATCTGCAAGATGGCGAAGAAGGCAACGCAAATGTCAATCAATTTGACTGCATATTCTATCCTGTCGATGAGGAATATTGGAACACTTCTTCTAACGGACGCGTAATGATGTTCATGCCTCGCAATCATATAGCGGCAAACACAGGCCACTACAATATCTATCTTCGCACTAATACGCCACGAGGTACTGATATTGTGCGAATTTCATCAAATCAACCCAATTCACTATCTGCGCACCCTGACAAAAAAGGTCAAGACTATATCGGCAATTCATATCGCTCATCAATCTTTGAACTACAGACCTATCGTCCATTCCGATTTGCAGCTCGCATCAATGGCATGGGCACAAGCAAAAGTGACAGAGAAGAGGAGATTGTCGATGATATCGAATTGACCTATCTTCCTAACCAGAGTGTAGAAGTATCGTTTGAGATTACCAGCTTCTTGGGTGTCGATGGAAAAAGCGTCGATCCGTTTGGCGAAGAGTTTGAGGTCTATATAGATGCTCCAATGCTCGACATCGATTACGACAGACTTGCCGAATTTAATCTCACTCCTAACAAGTTGTATCCACATCCGACGATTGCCGGACGATATGTCTATAAAGTGGCGGCATCTCGCGAAGAAGAGCGCCGTTATGGTAGCAATGACATCATAGTGACCGATGCCACCGGTGCCAACCAACGTGGCGAACGAAAGCATCTGCCGTTTATTACCAAACGCGTTACAACTGCAGGCAATATTCGCATTAGTGCAGATGAGGATATGGTGGTGTTCTACAACAAGACATTTAAGCTGTCCAACCGACCGATAACAGGCCGAATCAGCTATCGAGGTACCGATAATATCGAGCACTTTGTGCCAGCCAATTCGTTTGTAGTATTCGCCCGCACATCCGACGGCGTGCGTATCGGCTCAATCATGATTACATCTGACGGTCGCTACAGTCTCAATTTGCGCTCGGAATATACTTTCTCGTGGAATCTTGATGAAGTCGAGTTTGACTATACCGATAGCAACGGCGTAGTCTATGACTGTCAAATCAACAGTTTGGCAGACTTGTTTGAAAATCCTAACGTAGTGTTAACCCCTGCTCATTAATCAGACTATGAGAGTGATTTTGCTTGTCGTGTTCGCTTTATCGGCTGTAGTTAATTCGTTAGGCTCAGAGGTTTTTCCTTTGCCTTCTGTCCCCGACTCGCTGGTCACTGCCGAAAGTCGTGCCAATTATTTAGCCTTGCACTATTGGGATAATATCGACTTCAATGATCCGACTATCATTGGCAATGAAGATATTTCGGAACAGGGATTCAGCAACTTTATCAGCATCATGCCATACGTAACACAAAAGGAGGTCGCTTTTGCAGAATTTATCAGCAAAATCAGCGTAAAAGCGGATGTTCAGGACTATTTTATGGCTGTCGCAAAGAAGTATCTTGCTGAGTCGCAGTCGCCTGTCTTCAATGATGAGTTGTATATCACGATGCTACAAAGTCTATTGTCGTCGGATATGCTTGACTCTGCTCGTCGTGCCAAATATAGCGCGATTCTCGACACCGAAATGAAGAACCGGGTTGGAGAGGTTGCCACAGATTTCGAGTTCATGCTACGCGATGGGGGAAGAGGTAGATTGTCTGAAATTGATGCTAAATATATCCTTGTCTTTTTCAGCGATCCTGACTGCGATAGATGCAACTCAGTCAAGGCTCAGATTGACGCTTCGGCTGTCGTGCGCATCAAATTATTGCTCGGCGATCTTGCTTTGCTATCGGTGTGTGTCGAAGGTGATACTGATGCATGGAAGAGAATTAAGACGCCCGATGAGTGGATAGATGCTTGCGACGAAAAGGGTGCGATTTACGACCAAGAACTATACGACATCCCCGGATTGCCTTCGTTTTATCTACTCGACAGTTCGCATCGTGTCATATTGCGCGATGTCCATTTCCAATTGGTCGAAAATTTCTTGGACAACAACTGATTGACAGTTATTGGTGTCATATAAATAGTTTTTGCATTTTTGTGATAATATCAGATGCTTTGTATGGACTTATGGGATGCGATTGTAGAGATTATGATTAGATGGCATAAACTAATCTACCAATAGACATCAAAGTGGAAAAAGTGTAGTTTTCGAGGGCTCACAAACTCGGAAAAGTGTAGTTTTTGGAGTGTGTCAAAGTGGAATAAGTGTGTTTTTTAACGGCTATCAAACTCGGAAAAGTGTAGTTTTTGAGGGTTGTCAAAGTGGAATAAGTGTAATTTTTGAGGGTTCACAAACTCGGAAAAGTGTAGTTTTGTTTGGTTATTAAGTAGAAAAAGTGTAATTTTGTGGCGTAATCAAATTGAGAAAAGTGTTATGCTCAAAAGAAAAATCCAAAAAGTGCTGCATGATTATTTCAGCTCTGAGTCCTCCAAAGTGCTACTTCTTGATGGAGCAAGACAGATAGGTAAGTCATTCATAATCAGACATGAAGCAAAGAAATTCTTCAAAAATTATATTGAGATAAATTTCTTGGAAGATAAGAATGGAGAAAAGCTCTTTGCCGGAATTTCTACCGTGAAGGATTTTTATCTGAAATTAAGTGTGTTTGCCGGAGGAAAAATGGGGGATAAAAAGAACACTATAGTTTTCTTGGATGAGATACAAGCTTATCCCGAGTTGCTGACACTTTTAAAATTTCTAAAGGATGATGATCGCTTTACCTATATAGCGAGTGGCTCATTGTTGGGTGTTACACTCAATAAAACGCTTTCAAAACCGGGTGGAAGAATACAAAAAGTAAAAATGCATCCACTTGATTTTGAGGAGTTCTTATGGGCAAATGGTGTCGGGGAAGACGTGGTCGCTCACATGAAAGTACAATTTTCGAAAGAAGAAGCTTTAGACGAAGGACTTCATAAGAAAATGCTTGATTTGTTTAAGAAATATATGCTCATTGGTGGGTTGCCTGATGCCGTAAATGCGTTTATAGCCACCAACAATATTGTTGAGGTTCGCGCGATTCATGATGAAATATATGAATTGTACAAAGGTGATGCTTCTCAATATGATGATGAAAATTCGCTGAAAATCAAGCGTATTTATGAGATGATACCATCAAATATGGAGAATAAGAAAAAGCGACTTCGTTATAGTGAAATCGAAAATAGGAAAGGTAAACGAAGTTCCGATTATGAGGCGGAATTGGAATATCTTGTCAGTTCAGGCATTTCGTTGGAAGTATTGTCAGTTTCTAATCCGAAATTCCCACTCAGAGAATCAGAGCAAAAGACTTTGATAAAGCTGTATCTGAACGACGTCGGGTTGTTGACCAATCTATTATACCGATATAACATCAACGCTGTCCTTTCTGCCGACAATAGTATTAATCTTGGAGCGGTGTATGAAACGGTGGTTGCGCAAGAGTTGGTTGCGCATGGTTATGCCTTACGCTATTATGATAACAAGACCAAAGGCGAAGTTGATTTTTTGGTTGACGACTATGATGCGCTGAGTGTCTTACCGATAGAGGTTAAATCAGGCAAGGATTTCAGACGCCATAGGGCTCTTGACAAATTTGTCGATAGAGATGATTACCATATAAAAAGCGCAATTGTATTCTCTAATGACGGGTCAGTGGAAAGGAATGGAAAGGTTGTCTATATGCCGGTATATTATGCAATGTTCATGGTACCGAGCACTCCGGAGTCGTTCTTGATTCCTTAAGGTAGTTGAGGGAATAAAAGAAAGTGGTGGATTGTTTTATGGGAACTTCTATAAATTGCTTTGTAGTGATTTATGAATTTTTAGGCGAGTAGATTTTTGATTTTAACGCAAGGAGTATAGCGAGCTATACGACTGAGTTAAAGGCGAAAAGATACCCCTAAAAAACATAGAGCACACAAAAGGAAGCTCCAAAAAAATTAAAGTATTAACTAAATCCGGGAATTTATAGAAGTTCCCTTATTACTTTGGGATTGCGCTTTTGCTGTAATTCACCATTACCACGCCTCCGAATACCATCAGTGCCGCCAACACCTTCTGCCAGGTCAGGCTGTCCATGCCAATACAAATGCTGATTACGACGGCGATGATGGGTTGCACATACGAGTACATGCTGACCAACGTCGGACGTATGCGCTTCTGTCCTACCGGAATGAGGAAATACGTGATGAATGTGGAGCACACAATGAGGAAAGCCAACTCTGAAAGATAAGTCCCCGTGAAGCGACTTGTGTCCAGTTCTATCAGTTCGAGGCATCCCCAAGGCAAGGTCATGACCGTTGAAAAAAGGAAAATCCACTTCATAAAGGTGATGATGGAATATCGCTGTATGACCGGCTTGAACAGCCCCAAATAGAGTGAGAAGGCCAACCCGTTTAAGACCATCAGCAGGATACCTTGCAAGTGCGTCTGTGTGGCGCCTCCACTGCTCGTTACGCCGTTGAGTATCAAGTAGATGACACCCAAGAAACTGATGAACACACCACCCGATTTGCGCCACGTGATAGGTTCTTTCAAGGCGTATGCGGCGATGAACATCGTGTAAATGGGCGACAACGAACTCACGATGGAGCAGTCCATCGGCGTAATATCCGGTATCGCAACCAAAAAGGTGACTTGCGTGACGAAGAAGCCCAATAGCGAAGCCATCAAAATCTTACCCATATCCTTCTTCTCGACCTTCTCTTTAGGCACAAAACACGAAAGGAGCCAGAAGAGCGACCCCGCACCCAACGAGCGTATAAAAAACAAGGCGATGGGCGACAGCAACCGACTTGCTGTCAGATCTTTGCACACAATTATGTTGATGCCGAAGATGGCATACGCGATGAAACACGCCAAGTGTCCTAATGTCTTCTCACGAAGTATCATAATGATGTCACATTAATAATTGTAAGACAAAATTAAGCAAAAGCATTCAAGTGACCAAAACAAATTGCTATTTTTACAATGTGTTAGCAAGAGATTACGCCATTTCGCACTTGCTTGTTTAATCTGCGGGTTGCATAAAAATCGCTTATTTTTTTGACATATCAAATATTATAGATAAATTTGCGACAATATTCACAATTTAACAACTAATCAACCTATGAAACAACTAAAAAGACTAATCCTAATTCTTGTTATTTCTCTATCATTTACAGGAGTAGCCAAAGCTCAATTCTACGAAATAGCAAACCAAATCCCACAACTATTGTCTCCTGCATTGTCAGGTAATTTCAACTACAAAGGCTACGTTGAAGTGTCTTACCTCAAAGGTGTCGGCAGCGACATTTTTGACTTTGTCGATATCTCGACTACACAAGGTTTCAAATATAGAAATTGGTTCTTTATGGGTGTCGGTGCAGGTGTTGATATTATGCTTCCTAACGATGGTCACCACTACTATAACCCGGAAGTTATGGTGCCTCTTTATGCTGACTTCCGTTTCCTTTTTGGCAACCAAAGCAAGGTAAGTGCTAATCTCGACCTCAGACTGGGTGCCGGTTTCACATTCAACTACAATCCAAACGAAAATTTCTACCTTCGTCCAACGCTTGGCGTACGATTCCCTATCAATAAACACAAGCCAAAACAAGCCCTCAACGTCGGCTTCACATATCAACTCTTAGTTGACGGATGTAAATATTGGGACCGCCACAGCATCGGTGCAACCATCGGCTTTGAATGGTAATCAACCCGATTACGTCCGTTATCAATTCAATCGGCTATTAAAAAATAGTCATCACACAAAAGTAAATTTTACTCTCTGAAATTAGAGCATTATTTGCTAATTGTACTCAAATACGACACAAAGACGTAGCTTACCTTCCATTAGGCTACGTCTTTTTTTGTTTCGCTTTCATGTCTTTCTGACGACTTTGCTCACTCGCGATGTAGGGCACAATTGCGGAAACATATTTTGGGTCTATGCTTACATTGACTATATGGGGTATGTATATGCGAAGAGGGCTGCCGAATTCGACAGCCCTCCCAATATCCTTAATTATACTGACTTTGCAATCGCAATAACGAAGTCGATGGCATCAGAAGGTGCAACCGATGTTCATCTCAAAGCCAAATTGCATTTCTCGTTCAAGTTCATTGAAATGCACATTTCCGGCTGCATTACGCGCCATGCAACCCAAATCGACATAGACAGCCGCTTTGTCGTTAATGCTGTAGCTTACGCCCACGAGTGGATTGACAAAGAAGCATGATGGATTGTAGCCCCAATCATGTTGTTCGTCTTTCTTGTAACCGGTCAACTGACCACCGACCGATAGAGCCACGAAAGGCTGACAGCGAGTGTGGGTCAGATAGAAACGAGTGTGGAGATAAAGTGGCACAACGACGAGATTTTCCGGCACATCATCATTGTAGTACAACGAGCCGTAGTCACTACTGAGAAATAGTTTGCCATGATTGGAGTTGAATTGGAGTCCGACACCGGCTCCGAGATAAAAGAGATTGCTAAAGCGCACACCACCGATGTAGTCAACGCCAAAGATAGTATTCTCCATGCCGTCATCGTCAATGACACCATATAATGATGCTTCGATCGACTGCTGATATTTAAGTGGTGACTTCTGGCGAGTTTCAGTGGTAATAATTTGTGAACTCGAGATGATTTGAGCTGATGCAGCCAAAGGCAATAGCACTCCGACTGCAAGTGAGAGCAATAATCGTTTCATAATAGTTTATTCTTTTATTTTTACGTTAGTATTAGTTTGAGGGTGGAGTATCTCAAGATTATCTTGACCATAGGTAGCGATACGAGCCGACTTGACAATATCCATGTCTTGAGACGTCGCATTACGGAAATTTACATACTTTGCAGGATAGCCCGATACTGTGATACGAATAAAACCGCCTGCATCAGTGGTCACATCGATAATCGTACCGACTAAGAGGTCGGCATTGTGCGCTTTTGCCGCACGACTAAGAGCAATCTTCTTAAACTCCGGCATTGCCTCCTTTATATCCTTAACATTATCGGCAGTGATAGGGAATTTTCGAAAGGCTTCGGTCTCGGTGTAGGTGATTTTCTCGGCAGTCACTTTGATGTCGGCAATCAAAGGAGCAGTGACCATGTAATGTTCAGGCTCGAGATTTCGAGTTGACGACTCTTGATACTCTACACTGACGTTTTTCTGAGCCATTGATAGTGATGCGACAATACCTAAAGCATAAAGCAGAATAAGTTTTCTCATGGTGGTATCGATTTATTCCCCTATCGTCCCGGCGAGGAGTTAACAGATAAAAAAAGCGTGGACGATGTTTCGTTTATCTTATTCGAGGCATCGCCAAACGCCCTACACGAAATAAACAGTCCATCCCACGCGAGCCTATATATTCCCCGCAAAGGGAGATATAACGCAAGCATGAGCGTTTATGACTGCCGTACCCTTCGTGTATGAAATTGGCGATTTCCGAATAAAGGATAAAGCAAAAACGCTTCATTAAAACTATAAATGTATCAGACGACCTCTGCCATCCGATGACAAAATTAGCAAAAATATTTGATTTTAGTATAAATACTGAAGATTTTTTGTAAAATTTTTAAACCGTATGGAACTGAATAGTGTAGTTTTTTACGATTATTTAGCTTTTGGTTTTTACATGCGAAGAGGGCTGCCGAATTTCGACAGCCCTCCCGACATACAATATGATTATGAGAAAAATTAGCGAATAACTTTGATAGTCTTGTTGCCAACTTTCACCATGTAAACGCCGTTAGCAGGAAGAACAACGTTGAGTTGTTGGCTACCGTTAGCGTTAGTGTA
This sequence comes from Muribaculaceae bacterium, assembly GCA_045637445.1. Lineage (GTDB taxonomy): Bacteria > Bacteroidota > Bacteroidia > Bacteroidales > Muribaculaceae > Lepagella. The sequence continues at coordinate 86,504 of JAZTZN010000038.1, forward strand.
AACAAGTTTACCGGCGAGATCGTAAACGTTAACAGCTTCACCGGCAGGGTTAGCGATATAGAGTGTGCCATTAGCTACGCGAGCTGTAGCGTTAACGAGTGATACGTTTTCAACTGATGTTAAAGGAGCAGTACCAACCTTCGCCAATTCAGAGTATTTAGATTCCAACACGTTCATTGTAGTGTTATAGCCGTCTGATTCGTAGCTCACCTTACCTGCAGCAACATGGTGCCAGATTTCAGAACCGGCGCAACGAGCAGGGATAGTCACTTCTGCTTCAGTGTCAACGCTAAGCATCTTAGCAAAGAATGGGTCACGGAAGATTTCGCCTGCCTTATAGTCTTGAGTAAGTTTCAAGTTGTCGATGTAGAGGTTACCTTCAGCTCTTACAGCAAAGAGACCGATGATAGAACGATCTGTACAACCCTTGATAGTAACTTCGTAGTTGTTCCATGCTTCTTCTACATTAGAAATGTATTGGAGGTCTGTTTGGTTGTAGTCACCGAGAGTTTCGTCCCATGTAAAGAGTGCCACTGCACATTCTGTTTGGAATTCATACTCATTGCCATCCCAGCCATAACCTTCAGTCAATTCACCCCAAAGGCTTACGTTAAGTTTCACTTCGCCACCATTCTTAGAAAGGTCGAGTTCAGGAGAAAGAAGAGCAGCATCGCCGTTGCCGTTGATGTAGTGCCATGCGTCAAGTACAACGTAGCCAACACAAGGAGCACCGTTGCGAAGCTTCCAACCACCTTGATTGCCTTCAATGTAGTATTCATCGTAAATCATATAGTCAGGATTTTCGATAGAACGAGTTACCACAGAACCGTCTGACTCAGTAAGACCTTCTAAGCTTTCATCTGTAAGAACCATTGCGCCGTCTTCAGCAGCTACGCGATCGGCGTATGCGCGATAGTTGTAAACTACAGCAGAAGGAACATCGTTCCAAGATGCTACGTAGTAGCCGTCTTCGTCGATTTCAGAAGCAGCAAACATTTCCGGAGCTTCAAGGTCGTTGATTTCTACAGGGATAGATTCCAATGATACGTGTTCGCCCTTAATAGCGCGTACAGTGTAGTAGTAAACTTCACCTGAAATAGCATCTGTTACTGTCCATTTGTTATCAGCTACAGGCTCGTTTTCGTATAAGTATGTGCGAATGATTTGACCTGTCATGTCTTGTGCTTGTTGGAACACATTGACCAAGTAAGAATCAGCACCTTCTACTGCTTCCCAGCTGATGTCGAATGTTTCACCTGTGTAGTTTGTGTGATTGTTAAGTACAGGAATATCTACATAGAGGTCGTATTGGAAGATTGAGATATTGTCCATGATGATTTCAATGCCACCACGAGCGACGATGTTGAAGAAAGAAGTAGGGCCAACGCCTTGAACTGTGACTTCAAATGTCTGCCATTCTTCAGTGACTGTAGGACAAGCTCCACTTGCGAGGACGTCCCAAGATGGACCGCAATTGTTTGTTTCAGCTGCTTCCACAAGTAGGGAGTCAGATATTTTGCCTTCAAGTGTACGAGCATCGAAACGCAATGTGCAGACACCACCGTTAGCACGACCGTCAAAAATAGGAGATGAAATACGAGCTTCTCCGTCTTTTGTTGCTGCAGCATCCAAGAAAGCGTAACCACCTGCAGGATACATGAAGTTGCTACCCCAGCCCGATTGCAATGTGTAACCGTCTTTCATATTCCACCAAGGATATTCATATTCAGCAGCAATAACGTTAGTCTGATAATCCGGCTCTTCGATTGAACCTGTAGTGAACAATGAGAAGTCCTCGAAGATGATTGGTTCGAGTTCTGTACCAAGTTCCGGAGCACGTTGTGGACCAGCGTAAACTGTAGCTTGGTCAACAGTGCGTACAGTCATTTTAGGACCGTTAGTAAGAGATGTGATTTCACCACGTTTCTTCATTGCATCTGCATTGACATCTGCAGCTTGAGATGCGAGACTGAATTGTGGCGCAGCTACAGCAGAAAAACCTGCAGCCAATAAAGCACAAAGAGTAAATTTTTTTCGCATGCGATTTAGGATTTAATTGTTAATATTATTTTTTATTTAATTTTCAAATTTATATCTTTTCTGATAGTTTTTTATCCCTTTTGAGGGCAAATTACTATTCATCGGTGCAAATATAGCGACTTTTTTTGATTAGTTATTTTGACCTATGTCAAAAACAATGATTTTAAATGTTTAAAAATTGTTTAATTTGATTTTATGTGCATTTAATGCAATAATTCAGCTGTTTTGAATAGCAAATCAGTGTTTTTTTCTATTGATTTGACGATGTCTTGTCCTTTGACGACTGAAATTTTGTCAATGATTTGAGAAATACTGCAATCTGATGTGTCTGTCTCGGCAAGAATTTTGTCATCAGGAGTGATTGACAATGATTCGGGATTGAATCGTTCGCCGTATGAGATATAGCATCCGGCGTCCAGAAGTATTTTGGCAATGGATGGCTTGTTTCTAAATCCATGAATTATCCAATCCATTTTGGGAGATATTCGTTTTCTTATTTCGGAAATGATGTCGTGGGCTTTGACACAATGTATTATTAACGGCTTGCCTAATCGTTCTGATATATTGACATGCTGCATGAATATGTCGATCTGCTTATGCAAAGCTCCTCCTTTGGGAAGGTCGATACCTGTTTCTCCTATAGCAACCACCGAGGGGTATGACGCATATCGGGCTACAATGGTCATAGCCTCATCCGCGTCGATGCGATTAATATCCCAAGGATGCAATCCGATAGAATAGTATTGTCCTTCTCGCGGATTGAATGTGTATAGGTCGGCATTTATGATGCTGTCAGGCTTGAAATCCTCGACGGTGTGGCAATGAACATCAAGTATCATCTCTTTGCAAGCAAATCGTTGAATAGTGATATGTACTTTTGAGCGACAGCCGACGCCGAAAAACGTCTGTTTACATTATCGTAGGTCAGACGGCTTATATTATAAGGTGGAGTGTGACCACATTCGCCTCTCCGAGCTTCTATTTTTCCGTATTTTGCAGAATATATTGTATCGACAGCCCAAAAGATACCGCTTGCCAGCCACTTCGCATTATTGTGAATATCATCGGAATATGGCGCTAAATAACCATTGATTTCATGGTTGATTATATCGGATTGACCGCCACTGTCGAATGCGACAGGCAGACATCCGTCGGCTTGTCCCTCAATCAATGTGCCCGGAAGTGTTTCGTAGTGTGACGACGACACGACGATGTGACATTGACGATATATCTCTCTGATTTTGCCGGGGTTGTTGATTGTCCCAAGATGAGTGTGTTTAATCGGAATTTGCAGAAACAATTCAGGATTTCTAATTGAGCCGAAAGTTACTAATTCCAAATTGTCGATCAATTGGGGATTAAGTCGTTTTGCTAATTTGAGCGTTTCGATAAGTGTGGGAAATCCCTTTATAGGGTCGTCAAGACGTGCCGCCCCCATTACGATTTTTATCGGTTGTTTGTCGTCGAGAGATTCTCGTTCTATGAAATTTTTATCTATCGGGAATGCGTTAGGTATCACGCTTATATCGACGTCTTTCATCAACGACGATTGACGACATTTGTTTGCCAACCAGTTGCTGACTGCGACAAAGTGTATCGGAACATTGTCGTAAAGAGCTTTCTTTTGACGCCACACTTTATGCGAAAGATCGCCTTCAGCACTGCATTTGCCGAGCAGATGACAATTGCCACATTCTTGCTCAAATCCCTTGCAAACACCGGCATGATGACAGATACCCGTTGCGTTCCACATGTCGTGCATGGTCCACACTATCGGCTTACCCATATCGGCAATTCGTTTGATGCCTTTTAGTGATAGCATGCCTTGATTAATCCAATTCAGGCAGACGATGTCGGCTTCTTTTATCCAAGGATGACGACACAAAGCGAGACCGTCGGAAGCGATATCGACCTTAAACAAATCAGCGCGATTAAACCCGTTGGCAAGAAATATCCTCAGACGTTCGGCAATAAAAGGCACCTTAGTCATCCATTTTGAAGATGCCGAGCCGATGTGTGGCGAGTCGGTCAGTCTTTCCACGACAATCATTCGCGCATCGATTCCTTCTTGACGAAGTGCTTCCATAAGACGCTTAGTGACAACGGCAGCACCACCGGTTTGGTCGGATTTGTTTATCAAGACAACTTTCATTCTCTCTGCTATTTTCGTATTAAGTCGATAAATTGGTAGCGTAATCCGTCGGGGGTTTCTGCGGCAGCTTCTTCATTGGCGATATCCCATTCGTCCGCTATTATTTCGGGGAAGAAAGCATCGGCATCGGGATACGAAGCATAGACTCGTGTGAGAAAAAGTTTCGACACCATCGACATCGCTTGACGATAGATTTGAGCGCCACCGATTATGAATGTTTCTGCTCCTTTGCAAGAATCAATGGCATCTTCCAATGAGTTATACACATCTGCACCTTCGGCAGAGAAATTTTTGTCGCGAGTCACCACTACGTTTCTTCTGCCCGGCAAAGCTCCTTTAGGCAGAGAATCCCAAGTTTTGCGTCCCATAATGATAGAGTGCCCCATTGTGAGCGCTTTGAAGCGTTTGAGGTCGGCAGAAATGCGCCAAATCAAGTCGCCTCCACGACCGATAGCACCGTCTTCCGCTGCCGCCACTATCATCGACAGATTTTGTATCATTTTGTTGTCTGTTGTTTTCATTGAAGTCATGTTTATTTGTTGTTTAAAGTAACTAAAACTTTGTCGATACGAGCACCGTCCATATCTGCTATTTCAATTTCTAAAGAATTCCATTTGATTTTCTCTCCGGCTGATGGGATGTGTTCCAAAATTTCAAGACATAAGCCGGCAATGGTAGTATATGACTCATTCACTTCGTAGAACTCTTCCATATCGAAATGCTGGAGCAACTCATGAATCGGACATTGTCCATCGACAAGCCATTCATTTTTATTAGAGCGCTTAATGATTTGTGGCTCTTGGTGGTCATCTTGGTCGTTAACAACTCCGACTAAGCCCTCCATTAAGTCCTTAAGAGTAACAATTCCAACGCAAGAACCAAATTCATCGCAGACCAAACCACGATTAAATCCTTGGATTTTCATATTCTCAAGCACCTTATAGACACTGATGTTTTCGTAAAGGTAAACAACATCGGAAATATGATTGCTGAGCACGAAGTCAGATGTGGAAAGAGCCGAAAACAATTCTTTTAGTGTGACAATACCCAAAATGTCGTTGTTATTATCAATGACAGGATACATTTCGTGAAGCTCGTCACACACTATTTTGTGAACTTCCTCTTTGGTCATAGCCACATTTAAAAACACCATTTCTCGACGAGGTGTCATCAAGGAGCCTATTCGCAAATCACCCATCAGGAATACGCGTTCTACGATGTCTTGCTCCATTGGTTGAATCTCTCCTTCTTCGGCGCCCTCTTGAATAATCGATTTGATTTCTGCTTCAGTGACCTTGGTAGCGTTGTTTTTAAGACCGAGCAGTTTGAACAATGTCGATGTGCTTTTAGATAAAATCCAAACAAAAGGAGATGCCACGACAGACAACCATAGCATAGGACGAGACATTATCTTTGCTACCTTTTCAGCCCCACTCATTCCGATGCGTTTTGGGAGCAATTCACCAAACACCAAAGTAAGGTAAGTCACCAACAAAATAATGATAAATTGGGCTAATGATGCAGAATAATTTTCTGATAGTCCCATGGCATGAATCTTGTCGGATAGCAATAGTGCAATTTTATTGCCGGAATATATACCGGTAAGAATTCCGATCAGCGTAATACCAATCTGAACTGTAGATAAAAATTTATCCGGCTCGTCCGCTAAATTCAACGCCGTTTTAGCTGCTTTGTTGCCACGTTTGGCATCTTCTTGCAGACTGGATTTGCGAGCTGAGACAAGAGCTATCTCAGCCATGGCAAATACCCCATTAAGAAGTATCAATCCTATTATAATAAATATTTCATCCATAATATCATGAGACTATTTAAACCGAGACCTTTCCTTTTATTGTCGGGTATGGGTCGTAGTCTTCAAGTTCAAAGTCTTCAAATTTGAAAGCGAAAATATCTTTCACCTCCGGATTGATTTTCATGCGTGGCAATCGGCGAGGTGTGCGTGTCAATTGCAATTCCACTTGTTCGCGGTGGTCGTTGTAGATATGCACATCGCCGAAGGTGTGGATGAAATCGCCCGGTTTAAGACCACACACTTGCGCCACCATCATTGTCAGCAACGCATACGAAGCGATATTGAACGGCACGCCGAGGAATGTGTCAGCACTGCGCTGATAGAGTTGAAGCGACAACTTGCCGTCAGCCACATAGAATTGAAAGAAGGCGTGGCATGGTGGCAGATTCATATTTTTTATGTCGCCGACATTCCATGCGCTGACGATAATACGACGAGAGTCGGGATTGTTTTTGATAGTCTCAATCACCTCCTTTATTTGGTCGATGTGTCCCCCTTCGTAGTCCGGCCACGAGCGCCATTGGTAGCCATAGATATGACCTAAATTGCCGTCGGCATCTGCCCACTCGTTCCAGATGCGCACACCGTTGTCTTGCAGATACTTGACGTTGGTGTCACCATTTAAGAACCACAGCAATTCGTGGATTATACTTTTCAAGTGCACCTTCTTTGTCGTAAGCAAAGGAAAGCCTTCCGAAAGGTCAAAGCGCATCTGATAGCCGAAGCATGAAGTTGTGCCTGTCCCGGTGCGGTCATCTTTGCGTGTTCCGTTCTTAAGAATGTGGCGAAGAAGGTCTAAATATTGTTTCATGTAGATTATCGTTTTGAGGGTTAATGTTTTAAGTTGGATTTTTTACGCGACGCATCAGCGGAGTCGATGCTTTATTGCGATTTGGCTGATAGCGAATGGCGTCGTTAGGGCAAGATGCGATGCAGTTGAAGCATCTGATACACCTTGTGTTATCGACATAGCGAGACACGACCTTGATACACCCCGATTTACATCCTTCCTCGCATGCCATGCAGTTGATGCATTTATCGGGGTCGATTTCGATGTGTAATCGCGATCGTGATGATATTGCGCCGAGCATAATGCCTATTGGACACACATCGGTGCACCATATTCTGCCTCTGAAGAAAGACAGCGACAAAATGAGCAAAAAAGAGACTATACCGCATATCAATCCGATAGTAATGCCTATCCCTAAATGTAGAGCTGCAGCTTCCGAATCTGAAGGGTGCCAAATGTCGATAATGTTGCGAAAGATTTGCCACGGCTCAAGTAGTAGCGACACGATGCCGACGCCTAACAAGGAGCCGACAATATAGATTATAACTACGTCGTATCGATAATTTCGTGGATGACGATAGCGAAACGAACGTTTGGATAAATGCTTGCGGCTAAGACGTATCACAAAGTCTTGCAGTGTGCCTAACGGGCAGACCGATGAACAATAAATGCGACCGAAAAGCAAAGTCGTCGCACACCAAAATAATATCACTCCGATGTTGATACTCAGCAACGAGGTGGTGATTTGTAATTCTTTAGATATTGCGAGAATATTGGGCGCTCCGAAAATGACATACGCAATCGACGCTGCAAAGAAAAGCAACGAAACAATAATGCGTATCATTCTCAAACGTTTCATCTCTATAATATTGAAACCACAAATTTACAAAAAAGTTTGATAAAAGCGCATATTAGCTCTGTGATAAACAAAAAATATTGAAAAAACACCACGAAAACGAATCTTGACGACAAAAAAACAGCCGTCAAAAGCGCTTTTTTCGATAAAAAAAATAAAGTTGTTAAGATTTTTTGAAAAAAATTTGGTCAATTCAAAAAGTAGTCGTAACTTTGCACTCGCAAACGACAGAAGTCGTTATAGATTTAAGTTAATATGACTCCGTAGCTCAGTTGGTAGAGCAAATGACTCTTAATCATTGGGTCGAGAGTTCGAGCCTCTCCGGGGTCACAAAAAAAGCAGTTGTCGAGAAGATAACTGCTTTTTTGTTATGTCTATTCCGTCTCTGTACTACCCGTTATTAATGATTATATGTTAGAGACAGCATATAGGGGTATGATTTGTATCTGTTTTTTTGTTGACTCATCCTCATCGGCAAACTCTATTTTAGAGAAGTTTTCAAGCGAGCAGCGTATTGCAGTGGAGAGTTTCTTGTTCTTCATCAATAGACGAAGCGATTTCATCTTTCCGCTTGTACCGGCTTTGCATTCTATCGGCAAGACTTGCATATCGCGCGCGATGATGTAATCTACTTCCGAACTGCTGCCTGATGATATATTTTCCCAATAATATAAGTCGTGCTGTGCACGTGATGAGCCGTATTTCACCAATTCCCAGCCAAGAATTAATTCGGCTATGCCTCCTTTGTTGACCAACTCATCAGCTGCACCGGATAAAATCAGGTTGATATATTCTTTAGAACCGCCGAAATCCAAGTCAAGGATACGAAGTAGTAGTCCACTATCCAAATAAATATATTTTCTAAACTTGTCGTTAACCTCTGCTCCGAGAGGTAATCCGTTGGCTGCAGTGTGGTTTACTCGTTTTATGATACCTGCGTCGCATAGCATCGTTAGGGCTTTTTTTACATCTTCAGAGCGATAACCACCTTCGACTTTGCTATACATAAATTTGCCCCCGGTCTGCTTTACTACGCTTTGAAGTGTGTTGCGAAGCAGAGCCACATCTACTTTTGACGAATATTTTGCAAAGTCATCGTAATAGGACATCTGTATATCGTCTTGTTCGGCTTGGCATTGCGAATAGTCGTGAGTTTCAATCCATGCAACAACGCTGGCAGGCATTCCTCCCACTAAAATATAGGTACGAAATTGCTTCACTAATTCATTGTGTAGAGCATCAAATAGAGGGGCGTCGTATGACGCTGTTTTCTTCTCCTCAATCCACGACTGTCGCCCTTGTGCCACAAGAAACTCGTCAAACGACAGTGGATACATAAATAGTGAACGAATACGACCCACGCCATACGAACCGATATCTTTCAGTGTGAATTCCAACAACGAACCGGCTGCGACAACGTGTAGCTCCGGATAGTCTTCTTTGAAAAACCATAGGCTTTTGATAGCGTCAGCCGATATTTGAATTTCATCGATAAAAAGCAGTGTCTTTCCTTCGATGATAGGTACATCGTAAAGCAAACTTATGTTTTTCGCCAATCTTCTGACGTCTTTCTCTTGCTCGAAAAGTGCGATAAGTTCCGGGCGTTTTTCGAGATTGACTTCGATGAAGTGGTCAAACGATTTGCCGAGATGTCTGACGGCTGAAGATTTGCCGACTTGTCGCGCCCCTCGAAGCAAAATAGGCTTGTGATGTGAGCTATTTTTCCACTCTAAAAGTTGTGAGTCAATATGTCTTTCTATATACATAGGCGAGAGTGTATTGATGTTTCGAGTGCAAAGATAATACTTTTCTGATAAAAACAGAGGGAATATTGGACAAAATTTGTGATTTTATAGAGGAATAATAGCCCAAATCCGACATTTTATAGAGGAATAATCACCTAAATCCGACATTTTATAGAGGAATAATCGCCCAAATCCGTCATTTTATAGAGGAATAGAGGCGATGGAGGTGTCACAAGAGGGTGATTGAAAGTCGTGTCGGAAGTTTAAGAGTTGTTAATTGTTGCGAATGGGGAGATGTATGAGCGTGGAAGATTTTGCGAGATTGAGGGAAATTGTGTAATTTTGCATCTATCAAAATAGCATTGATAGGCTACGGCAAAATGGGCCGTATGATTGAAAAGACAGCTCTCAGCAGAGGGCATGAGATAGTCAGCATCATCGATGTCGATAATACTTCGGATTTTGCTTCTGAAGAATATGCTTCGGCAGATGTGGCGATTGAGTTTACAACACCTTCGACAGCCGTCGATAATATATTGAAATCGTTTGCTGCCGGAGTGCCTGTGGTCTGTGGCACAACCGGCTGGATGGAGCATTTGGACAGAATAAAAGCGATGTGTGCCAACGCAGAAGGCACGCTTTTCTATGCGTCGAATTATTCGTTGGGGGTCAACATATTTATGGCTGTCAATCGTTATCTCTCAAAGATTATGGAAGGCTTTGAGCAATATAATCCGTCGATAGAAGAAATACATCATATTCATAAATTAGATCATCCGTCGGGCACTGCGATCACTCTCGCAGAAGGCATACTCTCGGAAATCTCTCGCAAAAAGACTTGGACTGAAGACAAGGATGCCGACGGTCTGCTAATCACTCATGGCAGAGAGGGCGAAGTGCCGGGTATTCACACCATCACATGGGATTCGGCTGAAGATGTTATAAGCTTGCGCCACGAAGCCAAAGGACGTGAGGGCCTTGCGCTCGGAGCTGTGGCGGCTGCCGAATGGCTTGTCGGCAAACAAGGTTTCTTCACAATGTCCGACATGCTCAAATTCTGACAATCTGTCGGAGGCGATGTTTGAGAGCATCAGAAGTATTTCCGAGTCGGAGATTATAGAGGAGAACGTCTTTTTACCCCAATAGAGGTCTTGTAAAAAACGGCAAGAACAGAACTCTGTATGGGAATGAATATAAGCGTTCCTGAAAGATTGTTGTGGAGATATTGTGAGTTATTGACATGTTTTAAGATAATAATGTGTTGGAATATCGCTGATTTCATGTAATTTTGTAGTCGAAAAGCTTTTGAGCTTGTTAATGATATAGATATTCCAACAAACTAATATTCAGAAAAAAAATGAAGGATAACGATTTTATACGACGAATAAAAGAGGTGAAATCAACTCGTTGGGTGCGTTTTGCCTTAGTCTCAATAGTATTTTTTGCGTGGGTGGTATGGTTGCAAAATCCATGGGTGGCACTTGCATGGTTCTTGCTGTTTGACATCTATATCACCGGCTATATCCCATTGACTTGGTGGAAAAAATCGAAGAATAAATCACTCAGAGCAGTAATGGGGTGGGTTGATGCCATTGTCTATGCTTTGGTATTGGTCTATTTTATATTTGCATTCATCGGGCAGAATTACAAGATACCATCATCGTCGTTGGAAAAATCGTTGCTTGTGGGCGACTATTTGTGGGTCAACAAGATGGTCTATGGACCTCGTGTGCCACAGACTCCGCTTCACTTCCCGTTGGCACAACATACATTGCCGATATTGAATACCAAAAGTTATATCGATCAGCCTCAATTCGAATATCATCGACTTGCTGGGCTTCGTGATGTGGAACGCAACGATATTGTGGTCTTTAACTATCCATGTGGCGACACAGTGGCTTTGAAAGTGCAAAATCCCGACTATTATCAAATCGTCAATTCATTGAAAGCGCAGGGTGTCGAAGATCCTCGTCGTTACATTGCCGATCGTCCTGAAGAGTTTGGCGAAGTGGTTTGGCGACCGGTTGACCGTCGTGAGAACTATGTCAAGCGTTGTATAGGCTTGCCCGGCGAGCGCATAAAAATCGTCGATGACGTAATCTACATCAATGGCAAGGCTATCGAAAATGCTGAAAACGTGCAGTTTAACTACATCGTTGAGGTCAATTCGGCAATACCTCGCGAGCAGTGGGAAGAAGTGGGTGTCAGATGGGAAGACCATGGTGTCGAGCCCCACAAGAGTCAGTTTGATGGCAGAATGTTCTATGATATTCCTTTGACTGTCGATGCCAAAGCTATCGTCGAGAAATGGCCGCAAGTGGTGGCGCCATTGCGTTATGAACGCGAATTCTACGACCTTTCGGGCGACTATTCGTTGTTCCCGGGCAACGACCCGTATGGCTGGACTCGTCCTAACATGGGTGAAATCTGGATACCGAAGAAAGGCGCAACGTTGCGATTAAATAAGTATAACCTTCCGATGTATGAACGTGCTATTCACACCTACGAAGGAAACGATTTGGAGGTCAAAGACGGACAAATCTACATCAACGGCGTGCCTACCGACAAATACACGTTCAAGATGGACTATTATTGGATGATGGGCGACAATCGCGACCGTTCTGCCGACTCTCGCTATTGGGGCTTTGTGCCGGAAGACCATGTGGTTGGAACTCCGATCTGGGTGTTGATTTCATTCGACGAGGAACGCAGTTTGCTTGACGGTAAGATACGTTGGGATCGTATATTCAAAGACGCAAATCCTGACAAGAAATAATCTCAATCGGTGAGCTTTTGCTTGCCGGTTTGAGAAAGGATTTATAATCGTTTGATTTTATTTCCTTGATATGAAGAACGATAACGAATTGATAATACCTTATATGGCATCGGTCGGTTGGTATGCCGATTGGTTGGCAGAGCGTCTTGGTCGGCAGGTGGCGTCGCAAGATGTCGATTGTCGCGACTTGAACCGTTGCAAAATATTGGGAGCAAACGGACTACAGACACTTTCGGTGCCTATCGATGGCGGAGGTCGCAATTTGCGATTGCCATATAAGCAAATCGGAGTGTCGGAGCATGGCAGCTGGCGTCGGGTGCATTGGGGTGCAATTTTTTCTGCCTACGGGCGTGCTCCCTACTTTGAGCATTACGAGCATCTGTTCTCTCAGATATGGTCAAGACCTTGGGCATCTCTTGCCGAACTCAATCAAGCGATTCATGAGGTCGTCATCTCCATAATTCTCAACCCGGAAATAGAATCGCAATTGCGAAAAGACATTGATCGGGTGTATGTCATTGCTGCCGACTATTCGGCTTATTGGCAGATAAATAGTGTCAAAGACGGTTTTGTCGCCGACCTGTCGATTGTCGATTTGCTCTTCAGCCTCGGCCCGCAATCAATATTTCATCTGCTTCACACAATAATTGACAGACGTGTAATTTCCCAATCATGAGATCACTGATAACCATATTCATAACGCTCATAGCAATGATTGCAACATCGAGCGTGGCATTTAGTCAGGATCTACCGACTCTTGAAGAGGTGCAGGACGCGAAAGTGAAGGTGAAGGCTTTCAAAGGGCGCTATCGCTTTGTCGATGAGTATGGTGATACGGTGATGATGTATGTATTCAACGACGTCTATTGCTATTCGCCGATAAAATTCAAAAACAAAAAAGACGAAGAATTTTATTGGCGAACAGTGCGCGATGTGCGTAAGACATTGCCATACGCAAAACTCGCTTTTCAGACTCTTTGTGAGACATACGAATATATATTGACAATACCTGACGCTAAAGAGCGAGAAAAACACTTGAAAAACTTGGAACGAGGTATTTTTGAACAATATAAGCCGGTGATTAAGGGCTTTACAAAGACACAAGGCAAGATTTTGCTTAAGCTGATTAATCGTGAGACCAATCAGTCGTCGTTCAATATCGTCAAGGCATTTCTGGGTTCATTTCGTGCCGGATTTTGGCAAATATTCGGTAAGTTTTTCGGCATGAATATGAAATCCGGATTTCACCCTGATAAAAATCGCGAGGACGCCATAATCGATCGTGTGGCAACTCTCATCGAGCAAGGTGCATTGTAGCATCAACGCGTGTCGATGTACTACCACTTCGGCGTACTCACTATGTTCCGACGTGCTTTCCCTGTTGTCGGCAAAACGGAATTAAAAGATAAATTGCGAAACTACGAGAAAACAATCGAAAAAGAGAATAAAAATGCTTATGATAATGAGAAATTGTCGAAAATGGATTTCATATAGTTTTTCCTGACTTCGTCACTGAAAAATAGTCAAATTTGTATTTGCTTGAAACACAATATTTTGTAATTTTGCATACCCCGATTTTGGGGTACGCAAGCATAATTTTATGTATATCAAGCGAAAAAAGAATAGATCCGGAAGTATAAGCGTAGTAGTTGCAGAAAAGCGCAAAGGCAAATACACTGAGCTTATTAGAATTGGCGTAGCAAAACACCAATCTGAGGTTTGTTTATATGAAGCAAAGGCGCGAGATTGGATAGAGCTCGAAAGGAAGCGCCGGCAGCCTCAACTTGACTTGTTTGAAGAGAGGCAGAATGAATGCGATGCAGAAATATTGTCGGTAGAGCAAATGCTATCAAATATCACAAATATCTCAATC
>JAZTZN010000039.1:0-89344 GCA_045637445.1 Muribaculaceae bacterium
CCCAATGAGATGCATAGTCAAAATGAAAAAGAGATTGTAACTTATAGAACGAAAAATAACAACACGACATGCCGTGTTGTTATTTAGAAAACTTTTATTAATTTTGTATCAAATCCTGTAACGTTTTTTCAGGACGACACAGAGAGTATAATTATTTCTCTACTGCTGCCTGCGCGGCAGCTACGCGAGCGATAGGCACACGGAATGGTGAGCAGCTTACGTAATTCATGCCAAGGTTAGCACAGAACTTAACTGATGATGGTTCACCACCATGTTCGCCACAGATACCAACTTTGAGTTCAGGTTTAGTAGCACGACCCTTTTCAACACCCATGCGTACGAGTTGACCTACACCTTCTTGGTCGAGAACTTCAAACGGATCTACTTTGAGGATACCCATTTCTTTGTAGAATTTCAAGAACTTAGGAGCATCGTCACGAGAGTAACCGAATGTCATCTGAGTCAAGTCGTTAGTACCGAATGAGAAGAAGTCTGCCACCTTAGCGATTTCGTTAGCTGTCAATGCAGCGCGTGGAACTTCAATCATTGTACCAACTTTGTATTCTACTGTTTCGCCACGTTCTTCGAATACCTTAGCGGCAGTAGTGTTGATAACGTTTGCTTGGTTTTCAAGTTCTTTAAGTGTACCTACAAGTGGAACCATGATTTCAGGGTGAACATCGATGCCACGAGCTTTACAGTTAAGAGCGGCTTCAATGATGGCACGTGTTTGCATTTCTGTGATTTCAGGGTATGTGATACCAAGACCGCAACCACGGTGGCCAAGCATTGGGTTGAATTCAGCAAGGCTTTCAACTTTATTTGCAACTTCTTCAAGAGTCAAGCCCATTTCTTTAGCAAGTTCTTCTTGAGCTTCAGTTGTGTGAGGAACAAATTCGTGCAATGGTGGGTCAAGAAGACGCACTGTAACACCAAATCCGTCCATAGCTTCGAAGATACCTTCAAAGTCGCCACGTTGCATAGGAAGAAGTTTAGCAAGAGCTACACGACGACCTGCTTCATCGCTTGCAAGAATCATTTCGCGTACTGATTTGATACGATCGCCTTCGAAGAACATGTGTTCTGTACGGCAAAGACCGATACCTTGAGCACCAAAGTGACGAGCTTGTTTTGCATCACGTGGAGAATCGGCATTTGTACGAACAAGAGTCTTAGTATATTTGTCAGCGAGATCCATGATAGCACCGAAGTCGCCATCAAGTTCAGGGTCTGTAGTAGCAACTTGGCCGTCATATACATCACCTGTAGAACCATTGAGAGAAATCCAATCGCCTTCACCATAAACTTTACCGTCCATTGTGAGAGTCTTTTCTTTGTAGTCAACGATGATTTCGCCGGCACCTGACACGCAGCATTTACCCATACCGCGAGCAACCACAGCAGCGTGAGAAGTCATACCGCCACGCATTGTGAGGATACCTTGAGCGACAGCCATACCACGAAGGTCTTCAGGAGAAGTTTCGATACGAACGAGGATTACTTTCTTGCCCTTTTCAGCCCATGCTTCAGCATCTTCAGCTTGGAATACGATTTGACCTGTAGCAGCACCCGGAGAAGCAGGAAGACCCTTAGCCATCACTTTAGCTTTCTTCAATTCATCTTTATCGAATACAGGGTGAAGAAGTTCGTCAAGCTTTTGTGGCTCCATGCGACCTAAAGCAGTTTCTTCGTCGATAACGCCGGCGCGAAGGAGGTCCATAGCGATTTTCACCATCGCAGCACCTGTGCGTTTACCGTTACGAGTTTGGAGCATCCAAAGTTTGCCGTCTTGGATTGTGAACTCCATGTCTTGCATGTCTTTGTAGTATGCTTCGAGGCGGTCAGAAATTGCGATAAGTTCTGCAGCAAGAGCAGGCATAGTTTCTTCGAGTGAAGGATATTTAGAAGCACGTTCTTCTTCAGAGATGCCTTGAAGAGCAGCCCAACGACGAGAACCTTCTACAGTGATTTGTTGTGGAGTACGGATACCGGCAACAACGTCTTCACCTTGAGCGTTAATCAAATATTCACCTGTGAAAAGGTTTTCACCTGTTGCAGCGTCACGGCTGAAAGCAACACCTGTTGCAGAGTTTTCACCCATGTTACCATAAACCATTGCTTGAACGTTTACAGCTGTACCCCATTCTTCAGGGATTTGGTTCATGCGACGATAAAGGATTGCACGTTCGTTCATCCAGCTATCAAATACAGCGCAGATACCACCCCACAATTGTTCCCATGCTGAATCAGGGAAATCTTTACCTGTGAAGTCAAGAACAGCAGCTTTGAAGCGCTTAACAAGTTCTTTCAAGTCTTCAACTTCAAGATCAAGGTCGTTTTTAACACCTTTTTCTTCTTTTACTTTATCCATGATTTCTTCAAATGGATCGATGTCTGTTTTGCTCTTTGGTTTCATGCCGAGCACAACATCACCATACATTTGAACGAAACGACGATAGCTATCCCATGCGAAACGAGGGTTGCCACTCTTTTCAGCCAATGATGCAACTGTAGCATCGTTCATACCAAGGTTAAGAACTGTGTCCATCATACCAGGCATTGAAGCACGAGCACCTGAACGAACAGATACAAGAAGAGGATTTGATGGATCATCAAATTTCTTACCGGTAAGTTCTTCAACGTGTTTTATAGCTTGTTCTACTTCAGGCTTGATTGAAGCAACAACAGCGTCGCGACCAGACTTAGTGTATTCAGTACAAACTTCTGTTGTGATAGTAAAACCGGGAGGAACCGGCATACCCAACAAGTTCATTTCTGCAAGGTTAGCACCTTTGCCACCAAGGAGATTTCTCATCTCTGCATTACCTTCGGCTCTACCATCGCCGAATGTATAGACATTTTTCACCATTGGATTAATTGATTTATTAAAAGTTATTCTTATATATGGTTTAAATATTTATTTTTACATACAAAAACTGCTATTTTAATGTAAATTCAGCATTTTTAGACTGCAAAGATAGTTATAATATGTGGAATATGACTAATTTTGCAGTGAAAAATAGTAAGATTTATGGCAAGAAAGAAGAAATTGCTTCCGGAATTACCGGAAATTGAAATATCAGGCGTTGCTGCAGAAGGCAAATCGATAGCGCGAGTGAAACTTAACAATGATAGCGATGACCAATTGGTAATATTTATTCCATACGGTGCACCCGGTGACATTGCTAACATTAAAATCGATAAGAAAAAGAAAACTTGGGCTGAAGGACATATAACTCAATTGGTAAAGCCTTCATCATTGCGTGTCGAGCCGGCATGCTCTCACTTTGGCACATGTGGCGGTTGCAAGTGGCAACATCTCCCCTACGACTTTCAGGCAGAATGTAAGGAGCAGCAAGTCATTGACGCTTTGGAGCGCATTGCAAAAGTGGAATTGCCTCCAATTTCTCCAATCTTAAAATCAAAAAATATTTGGGCTTATCGCAATAAAATGGAATATACATTCTCCAATAAGAAATGGAGAACATGGGATGAAATCAAATCATGCGATGAATTCAAGGATAGTTCGAATGCTTTAGGCTTCCATATTCCGGGTGCTTTCGATAAAGTGCTTCACATCAACAAGTGTCATCTGCAAAATGAGTTGGGCGACGAAATTAGAAATTGGGTGTATGATTATGCCGAGCAAAACCAATTATCATTCTACGACATCAAAAACCAAAAAGGCCTGCTAAGAACAATGATGATACGCATCGCTTCTACCGGCGAAGTAATGGTCTGCATGGTGTTTGGTGAAGATGATGCAAAAGCTATCGAACGAATCATGAGTGCATTGTCTGAACGTTTCCCTTCATTGACTTCCTTGCTCTATGTTGTCAACCTAAAGGTTAACGACACAATTGGCGATCAAGATGTCGTAGTATTTAAGGGACGCGACTACATCAACGAATCAATGGAAGGGCTACAATTCAGAGTTAATGCAAAATCCTTCTATCAAACAAATTCGCTGCAAGCATACGAGTTATATAAGGTCGCAAGAAGCTTTGCAGGTTTAGATTTAGATAAGGAAATAGAAGCAGACAAGCGTCCATTGGTATATGACCTTTACACCGGTACCGGAACAATTGCAAATTTTGTAGCAAAAAATTGCCGCCAAGTAATCGGTATCGAGTATGTACCTGAAGCTATTGAAGATGCCAAGCTTAACTCAAAGGTTAATAATCTTGATAACACCTTGTTTTATGCAGGCGATATGAAAGATATTCTGACAAATGAGTTTGTAGAACGACATGGCAAACCTGATATTATGATTATCGACCCTCCTCGTGCCGGAATGCACGAAGATGTGATTAATGTCATCATGAACACAGAGCCTGATGTATTGGTTTATGTCAGCTGCAACCCGGCAACACAAGCTCGCGACATATCAATGCTTGATTCTAAATATAAGGTGACAGATGTTCAGCCGGTCGATATGTTCCCTCATACTCACCACGTTGAAAACGTAGTAAGACTGATAAAACGATAAATTGTCTGTATATCAATAGAAAAGGAGTCTCTCGGACTCCTTTTTCTTATTTGCTTTGCTGTTGCTTAAGTAGTTCTGCTTTTTCCTTGCTGCTTTTAAATCGTCTGTTTGTCAGCGCAAATCTGACAAGCAAATAGTTCACCGGAATACAAATCATCATTGCCGGAAGAAGCGCCAATGTGTCTCCGACCAAGCCCTTGAATATTGCCACAAAACCAACTTGTAATCCCATATTTATAATGTGGCTTAAAGTAAATCCAATGCCTTTTTTGGCATTCGGCTTTGTGTGGAATGTGAAATAGTTTGACATCACAAAATTAAAGACGAAACTCAAGGCATAGCTGACCATTGTCGCAGCGACAGCCGGTATGTCAACGAGATCTACAAAAATGACATAAAATCCATACTGTAGGAACGTCGCAGCTCCACCGACAATACCAAATCTGATAATTTCGCTGATTCGACCTTTTCCTGTCACTAATTTTTTAATTTTATTTATCATAGCTATTAGTTGTTTTAAAGTCCATTGGATTATCTCCATTTATAGAATTTACAAAATATGGCGGGCGTCGTTTTGTCTCGATGAAAATTCTACCTAAATACTCACCTATTATTCCAAGCGCAAGCAATATAAAGCCGCCAAGAAATAATATGACTGTCATCAGTGTTGGAAATCCTGCGACAGGATCGCCATAGATTATCGCCTTAATAATGATATATATCATGTAGATAAATGCAACAAGTGACGTTACAACACCTATCAGACTTGCCAATTTAAGCGGCATGACTGAATGTGACGTGATTCCGTTGACAGCCAAATGAAGCAACTTTCTGAAATTCCACTTGGTTTTTCCTGCCACACGCTTACTTATGTCGTATTCGACGGATGTCTTATTAAAACCAATCCAGGAATACATCCCTTTGGTATATCTTTGTGTTTCACGTAGCATTTTAAGAGCCTCAATACATTTTCTATCCAAGAGTCGGAAATCTCCTGAATCACTATCAACCTCGATGTCAGACAATTTTCCTAATATCCCATGGAAAAGTTTTGAAGTAGATTTCTTAAAAACGCTTTGTTCGCGTAATCTTCTTTTGCCAAAGACATCATCATAACCTTCCTCCCATTTTCGCAACATCTCCGGTATTACATTCGGTGGTTCTTGAAGGTCAGCATCGATTGTTATGGCACAATCTCCTCTGACAAAATCAAATCCTGCCAACATTCCGATTTCCTTACCGAAATTGCGTGACATATCAATATAATTGACACGAGGATCTTTTTTGCGTAATTGATTAAGAATTTTCAATGTGTTATCCTTGCTTCCATCGTTGATAAATAGCATTTCAAAATCATACTCGCTTGAAAGCGAGTCAATGACTTTGCTCATTTCTTCGTAGAAATGCGGTAGAGACTCTTCTTCATTGTAAGCAGGGACTATGATTGATACCTTTTTCATTGATTGCCGAGTACTATATTGTTTATATCTTCAATATATTGCAACACTTCGTCTCGCCCGGTACCTTTCTCTGACGATGTTATAAATATTGGGGGTAATTCTTCCCATTCTTTGCTCAACACCTTTTTATATTCATCAACTTTTGTCAGGATAGCATTTGAACCTAACTTATCGGCTTTGGTAAAGATAATAGAAAACGGCGTTCCCGATTCCCCTAACCAATTAATGAAATCGAGATCAATCTTTTGTGGTGAATGACGACTGTCGATTAGCACAAAGAGATTAGTCATTTGCTCTCTTTTACTGATATAATCTTTAATTATTCTACTGATTTCATTACGTTGCTGCATACCTCGGGAAGCATATCCATAGCCAGGCAAATCGACAATATACCATTCGCCATCGTTGATCTTGAAATGATTTATCAACAACGTTTTACCGGGTTTTTGCGATGTCTTGGCAAGACTTTTTCGTGATGTCAGCATATTAATCAATGAAGATTTGCCGACATTTGACCGACCAATGAAAGCATATTCCGGAACATTTATGTCCGGACATTTTTCCACTTTGGAATTGCTAACCTCGTATTGAGCATTTCTTATTTTCATAACTGCAAAGTTACTAATTTTTAACTAAACAGCAAAATTTTAGTTTTTAACCTATTTTTCGCAACGTCTAACCTACATTCATCTGCATTGTGCTATTTAGGGCATAAACGAGTAAGGAACATATTGAATAGTTTATGAGACTATCGCATACCTATCCATTACCATCACCATTACACACTTTACTATACAGGTTCGGTAGTGTTTCTACGCTGTTGAAATTAAGATTAGAGTAATTCATAAAAAAAGTAGCTTTGTGATTTTATTCACAAAACTACTTCTATTTTGTCGTCGTCTAAAAGACAGAAATTATCTCAATTCTACTGACAATCCCATAGCCGAAACCATACGATAAAATGTAGAGATAGAGGGAACTGTGAGACCTCTTTCAATACGAGATACATAACTTTTGTCTGCACCAATTTTTTCAGCCAATTCCGATTGTGTCATGCCGGATTGTTTACGAGCATCGAGCAAAATTTGAGCATTGTATTCTTCCCATGCTTGACGTTCTGCTTCTTTTCGGCTTTCAGTACCATGTGCGCCGAAAACTTTATTGAGTTCTTCACTCACATTATAAATTTTGTTCTTTGTCTTCATAATACTCATTTTTTAATCGTTTTGCTAATTCAATTTCTTTTCTTGGAGTTTTTTGGGTTTTCTTGCGAAATGCGTTGAACAGAATCACAAGTTTCTCTCCGTCATATATAAAGAATATCCTAAATTCATTATTGCCATAAGTTACTCTAAATTCATACACACCATCTTCTATGTATTTAATAAAGTGTGCGGGGATTCTTTCTGTATCAGAA
Organism: Muribaculaceae bacterium; assembly: GCA_045637445.1. Classification (GTDB taxonomy): domain Bacteria; phylum Bacteroidota; class Bacteroidia; order Bacteroidales; family Muribaculaceae; genus Lepagella. The sequence continues at coordinate 7,367 of JAZTZN010000039.1, forward strand.
AAGAGCAATAATGCACGTCGAATTTTCATTTGCTCCTTTTCGCTTAACTTAGCCATAAAGTCGCGATAATAATCCTTAAATGCGATAATTTCTCTAACCATGTGGCAAAGGTAAGAAAAGTTGTACAATTATACAACATATTTAGGCAAAAAAAGTTTATTGGGATATGGAAGTGAAAACTCTCCACACTTAACTCTCTACTTTCAAAGGAATACTTCCATTCCATTGATACGGAAAATGCAGACATCACGCACTTGGCGTGTATCTTCGGCTTTGAGAGCTGCTTCTTCATCATTGCGAGCTTCGACTTCGTAAGAGTAAACTTCATTGTCAAAATCCTCAATATCCACTTGGTAAAAGTTGAGGTGAGTCTCGCTCGGCAAGCCGACCACGCACCGGTTCTGCGAACTGACAAGCGTTGCTCGCTCTCTCTCGAATGCTTCGCATTTCATTATCGGGGAATATTGTGCTGAAGCACTTGACTTCTCGTGCAAATGAGAGCAGAGTGTCAAACTCGTTTGACCTATGACGAATGCAGCCGAGAATGGCAGAATGCAATTTTACGCGCAACCAAGTGGGTATGCAAATGAAAATTCGTGCAAATGAGAGAAGAGCTAAACTTGTTTAAGCTATGCCGAGTGTAGCCGAATTTGGGCGAAGCCAACACTCAGGCTTCAGTCGTTAAACATCAAGGATTATCTCAGATAATTTACTACCCGAAAGGGCTGGAGAAATTTCGGATAACTCGCCTTGTCCTTGTGTAGTGAATGATACCCGAACTTTGCGTAGTGAAATATCAAAGTGTGACGAAAAGCGACAGCCATTGTATCATCAAATCAGGCTGTAAAATAAGACACAGTAATGGGGCATCGAGCAGTGATGAATTGCCCGATAACGATAAAAGAAAAACCACTCGGCTCGCTCCTTGTGAGAGTCAAACCAAGTGGTCTAATATGAGGATTAAAAGATGTTTACCGAAGTCGGTTGCGACCGATAGAACAGCCAAAGCCACCAATCAATCACTATAATGTATATTTTCTGTATGCAACATTGTTATCAACATAAGAGTAATTATAACCATCTTGAATATATAAATTAATTCCTTTATAAACGACTATAGGGGGGGGAGGTATTGTATTTTAATTTATACTCGACTCCTAATTCATTATTAATCAAAGACATAGAACCTATCCATGGCCCTATTCTATTTTCTTTTAGAGAAAAATTACAATCAATACATAACGGAATATAACTCACATAAGACATATGATTTATTTCACCATCTACAAGGATTGGAACTGATGAGTGTTCAACGTATCTTATTTCCAAAGAGTCTTTTATTATTTGTGGTAATTCACCATAAGCCACAATCTCATAACTATACAATGAAACATTATGATAAACACATTTTTTTAAAAAAAAGAATACCAATAGTCCACATGTGACATATATTATATATTTTTTTTTCATGGCACAAACTATTTATTAATCCAATCTTGAGTTCTATTATGAGAATTATGGAAATCACGGAATAACCCTTGGGGATTATTTACTTGAATATTCATTGCATTCTTAAATATTCGTCCAGCAGGACCATATTCTCCAAAAAAATCTAATAAAGTAGGTTCTCCACGCGGAATTTTTGAATAGATATTTCCTCCTATTATCTGAACAGGGTCTTTGGGGTCATACACATTAATATGTGTAACACGTTTTAAAGCAGAACTACTTAATTGATAATCATCACGAACAGGGGTATTTATAGTTAATAAATTTATCTTTATATCATTAAATTCTTCCATATTAACCATAAGATTCGCCGCTTCAATAGCCACATTTCCTCCATGACTATGTCCTACAAGTGTAATTGCTTCAGAAGATGTTAAAGAATGCTCTTTCCTAGTTTTTCTAATATGTGATATCAATTCTAAAGCACCAACAGTTCTATCCTTTGCACGATTACCACCAGACCATTTAAATCGGTAATCGTGTTTGGTATGCCCAAATTTTTTCTTTGTAAAGGCATTAATACCTGCTTGATCTTTCCAAGTTTTATTACTACTCCATGTCCCATGAATTGCTACAGCTTGTTTACCATTTGGCTCATACAATTTAACAGGATTATTATAACAATAAGAATATACACTATTATTAAATGGATTATAAACACCACTATTATGTTCTCCATCTAAATAATTCTCATTATTTAATGGATCGTAGTTTGACAATGGATCAACTGATAGCCACAAACTCAATTGAGGGTCATAATACCTCGCACCATAGTAGTACAAACCAGTTTCCTCGTCGAGTTCCTTGCCATTGAAAAGGAATGGGGTATTCAACTTTGTAGAACTGCTTAATTCCTCAATGAACACCTCTCCAAACGGAACATATTCCACATGTTGGCTTACAGCACCATTCGCATCTGTAACATACGAAGTACTTCCCAAATGGTCGGAATGAATATAATATGAGTACTCCTCATAATTATCAGTGCTTGATGCCGTAGAAGCAAGACTCATCAATGACGGTTGGAATCCTTGAATTATATCATCATTATTCAAACCATTAAATGGCAATTGGAATTTAGTATAAATCGCTTCAATGCTATCATTTAATGCAGTAGATTTATTATTTAAGCTTGCTACATAAATATTATTACCATAAGCCGCAGTTTGTGTTGTCCTCGGGTCATAGCCATTATCAATTGCAACTTTAGAAGCAATACGTTCAGAACCAATGTAGATATGTTTTGTATATCTGCCACCATTTGCAAACACCATATACGGACTTGGGTAGATTGTAAATCTATCAGTCTGTGTCTCATTCGCACTTGGGATAGTATTAACATACACTGCTTCATTATTACCCGACAGCTTGACTGTTCTATCTCCATTGGCATTATACAGATAAGAAGAAACATATCCATTATCATTAATGGCAAGCAAACGGTTTTCATCGTCCCAAAGCAGCTGTCGCTTGCTGATGTTTTCTTCAAGATGTCCATCTTTCATTACACGACCTATACTATCAAGAACCATATTACCATTTGCGTCATATTGATAAGTGTGAGTATTCGGATAAAATTGTCTATATGTTTGGGAGAGAAAATACATTATCACATAAATTTTTCGCAATTTAGCAATAATTTGTTAATCAACAAAATATAATTATAAATTTTTGTGTTTTTATGACTTTGATTGTAGATTTTATTAGTTATTGGATTGAGGAATAAAAAAAATTATCTAACTTCGCATTATGATTCAATCTTACAATTCAACATTACTTGATAATGCAGTCGCAGAATTAGCTAAACTTCCGGGCATAGGAAGTAAAACAGCACTTCGACTTGCATTACACCTCTTACGACGAGATGTCGAAGAAGTGACATCTCTTGCAAATGCAATCACTAAAATGCGCAATAATATAAATTATTGCAAAACATGTCATAACATAAGTGAGCATGAAGAATGTAAAATTTGTTCTGACAGGCGAAGAGACAAATCAATAGTTTGCGTTGTGGAAAATATCAAGGATGTTATAGCCATTGAATCTACCGGTGAACATAGAGGGGTTTATCATGTTCTTGGTGGTCTGATTTCTCCACTTGATGCAATCGGTCCGTCGGATCTTGAAATTGAAAGTCTTGTCAATAGAATAGCAAATGAAAATATCAGTGAAGTAATATTGGCGCTATCACCTACGATGGAGGGTGATACTACAGGATTTTATATATTCCGTCGTCTTGCCGATACCGGCATAAAAATCAGCATATTGGCACGTGGTGTCAGTGTAGGTAATGACTTGGAATATACCGACGAACTTACTCTTGGCAGATCAATTCATAACAGAATTCCTTTTTCCGACACAATTAATTGCTAATTCCAATGATTGCATCTGAACGATTGATACTACGACCTCTTGAAGCGTACGATGCTGATTTCCTTTATGAATGGGAAAATGACTCTTCGCTGTGGATGTATTCAGATACTATTGCTCCACTATCAAAGACTCTGCTTTATGACTACGCATCAAATTATGATGCAGATATTTTTAAGGCAAGGCAACTACGACTTATCATTACAATGAAAGATGATCCTCAACGCTTACCGATTGGAATGATTGATATTTTCGATCTTGATGCTCGCCACAATAGAGCATCAGTCGGGATTCTTATAATACCGACTCATCGAGAGCAAGGATTTGCGCGAGAAGCTATAAATTTATTAGCCGACTATGCCTATAAAATCATTGGCTTGAAATCACTGACTGCTCATATTCCGACGATAAATAAGTCGTCAATATCTCTATTTGCTTCTTGTGGCTTTTCAGATGTCGGAGTCCTTCGTCAATGGCATCGTTATGGAACAGAATATTTGGATGTTGCACTAATGCAACGTTTGCTTTAATTAACAAGATATTTTATTCCCTATCTGACAAATAAAGCCTTCTAATACTATTGGCTAAAGAAGAATAGATATTTGCTAAATCAGGTTTATCAGAAAGCATATTAATGTGTTTATCGGTCACTTCTGAATCACCACGTCTTGCAGGACCGGTTTGAGCATTATATGGCGTAATTTTTGTGACTTTTTCCACTGTTTGATTAATTAATGGCATCAAAACACTTAAGTCGAATGATGATTCTCTAAGAATTTCGTCTGCTATATAAAACATGTGGTTGACATAATTACATGCAAAAACTGATGCTAAATGCAATCTTTTTCTCGCTTCAGAGTCGGCATCATATAATTTATTAGTGATTAATGATGCAACATTCCTTAACACATCTCTTGTTTGAGCATCAGAAGCTTCAATAAAGAAAGGAATTTCCGAATAATTTAATTCTGTACCTTTCGTAAATGTCTGAAGAGGATAAAACACACCGTAACCGGCTTTTTCTCTTGCTAAAACCGACATCGGGATTGAACCGGATGTATGTACTATTATCGCATTATGATCTGCCAATTGTGATGCAATTTTTTCAATCACATTGTCACTGACACATATTATACATAGATTGCAATCAACGCGACTGCAATTTGGTCTATGTGGATCGACAATCATAACATCCGAAACATTACTCAAAGCATTATATAAATGAGTAGCCACATTTCCTCTACCTATAATATCTATTTTCATAATTAATTTCTTGATTATTTGAAGTTTACAAATTTTCCCGGTTCGAAATACTCATCTTTGACACCTTGTTTGCAAAGGGATAGAGCGACATGTCCCATTGTATTACGTAAGTTAACTTCAACACAAGGGTTTAATCGTCCATCCTTTGTTACCAACATATCAACTCCTAACGGACCATTATAAAATGGAGAGATTAGCTCATCAATTGTTTGTCTTAAAGCATCTATTAATTGGGGAGTAAAGCAATCTGTATATGATGCCACTATTTTGGTTAATTCTTCCTCCGATGCCAAATAATTTCCTTGGTAATTGCCATGTTCATTAACTTTAAAAACCGATAGCCCTACATATTGTGCCTTTGCATCTTTAACAATCCATTCAGTTGCAAAATCAAGAGCACGCAACTCTCCTACTTCTGCCATTATCGAACCTTGTTTCTTAATAGTTGCATTTATCCATGCTTCAACTAAATGTTTGTTAGAATCACAATAGTGGAATATTCCTTTTCCTGAGCTGCTCCATGGGGATTTCAAATAGCACCCTAAATTTTTTGCCACCCAATTTAAAGCAGCATCGGAATCTGAAAACTCTATAGGAATTGTTATCTCTGTGTCACCAAGATAATGAAATAACAATTTGTGGATTTCGATAGAAATGCGCCGATGTGATAATTTTTTCCTGACTCTGCATAATTTATTAAAATCCAATATATTATTTTGTGTATCAACAGCAATTATACCCTTTCTGGAAAGTCTATTACAAAGTGTTTCGTCCCAACCCCATGGAATAATATAAAAACTTTTATTTGTCAAATCATCATCAATAACTAACTTGATATTTTTTGATTTGACAACGTCGTAATAAGCTAAATTGCAAGCATCAAATCTATTGAGACCGTATGGCAACAATATTGATGAATCATTTTTTGCATATAATGCCGGTAATAGAGCTAATTTTCGTATAAAGTTCTGAATATTAATTGGTGGTGTGTAATTGCGACAATTTGACCCCAAAGCCATATCGGTATCGGGATTAAAGATATATAATTTCTCACAATTACCCATCATTACTATCAGAACAGATAACCGATGCCAATATCAAAAAATCCTCCGTCGGTATTCTTAAGCCACGAATATTTCGCTTGAGCTGAAATTTTCAAATTATTAGTAATATAGAAATCTGCCCCACCACCGACATTTAAGCCAAAACGATTTTGTGTTGACTTCGGATGTTGCCATATCCAATTATTAAATGTTACACCTGCAAGAGGATACAACTTGATGCCCTTAGTAACCCTGAATGGGAAGTGCATATCAACACTGAATTCAAAGCCTGAAATATTGTTGTGACTAAAAATATAGCTTGCTTGTGGTGATATACGAAAATGTTCTGCGAAAGAATATTGGAAAACGATTGCTGAATATCCGGAGTTGTTAAACGTTGCATAACCACCCTTTACACCCAACATTTTTTCACCTTTCTGAGCATTTGCATTGATACTAAACATCAACACAAGAATCATAAAACATCTTAAAATTACATTATTTTTCATTACAATTATTAATTTAGCTCACAAATTTACAATAAAACATTCGATATTTGAAATAGTTTGATTATTTTTGCACATTAAGATTAAAAATAAATTAATAATGGGATCAAACATAGACCTGACATCATATATTAGAGTTGCATCAGCATGTCCTGCAATCAAGGTTGCAGATATAAATTTTAATATAAATGAAATTATCAGTACTATTGATAAAGCTGCTGAGGTCGGTACCGAAATAATTGTTTTTCCGGAGTTAAGTATAACAGGATATACATGTGGTGATTTATTCCGCCAAAGAATATTAATTGACACTGTTAATACTGCAATTGATAAAATCTGTGAATACTCGGCAAAGGATAAAGCTAAAAATATGCTTATAATCGTCGGTGCGCCTATTGAAGTAAATGCAACACTTTATAATTGTGGTGTCGCAATCGTCAATGGCAAGGTTGTGTGCATCGTGCCGAAATTATATCTTCCAAACTACAATGAATTTTATGAACGACGTTGGTTTGCTCCGGCTATGGGAATCAAGAATCAGGTCATCAAATTCAACGGCGAAGATGTACGATTCGGGACTGATATTATCATCTCTCACAACGGCACACTCATCGGTATCGAACTCTGTGAAGATCTTTGGACTGCTATCCCACCAAGCTGCCACAGTGCATTAGCAGGTGCAGAGATTATCTGCAACCTTTCAGCTACCGATGAAGTCTATGGCAAGCATCGTGGTTTGGTCAAGATGATAGAGCAGCAGTCTGCCCATTGCAAAGCTGCCTATATCTACTCATCAGCGGGCTATGGCGAATCTACTTCCGACATGGTACATTCCGGCAATGCTATCATAGTAGAAAACGGTCAGGTACTTGCCAAATCACCTCGATTTACGGCTCATGAGCTATTGGAAATCGCCGACATCGACCTTGATATTATCAGAGGCGAACGTATGCTCACATCGTCATGGGCAGACTGTTTAGCAGTCAATCGCAAGGACTTTGAAGTGGTGATAACCGGTAGTAACTCTACCGAAAAGAGCGAACTGATGCGAAAGATAGATGCACACCCATTTGTGCCGGCAGACAAGCAAGAGCGTGACCACTGTTGCGACGAAGTGCTTCAGATTCAGACGCTTGGCTTGATGCGACGCCTTCAGATTACCTATTCAAAGAATTTGGTGGTCGGTATCTCGGGTGGCCTGGACTCTACCCTTGCGTTGCTTGTAGCAGTAAGAGCATTTGATCGTCTTGGGCTTGATCGCAAAGGCATCATCGGAATCACAATGCCGGGGTTTGGCACATCGGTGCGTACTCGTAGCAATGCCCATACCATCATGGAACGACTCGGTATCACAACGCTTGAGATACACATCGGCAAAGCAGTGGAGCAACACTTCAGCGACATTGACCACCCTGCCACTCAACACGACATCACATACGAGAACTCACAAGCCCGCGAACGCACGCAGATACTGATGGATTATGCCAACAAAGTCAATGGCTTGGTGCTCGGTACAGGCGACCTCTCGGAATTAGCACTCGGATGGTGCACCTACAACGGCGACCACATGTCGATGTATGCCATCAATGCCGGCGTACCTAAAACACTGGTCAAAGCACTCGTCGCATACGAAGCACAGACCACCGACGACGCTACTCTCAGTGCATCGCTAATGGACATCGTTGATACCCCTATCAGTCCCGAACTCGTACCTTCCCAAAGTGACCAACGACTCGACCAAGTCACCGAAGACATCGTCGGTCCATACGAACTGCATGACTTCTTTATCTACAATGCTCTGCGTTATGCCTATAGCCCGATTAAAATCTTCCGTTTAGCACAGATAGCATTCGAAGGCTCTTACGACTCAGAAACGATAAAACGTTGGTTGAAAATATTTTACCGACGTTTCTTCACTCAGCAGTTTAAGCGCTCATGTATGCCCGACGGTCCGAAAGTGGTCCCTGTATCATTATCGCCAAGAGCCGACTGGAGAATGCCTTCAGATGCCTCTGCAAAATTATGGTTAGACGAATGTGAAACTCTTTAATAGTTATGAAAAAAACAATAGCAATCTTATCAACAATATTATTATTTGGCATATTTTGTCAAAATTTATATTCTATTAATCTAAGTATAGACTATCAGATTATTCCTCAACCTAAAGATATTGTATATTCAAAAAATCAGTCATATATTTTGGATTATACCAGTTATATATCTTTCTCCGAAAATAATCCGGAGTTAGAAAATTGTGCTGTTTTACTTCAGGAATATATCGACCAATCATGTGGCTTGTATATCGAAGCATATCCTTCTGAGGTAACATTCCCGGAAGAAAGATGTATTTTTTTAAGCATTGACAATCAGTTGGCTAACGGGGGATTTAAATTTTCTATTACACCTGAGTATATATTAATAGTCGGAAGTGATTATAACTCTATTGTATATGGAATTCAATATTTTAGAAAGTTAATATCCTCGCAGAGTAATCTATATCAAAATGACACTCAATTAGTAAGTATTAACACTATAAGTAATGCAGCTATAAAAAAATCATCAAATAGTCCTAAAATTGATTTTCCATCAGCTGACATTGTTTATATACCCAATACAGAGAATAGAACATTTATATTACAAAATTATGTTCCTGAAGTTGATGAAGCATACGTGTTAAAACTACTTGATGTATTGTCTTTACATGGTTTTAATGTTCTATGTTGCAACTCAACATTCTCAAATAAGGTATATAATCAAGCAACATTACTTGGCATAAAAATTACAAATTCCCCAGATTATACATCTAAAGTTATTGATTTAAAACTCCCTCTTTCTGATTTATTTGATATATCAGATATTGTGGATAGTGTAATATTCAACTACAATGCCAATGACTCAAATTTAAGTAAAATTTTACCTAAATTGGCTGCAATAGAAGAAATACAATGGTCTAATAAAAGTGAAATCAATTTTGTAGATTTTTGTAAACGATTAGAGAAAATAATTCCTGTTTATAATCTCAATGAATACTCATATTCTGACGAGGTATTTAATGTACAAAATGAAGTATCAATAGATAGTACTAACAAAAACACTACAATTTCATTATTTACATACGATGAAAATCCAATAATACTTTCCATAAATGATGAAATAATGAATTACAAAGAACCAATAGTTCTATCAAAATCATCAGAAATATCTGCTATAACAGCGAGGAAAGGTATTAAGGCAAAAGAAATCAATTTTAATTTTGATATAAATAAGGCTACATATTCATGTGTAAAATGTGATTCCACCATATTTTCAAATAATATAAATCCAAATTTACAAAATTTAATTGATGGTTTAAAAAGCAGCAACAAAAATTCTTTAAATCAATGGGTTGAATTTAATGCAGATACAATTGAAATAAATATTGATCTCACAGAATTAAAGAAAGTCAGCAAATTATCATTAAACTCAATTATTGATCATTATAATTCAACAAATATTAAGAAAATCAAAATTTCAACTTCCTCTGATGGTAATAATTATTCTGAAATATATTATGGAAATATTCTTACTCCAAAAGTTAATGAAGATGGCGTAGGATTATATTATATTAAGTTCAAAAGTACCAAAACCAGATTTTTAAAACTTATCATATTTCCGGAAAAGAGATACGGATGTAATAAAATATTAATTGATGAAATCATTTTAAATTAGTTTGTCTATATGATAAATCAAAATAACATCATGAATTGGGATAAACTAATTTCAGACAAAAGATTTGGTTTAGAAGAATATCATAATCCCAAACGTCAAAATAGAAGTGATTTTCAAAGAGACTTCGACAGGATGATTTTTTCATCACCATTTAGACGGTTACAAAACAAAACACAGGTCTTTCCTTTGCCGGGAAGTATCTTTGTTCACAATAGATTAACACATAGTCTTGAAGTTTCATCGGTAGGTAGATCAATGGCAAATGAAATTTCAGATAGGCTGATGATGAAATATTCAAATTATGATTGGGCATATAAACTTAATCAAATTGGAGATATTGTAGCAACCGCCTGTCTTTGTCATGATTTAGGTAATCCCCCATTCGGACACTCCGGTGAGAAAGCTATATCAACTTATTTCAGCGAAGGAAATGGACAGTACCTTCAGCAGCATCTAACGCCTGACCAATGGACAGATTTGGTAAATTTTGAAGGCAATGCCAACTCCTTCAGACTACTTACCCATCAGTTTAATGGCAGACGTCCCGGAGGCTTTGCAATGACATATTCAGTGCTTGCATCTATTGTCAAATATCCATTCAACTCATCACATGCCGGCACTAAGGGAAAGTTTGGATTTTTCACATCAGAATTTGAAAATTATATAAAAATAGCTAATGAGTTAGGTATTATTAGTTTATCAGAAGATAAATCCATCTTCTATCGTCATCCACTTGTATATGTTGTCGAAGCAGCCGATGATATATGCTATCAGATTATGGATATTGAAGATGCACATAAATTAAAAATATTATCCACGCATGAGGTAATTGAGCTTTTTGTATCATACTTTGATGATAAACAAAAAGAGCATATCTATGAAACAATGACGCGAGTTGAAGATCCAAATGAAAAAATTGCATATCTTCGCTCTAAAATAATTGGTGCTCTTGTTAATGCTTGTGCAGATGTTTTTGTCGAAAATGAAGCAAAAATATTAGAAGGTAAAATGCAAGGCAGTCTTATAGATAATATTCCTTTGCGATTGAATACAGGATATAAAAAATGTTCTGACACTGCATGGAATAAAATCTATCATTCGCAAGATGTAGTTGAAATTGAATTAGCAGGTAATCAAATTATTACATACTTATTGGATCGATTGCTCGATGCTGTAATAAATCCCAAGAAAAATTCATCTCAACTATTACTTTATAAAGTGCCTTTGCAATACGAAACAAATGCACCTACACTATTCGGAAAAATCCAAAGTGTATTGGATCACATATCGGCTATGACCGATGTATATGCCCTAGATTTATTTAGAAAACTTAATGGTTTAAGCCTTCCGGCAATATAAATTATTTAAATATGAAGCAAATTATTTTAATATTATTATCTGTACTTTCTATAGTTTGTGTTAAAGCATCAACATACACCATAGACAACATTCCTAATGTTCACCTCAAAGATAAGTATCAATTCGTATCAGACCCGGATGGATATTTGAGTAATGATGCAAAGAATCGTGTAAATCAATACATGAGAGCATTAATGGATTCTACATCTGCAGAAGCAGCGATTGTATTAGTAGAATCCGTTGGTGATACTGATATTGACTCATTTGCACAACAATTATTTGACAAATGGAAGATAGGAAAATCCGATAAGGATAATGGATTGCTATTAATTTTTGTAATGGATCAGCGCAAAGCCAGAATACATACCGGATATGGTCTTGAAGGAATCATTCCTGATATAACGGCTAAAAATATCATTAATAATGATATAATTCCACACATGAAAAATGGAAATATCGACAATGCCATTGTCAGCGCATCAAAACATATATATCAAATTTGTACAAATCCTGAAAACAAGGATGAAATTTGGTCTGAACAAAAGAATGATAATATTACGGACAATTCATCATCTGAATTAAAAACTATTATGATTATGATTGTATTATTATCATTTATATTCTCATTAACAATATTTTTTAATAACATTTCAAAATTAAAAGGTAAAACAAACTATCAAAAGGCTGAGATAATGGGACATAATTTATGGGTATTGGCGATTACATCCATTTTGTCAGCATTTTTGGGTACTATATTCTTTATAGTTTCAATAATCTTAAGCAAATATTTTAGAAATAAGCCAATTAAATGTGCTAATTGTAATTCTAATATGACAAAACTATCTGAAGAAGAAGATAATCAATATCTTACACCATCTCAAGATAGAGAAGAACGATTGAAGTCTGTTGACTATGACGTATGGTTATGCCCTAAATGTGGAGAAACAGAAATCTTCCCTTTCAAGAGTAAGACAACGACCTATCAGAAATGTCCATATTGCAATACATACGCCTCTACGCATGTACTTGATAGAATTATAAAAAAACCTACAACGACAATTGTAGGCATTGGAGTGCACATATATGAATGTCAATATTGCCGTAATCGACATGAAATCAAGTATGAAATACCTAAAATAGTTCCAATAGTAGCAATAGGTGGAAGCGGAAATGGATTTGGCGGAGGTGGAGGATTCTCCGGTGGATCATTCGGAGGAGGCATGTCCGGTGGTGGTGGAGCTTCAGGAGGTTGGTAATATATAGAAAAAATATTTTGAAAAATGGGTATTTAAGCAATATATTTCCTAACTTTGTAAAACATTAATTAAGTAGATATGCAACAAGAAATAAATAAAGCTATTGACGTATTAAAAAAGGGTGGAGTCATACTCTATCCTACTGATACTATATGGGGGATTGGATGTGATGCCACTAATCCTGCTGCCGTTGAGAAAATATATAAAATTAAACAACGTGCTGAGTCAAAGGCGATGTTAGTACTTATAAATGATTCTTCAGAACTTGATAAATACGTTGAAACTGTTCCTGATATTGCATACGAGCTTATTGATGTTGCTGTAAAACCGCTTACAATAATCTACGATGAAGCAATTGGTTTAGCATCAAATTTAATAGCTTCAGATGGTTCTATTGGTATAAGGGTGACAAAAGAAGAATTTAGTCATCAATTATGCAAAAGATTCAGAAAACCAATTGTTTCGACATCTGCTAATGTAAGTGGGAAAAAATCTCCTGCAACATTTAGAGAAATTGATAATGCTATATTAGAATCTGTTGATTATGTTGTTAATTATCGACAAAATGATGATTGCGCATTAAAATCTTCAGAAATTATAAAATTGTCTAAATCCGGCATAATTAAAATCATTCGCAAATGATATCCAATAAAATTCAGAGATTAAAATACGTATTAAGCGATTACATTGCATCAAATCTTGCAATGCTAATCTTTAATATTGCAAGATTCCATATTCTTGAACAATGGAATTTTGGATACTCTGATTTATATACATTTCTATTTTCACAGAATCTTATATTGGAGCAAATATTAATTCCTATAATTATATTAGTAATTAATTATTATTGCGGTTATTATAATCTTCCATTTCAAAAATCAAATTTAAAAGATTTATTCTCAACATTTCTTAGTTGTGGAATAAGCGCAATAATAATATATTTTGCATTACTTACAAACGATCAGGTAAAATTAAGAGCCACAAATTATGAATTGATTTTAACTCTCTTTTCAACATTTTTTATCGTATTATTAATTGGACGTTCCTTGATTACATCATATACTACCAAAAAGTTAAAGAGCAAGAAATGGGTATTTAAAACATTAATAATCGGTAATTCAGCAAATGCTCATAAAATGGCATCGACACTCTCTGCCAAAAGTTCTTCTATGGGATATGATATTCATGGATTTGTTAATATTCCAAATGAAACATGTATTAATACAACAAACAAAACATACGATATTGATGATATAGAAAATATATGCAAGAAACATAGCATTAATACAATCATTATAGCCCCTGAAAATGAGCAAGAAAAAATTACACTTTCATTGCTGTTCAGACTATTTCCTCTGCAAATTCCTATAAAAATATCACCTGATACAATTTCTCTTATGACTTCAAGAATAAGATTAAATAGTATCTATGAAGAGCCTTTAATTGATATTACCACTGCAGACATAAACGAATCGACTAAGAACATTAAGCGCTTAATCGACATAATTATATCATTAATAGCTTTGGTAATTCTATTTATACCTATGCTAATCGTCGCTTTAGCTATAAAAATCGATAGTAAGGGTCCGGTATTTTATTCGCAAGAAAGAGTCGGATATAAACAAAAGAAATTTAATATCTTAAAATTTAGATCAATGACAACTGACGCTGAAAAGTCAGGGCCTCAGTTATCTTCTGAAAATGATAATAGAATTACTAAGCTCGGAAGAATTTTAAGGAAATATCGCATAGATGAATTACCCCAATTTTGGAACGTACTAAAAGGCGATATGTCTCTTGTTGGACCAAGACCTGAACGCGAATATTTCATTCATAAAATAGTTGAGAAAGCACCATATTATACTCTTGTTCATCAAGTGAGACCGGGCATCACTTCGTGGGGTATGGTCAAATATGGTTACGCAAAAAATGTAGATGAGATGATACTACGTTTGAGATACGACCTTATTTATCTAACCAATATTTCAATTTTGGTTGACCTCAAAATAATTATTTATACTGTAAAGACCGTTTTTACCGGTCGAGGAATGTAACTTATGGCATATAAAGAACATACAGGCAAACTTGCCG
The DNA here is from genome assembly GCA_045637445.1 of Muribaculaceae bacterium. Lineage (GTDB taxonomy): Bacteria > Bacteroidota > Bacteroidia > Bacteroidales > Muribaculaceae > Lepagella. The sequence goes on from JAZTZN010000039.1 coordinate 22,472, forward strand.
ACCTTTGGTTTAAACTTGTTGTGTGGCGAGAGCAACACATCAAAGAGAATACTTTTCTTATTATATTGGCACTCGTTGTAGGTGTCGTATGTGGTTTTGCAGCCCTTACTCTCAAAGGCTTAATACACTGGGTATCGGGCACTCTCACAGAACACATGAATCTTACGACAGCCAACTGGACCTACCTCATATATCCGATGATAGGTATCCTAATAGTCACTCTCTATGTAAAATACATAGTTAAGGACAATATATCACATGGGGTAACAAGAGTTCTCAACGCTATCTCTCAAAAGAAATCTCGCCTTAAGCGACACAATATGTACTCGTCGATGATAGCATCATCAATCACTATTGGATTTGGTGGTTCGGTAGGAGCTGAAGGTCCTATAGTTTATACCGGTGCAGCCATTGGCTCCAACATCGGACAAGCCTTCCGTCTTTCTCCACGAGTGCTCATGTTGCTTGTTGGCTGTGGAGCGGCAGCAGGTATCGCAGGCATATTCCGCGCACCCATTGCCGGTATGCTATTCACGATTGAAATCCTTATGATTGACCTCACCGGGGCAACCGTAATGCCATTGCTAATCGCTTCTGTCACCGGGGCCACTGTTGCATACGTAATGGAAGGTTATACAGCTGAATTCTTTTTCTCCCAGAGCGAACCATTCTTAACACGCAAGATACCGTACGCTATCCTTCTCGGTGTGTTCTGCGGATTTATATCCCTCTATTTCACTCGAATGATGAACACAATGGAGACAATGTTCTCCAAGATAAAAAATCGTCCGCTCAAGATTGCATTTGGAGGTACACTACTCGCACTTCTCATCTTCCTCTTCCCACCTCTATTTGGTGAAGGTTACGACTCCATCAATAATCTACTTGATGGTGACCCATCATCTATAGTAAACGGTACACTCCTTTACTTCGGTCGTGACTCTGTATGGTTGATTGCCGGATATATTGGTTTGATTGTCCTAACAAAAGTATTTGCAACAAGTGCTACAAATGGTGCAGGTGGTGTCGGAGGTACATTCGCGCCATCTCTATTCGTCGGTGCAATGGCTGGTTTTCTTTTTGCTTATATTCTCAACAACCTTGACCTCGGCATTGACATCTCCAACAAGAATTTTGCTCTGCTCGGTATGGCGGGAGTTATGTCCGGTGTAATGCACGCTCCATTGATGGCGATCTTCTTAACAGCAGAAATGACCGGTGGTTACCAATTATTTCTTCCTCTTTTAATTGTATCAATTCTATCATACGGTACAATAAAGATATTTGAACCATACAGTATTTATACAATGCGTTTAGCAAAAAGAGGTGAACTGCTTACTCATGAAAAGGATAAGGCTGTTCTTACTCTTATGAAGATAAATAATGTGATTGAACAAGATTTCAAGACTGTCAACCCGGATATGAACCTTAAACAAATGGTTGATGTCATAGCTACTTCTAATCGCAACCTCTTCCCTGTAGTTGATAAGGACAATATGCTCATTGGCATCGTTTTGCTCGACGACATACGCAACATCATGTTCCGTTCCGACCTTTACGAAAAAATGCATGTCCATAAATTCATGACATCACCTCCTGCTAAAATCGACATCAACGACTCTATGGACTTGGTGATGAAAAAGTTTGACGACACCAACGCATGGAACCTCCCTGTAGTCGAAGGTGGTAAATACGTTGGTTTCGTTTCAAAGTCAAAGATATTCAACTCTTATCGTCGAGTTCTTCGACACTATACAGATGATTAATATGAAAAAAGAAGATTTAAGAATAATATTCCTCGGCACACCCGAATTTGCAGTAGAAAGCCTCAACAAACTTGTCGAAGGGGGCTACAACGTTGTCGCTACTGTCACAATGCCCGACAAAATCGCTGGTCGTGGCCATCACCTCTTGCAAAGCGATGTCAAGAAATATGCTCTTGAAAAAGGCTTGCCTATACTTCAGCCGACCAATCTCAAAGACCCGGCATTCGTTGAAGAATTACGCTCCTATAATGCCGATCTCTTCATTGTCATCGCATTCCGAATGTTGCCAGAAGTAGTATGGTCAATGTCTCGCTTAGGCACTTTCAACCTTCACGCATCGTTGCTTCCGAAGTATCGTGGTGCGGCTCCTATCAACTGGGCTGTTATCAATGGCGACAAACAGACCGGTGTCACTACTTTCTTCCTCAAACACGAAATCGACACTGGCGATATCTGTCAGCAACGATCCATCGACATCGACGACAATGAAAACGTCGGTAGCGTTCACGATCGCCTTATGCACCTCGGTGCCGACATGGTCATTTCCACAGTCGATAGCATCATAGACGGCACTTTCGAGACCAAACCACAACCAGAAGGCGAGTTCATGCCTGCTCCCAAGATTTTCAAGGAGACTTGCAAAATCGATTGGAACAAGCCTCGTGAATGCGTTCGCAATCTCGTCAGAGGTCTATCTCCCTACCCTGCTGCATGGACTGACATCTGTGATGCCAACGATAGCGTTTCCACCCTCAAAGTGTTTGAAACAAAACTCTGCAATGACTTGCAATCAGAACAGTCTCTTATGCCGGGCGACATCATTTGCACCAAGAGTCGCATGGCTGTGATGTGTGCCGATGGTTTGCTCGAAATCCTTGAACTTCAACTCTCAGGCAAGAAGCGCATGACCACCCAAGCCTTCCTATTGGGCTATAAACCGAAAGCTTGTAAGTAATCAATATATCCTCAATCGTCATGACTACCACCGACAAGACATCTTGCAGAATTTTGTCATCACTGCTTCAAGCGCATGGAGTGGAAGAAGTTGTCATCTCTCCGGGATCGCGAAACACTCCGATTATCCTTGCCCTTGATGCCAACAAGCACATCCGCAAGCGTGTAGTCATCGACGAACGTGTAGCAGCATTCGTAGCCTTAGGTATCGCACAGACATCTTCTCGCCCTGTAGCAATTGTCTGCACCTCAGGCACCGCTCTGCTCAACTATGCTCCGGCTGTGGCAGAAGCCTACTATCAAGGCCTTCCGCTAATCGTTATCTCAGCCGATCGTCCGATGCAATGGATTGACCAAGACGATAGTCAGACCATTCGTCAACACGATGCTTTAAGCAACATAGTCAAGAAAAGCTACGACATACCCGAATTCAGTGCCGACGATAGCGAAATGACTTGGTATGCCAACAGAGTCATCAACGACGCTCTACTCGAAGCATGCGACCGTCGCAGAGGACCTGTTCATATCAACATTCAACTCAATCAGCCTCTATCCGACACCATCGAAGTCAATGAGTCCGACGAACGTAAAATCAGTTCATTAAAGACTCTCGCCACTATCGACAGTAGCCTGCTTGAGCCTATTATCAGCGAAATTCGAGGTCAAAGGACACTGATTATCGGTGGCTTTCATGGTCTTAGCAATGAGATTAATCAGAGTCTCCGACAATTGTCTATGCACGACAATATAGTGGTATTGACTGAGACGATTTCCAACGTCAAAGGTGGCAATATCTACACCAATATCGACCGAATCATCGCACCACTTTCGGAGGAAGAATTGGAGACTTTGCGACCGGATATCGTCATCTCATTCGGCGGTGCACTTGTATCGCGTTATGTCAAGCAATTCCTTCGTAAATGCCGACCACTACGACACTTCAGCATAGGCTTTAACCACACCACTGTCGACTGTTTCAAGTCTCTGACAGATCGTGTCGACATCGCTCCCGAAACATTCTTCAGCCTATTGATTGGGACAGTGAGGACAAACACGGATACCCAAGACAGGGACAGGACAGTGGACAAAATAAAGATGGCAACTGATGAAGTCATCTCATACTCCTCCCTATGGAAGAAACACAACGCAGATAGTCTGGAGTCTCATGAACGCTTCATTGCTGAATGCCCATGGTCCGACCTCAAAGCATTCTCAGTTGTCGCTGAGGCTCTACAACGCTCCGAACGCCGACATGTCATCTCACTATCCAATGGCACACCGATACGCTATTTCCAGCTCTTCGACGGCATGAACTACTCTGCTTGCTACTGCAATCGTGGAGTCTCAGGCATCGACGGCAGCACCTCGACTGCTATCGGCACAACCATAGGCATCGCCGACATCATCACCGATGCAACTTCAGTCCTCATCACAGGCGATATGAGCTTCAGTTACGACATCGGCGCACTTGCCACAAAATTTATCCCCGACAACTTCAAAATCATTGTCCTCAACAATTCCGGTGGTGGCATCTTCCGCTTCATTCCATCGACTGCCCGACTGCCTCAGTTGGAGCAATACTTTGCTGTCAATCCCGGCATCAAAATCGACAAACTCGCTGAAGCCTACGATTTCGCCCACTTCATTGCCGATTCTCAAGAGCAATTGGAAGATGTCATCGACAGATTCCTATCCCATGAGCATAAAGCAATCCTGGAAATCGTCACTCCACCTGATGTCAGTGGCGATATTCTACGACAATATATGAATCGAAAATAACACTCAACACATATAAAGATATGATCAATTGGACCACAATCAAAGAATACGAAGATATTCTGTTCCAATACCACGAAGGTATTGCTAAAATCACCATCAATCGCCCTCAAGTCTATAACGCTTTTCGCCCTCAAACCAACTTCGAAATGCTCGATGCAATGGCCATCTGTCGCGAACGTTCCGACATCGGTGTTATCATCCTTACAGGCATCGGCGACAAGGCATTCTGCAGCGGTGGTGACCAGAAAGTGAAAGGCGTCGGTGGCTACATCGACGAAAATGGTGTGCCACGCCTAAATGTGCTCGACCTCCACAAAGCAATACGCTCTATTCCAAAGCCGGTGATTGCGATGGTCAACGGCTATGCCATCGGTGGCGGTCACGTGCTCCACGTTGTATGCGACCTTACTATCGCATCTGAAAACGCTCGTTTTGGTCAGACAGGTCCTAAAGTCGGCAGTTTCGATGCAGGTTTTGGCTCATCTTATCTCGCTCGTTGCGTCGGTCAGAAGAAGGCACGCGAAATATGGTTCCTTTGCCGTCAATACACTGCACAAGAAGCCTATGAAATGGGTATGGTCAATAAGGTCGTTCCATTCGACAAACTTGAAGAAGAGACTATCGACTGGTGCAAGACTATCCTCCAACGCAGTCCGATGGCTATCCGTATGATTAAGCGTGCTCTCAACGCCGAACTCGATGGCCAACGTGGTATGATGGAATTTGCCGGTGATGCTACTTTGATGTACTATCTCATGGAAGAAGCTCAAGAAGGCAAAAACGCATTCCTCGAAAAGCGTGATCCCGACTTCCAGAAATTCCCTAAATTCCCTGGTTGATGAGATTAGCATACGCACCCTACAATCTGAAGTTCAAGGCCCCGGCCGGTACTTCAAGAGGTATTCTCAACGAGAAACAGACTTATCTCATCAAGATATGGGATGAGTCTGACCCTTCTCGTTATGGCATCGGCGAAGCATCTCTTTTCAGAGGTCTGAGTGCTGAAGACAATGACCGTTACGAGTTTAAATTGGTCGAAACTTTGGCTAATGTCGCTTTGGGTATCCCGACCGACCTATCTCGACACTCGTCAATCCAGTTCGGACTCGAACAAGCCATCTTTGACTTCTCCAACGGGTGCAAAGGCATATACTTCCCATCAGACTTTACAGCTGCACGACAGTCTATCACCATCAACGGACTTGTGTGGATGGGTAGTTTCGACGAAATGATTGAGCGAATTGAGCAGAAAATCAGCCAAGGGTTCAAGTGCGTCAAAATCAAAATCGGTGCTATCGATTTCATCAAAGAACTCGAGATGGTGAAGCATATACGCCGCCACTTTGATGCAGACACTCTCGAAATCCGTGTCGATGCCAACGGTGGATTCTCCATGGACAATGCCATTGCCCGACTTGCCCGACTTGCCGAACTCGACGTTCACTCCATCGAGCAACCAATCCGTCAGGGACATTGGGACCTCATGGCTTTCCTATGCCAGGTTTCTCCCCTAGATATAGCCCTTGACGAAGAACTTATCGGCATCACTGACCCCAGGTCTAAAATCGAAATGCTCGACACAATCCACCCTAAATACATCATTCTCAAGCCTTCGCTTTGTGGAGGATTCTCCGGTGCGATGGAATGGATAAAACTTGCCGACGAGAGAAATATCGGTTGGTGGGTGACATCGTCTCTTGAGTCCAACATCGGCCTTAACGCCTTGTCGCAATGGGTAGCCACGCTCAACACTTCCATGCCTCAAGGTCTCGGCACAGGCGGACTGTTTACCAACAATTTCGAAAGCCCTATCTACCTCGATGGCGAGCAACTGAAATTCAACGCAGAGCAGCCTTTCGACTACTCACAATTCGACAACCTTGACTGGAGAGAATAGCAGATGACTATCGATGACTTCATAGCAGAATGGCACAACGACTGTGATTACATAGTTGCTCACACCTCCGGCTCTACCGGCACGCCCAAAGAGATACATCTCAGCAAGCGTCTGGTCAGAGACTCAGCCCTTCGCACTATCGAATTCTTCTCGCTATCCGAGTCCTCTCACCTTCATCTTTGTCTCTCTCCCGACTATATAGCCGGTAAAATGATGATAGTACGCTCGTTACTGAGTGGCGCTACATTGACTGACGAACTGCCAAGCAACACTCCACTGTCATCGTTTAAAGGAGGAGTCATCGACCTCCTTGCCGTAGTACCCTCTCAACTCATCGACCTCCTTGACAACCCTAAGGACTATGAGATACGCAATCTGATTATCGGTGGGTCAGCCATACCTGCCGACCTTCGTCTTCGCGTAGCCAATAGTGGTCTGAATGCTTACGAGACATACGGCATGACCGAGACAGCCTCACATGTCGCTCTTCGTAAAATCCGGCAAGAATCCGACCTGCCATACTTCGCTTTGCCCGGCATAAAATTCACCAAAGACAAACGCGACTGCCTTGTCATTCACATGAATGATTACGACCCTTTCGTTACCAACGATGTTATTGACCTTATAGACGACGAGCATTTCCACCTCCGTGGAAGAGTTGACAATGTCATAATAAGCGGTGGTCTGAAGATACACCCTCTTGAAGTCGAAGACAAAATCCGACACATTCTCCCCGATGCGACAACCTTCTACATCACCTCAAGACCACACTCCAAATGGGGCGAAGAGGTCATCATGATAGTCGAAGGTGATGCAACAAAAATAGATGGCACAAGAATCCTAACACAGTTAAGAGATCTCATGCCACCTTATCAAACGCCTAAAGACATCTTATTCGAATCACATATCCTTAGGACCGATAGCGGAAAAATCGTCCGCAAAAAATTTTAGGGGACTTAACTAAATCCGGATGTTTTTTAGAAATTCCCAATAGTCTGTTCTATCGTTGGTCATAAGTCATGCGCTTACCGGCAACGAATGGTTGATGCTCACCATCTTTATATACGACATTACCGTTGACTATAGTCATTGCCACTTGGTTGGAGAATTCCTCACCCTCTAATGGTGACCAGCCACACTTGGTCAACACATTGTCTTGGCTCACAGTCCATTTCGTAGGTTTCACTACTACCAAGTCGGCATAATAGCCTTCTCTGATGTAGCCACGCTTGTTGATACCATATAATATAGCAGGGTTGTGCGACATTGTTTCCACCACCTTTTCAATGCTGAATACCCCCTTGGCAGCAAGTTCAAGCATCACTATCAACGAATGTTGCACCATTGGACCACCTGAAGCAGCCTTACTGCAATCCCCTTGTTTCTCAGTCAAAAGGTGTGGAGCATGGTCAGTTGCGACTACATCAACCATGCCCGAATTGACAGCCTCTTGCAACGCCTTTCTGTCAGCAGCAGTCTTAATAGCCGGATTCCACTTGATGCGAGTTCCGAGACGCTGATAATCTTCATCGCTAAACCACAAATGATGCACGCAGACCTCAGCCGTAATCTTCTTCTCGCTCAATGGTTGAGTAGTAAAGAATTCAAGTTCTTTCGCTGTAGATAGGTGGAACACATGAAGGCGTGTGCCATGCTTCAACGCTCGCTCGACAGCACGTTTTGTCGAAACGAAGCAAGCCTCTTCGCTTCTGATGGCAGGGTGGCAACTCACCGGAATGTTATCGCCATACGCCTCCTTATGCTTTGCCATATTGTCGCGGATAATCTTCTCATCTTCGCTATGGATAGCGATGATACCCTCAAGGCTGAAGATATCGTCCAGTGTCTTCTCATCATCTACAAGCATATTGCCTGTCGATGCGCCCAAGAAGAGTTTAATCCCTGGCGTATTGCTATAATCAATGGCTCTCAGCTCATCGATATTGTTGTTAGTAGCACCGATAAAGAAACCATAGTTGGCCCATGACACTTCCGATGCTCGGGTGTTTTTAGCTTCAAGTTCGGCGATAGTGACTGTCTGTGGCATCGTATTTGGCATATCCATATACGAAGTAACACCACCTGCAACAGCAGCCTTACTCTCCGATGCGATATCAGCCTTATGAGTCAATCCCGGCTCTCTAAAATGCACTTGGTCGTCTATCACACCGGGAAGCAACAACGCTCCTTCCAAATCTTCACGCTCATCATAAGATGACACGACCGACTCTGACGGCTGACCTTCAGCGACTACTTCTATAATCTCATCGGCCATTCCCACATAGCCACAAAAACACTTGCCCTCATTCACAATCCAGGCATTATACAACAATCTACGAGCCATAATCTATTAATTTACTTGTGGATACTTGGTGAACATGCTACGCAAGCGCAATTTAATCACGCCAAACACTGCCTCACCAAAGATGCTTGAATTCATTTTGCTTGTGCCAAGTTCGCGATTGACAAAGATGATAGGCACCTCCTTGATTTTAAAGCCATGCTTGTAGGCCTTAAACTTCATCTCGATTTGGAAGGCATAGCCCTTGAACTCAATCTTATCAAGGTCTAATGTATCAAGCACACGACGCTTATAGCAGACAAATCCGGCTGTGGTGTCACGCACATTCATTCCGGTCACGATTCTCACGTAAGCCGATGCATAATACGACATCAACACTCGACCCATCGGCCAGTTGACGACATTCACGCCAGAGATATAGCGCGAGCCTATTGACAAATCTGCACCTTCCTCCTTACATGCCTTATAGAGCTTAGGCAAGTCATTTGGATTATGAGAAAAATCGGCATCCATCTCGATGACATACTCATATCCATGACGCTTTGCCCATTTGAAGCCATGTATGTATGCTGTTCCCAAGCCAAGCTTGCCCTTGCGCTCTTCCAGGAACACACGACCATCGTATTGCTTCATCTTCTCTCTCACCACTGATGCAGTGCCATCAGGCGATCCGTCATCAATGATTAGCACATCGAATATTTCAGGCTGAGATATAACAGCATCGATAATGTTTGAAATATTTTCTATTTCGTTGTAGGTAGGAATGATTACTAAAGCGTCTGCCATAATTCATAATTTAATAATGTGCAAAGTTAATATTTAAATTTCACATACACTAAATGTACTATTCTCTTTTAATCGTTTTTTTAACAAAAAAGTTTAAATGTATCTATTGTTGGATAAAACACTGATGTTTTCAAATTAAAAATCAACATTGACTGATATGAAATTTTGTCAAGTCGAAAAACAGTGCTCCGCCACATTAATTCAATTGCGTAATAATCGCCAAAAATATTAAACGCATATAAATGTTTTATAAATAAATTGCAAAAGATAGGGTGTTTCTCAATGATTTGCCCTATCTTTGCATCAAATCAAGCAAAGCAATGAGAATAAAGTTAACTAAGCAAGAAAAACGAGTGTTGCGTCATGTGGTTAAATTCGGCAAGGAGCAACCGAGGAATATTACACCTATAATGTTCCACTTTTGCCTTTCCACGTTAAGCGAAAAAGGTTTAGTTGAATTTCATTCCAACTCTAATATAATACTTGATGCCGGATTGACACTTAAAGGTTGTGCTTATATGGAGGAAAATCCGAAGTTGCGCAATCCTATTGATTGGAAATGGATAATCTCAATTATACTTTCCGCAATCGTGGCAATTGCAACTACTCTCGCATTGTTTGTTGCTTGCAGTAAATAAAATTTGGAGATTTAAACTTTTTGGATTAACTTTGCGTTATAGAAATATAGGTACGTGTTACACTTCGGGTGGCTCGAACCGCCCTTTAGGGAGTGCTTCGGTGCTCCCTATCGTATTTAAAAGTCAAAAAGATTTTTGCTTCCAAAGAAATAATATTTTCCATGAAATCCTTTCCGAGTTAACTCACGGATTTTTTCTCTCATTTTTGGCGAATTATTTTTTATCTCCAATATAGCTATTTTTGCACCTTGCTTCTCAAAGGCATGTTTAACATTCTTCACTAAATCGCCTGCAGATGCTGTGCTTTTCAAATCGGCTTTAATCCCATCAATAAGAATATCACATGAACTAATGCCGTATTTTTCATACAGATGTTGTATTTGATAACCATTATCAGCTAACACTTTGCTCATGCGTTGTTCTTTTTCAAATTTTTGCCATTCTTGTTTATTTATTTTAGCTGTTGCTATTCTGCCTTTAGAAGTCAGAACAAACCCTCCATTATTATTGTTGAAGTATGTTTGTTCCCATTTGTTGCTATCAAAACTATCAAAAGTTTTACGATTTAATTCTACATTTTCTAATGGCTTAATAAATTTTCTATTATCACGTAAAAAGTAGGGCATTGACTTGGCTCTTGCTATTCGGTCGGTGTTATCGGTGTACCAATCTTTGAAGTTCCGGGGTAAGTCTTTCACTTCGCCTTTGAAGTGGTAATTGCTGACATCCTCGCCATTCAATAAACGTTGCTGATACTCCATGAACTCCTCTTTACTCGCTTGCTTCGGAACGCAGTAGCATCTGCAATGAGGATGCCAACCTACAAACTTGAAATCTTTCGGATAGACGCCTGCAAGGTCATCACAAATGTCAACAAACCGACCTATCACACCTTTGCAAGTGTGGTTATTGGATAGCTTGATTTCGATGCCTACCACAAACGGCTGTTGTTGCCAACGCAAATGGTCGGCAGTTCGATAAGCCATGTTGTTTTCAGTGGCTGTCAGTCGTAGTGCATTGCGATATGAAGAACGATACACACCTCTGCCGGGGTGGTATGCTTTGGCAGCCTTTGACAAACGCAGATTTCCATGTTTGTCACGCACTCGGCGAAACAACTTATCGGGATTGCGTAAGTATCGGCGTACATCTCGGATTATTTGAAAAATTAAAATAAAAAAGATTTTTGAAATCATTAATAGCAAAAAAGTTTTGTAATACGGATTTTTTTTACTAATTTTGCATCCGATTTAAGCCGATTAAACACAATCAGCTGAAAATCAAAATATTAATAATTTAATTTAAATCAAAAAACGTATGAATCATTACGAAACCGTTTTCATTTTAACTCCCGTTTTATCTGATGCTCAGATGAAGGAAGCGGTAGACAAATTCAAAGACTATCTCACTGCAAACGGTGCAGAAATCGTCAATGAAGAAGCATGGGGTCTTCGCAAATTAGCTTACCCAATCCAAAAGAAATCAACTGGTTTCTATTGCTTGTTTGAGTTCAAAGGTGAACCAACAATTGTAAAAAAACTCGAAACAGCTTATCGTCGTGACGAACGCGTATTGCGTTTCTTGACATTCCGTCTTGACAAATATGCTGTAGAGTATGCTGAAAAACGTCGCAAAGTGCGCGCTAACAAAGCAAATGAAGAACAAAAGGTAGTAACAGTAGAAACAAAGGAGGACTAAAAGATGGCACAAAACAGCGAAATTCGTTACTTGACTCCATTGTCAGTAGACACTAAAAAGAAAAAATATTGCCGTTTCAAACGCAGTGGTATCAAATACATTGACTATAAGGATCCTGAATTCCTTAAGAAATTCCTTAACGAACAAGGCAAAATCCTTCCACGTCGTATCACAGGTACATCATTGAAGTTCCAACGCCGTGTAGCTCAAGCCGTTAAACGTGCTCGCCACTTGGCTCTTCTTCCATACGTAACAGACTTGATGAAATAATCATTTTTAACCCGACAAATATATTTAAATTATGAAATTGATATTAAAAGAAAATGTAACCAACCTCGGTTATAAGGATGATGTTGTCGAAGTGAAAGATGGTTACGGACGCAACTATTTGATTCCACAAGGTAAAGCTATTATCGCTTCAAATGCTGCTCTCAAACAATTGGCAGAAGATTTGAAACAACGCGCTCATAAAATTGCTAAAATTAAGGCTGATGCTGAAGAAGCTGCTAAGGCTATCGAAGGTGTTAAACTTACTATCGCAGCAAAAACAAGTGCAACAGGTACAGTATTCGGTTCTGTTGGTGCTGCTCAAATCTCTGAAGCATTTGAAAAACTTGGTCACAACATCGATAGAAAAATTGTCTTCGTTAAAGGAGCAGTTAAAGAAGTCGGTACTTATACTGCAACAGTTAAATTCCACAAAGAAGTTGCTGTTGAAGTTGAATTCGATGTAATTTCTGAAGAATAATTTTTATTTTTCATACATACGGGGCAGCAGATATATTTTATCTGCTGCTTTTTGTTTATTTGATAACTTAATTATTGTTTGGATATTTCACAATGATTGATTAACTTTGTAGCTCAAAGATTTATCAATAGTATTTTATAATATATATAACGATGAGAAAAAATATTGTTGCAGGCAATTGGAAAATGAATACTACTGTTCAAGAAGGTATTTCATTAGCACAAGAAATAAATAGTCTATTGAAAAAAACTACTAAAAATTGTGATGTAGTTATTTGTGTTCCTTTTACTCACTTGACATCAGTAAATTCAGTTATCGACCATACTATCGTGGGTCTTGGTGCTGAAAATTGCGCAGATAAAGCGAAAGGTGCATATACCGGCGAAGTAAGCGCTCAAATGGTGGCATCTACAGGTGCTAACTATGTGATCCTTGGACATAGCGAAAGACGCCAATATTACGGCGAAACTAACGAGACTCTTATCGAAAAGACTCGCCTTGCTCTTGAAAATAACCTAACTCCTATCTTCTGCGTTGGCGAAGTTCTTGAGGAAAGGGAAAATGGTACTTTTAACGATGTTGTAAAAAGTCAAGTAGAAGCATTATTTGAGTTAAGCGAATCTGATTTTGCTAAAATTGTAATTGCATACGAACCGGTTTGGGCTATCGGTACAGGCAAGACTGCTACATCTGATCAAGCACAAAATATGCATGCACACATTCGTAGCGTAATTGCAGCTAAATATGGCGAGGAAATTGCCAATAACACATCAATTCTTTATGGTGGCAGCTGTAAGCCTTCAAATGCTAAAGAATTATTTGCAAAACCTGATGTTGACGGTGGTCTTATCGGAGGTGCAGCGCTTGAAGCAGCATCATTTATTGGCATAATTGAAGCATTCAATTAATAATTATGGTGTAGTACCAATGAGGGTACTACACCAGTATTTATATCACACAAAATGCAAAATTCAAAGATTATTTCAATTCTGATTCTTTTATCTATTGCGTTTACCGTACACGCAGAAGAACAAGAAAATCACAAAATTATCAATCCGGAACAAATCGTAAATGATATTGTAAACGGATCGAACAATAATGTGACTATTGAAATGTCAGATGATTTGTATAATCTATTAATTCCCACTAAAAAGGAAAGAAAAGTTGTAAATCGAAATGGCACATATCGCACTATGGGCTATCGAATACAAGTTTTCAGCGATGGCAGAAATCAGCATACATTAGAAGCACGAGCAAATGCAAGAGGTAATGCCGTATTATCGAGATTTCCAAAATACAAGGGTCAAGTCTATACGTTTTCAAAATCGCCTAATTGGTTTACACGAATAGGTAATTTTGAGACTATGGAAGATGCAAATTCAGCACTAAAAGAATTGAAAAGAGCATTTCCTTCCTTTTCCGGAGAAATGAGAATTGTTAAGTGTGAAGTACTTATTCGTAAGTAGCGATATATAAATTTTTACGTTGTGAGCAGAAAAGAATTTCATGATGAGGCAATTATAGAAGAAATTGCAAATCATTATAGAGAAATATTGCGATTAATCGGAGAAGACCCTGAAAGAGAAGGTTTGCTCAAGACTCCGATACGCGCAGCTAAAGCATTAGTTGACATAACAACAGGTTATCGCCAAGATGCAATTCAGATTGCTCAAAAAGCTGTATTCGAGCATGCCGGATCAAATATTATAATTGTAAAGGATATCGAATTTTATAGTATGTGTGAGCACCATATTTTACCATTCTTTGGTAAAGTATCTATCGGATATATTCCAAAAGGTAAGATGATCGGCTTGTCAAAACTTGCACGAATAGTCGATGTTTATGCTCGCAGATTGCAAGTACAAGAACGCCTTACTTCCGAAGTCTGCAAATTGCTCACTAAAGCATTACCTAATGACGGTGTTATTGTTGCATGTACTGCTGAACATCTATGTATGAAAATGAGAGGTGTGGAAAAGCAAGACTCATCGACTACGACATTAGACTACACAGGAAAATTTGCTGAAGACATCAACTTGCGTGAAGAATTCATGCACCTACTTAATTTTTAAGCTTAATAAACATAATCATTCATAGTGTGTTATAATAGTAAATAAACTATTATAATTTATTGCTATGAAATTTAAATTACCAAATCTACCTTACGAAAGCGACGCGCTTGCTCCAATTATCTCTCAAACGACTATTGAGCACCATTATGGAAAACACGAACGCACATATATCGACAATCTCAATCACATGATTGAGGAAACTGTATATGCAGAAATGTCATTAGAAGATATAGTTTGCAACTCTGAAGGTGCTCTGTTTAATAATGCGGCGCAAGCTTGGAACCACATTTTCTATTTCTTTCAATTCTCTAAATCCGGTTCAAGAGTGCCTAAAGGGAAATTAGCAGAACAAATCCTATCACAATTTGATACATTCGATGATTTTAAAAGCAGAATTGAAGAAGCTGGAATAAAATTATTTGGTTCGGGATGGGTATGGCTGTCTGCTGATGAAAATGGCACACTATTTATCACACAATCATCTAATGCCGGCAACCCACTTAAAGACGGTTTAAAACCAATATTGACTATTGATGTGTGGGAGCATGCCTATTATTTAGATTACCAAAATCGCAGAGGTGAATATCTGTCACGCATTTGGGACATTATCGATTGGGATGTTATCGAATCAAGATATGAATAGGGCGTTATTCTAAGATTATTCTTTTTGCTCCGACATATCTCTTTTGGTAGTAACCCTCACATTCGCTGACTTTTACACCCTTGATGCTGGCGTGAATAAATTTAAATTCCCCTGTTTCGTTGTCAGCTGATACGACAATACCGACATGCCCGACATTCTTCCCGCTACTACGACTGGTAAAAAACACAAGGTCACCTTTTCTCAACTCACTGCGAGAAACAGGTGTACCTTCTGTATATTGATGTCGTGACGATGGACTAATCGTATAGCCAAATTGCTTATAAATATAGCTTGTATAGCCGGAACAATCAAAGGCGTGTGGTCCTTTTGCTCCATGCACATATCTTGTCCCAAGATATTTATGAGCCTCAGTCAACAAATCATCTATCAGTTTTTCTGATTCCTCCGATAAGTCTGATCTTGATTCTCTCTCCTTCAAATCCTCATCTATATATTCAAAGACATCCAACATCTCAATCGGACTGATATTCTTTGCCAACTGTTGTTGATGAATTTGCTTATGCATATTGGTAGCTGAGTTTTGTGCGCTAACCAATATAGAACAAGAAAATATTATAAGTAATATTATATTTAATCGCATCATATACATAAGATTTCTAACTCTGCAAAGTTAATAAATTCATGAATATTTTCCAATATACTAATCCTCATTTACAATATTTTAACTTATATAAGTACTAAACCGATTTATCATAAATAAAAATCATCATCAATTTGCTTATTAAAATGTTTATACCTAAATTTGTACAAAATTCTTACATTTATCATTAGTTGAAAATTATGAAAAAATTTATTCTTGGCTCATTAATAGCTGCAATGAGTGTGGGCGCCGGTTCTGCAAAGGATCGCGTTACACATGATTCAAACTTCACTAATACCGAAACTATTCTGCACGTATGGAGTTGGAACTTCCCTACCATTGCAGAAAACATGAAGACAATTTCAGAATCAGGATTTACTATCATTCAGACATCTCCGGTTCAAGCTTGCTATAGTCCTGAAGGTGGTAATAAAAAATTATTTGACGATAAGGAAGGTAATTGGTATCACTATTATCAACCGACTGATTGGACAATTGGCAACAACATTGTAGGCACAAGAGAGCAACTAAAGGAAATGATGGACTCTGCAAACAAATATGGTGTCAGGGTCATCGTAGATGTGCTTCCAAATCATACAGCATTTGACATCAACTGCGTAAGCGAGGACTTCTACAAAGCTGTTGGAGGTAAGAAAAAAATGTTTCACACTGATGGTCTTAAAGGCATAACCGACTACAACGACCGTTATCAATGCACACTTCAAGGAACAGGCGGACTTCCTGACGTAAACACAGAAAATCCGAAATTCCAAAAGTATTATATGCAGTTTGTAAACGACTTGCTTTCATTAGGAATTAGAGGTTTCAGATATGACACTGCGAAACACATTGGCGTTCATTCTGACCCTATTGACAAAAAAGCCGGCGTGAAAAAGAATGACTTTTGGGATGTAGCGACAGGAAGAAAAGCTGTAAAAGGTATTAAACTTGCAGTTCCATACGATAGCCTTTTTGTATATGGCGAAGTGCTACAAGATCGCAACGTGCCTGAAGCTGAATATGCTGATTATTTCGGTCAGACAGCCTCTTCTTACGGCCATGTGCTTCGCGAGGCCCTTGATAAACGCAGTGCTAAAGGCATCGACCTAAAAAATTGGTATCACTCTGCAGCGCCGGAGTATCTAACCACATGGGTAGAAAGTCATGACACATATTGCAACGCTCATGAAAGTGCTCATCTCTCTGATGCTCAAATCCGTACCGGTTGGGTATTCCTTACTGCTCGTCAAAACGGTACTCCCCTTTTCTTCAGCCGTCCTATGGGATCAACTCGCGAAAACTATTGGGGTGAAAACCTCTGTGGTATCCGAGGAAATGACGAATTCTTCCACCCGGAAGTTGTAGCTGTCAATAAATTTCGTCAAGCGATGAACGGTGAAAAAGAAAATATCCAAACATCTACTGACGGCGAAGTATTGCTTGTAAATAGAGGCAACAAAGGTGCAGCCATAATCAACTTGGCAAATAGAGCTAATCCTATTGAATTGCCAACAACGCTTGCCGACGGAGAATATCGTGATACAGTTTACAATAACTACTTTGTTGTTCGTAATGGCAAACTTTATGGAATGTTAGCTCCTGAGCAAACATATATATTATATTAAAAATCAGGCGTATAAATCAGAATCGACAATCACAACAACAGGCACATGGTTATCAACAATCATGTGCCCATTTTTTGCAACATAAAACACACCACAGATAAGACTACAAAATAGAAATTACTCCAGGAATATCACTTTGGCAGAATAATAATCCACAACCAATATCGCTTCGTCATAAGTGGCATACTCATAACAATATCTTGTTTTGATGTATATATCGGTTCCACAGACTTGATATAGGTTGCTGTCCTTGCGAGTGTCTATTTCATAGTATATATCTTCAAGATTTGAACTTTGCGTTTCAAGTTTTATACTTGACAATAAATTATCAATTTGTAGTTCGGAAAGGAAATTATTCATAACAGAACTCTTATTGCCAAATTTATCTCCGTTGGGAATAGCAGCCATAGTAGCACCAGCCCCCAAAATAACAACATGAGGGCGTTTTTGCAAAGATTCAGCTAATTTATCCATTGAAAAGTCTATCATATTAAGGTTCTGCGACGAGGCTATAGCTATCTCCGATTTCGTATGGTTTAGGTATAGATACTACATTTCGAGGTTCGATATAATCATCATTGTCTGCCCATTGTTCGCATTGGCGAAGCACTGTTTCGAGTGCATCGGCTGCTTTTTCAGGTGGGTAGTTGTACTTTTTCAAGAGGCGTTTAACCAAGCGACGCATATTTGCTCTTGCGCTCTCGCGACGACTCCAGTCGATAGTACGGTTTTTACGCAAAGTTTCAGTGAGTTCTTTTGTAAGAGCGACTAATTGGTCGTTTTCGTAGAAATCACGAACTGCTTCAGGGCGAGTAAGAGCATCATAAAATGCTTTTTCTTCCTGAGAAAGTCCCATTTTATCGCCGTCGTTCTCTGCCGATGTCATCACTTGAGCCAATTTGAGCAATTCTTGAATTACCTCTTCATTGGTTATCAGACCTTTCAAATAGCGAGAAAGTGTTTCAGTAAGCAAATCACTAAATTGCTCACTCTTGACAATGTTGGTGCGTTGATAAGTCTTCACACGACCTTTCAATAGGTTGGCAAGCAATTCGGCTGCAATATTCTTTTCTTTCATTTGTTTGACTTCTTTCATAAATTTTTCATCAAACAAAGAGAACTCAGCCTTATCGTCAAACAAATTAACTACTCCGTCGGAATGAACGCTTTGCTGAATCAGGTTTGAAATACGCTCATTGATTTCTCGTTTCGAGATTTTTCCTTTGGCAGTTAATCGATTCAATAATGTACGAACAGCTTCCATGAAGCCCGATTCAAAGCGTTGTTGAACATTCAGCAATGAACGACAAAGAGTAACACTTTGATGGAGCAAAGAAGCATTTTTAATAAATTCTTTGCGTTGTTCCTCTTTATCAACAGCCATTAAGAAGTTTACAGCACCCTTAATGATGTTGGCTTTCTCTAATTGTGAGCCGTCTTGGAATTTAGAGTAATCAAAGCCATAGAGCTGATCACGACAAATTTCTATATGTTCTTGGAATTTCAAGAATGCAGTTTTGTTGATGTCGTTATTTCCGAAACGGCTACGGTCACGTTTGGTATAGGTATTCATTGCTGATTTCAATGCAGCAGCAATACCCACATAATCCACAACAAGACCACCCGACTTTTCGGGGAATACACGATTTACTCGTGCAATGGCTTGCATAAGGTTATGGCCTTTCATTGGCTTGTAAACATACATTGTTGCCAATGACGGAACATCGAAACCTGTGAGCCACATATCAACGACAATGGCAATCTTCATTTCGCTATTCAAATCCTTAAATTTGCGAGCCAATTCATTTTTGTAGCTCTTAGAGCCAATTATCTTTTGCCATTCTTCGGGGTCTTGATTGCCACTTGTCATAACGACTTTTACTTTCTCAGTCCAATCAGGTCGTAATTCAAGTATGCGTTTGTATATCTTCATTGCAATAGGTCGTGAATATGCCACAAGCATAGCCTTACCACCACATACAAACTGACGGTTCTCTTCGTAGTGTTTTAAGATGTCTTGAACAAGAGCGTCAACAGTTTCATCGTTACCAAGCAATGCGTCCATGTGCGACATTTCACGCTTGTTAGCTTCAAGGTCTTGCTCATTAGCACCCTCTGCACGCAGTGCGTCATATTCGTCATCAATCTTTTGGAGAACTTCTTCATTGAGTTGAAGTTTGATTACACGACTTTCATAATACACCGGCATTGTTGCTCCGTCATCAACGGCTTGTGTCATATCGTACACATCAATGTAGTCACCAAAGATTTCTTGTGTATCTCGGTCTTTATCAGAAATAGGAGTACCCGTAAAACCGATGAAAGAAGCGTATGGCAAAGAGTTGCGAATCTTACGAGCTACACCGATATGCACTTTTCCCTCTGTGTCGATTCTTTCTTCAAGACCATATTGACCACGATGTGCTTCATCAGTCATCACAATGATGTTACGACGAGTAGAAAGAGCGTCATCATAATTGTCAAATTTCTGCATGGTAGTGAAGATAATTCCACCCGAATTTCGTCCCTCTAATAATTCTCTCAAATCTTCACGACTATCAGCCTGTTTAGGTGTTTGTCGTAGGAAAGAGGCATTACGAGAGAACTGACCAAATAATTGGTCGTCAAGGTCATTACGGTCGGTAATCACCACGATAGTAGGATTTAGTGCTTGTAGCAATGGGTGGTGAGCAAGGAACACCATTGAAAGGCTCTTGCCTGAACCTTGTGTATGCCAAAATACACCAATCTTTCCGTCGCCTTTCACTGCGTCCACAGCGCGACGAGCAGCCTTTTCAACTGCATAATATTGGTGATAACCCGAAAGAATTTTAGTACTGCCCACGCCGTCGCGTTCATCAAAGCAAATATAGTTTTTAAGCACATTCAAGAATGTAGCTTTGTCAAATATAGTTTTGAATACAGTGTCATAATCGGCAACTGTTCCGTCTGATTGTTTCCATTCCATAAAACGGTCTTCCGAGGCAGTGATTGTACCGGCTTTTGTGATAGCAAAATCACTCATTATAGAGAAAGCGTTATAATGGAACAACTTCGGAATTACTTGCATATAATTGCGAAGTTGCAAATATGCGTCAGAAGCGTCAGTTTCCTCTCGACTTGGCGACTTTAGTTCCACCACAACAAGCGGTAAACCATTAACAAAAACAACCATATCAGCACGCTTCACATCATATTCGTGCATTGTATATTGATTAACCACTGTAAACTCATTGTTCTCGGGGTGTTCATAGTCAATCAATTTTACAATGTCGGTTTTCGTTTCTCTCTTATTATTGACAAAAGTAGCTTCTACACCATTTTGCATAAGAAGAGTGAACCTATAATTTGTTTCGGTAAGGTTTGCACCCTCAAGACGCTTGATAGATTTTATTGCTTCCTCTATCGCACTGCTTGGCAGAGTCGGATTTATTCGACAAAGCGAGTCATAAACACTATCAAGCAATAAAGGTTCTTGTAAGTCCCTGTCAATATCAGGACCATATTTATAATTGTAGCCTAACTCTTTGAATAATTCAATAAGAGCTTGCTCAAAACTATCCTCTGTAAAATGGTCGAACATATATGATGTGATTTAATTGTTTTTGTTATAATTGTTTAGTATTGAAATTAAGCTACTAATGATATTAAATTATCATTTATTTGTCGGTTTAACTCGATTTTATCGTCAAGCGATGAAAGAAAATCTGCAATGCGTTTTTGTATGCTTTTAGATGGCACTTTTACAGCAAAATTGCCTATAATGTCCTGTGTTATTAGAGGCTGAGCACCTCCGATATGCTGATGATGTAAATCTAATGTTGACATCAAGTAATATAGATATTTAATATCAATCAAATCATTTGGTTGAACTGATATGGCATTATCAGATACCCAACATTTTTGATTGTTAAAGAACACATTCCCGCAATAAGCTCCAACGCGCCCTACGATGATATTATTTTCAGCATTGTATTGATTGGTATAATCCATAATCCCATTACCACCATACACAGGAAATTCGCCGTTCCCATTAGGTCGCTTTTTCCCATTTTTTAATATCATTAAATCTTTTAATATGTATTCTTTCCACTGTTCCATAAATGAGAATTAATTATCTTGTTCATAATAATAAGAATAATCAATACCTTTCATAAACATTTCACGGTCATTGATTTTGTCGGTTAAAGCGTTAGCTATTAACTCGCGTATTCTCGTGGGATTAATCACGCTTAAACGCATTGCTTCCATATAAGCTGTTTTATCAATTTTACTCCAATCGACGCAGCTTTTCAATGATCGTTTAAGCATTAAATCTAACCAAATTCTTGTACTTCTGCCGTTACCCTCCATAAATGGGTGAGCAATATTCATTTCGACATATTTATCTACAATTTCATCGATAGTTGTTTCGGGCATTCTCTCAATCTGAGATAGTGTTTGCCCAAGAAACTGAGATACAGCAAATTGAAATCCACCTTTTGAAATATTCTTTTGACGTATTTGCCCTGCAAAATCATAAAGTCCACCAAAAAGATATGCATGAATTTGTTGCAAACCTCGCGCAGTACCCACCTCAATAGTTTGCAACAAGGAGCTATCCCAAAGTTGATATGCTTTATCTCGGCTCTTGCTGTCTATTTGGTCTTCACCGGTAATTAGCCATTTTGCAAAAGCAATCGCATGTTGACTTGGCACTGCTTCTACAAGACTAATCATCTCATTTTGTGGCAGACAATCAGTTAAATATCGCTTACCGTCAGACGCAACGAGTTTCAGTTGGTTACAACGTGTAACCAACTCATTGCCATTTTTAGCCAAGCGATGTTTCATAACTTTCCAATAGTTACGTGGATTTTTACTATCAGTAAGTACTGCTATAACATCAACTACTGAGAACAACCAACGGTTGCCATCATAGTCCCATGCAGCACGCACTTCCTTATCATTAAAGAAGCGAATGGATATTTTTTGTTGTTGGTTATTCTGTTCCATAAATGAGAATTTAGCAGTTTATTTCGTTAATTTTTAGCTCTCCCGACATCAAGCGTGGTAACAATGTATCACGAAGTTGAGAAAGATTAGCTGATTCAATGCTATTCAAAAGGATTTTATCAGTTAATTTTTTTATTGTATTAGAATATGCTGTTGCGATTTCTTGAGTTGGGATTATAACTAAATGCTTATCTAATAATCCACTTATATCAAGATTCTTTATGCCAGTCGTTCCATTTTCATAAAGGAACATTACACCTTGATCATACAACATATTCCATAAATAATATACAAAAGCAGAATATCCTTTAATTGGACTAATTGCTTTGCAAAAATTAGTACAAATTATAGAGTTATCATAGTATGATATTAACTCTGATGAAATTTGACAAATTCGACCTGTTGATTGAGTGGGGCTACCACCTGAGATTTCAACAACTAAATCATCTGGGGTTAATGCTTTGTTGTTGTAATTCTTTTCTAATATGAATCGAATAGGCATTTTCCCTCGATTACCGACTTTTATATCGGGAATATCTGCACCACGAATGCAAAAGACTTGGCGAGTGTAATTGTCAATTAGGGTTTCTTTTCCCCAATCACCACTAATCATTTTAGAAGATAATTCACTTAAAGTTCCCACTCTCCACCCTTTAGGTATCATTCCAAGTTCAGAATCGACAAATTCGCCGTCTTTGAATGGCTCAAAATCAACAAACCAAGATTTGAACAACGCCTGTGCTTGTTGTTCTAAATTATCATTTATTTGTCGATTCAACTCGATTTTGTCATCAAGAGATGAAAGAAAATCTGCAATGCGTTTTTGCTCGGTAAGATTTGGAATTGCGACTGTAACTGATTTCATAACATTACCCGACACTTCCTTAAATGTTGTACCACTACCCATTCCCTCAATCTTTGCTTTATTGAATAGCAATAGATAATATAAAAAATGAGTGTCGACTATTTCATTATTAGGAACAACGCTTTTAAAGCCTTGGTTAGTACACATATCTGTACCAGCAATAGCGACATATCCTATCGGAGCTCGCGAAGAAAATAAAACGCTTCCTTTGGGTAGCATTTTGCATGAACAACTCTCAAATCCTTTTTGAGTAATCATTCTTTCTCCTCGATAAATATATCTATCATTATGATTGGAAAGGTCTTTAGGGGTAATCCAAGGAATTTCCCCATCATAATTAGTTGTGTCTTTTGTAGAAGGTGTTGCACCACCTACGACAGTACCAATTTCTTCTAATCTATATTCTTTCCACTGTTCCATAAATGAGAATTTAGTTGTTTATTTCGTTAATTTTTAGCTCTCCCGACATCAAGCGTGGTAACAATGTATCACGAAGTTGAGTTAGATTATTTATTTCCGTAATATTTGTTTTAATCTGTTCAAATATAGGATTAACAAGAGCATGAAAACCTTTTAAATCTTCATCGAATGGCATAATCCATTCCATTGATTTGATTATTTTCGAATTTATTGCCGTTGCTATCGAAGAAGTACTACCAAGTGTAGAAAATTGATAGTCCTTAAGAGCCAAATATGTATATTCCAATAAATAATCTTTATCTGTTCTAAAATGTGCAATAGCTTCGTTTGTAGTTAAATTAACATCAGAAATAGCAATGCGACCAATGGTTAATTTAAAACTTAACAAAACCGTTCCTTTTGGCACAATTGATACATTAAATTGTTTAATCGCTTCAGAAGTGAGATACTCTGAGCTTTGATTTATAAACATTCCACAAGAACCTAAATCAGAAATAGACACCCATGTAACATCATTACAATTAGATGAAAACCATTGTGTCTCTTTTCTTGGTGGAGTTTTACCAATCGTTACATCATAAAAATCAGATACACGACCAACTGCCCACGAATCTTTCTTGTTGTCCACAAACCAAGATTTGAACAACGCTTGTGCCTGTTGTTCTAAATTATCATTTATCGCTCTATTTTTAGGGATAAATGCTCGCTTCTGATATGATGTAGTAGCAACCATATTAACCTATAAATTTACGATGTGATAATTTTACATTGGTTTGATTGACCATAGCATAGTGCATGGTGGTATCAATCTTGACATGACCAAGCAGTTTCTGCACTTGCTCCACAGGCATACCTTTGTCAATGGCCATAGTGGCAAGTGTGCGACGAAACTTATGAGGGTGAACGCGAGAAATGCGACAGCTACGCCCAATCTTACGCAAACGACATTCAACACCCGAAATTCCAAGGCGAGAATGTGGTTTTGACAGAGAAACAAAGAGAGCTTTGTTTCGGTCTTTGCGTGATGCGAGATATTGTTGTAAATGTATTTTGGTGCGAGCATTGAAATACACCATTCGTTCTTTATTACCTTTACCAAATACGATACATTCTCGCTCGCTGAAGTTTACATCTTCACGATTAAGTTTCACAAGTTCACCCACACGCATACCGGTAGAAGAAAGCATATCGATAATAGCCAAGTCGCGAATGTGATTGCAATTATCACGGAGTGTTTCGAGGTTTTCATCGGTAAGCACTTCTTTAACCTGAGCACCTGTTTTCACTTTGTGAATACGGCGCACAGGACTTTTTATGATATAATCTTCTTCTTCAAGCCAAGAAAAGAACGACGAGAAGATACGGCGTATATTGTCGATCGTGACTTTGCTTGATTTGTGCTTACGTTGATACACTGCAAGGTATGCACGAATGTCGTCGGTTGTGTAGTTCACAACTTTTTTCGGCATTTTCTTGAATAGTTGCTTGATAGTAACCTCGTAATACTTGGCTGTTTTGATAGAACAACCCTCTACCTGTTTGGCAGAAAGGAACATTTCGAGCAGACGCAAGTTTGAAGCCGATGAGTCGTGTTGCGATTCATCGTCGCTTGTAATGGTGTAATTACTCACGACTTGGAGCAATACGCCATTAAGAGTTGCCAACTGTTCGATGTCTAAAAAATCTGCCATTGTGTTAGTGATTTCTTGAATAAGTTTTTCTTTCATATTTCTTCGTTATTAAAATGAATACCGAAGAAACTAACGAAAAAATCAGATATTGAAACCTATTGAACCTAATTGCTTGCGAATTTCATCTTCGAGTTTGTGTGACTTTTCAAACATTTCAGCAAGTTCAGAAGTGAGGCGTTCCATTTTTTCTTGGAATGGTTCGCCGTCATCCTCAGCGTCGGCAATACCGACATATCTACCTGGAGTAAGAATGAAGTCTTGCTTGCCGATTTGTTCAAGGTCGGCAACAGCACAGAATCCTTTTTCGTCTTCAAGTTCTCCGTTTTGGTATGCTTTGAAAGTCTTAGCAATCTTGAGAATATCTTCTTCGGTAAGTTCTCTTTGGGTACGGCTTACCATTTCGCCCATATTGCGTGCGTCAATGAATACGACCTTGCCAGGCTGTTTCTTTTGACGGTTAAAGAACCACAAACAAACAGGGATTTGCACACTAAAGAATAATTGAGAAGGTAATGCAATGATACCTTCTACAAGGTCGGCTTCAAGAAGATTTTTACGGATATCACCTTCGCCACCGGTTTGTGAAGAAAGTGAACCATTGGCAAGAACCAATCCCACTTTACCACGAGGCGAAAGGTGGTGAATCATATGCTGAATCCAAGCAAAGTTGGCGTTTCCGTTAGGAGGCGTACCATATTTCCAACGCACATCTTCAGCAAGTTTATTAGCACCCCAATCTGCCATATTGAATGGTGGGTTTGCCATAACGAAATCGAACTTTTCAGAAGCGTGTTTATCGTCGGAGAAAGAATCGCCCCAAGATGGACCAAGGTCGGCTTCGATACCACGAATAGCCAAGTTCATTTGTGCCATCTTCCAAGTGTTGGCATTGTATTCTTGACCGAAGACATGGATATTACGCAAGTCGCCACGGTGGTTTTTAATAAATTTGGCAGATTGAACAAACATACCACCCGAACCACAAGCAGGGTCGTAAACTCGTCCCTCGTATGGTTCAAGAATTTCCACAAGAGTGCGAACGATACATTGAGGAGTGTAGAACTCGCCACCCTTTTGCTTCGCTTCAGCTGCAAATTGGTTAAGGCAATATTCGTAAATGCGACCGAGAACATCGAAGTCTTCGCCTGAAGCATACATGTTCACATTGTCGAAAATCTCAACGACTTCGCCCAACTTGATTTTGTCAAGTTCAGGTCGTGCATAGTTTTTCGGCAACACATTTTTAAGACGAACATTGTCTTTCTCAATGCAGTCCATAGCCTTGTCAATAACTACGCCAATTTGAGGTTGATGAGCTGCGTCAGCAATAACTTTCCATCGTGCTTCTTGAGGCACCCAAAACACATTTTCAGCAGTGTATTCATCGCGATCTTCTTCAAAGCCGTCGCCCTCTTCAACGAGTTCATTATATCTGCGGTCGAAACGGTCAGAAATGTATTTTAGGAAAACGAGGCCTAAAACAACATTTCGATATTCGCTCGCGTCAAGGTTACCACGAAGTTTGATAGCAGCTGCCCATATTTTTTCTTCAATAGACAGTTCGGTAGTTTGTTCTTTTTTCTTAGCCATATCTTGCTTGTATTTGTGTCTTATAAAAATCAAAAGAACCCCTCGATTGCTACCGCGAGCCGACCAAAGCTCATAAAACCTATCAAGGAGTTCCTAATGTGTTAGACGCCTGATTGGGCGTTGTTTCGTTTGTATTCATAGGTCGTTGCGGTGAGTGTCGGTATATGTAGCAAAGTTAGTAATTTTTTGATGAATAGTCCAAGTTTTGCGAAGATTATTTTTCGGGGAAAGGAAGTAATGTTTAAAGTTTAAGGGGAGCGATGCGGAGGGGTGAGGACTAAATGGGCAAAAGGAGATAAAGGGAGGTAGATGAGATAGAGAGAATAAATATAATAGATGCTATAGATGGGATAGAGGTGTTGGAGGGGAAGTGTGGGGCGATAGCAAGTAATAATTTCTGCTATCGCCCCACTTATGTTTGTATGTCTAACCGGGTGAGGTTAGGTGGTGCGGATTAGGTCGTCGAAGGCTGTGAGGGCCGCTTTGGCTCCTTCGCCCATGGAGATGACGATCTGTTTGTAGGGTACGCTTGAGACGTCGCCGGCTGCGTACACTCCCGGCAATGAGGTGCGACAGTGGGCGTCGATGATGATTTCGCCTATCGGTGTCGTCGCAAGTTGGTCGGCAAACGGAGCACTGTTGGCTGTGAGGCCGATTTGTACAAATATGCCGTCGAGGTCGATGCGACGCTCTTGGTCGGTGAGTCGGTCTTTAACTTGGATTCCGTTTACTTTTTCGCCGTTGCCGATGACTTGGGAAGTCTGCGTTGACATGAAGATTTCTACATTGCCGAGACTACGCGCTTTGTCTTGAAGCACTTGGTCGGCACGGAGTGTGTCGGCAAATTCGATGACGGTCACTTTGCGACAGATGCCTGCAAGGTCGATTGCTGCTTCGATGCCGGAATTGCCACCTCCGATGACTGCCACATGTCGGTCAGCATAGAGCGGTCCGTCGCAGTGAGGACAGAATGCCACTCCCCTACCGATGTAGTCGGCTTCTCCCGGCACGTTGAGTTTACGCCATCCCGCACCGGTAGCGATGATTACAGCCTTAGAGTTGAATGTTTCACCGCCGGTGACTGTGATGGTCTTGAGTTTGCCTTGGAGATCGGCTTCGGCTATGCGACGATTTTCGAAGATATCGATCGGATAGTCGTTGATGTGGGTACGGAGGGAATTGGCGAGTTGAGCACCTGTGGTGTGAGGTACGGAGATGAGGTTTTCGATATCGACGGTCTCTTTGACCTGACCACCGACGTTTTCGGCGACGATAGCAACTTTTAAGCCTTTGCGTGCCAGATAAATAGCTGCTGATGCTCCTGCAGGTCCACCACCTGCGACCACCACGTCGTAGTCGCGTGTGACTGCTTCGACTGTGGCGTCAGCTGTAACTCCTACTTCTTGCTCAAGTTTTTCGAGCAACTGTCCGAGTGTGCCACGACCGACGTGTAGCATTTTGCCGTTGACATATACGGTCGGCACGGCCTGAATCTTCATCGCGTCGGCTTCTTGCTGAAATAGCGCACCGTCAATCATCTCGTGGGTAACGGCCGGGTTGAGAATGGCCATGATGTTGAGGGCCTGAACGATGTCGGGGCAGTTGGTGCATGATAGTGAGACGAAGGTCTGCAATTTCACTTCGCCTGCGAGGGCTTTGATGCGACGAGTGATTGCCTCGTCAGGAAGGTTTTTACCTTTACCGTCGGCGTTGAGTATAGCAAGGAGCAGCGATGTGAATTCGTGACCGTTGGGAATACCACGGAATTTAACGCCCGTCGGTTCGCCGTTTTTGAGGATGGAAAACTCGAGTGTATCACCGGTCGCTTCGATGAACGTGACCGAGAGTCGAGGTGAAGTCGAAGCGAAGTCGCGAAGGAACTCTGTGATTTCGGCTGCTTCTTCACAGCTTTGCGACACTGAGGCAGCAAGAGTGAAGTCGGCATCAAGGGCAGCAAATATGCCGGAAACCTGGCTAAGAATGTTTGAGTCAAGCATAGTAGGAATGGTCTTAGGGAGCTAATTAATCTGTAAGTTGATAGTTTAGAGGGAACTTCTAAAAATTCCCGGATTTATTTATTTGTTTTGTATTGTTTTCGGGGCTTCCTTTTGTGTGCTCTATGCTTTTATGCAATATCTTTTCGCCTTTAACTCAGTCGTATAGCTCGCTATACTCCTTGCGTTAAAAACAAAAATCTACTCGCCTAAAATTCATAAATCATCACAAAGCAATTTATAGAACTTCCCTAGAGGAAAAGAAAGGCGTGATTTCCTGCAGAAAACCACGCCTTGAAGTGAGTGAATTAGATCTTACCTACTAAATCTATGCTTGGTTTCAATGTTTCAGCACCTTTTTTCCACTTTGCAGGGCACACTTCGCCGTCGTGAGTAGCTACGAATTGAGCAGCTTCTACCTTGCGGAGGAGTTCGTCGGCGTTACGGCCGATGTTGTTGTCATGGATTTCAGCCACTTTGATTTTGCCTTCAGGATCTACCACGAAAGTACCACGGTAAGCCATACCTGCTTCTTCGATCATTACGCCGAATGCACGGCTGAGAGCACCTGTAGGGTCGGCGAGCATCGGATACTTGATCTTGCGAATGCTTTCTGAAGCATCGTGCCATGCCTTGTGAACGAAGTGAGAGTCTGTGCTCACTGAATATACTTCCACGCCCATTGCTTGGAGTTGTTCATACTTTTCTGCCACGTCAACAAGTTCTGTAGGGCAAACGAATGTGAAGTCGGCAGGGTAGAAGAAGAAGATAGCCCATTTGCCGAGGACGTCTTGTGTTGTCACTGTTTTGAACTCGCCATTGTGGAAGGCTTGAACGTTGAACTCAGGAAGTTGTGAATTGATGATCGGTGTCATAATTTTCTATTGATTTTTATTGTTATTATTTTTTTGTTTATTATCTCGTTGTTTTGATTTTCTGGTGCAAAGTTACGAGCATAATTTCAAATGATAACAATAAATCCAATTGATTGGTTTTATGGCCCGATAGACGCCGTCTATATCGCCACCTGAGTAGGCTTAAGTTTGAGCATTGATTTAGGGATAGATGCCTGAATTTCAGTCTGTAACACATCGATGAGCGAGTGACGAATAAATCTCTTGTCGGTCAACACAACAATTTTGCGAGCCGGCTGCGGAATGGCAAACGGACGCACCAATTGCTTTTGGAGGTCGCTCATCTGGTCGAGTGCAAGCTCCGGCACAAAGGTGATGCCCTCCCCTCTTTCGACCATACGCATGAAGGTCTCCATGCTACCGAGCTGATAGGTGAGATTGTCGTTGCGTTCAGGATTGATGTGACAGAAACGCACCATCTGGTCGCGGAAGCAGTGTCCCTCATCGAGGAGCCACAACATCTCGCCTTTAAGTTCAGACGACTTAATAGTGCTCTTGGCCGACAATTCCTCCTCTCGCGCAACGTATGCGTAAAACTCCTCATAGAAAAGATGAGTGTGATTGTACATCTCCATGTCGTTGAGTTCGGCAAGAATGCCGGCATCGATTTCGCCTGTGAGCAACGCACGCTTGATGTCGGGGGTTTTCATCTCCGATACGGTGATATTGAGCTTCGGATATTTCTTCACCATATCTTGGAAAAAGCGAGGAAGCAGATATGGGGCTATGGTAGGAAGCACACCGATGTGGAAACTTCCACCGACCTCCTCTTTCTGCTCCTGGATAATCTGCTTCATATTGTCCACCTGCACCAAGATTTCCTTTGCCTGCTGAAGGATATGCACACCAATCGGAGTCGGAGCAATAGGCTGGCGCGTACGATCGAATATCTTGACATCGAGTTCCTCCTCAAGTTTCTGAATCATAGCGCTCAAAGTCGGTTGGGTGACAAAACACTGCTCTGCAGCTTTTGTGAAATGGCGGTGCTGATCGACAGCAAGTATGTATTCAAGTTGTTGTAGAGTCATATTCATTTCAATTTTAAGGAAACTCTTATCATTTCCCGTAGTTAATTGGTTAGTCTTAGCGACATAATTTATAGGTGCTTATCAAGCATACCTTTGAGTGTTACTTTACTTTGCTTTGCAATTAGTTTATAATGATTTTGATTAGATTGCCGACTTGATAATATAATTATCCTAATATGACGTCGAGGACCATCATTAAGCTGAAGCCGATAGCAAATCCAATTGTAGCCATGTTTGAATGCTTTCCCTGCGATGCTTCCGGAATCAATTCTTCTACGACCACATATAACATTGCTCCCGCAGAAAATGACAACAAATAAGGTAAAATCGGTGTTAACATCGATGCGAGTGCTATTGTCGCAATTGCACCAATTGGCTCAACAATACCACTTAATGAACCTATAATAAATGATTTTTTTCGAGAGTTTCCGATAGCACGCATAGGCATTGAGACTATAGCACCTTCCGGTATGTTTTGTATTGCCATACCGATTGCAACAGCCGATGCTGAAGCCAATGAAATCTCAGTTGAGTACTGCATTGCCGAAGTAATAATAACACCGACAGCCATACCTTCAGGCAAGTTGTGTATCGTAACTGCCAATGCTAATTTCCACGTTTTCGACAGATTGGTTTTGACACCTTCAGGCGTTGTCGCATTTGCATGCAAGTGAGGTGTCAACATGTCAATTACGTATAGAAATGCAAATCCGAGCAATAGACCGACTACAGCAGGTATTATTTGCAATTTACCCATGTGTTCTGCCATTTCCATACCGGGAATTAGCAACGACCATACGGATGCTGCCACCATTACCCCACCGGCAAATCCAAGTAACGATTTTTGCAATAGTGAGGGAATCTTGTTTTTTATAAAGAAAACAAATGCAGAGCCTATAATTGTACCTAATAAAGGAATAAGTATAATTTTAAATATTTCAATATCCATTAATTATTCGTATTTAATTATTTCAGATGGAGAAATTTTACTAACAATCCTTGAAGGAATCAGTAGGACTAACCATATAATTAAAATTGTTGCTAAATTTAGAACAATTATTTCTGCATAATTGATTTGTGTCGGAACAAAATCGATATAATACGCCTGAGGATTTAGTGTCACAAAATGATATTTATTTTGCAACACCAAAAATGTTATTGCCAATAAATTACCTATAAAAAGTCCTATTAATGATATTTTTATAGATAATTGCACAAATATCTTACTGATTTCATTGTTTGTAGCCCCAAGCGTCTTAAGAATGCCTATAAACTGAATCTTTTCAAGTATCAATATCATCATTGCTGCTATCAGAGTGAAACAAGCAACAATAATCATGAGTATAAGTATCACTACAACGTTTGTGTCTAACAAAGCCAACCAACCAAAATAGTTGGCCCCAGTAGTTAAAATATTGTCGATGCGATATGATGACTGAAGCGTGCCGTCATTAGTTGCTTCAGTCAGTGTGTTAAATAGACTATATGTGTCCGTCCTTACTTCATCAAATCTTTTAGTGTGAATTTCTAATGAAGACCCTTGCGTAGATGTAAATCCACATAAATCCTGTGTAAGTTTGATATTACCGAAAATAAAATTGTTGTCATAATCTTCAAAATGAGTATTAAAGATTGCTCCAACTTTTAATCGTCTGGCTCTTACATCGTTAGAAATAAAATATGAATTTATCTCATCTCCCACATCAATTTTTAACTCATCAGCAGTTTTTTGTGAAATGTAGATAATATTCTGATTGTTCGACTCATTAAAATCATGGAGTTTACCGGCTGTTAGATTATTACTAATGAATGAAAAATCATAATCACTACCTACTCCTTTCAGGTAAATGCCTTTGAAGTCATTTTCTGTTTTAAGAATTGCCGGAAGAGAACAAACTAAATGATACCTATCGATGTATGATAATGTATCTAAAATATTATTAAACGGCTTTGTTAATTCAATAAGATTATCATCAATATTATCTGTAATATATGACGGATATAGAATAATTTCTGAATTAAAACCAACGACCTTATCAGTAATTTCCTTTTTGAAACCGTTGACAATAGCAATAGAAAGAAGCATAATACATATTGACAATGCAACTCCGGTAATTGCAACCTTTATTGCCGGGGAGTTGTTTTTGCCAAATCGTGACAGACTGATACGCTTAGAAATAAACCATGTATAGCTTTTCATGCAATTCTTAAATTTTCAACTACAAAGTTACACAAAAATTATTAATGATAAAATAATATTATAAGTATTTGTATTAATGGAATAAAGTGTCTATTTTTGTAAATCAAATAATATTTAAATGAGAGAACGACTATTTAGATTTAAGCAATTCAGTGTATGTCACCAAAATAGCGCAATGAAGATTGGTGTGGATGCTGTTTTACTTGGTGCATGGATTGATGTAAATAATTGCAATACATTTTTAGATGTTGGGTGTGGTTGTGGCGTTATATCATTGATGATTGCGCAACGTTCACAAGATGCAATCATATCGGGTATTGATATTGACAAATTATCAGTAGAAGAATCAGTGTATAATGCAATAAACACAGAATGGTCAGATCGTTTGAGTTTTGAGCTAAAAGATTATATGGCATTAAATGGCGCAAAATACGATCATATCGTTTCAAATCCACCATACTACGATGATGGCGTTGATGATATATCAACATTGCGTCTGAAAGCCCGACATGCCACAGATGATGGATTGTCACCTCTAAATTTAATTTCAAAAGGAGCTACTCTTCTAAATGAGTGTGGGAAAATATCATTGATTTGTCCTGTAAAATGGGAGGAAGACTTAATATTGGAAGCAGAAAAGAATGGTCTGTATTTAACGCGATTGACATATATCAAAGGAAATCCAAATGCTCCATTTAAACGAATAATGATAGAATTTTCAAAAAACAAATATAACTGTCAAACATCAAATCTGATTTTAGAAAAAGAACGTGGAGTTCCGACTGATGAGTATCGAATTTTAACTAAAGATTTTTATCTAAAATTTTAAAAATTATTAATTTGACAGAAATAACGAGGATTCATAAATAAAAGTTGCTATATTTGCATATTAAACCATGAATTAATAATTTGGTCTATACGATATAAAATTAATTATATATGAATATGAAAAGATATTTATTTATTTTAGTGATTGGAATGATATATTCATCATTTGCTTTTGCAGACGAATATGATGACGACATCTATTATAATCCTAAAAAAGAGAAGGAAGCGAAAGCTCAAAATCCTAACACTGAAGCCAATTTGGTGAATGGACGCGATGTTGATGAATATAATCGATTTGGCGGATATTACGAAAGCGATATTGACACAATTGGTGTAGCTGTCGGAAGTGGC
Source organism: Muribaculaceae bacterium (assembly GCA_045637445.1). Lineage (GTDB taxonomy): Bacteria > Bacteroidota > Bacteroidia > Bacteroidales > Muribaculaceae > Lepagella. The sequence goes on from JAZTZN010000039.1 coordinate 56,857, forward strand.
GAGGATTTTGTTTATACTAAACAAATACAAAAGTATTATAATCCAACAATTGTAGTTGATAATGCTGATGTGTTTGAAGAAGTAATGAATAGTTCTTATGGTAATGTTGACATTGTAATAAATGCCGGTGTTCCCACTATTTCGACATGGTACACTCCTTATTATAGTGTATGGGGTCCATCATGGAGCTATTGGAATAGTTGGGCTTGGGGTCCATCATGGACATGGAGTTACTCATGGTATAACCCTTGGTATAATCCATACTATTATCCATGGTACGATCCTTGGTATGATCCTTGGTATCCCGGTTGGGGACCATCATGGCATCCGGGACATCATCCGGGACATCATCCGGGTGGAGGCTATCACCATGCTAATTGGAATCCTAACGGTCACCGCTCTAACCGACCAAATGATGGCTGGGCAAATAATACTCGTCCAAACAATCACAGACCAAGTGGTAATATGAGTAATCATAGATATAACAACAGCACATCAGGACATCGAATGACTAATGGCAACGGCTATAGAGTTGATAATAACGGATTTAGGGAAAATGCTACAAATTCGCATAGAAATTCAAACGCAACTGTAAAGTCAAACGATTCAAAAAATAGAAACACATCAGTAAACAGAAGTAATAATACAAAAGTAAATAATACAAATAGAAATAGCAATCTACAACGTTCGACTACCAATAATACTACACGTAATAATAGCACTATGAGATCCGGCAATAATTCGCACAGAAATAATTCCGGCAACTTTGGTAGCAGCAGAAGTGGCAATAGAGGCGGTGGAAGCAGAGGTGGTGGCCGTCATAGATAATTTTATAATTAATGTAGTCTTGATGGTTCAAGACTACATTATAGTTATTAAAAAAATAATATATTATGATGAAACGAATACTATTATCAAGTGCAATTGCGATGTCTGCAATGACATTATTTGCACAAGGGGCAATGGATGCCTATCAATTTAACCAACCGGATATGAAAGGTACCGCAAGATTTATGTCAATGGGTGGTGCTTTTGGTGCCCTTGGTGGGGATATGACAACTATTTCTCAAAACCCCGGAGGTATCGGAGTCTATAGAAATTCGGAAATCGGATTTACAGTAAATTTTGACATCCAAAACTCTACAACTGAATCGCAAATTTTAAAAACAAACGACAATCAATTTAAATTCTTGCTTAATAATGTAGGATACATTGGTTCGATACGTTTGAATAATAGCGTAATGCCATTCTTTAATTGGGGATTTACGTACAACAAAGCTGCTTCGTTCAATAGAAGATATTCCGGTGGTATGAATATGAAAAATTCTATGAGCAACTACATGGCAGGCATAGCAAATTCAAATAATTTGACTGTAGGTGATGTCTCAACTACCGATCATTATGACCCATATAATCCTAATGATGGAGGTTTTATATCTCCTTGGATAGCTATATTAGGTTATGATTCATATCTTATCAATCCACAAGGCAGAAATGGCAAAACAAATTGGAGTGGATTATGGGGTGATAAAACAACCGGTGTAGGCAACTTTGGTGTGGTTGAATCAGGTGGTATTGATGAATACAACATCAGCTTTGGCGGTAATATCCTGGATTTTCTATACTGGGGTATGGATTTCGGAATAACAAGCCTTCGCTTTGATCAGCAAGTATTGTGGAACGAAAAGCTTGAAGATGCTCAAATCGCAAACAACGATGGCACAATTGTGACAACTGATGCGAATTGGGCAATGACAAACAATTACTTCGTAAGAGGAAACGGCTTCAACTATAAATTAGGTTTTATAGTAAAGCCAATTCAAGAATTACGTTTAGGATTTGCATTCCACACTCCTACTTGGTATGCAATGGAGGAAGAATACAAAGCATTTACTATCTATGATTATCCGAATACAGACATTCGTCCCGGAGGAGCCGAAACCAATAATGGATATTATGGTTATAATGATTATAAATTCAGCACTCCATGGAGATTGATTGCAAGTGCAGCAGGAGTAATTGGTTCAAAATTTATAATAAGTGCAGACTATGAGTGGACAAGTTATCAAGGCATGAATTTCTCAGCATATAAAGAATGGGGTGTATTTAATAATGCTTTTTATTACGAAAATAAAGACATTGATGATTACTATCAATCTACAAATACATTCCGTATCGGAGCTGAGTATAGACTACTTCCTCAAGTGAGTCTTCGTGCAGGATATGCAAATGTTTCTTCACCGATAAAACAGGAAGTTAGAGATAATGAATATACAATTTATACTGCAGGAACTAACCCATCTTACAGCATGGATAATTCAATCAATTATGTGACATGTGGTCTTGGATTTAAATATAAGAAATTCTATTGTGATTTAGCTTATGTATATAAGCATCGCTCAAGCGATTGGCATGCGTTCACACCGGATCCATATTCACCGGAATTGCCAAGTCCTCAATCAAAATTAACATCCGATGATCATCAAATTGCCGTTTCAATGGGTATTAAATTCTAATAATATAATTTGTTCTAAATAAGCGTTATAGAAATTAATACATTTATTTAAGATAATATTAATAACCTTTTAGCGAGGGGGGATTTCCTGCGTGGAGACCCCCTCTTGTATTTTAAGGCATATCGAGCAATTGAGAAAGGCTCTTTTTGTATCATCTTAAATCTTTTATCACGCTTATGGCAACAATTAAAGTAAAACTACGCCCATCATCTGTCGTAGGGCGTGCGGGAACTATATATTATCAAGTGACTCATCGTAGAGCGACACAACAAATTACAACCAATATCCGATTGCAGCCAGACGAATGGAATGCAATAAGTGAAAAGGTTGTTGTAAGTGTTGCTGACAAAAGCATTATTCAGAATCGTTTAGATTGTGATACTGCATTACTGCGGCGCATTGTCAAAGACCTGGATAGTAGCGGAGTTACCTATTCGGTTGGAGACATTATTAAACGCTACAAGTCCCCGGAATCTCATGTGTCTGTATTGGACTTTATGAAGAATCAGATACGGTTGATGCGTAATGCCAATCGTTTGGGTACAGCACAGAATTATGAAAAAACGATGAAGAACTTCGCTGAGTTTCTTGGTGGAGTCAATCTGCCGTTTTCGGCAATGACGGAGCAACTTATTGCTGACTATAATGCCTTTCTCGTCCAACGAGGAATGGTACGGAACTCAATTTCATTCTATATGCGTATAATGCGAGCCGTTTACAACAAGGCGGTAAGACAAAAACTTGTTGAACAATCACATCCATTTACTGAGGTTTATACGGGCATTGATCGTACCCGCAAGCGTGCTGTTTCAGAGCCTGTAATATCGCAGTTGTATAAACTGAAACTTGCAGAAGGGACTCCACTTGCACTTGCAAGAGATATATTCATTTTCAGCTATTGTACCCGCGGAATGGCATTCGTAGATATTGCCTATCTGAAGAAAGAGAATATCCAAAACGGAGTGATATGTTATGCCCGCCGTAAAACAGGGCAATTATTGAGTGTGCGTATAGAGCCGAGCATACAACGCATTATTGACCAGTATTCATCGGCATTATCGCCTTATGTTTTCCCTATTTTGACTTCTACGGAGACAAAGGAGGCATACGAAGAGTATCAAGTCGGTATCAACAACCATAATAGACAATTGAGACGACTATCAAAGATGTTACCAACAGGTTGTAAATTGACATCATACACCTCACGCCATAGTTGGGCTACTGCTGCGAGAAATCATAATGTGCCTATTTCTGTCATCAGTGCTGGTATGGGACACACCTCTGAACAGACAACACAAATTTATCTAACAATGTTGGAAAACTCGGTGATAGATGATGTCAACCAAGGACTTATCAAGTCTTTATTGGAGTAGTTCTACAAAAGAACTATATGAATCTCGTAAGTTTCTGATTCAAATTATTATGCAAAATTAATTTCTAATATTTTTGCAACATTTTCCACGAAAAGCTAATTTATTAAATTAAAATAAACATAATAGTAGTAATTGGTTTTGATAATTAAATAATTTATTATAAATCGTTGAATATTAATCCATTCGTGTTTGTCATTTATTTTTTATTGAATTGAAAATAATTGCCTTTCTTTAATAATTTTAAGTTTTTTTTTACTATCTTTGCAATCATGTTATAGTTCTTTTGTAGAACTATTCTTAAACACAAACTCTATATTCTATGAACAAGATAGCAGTAGAGGGCGATGTTCGCAAAGATAAAAGTTCGCTTGTCAATGGGACAAACGACCGCGAAGCGCGCCCAAAACGTTGGGTGGCAGCACTTGTTCAGATGAATTGCGAAAAGAAAGTTGCAACAAAATTAGATAAACTTGGGATAGAAAATTATGTGGCTATCCAAACCGAAGAACATCAATGGAGCGACCGTAAAAAGAAGATTAATCGGGTCGTTATTCCCATGGTTGTTTTTATCCGTTTGGTCAAAGATGAAGAAGACAAATTTCGCAGATTATCATTCATCCTCAAATTCATCACCTATCCAGGTTCGAAAGAATTAGCAACTCCAATACCTGACGAACAAATCGATAAACTTAAATTCCTTTTGCACAATGCAGATGCAAAAGTTTCAATCGTAGAAAATCTCAAAGTTGGAGATAAAGTTCGCCTTGTAAGAGGTCCGATGAAAGGTCTTGAAGGAGAACTAAGTTATATTGAAGAAAACAAGCCTATCGTTGCCATCAGAATAGATGGGTTGGGATATGCTTGTGTGAGTGTGGATAAAATTAATCTTGAGAGAATTTAATATTGAATATGAGAAAGTCTTTTAAAAAATATATAGATTGGATTAGCTTAGTGGTTTCTTGTCTTTCAATGATGCTAATGTTTTTAACTCCAGATCCTCTAAGTAGTAAAGTTTTATTATTTGCAGCAGGATTTGTAGGTCTCGGTTATCTTGGGTATGCTGCTTTTCTGTGGTTTTTCAAAAGAGTAGACTTTGATTGGCATTTAATCAATGGACATTTTTTGAGAAAAGTCATCGTCTTAGTTATTTCCATGCCTTCCACTATCACTATGATAATGACTTGCATATCTACATGTTCACCAGAATCTAAAGAACTGGTTTTTGACAACAATCTCTACAAGCAAAGTATAGAACCTCAAACTGATAAAATTAAAACAGAAGAAACAATTTGTGTAAATGATTCTGTTTTTATAACTAACTTTTCAAGTTATTATACTAATGATATAGACAAAACCTTACCTGATTATATAAAAACGAAACAAGAGAATCCACCTGTATTTTGGACTGTATATTATCATTTTATAGATCCAGGCAATCAGCATATGACCACTACGCCAAGCGGGCGTATATGGGCAGCTTTAATTGCCATATTGGGTGCCTTTTTGCTAAATGGTTTGTTAGTTTCTTCTATAATCGGTTGGATAGATTCCAGAAAAGGAAAATGGCTAAAGGGAGAAGTACGATATAAATGGTTCTTGAAATTTAAGAAACATTATGTGATTATAGGAGGAAATGATGTAACTGTTGGCATCGTAAGTCAGATTCTTGACGAGATATTAAAAGCGAATAACATTCTTCGTCCTTATGTCCTTATTCAAACTTCACGAGATGTGGAAAGTTTTAGGCGAGAGTTATTTTCTAATCTCACGGAAGAAGAACAAAAGCTAATTGTTATTTATTACGGCAATAGAACATCTAAAGAGGATATAAAAGAACTGGTCATTAAAAATGCCAAAGAAGTATACATTATAGGAGAGGATATTCGTACAGATGATATAGAGTCTTACCATGACACTATCAACATGGAATGTCTAAAATTGATAAGCGAGAATATACAGGATAACGAAAAATATAATAGTGAAAAGCCATTGACCTGTAGAGTAATGTTTGAGTATCAAACCTCATTCAATATTCTACAAGTTACTGATGTGGATGGTCAAAAAATAGATTTTAGGCCATTCAATTATTACGAAACTTGGGCGCAAAATGTTCTTGTGTGTCAAGAACTTGAAAAGAAAGAAAATTGCAAGTATTTACCTCTTGAAGATTTTGATGGCATACAAGCAGGTCAAGACACATTTGTACATTTAGTTGTTGTTGGTATGTCTCGTATGGGATTGGCGATGGCTATTGAAGCTGCTCATTTAGCTCACTATCCTAACTTCTGCACAAATAAAAAACGCACCCGTATTACCTTCATTGATGCCTCAATGGAACAAGAAAAACATTTCTTTATGAGTCGATTCAAGGAGATGTTTTCATTGGCAAATTATCGAGATATAACTAATGCTACAGGGAATATATACAGCGATTTGAAAGCATACCCTTGGCTGAATCCTTTAGAAGATATCTCGTGTAAATCCCCGTATTGTAACAGTGACCATTTAGGTAAGGACTTTATCGATATAGAATGGGAGTTTATAAATGGTTCTATAGAAAATCCTAATATTCAACAATATTTTGCAGACGCAGCATCAAATACGACCGCAAAATTGACAATTGCAATATGCTTGCCAGAAAATAGTAGAGCTATAGCTGCTGCTACATATTTGCCTGATAGTGTATATAAGAGCGATTCTACGCTTCAAATCTTAGTTTATCAAAGATTAAACGATGATTTGTTGAAGCAAATAAATTTGAATGATAGATACAATAAAAAATTGAGAGCTTTTGGTATGGCTCGACATAGTTATAACATGTCGTTAATATCAATATCGAATTTTATTGAAGAATATGTCAATAATGCATACTCCGAATTCAATGAAAAACGCATCAAAAATATTATTGAAAACTACAATAACAAATTAACAGAGTCAGACATATGTGAGTTATCTCCTTCATATACGCTAATATTAGATATTGCAGAAATGCAAGCATTGCGCGATGCAATTAGACAGTCCTGGATAGATTGGTTTGACCAGAACACAACATTTGATGATAAATGGGAGAAAAGAAAAGATAAAATATATTTAGATATAGAGGAACGAATAGTAAAAGCTATAGTGGTGTATGATGTTGTTAACAAGTATAAGTCTACTAATACATTGACGGATGCTGATATATCTGAATTGTCTCCATTGTTTGACAGGATTAAGGATAGAGATGATTTGCTGACCTTGAGAAAAGAAATTTATGACAGATGGATCGAATGGCTTAATTGTAATAATGAGAGTTGGGAAGAAAGCAGAACCAAGATAAATGAAGAAATAGAGAATAAAATTATAGATGCAGTCGGAACTATTAGCGAATATACAGAAGGTATAAAATCTGGTAAGACAATGTCTGCTAAAATGTGGTCTAACACTTATAATATTTATTCAATGTGGACTAAATTCAGATGCTTTGGAATCAACCCGATTAAACACGAGAATTTCGATGATGCGACAATGCCAGCATTGGGGCGTATGGAGCATAACAGATGGATTGTTGAGCAGTTATTATTGCGTTATAGAGCTCTAACTACTGTCGAACAAGAAAATGCTAAAATTATTGGTAAGTATTCTCCATCTGTAATTAAAGGACTGTTGAAAAAGGATTTTGCTCACTTAGACATTTGTTCAAATGACAAGTTAAATGAAATTGACTATAACATAGCAGAACTAGATCAAGCACTTGTTAAGGTGTTGCCGGGAGCATATAGAGAATATTTAGAAGAAAAAGCGAAACAATGTCAGACCAACAAATAATAGAAGCCTTGATCGCTCGGGATGAGCGAGTGACTCAGCAGTTCTTTTTCGGGAACTGCCGTCCGCTTTTTCTGAGCATTATTCGCTATGTATTCTCATACGAGGTGGATTATGATGAGTTCGTTGATGAATTCTATCTGCACCTTATGGAGAACGATGCGTATCGTTTAAGACAGTTTCAAGGTCGCAGCACTATCTATCAGTGGATGAAACTAATAGCCATTCGCTACTTCATTGCAAAGCGTGATAGCATGATAGATAATGAGTCAAAGGATGCTCTTTTAGATAGTGATGTACAAAATGAGACTGTTGATAGCGAAAAGAAGATGATAGCAAAGATGGATATAGAACATCTATTTTCATTAATGCCGAACAGACGATATGTCTATGTCATCAGAAGATTGGTTTTGCAAGAGGCTGAGCCTAAAGTTGTTGCTCAAGAACTGAGAACCAATGTAGATAACTTGTATAACATTAAGAAGCGTGCTATTGCAGCATTGACTGAGATAGCGCTGAAAGAAGTAGAGAAATATGAAAAAGAAATCAGTAAATAACATCTCGGCAGAGGTATTGGCAGCATTCCTTGATGGCAATGCTACTGCGCAGGAGAGCAAAGAGATATTGGGTGCTCTCTCTGAGGATGCTGAATTGAGAGAATTACTCCATATTTCTCAATCAGTAGATGCAGAATTGGGGTTGATACCACAAGATTGTGAATTTATACCAATGACAGCAATGGCAGCAACTTGTAATGAGGAGAATTATTGCTGCTTAGAGTGCGAAAAATATATCCTCCGTAAACTGAATATAGAATTTGACGAGGAACGACTCCTCCAAAATGCTGTTATGAATGGCTGGCAGAAAGAAAACGGCACAGCTCTTCATAATGTCGGTAGGCATTTGGAGAATAAAGGATTGCTCGTAACTCGTCAATATAACGCTTCGATGGAAGATATTGCAACTGCTCTGAAAGATGCTGAGAGTGTAATTGTAGCAGTTGATGGCGGAGAGATGTTGGGTAATAGAGCAGATGAAACAATTGAAGATTTCTTGATAGGTCAGATACCGGATCATACAGTTGTTGTGCTTTCACTTGATAAAAAGAGCAATGCGATTACTCTATTTGATCCCAATTCATCAAATGCCGAGGATACATACACAATTGAGCAATTTGAAGACGCTTGGAATGATTCGAAAAATTATTTAATAACGATAACTACAAACAATATGAAAACCTATACTCCGAAACCGATAGACTTATCGGATGTTGAATTGACCGAAGATTTGAATGAGTTGCGTGAAGCTATCGCAGAAAATGCGCATGAAGTATGGGCAGAAAATAGATATGCAGAAGGTTGGAGATATGGCGTGCAACGCAATGATGACTTGAAATTACACCCGGATATGGTGCCTTACTCTCAACTTCCCGAAAGCGAAAAAGAGTATGACCGAGAAATGGCTATGAAAACCATCAAACTTCTCAAGAAACTCGGTTATGACATTGTAAAACGCTCATGATGTTAAATCCACAAAAACAATTACAAATGAACCACGATGTATTTATAAGCTATTCAAGTAAGAACCCTCAAGTTGCTTTAGCGGTTTGTCATCTACTCGAAGAATATGGTATTAAATGTTGGATGGCACCAAGAAATATCCCACCCGGGTCAGACTACGGAGATTTGATAGATTATGCCATCAAAGCAAGCAAAGTATTTTTGTTTATCTACTCTTTTGAGTCTGTCAATTCAAAGTGGTGTCGAGGTGAATTAAATATTGCATTTAGTGAAGAAAAAATTATTATACCATATCGCATCGATACAACTCCAATAGAGGGGGCTATGAATGTGATGCTCAATCAATTTCACTGGCTTGATGCCTATCCAGACTATCAATCGCAGTTTACGTCCCTTGTTGAAGCGGTGAATCGTTCTTTAGGTAAATCTACGAACCACACCTCGGTATCAACCCAAGGTAAACCAATCCGCAAAAAGACCGATAAGGGGGGTAATTTTTATAACGAAATTGCAAATCAAAAAGCCTACAACTTTGATACATTACATTATGATAATGGAGATAGATATGTAGGTGAACTCAGATATGGTTATCCTCATGGTCGAGGCACTTATTATAAAGCTAATGGCAATCGCTATGAGGGCCAATTCAAGGATGGCAAACCTGATGGTCGAGGCACTTATTATTTTGCTGATGGCGATCGCTATGAGGGCGAATTCAAGGATGGCCAACCTAATGGTCGAGGCACTTATTATAAAGCTAATGGCAATCGCTATGAGGGCCAATTCAAGGATGGCAAACGTGATGGTCGAGGCACTTATTATTTTGCTAATGGCGATCGCTATGAGGGCGAATTCAAGGATGGCAAACCTAATGGTCGAGGCACTTATTATTGTGCCAATGGTGATATATTCAATTGTTTATATAATAATGGTGAATTGATACAAAAGACAAAAATAAGATAAATGGAAGTTATGGTAAATTATACTCCAGCAAAGTACTAAGGATTGCTAATATAAATGAATTGAAAGATGTAGTAGAATTGAGGCTATCTCATTGTGTTGTATAAAGACTTAATGAGAATCCTAAACAAAAAGAATCATTAGCTACTCTGCGATAGTTGAACAAAAGATATACATAATAAAATAATCATGATTAACCCAGCAGAATTTATTCATCCCGAAGATGCATCGGCAATGCATAAATTGAATAACATCCCCGGATTTGTAGAACTATCGAGGAAAGTAATGGAACATGGATATGAGAATTACCGATATGGCTTGCACATGGCATCGACAATTCAACTCTCCACAACCCAATTGCCTCATTTGTACAACAAACTGCCGCCACTTTGCAGGAAATTAGGCATGCCAATTCCAGAGTTCTATTTGGAAATAAAAAACAAGCCCAATGCTGCTGCATCAGGAATAAAAAGAACATACATAAGAATCACTTCTGGCGCCTATGAGTACATGAACGATGAAGAGATTAATGCATTGTTGGCACATGAATGTGGCCACATTGTCTGCAAACATAATTTATACCGAATCCTTATTGAATATATAAGAGACTTCACAAAGGAGTTAAACCTCATTCCTAAGCCAGTAATACACGCTTTGATGTATTGGTACAGGAAAAGTGAATTATCGAGTGACAGATGCGCCGCGCTGCTTACGTCACCCGATGCGGTGGTGGGCATGATATCCCATTTCGCAGGTGGGCCGGAAAGCATAATAAAAGATCTCAACATAGAAGAATGGATAATGCAGGCCAACAAATATGAAATGCTGACAAAAGGAACGTGGAACGATAAAGCACTTCAATGGATTTCGGTAATGGAAAGTACTCATCCTTTCAATGCAACGCGTGTTACCGAGATTCTGAAATAGGGAAAGACAGAAGAATATAAAAGATTAAAAGCTAAAATTTTGGAGAATTCATATAAAAAGTGTTATAATTGCAATAGTTTTATTAACGACAACTGGGCATATTGCAAAAAATGTGGAACAAAACTATAACAACATAAAATTTAAAAGATTATGATTAAACCTGTAGAATTTATTCATCCAGAAGACGCAGCAGCATTGCGTCAGTTGGAAAGTATTCCTGGGTTTCCTACCCTTGTCAAGAAGATAATGGCATTGGGATTTGAACAATTGCGGTATGGAATGAATATGGCGACAGCTATTCGCCTTTCACCAACTCAATTGCCTAAACTTTACAATCACCTCCCACCAATTTGTAAGAAGTTGGGTATTCCAGAGCCAGAGTTCTATTTGCAAATGGACCCTGTGCCAAATGCATGGACTTTTGGTGACACTAAGATCTTCATTACTATCACATCGGGATTGGTTGAATTACTCAATGATGAAGAGTTGGATGCTGTAATTGCGCATGAATGTGGTCATATACTTTGCCGCCACGTGCTGTATCACAGCATTGCTCAATATATTCTCAGTGGTGCCGATGCGATGGGAATATTAGGTTCTCTGACCGTACCTATTCAGTACGCGATATTGTATTGGTATAGAAAGAGTGAGTTGTCGTGTGACAGATGTGCAAGCATCATTACATCGCCAGAAATAGTTGCTCGCTCAATGGCTCGATTATCAGGTGGTCCGAAGTCCATAACAAGCAATTTAAATATGCAGGAATGGGCACTGCAAGCTGATAAATATGAGAAAATAAAAAATGATGGCTTATGGAATAAAGCGTTGCAACTCTCTATAATAATCGGTCAGTCACATCCATTCAGTGCTGTTAGAGTTCGCGAAATTCTTAAATGGGGACAAAGCCCTCAGTACAAGAATCTAATGCAAAATCTGAAAGCAGAAGCATCAGGCAAGAAATGTCCTAAATGCAACAAAGCGGTATGTGCTGATTGGGCTTACTGCAAACATTGTGGAGCAAAACTTTAAAATTTTCCAAAACTATGGAATGCCCAAATTGTGGTTCCAAGAGGACACAAACAACTAATCTCGGGAAAAGAGCACTTGCTTGGGGAGCAACAGCTGTGACCTATGCTGTATTGTTTCCATTTACTCGCAGTGATGCACAAGGACCAGCAAGATTAGCAGGAAGAAATATATGTCCTACAAGTGAATATATCTGTTTAGACTGCAAACATGAATTTTCTAGCGGTCCTGATATGTAATACCCATTATACAATAATCATTAAAATTTCAAAACTATGTTTTTCGACAAAGAAGGAATCTTGGATATTGACGAAATGGTCGTCAACAATGCGTCTTTCAAAACTATTATGGAAGATGGAGTTATCAGCGAAGAGGAGATTAAGGCACAATCTGACAAGGTTGTTGCAATACTTCAGAATATGGAGACAAAGTACAGCGAAGAGCAACTTGCAGAGATTAAGAATCTTCTTGCAGAATCGAGTGTGCTATATGCCATTTACAATTTTCATTCACTTCAAACATAAATTTATAAAATATGGGAACATTCAGCACTAAAAAAATCCTTCAAGGATCTCCGGCTTTGATTCCTACAATTGCAGACGAATTGGCGGCAAAATTTCAGAGTGATGGCTTCGAAGTGGCAATGGACGCTTTGAGTAGCGGTGGTTACGACATTTCAATCACAAAAGGTGGCGTATTCAAGGCACTACTTGGAATGAAATCTGCACTGAAAATAACATTGATACCAATGGATGATTGCATTAGTTTCGAGGCAGGAATAGGTATATTTGGAAAACAGATAATCCCCTCGCTAATAACATGGTATATTGCATGGCCGGTATTGCTAACCCAGATTTGGGGCATGGTGGAACAGTCAAAACTTGATGATATGGCTTTGCAAATAGCTGAAAAGGTAATAGCAGAAAATGCAATGTCTCCAAAAAATATTGCGAACAAAGCGACAGACTCAATTTTTTGCACTTCGTGTGGAACAAAAATTTCAAAAAGTAGCAAAATCTGTGGATGTTGTGGAGTAAAATTATAAACCAAAATTAAAAAAATCATATTAAGAATATGAACGTATTAAAACAAATATTAAAAATGATCGGGATTATTACCTGTTTCATAAATCTATTTAAAAAATGAAAACTTGCGTTAATTAACATATTTTTTAACATTAAAACATTAACTAATCATGAAAGTAAATCCTTTATTAGTTGTCTTATCAGTATTACTCCCTATCGTGGGATATATTCTTTACTTTGCAAACAGAGGTAAAGAGAATGCAACAACCTATCTATGGTCAGCCATTGCCGGCTCAATAGTCGGAATTTTACTGGTTGCATAATTCCTAACCAACAATTGAGAAGCTTTCAAAAATACCATTAGGTATATTGGCTTCTCAATTGTTACCTTAAATTTGATATCGATTACAAATATATACGTTTCAACTACACAATAAAAAAAATTTCCCAAAAAAGGAATAAAGCAATATGATTGGGTATATTGCAAGCATTGTGGAGTCAAATTGTATTCAATATAAACATTAAATTATTTAAAAATTATGAAATGTCCTATATGTGGCAGTAAAAATGTGCAAAGCACAAATATGGGCAAACGAATTATTGCTGCTATTTTATCGTTTGTAGCATCACTTCTTGTATCTGTAGTATCACGTTCAGGGGGGATAATTACTCAAAGGAATGTGTATAAAAGTATTTGTCCCACAAGAGATTACATTTGTTTGAATCCGGATTGCAAACACATCTTTTCAGAACAATCATTTCCATAACGAATATTCTCTACCAAAATAGTGTTGGAAAATTGATTAAATAGTAGCTAATAATGCATCTTTCATGGCTATTATGGAAAATGGTGTAATGCAGAAAAAGATTACAAAAGCATAATGCGTAGCAAATTCTACATTTTAGCAACGCAAAAAATCCAATTGACGCAAAATTACGAATGTCAAATGGACAACTCTATAATTATGGATAAAAAGGAATATCTGAAAAACAGATTTAAGAGAGACTTCTTACAGTATAGTTTGCTGCAGGAAGACTCTCCTTCTGCTAAAGAAATAGCAGAAAAGTTATATAGAGTAATTGACTTTAACTGGTTAATTAATCAAGGTAAACAAGAGATTGAATCTCTTTGTAATAAACATCTTTCTTTTGAGAAAGTAAAAGTTGATGGTAAACTATCTAATGAACTATCACAAGAGTTGGGTTATGACCTTAAAGATAGAATGATTGCTGAATACCAAAACTATTTGGATAGCCATTCAACAAATGAAATTACAAATGCCGTCATCTCTAAGGTTGAGAGAAGTGTAGAACTTCAAACTTGGAGTAATGGTATTGTAAATATGCAGGAAGCGATTAAACTACTTGTTGAAAGACTAAACAATTCATCAAGAAGTTATGGTAATCTCTACACTGCCCCTATTTCAGAAACTGAGATACTTGAAAAGTTTAATAAAGCAAAGGAAAACACCTTGCTCGAACGCATTCAAGGAAATAATATAGACGATATTATTGAGTATCGAAGTGCATTGATGGAATATGTGCGAGTATCATGCGAGAATATGCTCTACGCAAAACTTAATGAAGTATATGCCAGCATAGCCATTGATGCAACTTTTGAGCGTTTGCAATCAAACTTCAACGGTCTATCACAATGTGCTCAAGAATTAAAGTCTTCCATCGTTGATTGCGAAGCAAATGATGAATGGGATAAAGAATACAATCGCCTTGTACCTACGGACTTCTATTATCGCAATGTGGAAAACATCACCGCGGAACACGCTTTCCACATGATTCTTCTTCAATTCTTTGCCAAGAATGAAGAATGGATGATAGAGAATGAGTTGTTGAGAAATGGGGAAATGTTTGTGTATGTTCAATCTTATATAAGTATTGACAAGTTGTTTGATATGCTTCTTCTGCAACTTTTGTAAAACAAAAATTAGATGAGAGCTATTGATAAACAAGATTTTAAATATGATGCATTCATAAGTTACAAGAGGCAAGGAGGTCTTGGATGGGCTGAATTGGTATGGGCGGCGTTATCAAATAAGCAAAAAGAGATTTTTATTGATCATTCCGTTAGTGGTGGAACCCAGCATTCTCTTATCTCTGAATTACAAAAAGAGATAGACAAATCAATGAATATAATTGTAGTAATTTATGAAGGTATCCAGGATGTACTTAAACCTCAGCATGATGTTTTCTTGAAAGAGTTAAAATATGCCTATAAGACGAAGAAGAATATAATTCCATTTTATGTTGATGGCCTTTCTTCTTCTATAATAAATTCTGAAAAACGATTTCAGAATCTTCCGCCAGTATTGAAGAAGATACTTTCAAGTAAGCATTCTGATATTTGCTATATCCATAGTAAAAGTCTTGATTGGGCAGATAGTTTGATAAAATCATTTGAGTCTGCAGATGATGTGCGTCAAAGAACACAATATTTAGTTCAAATCCAATCTAACGAAGACTGTACTCTTATGGTTTATTACAAGGATGGAATAGAAAAAGTTAGCGCAGGAGAAATCAAGCAATATTGGATAGATTACGAACAAACCTTCATGTGTGAAATGAAAATTCAAGTTGGTGATGCAGTAAAGCCAATTAAATACTTTCTTATGGTAGACCCAAAGTCGTCAGAGCCATATCTTTCAGGGTATAAAGCACGCAATTGCATAGAAAAGGGGAAATCAGTGTCTTTTCCCATAAACTGGCAAAAGATATTGGAAGAGCAAATCAAAACACCGCCAACACCAGCGGACAGACTTTTTTAATTTAGCACAACTATGAACCAGTACGTAACAATATATCAATCTAAACGATACGCAGAATCTCAATTGACATCTGAGATTATCAATCTGCTATCTGATAGAAAACTACAGTATCGTATCCGGAATTTTGAGGACACTGCACAGAGTGATTTTATGCTGGATATACATAGAGATCTAGCTGTAATAATTGATTGTACGATTCCCAAACTTCCAGATGAGGCTTCCGCATACCCGATTTTGACGGCGCACATAAATGTGTTAAACCATATAGTTGCGTATAGTCGAGAGATTGACGAAAGCGGTTGTGAAATACTACCTTTAAATATTGTACCTCAAAGGCGCCGGACAAAAGATGATGCGAATCTTATTGAATGGATAGCCACCCAAATCAGAGAGATCGTTTCTAATGAAGGAGCCTACAACAGACTGGATGTTAATGAAATCAACGACTTGCTGCTGAATAGAAAAGGCATGGAGAATATGATGATACAGTCTCTTGCTATGGCATCCAGGAGGGAACAAAAGTCTACACCTGTTATGATAAGTTACAGGAACAAATATGCAGCAGGGATAGAAGCTTTAAAGAACAGAATGGAAAAGGACGGAAAGTATGAGATAAAGGCATTGCCTCCTGGTTCGTTATGCGGAGAATATGAAGCCCATACGCCTATGCGCCGTTGGATGCTTGTCGGTTTGCTAGAGGATCATCTTCGCATGGTTAAAGAAGTATGGGTATATTTAACTGAGGATTACACTGAATCCTGGTGGACAATCGCGGAGATTGTAATGACTGCAAATCTTAATCTTGAACGTACGGGAACTGATAAGATCAAGATTAAAGTATATGACCCTAATAAGGAGGAGTTTATTGAAGAAAAGGATTTCCCTACCTTCGTATCACCTGTTATTACACCAGATCAACATAAAAAACTTGCTAGATATCTTTCAAATACACGACCGGACACTATGGGACCGGAAATGATACAACAGGTTCGCCAAATGAAGCAACTTGCAAAAATCTTAAGATATAGCCCTGCCGCAATAAAGAATGAGATTATTGCAAGTCTTAAAGAGTCATTAGCTATATCTATCCCTACAGATCTTCCGCAAGAACAAAAAGACGAAATGCTTAAAGATCTTATATCAATGTATAGTGATCCTGATGAGCTTGAGAAATATGCTTCTGACGAAGTCTTTCAAGAAGTATTCTGGAAAAATATTTCTTATCAGGTGGAGACGCACACACCGGCATTTGTCGGTGACCATATAGATGTTGATGCTTTTATGAGTACCCCGATGAAGGAACTTACAAAACTTGATGATGCGAAGTTGAAGAGGAAATATAATAAGAGAAAAGATTTAGAACTGTCAGGCAAAACCTACACCATCAATATAGGTAAAACTCGCTATCTGTGGCTGGCAACAAGAATGGGACAAGCAACGATAAAAGATGCCCCAGGTTTGGAAATAATTCAGACATATAATTTGGAGAAAGTAGAATCATAATCAAATTGAATATGAATCATGATGTTTTTATAAGTTATTCAAGTCTGGACAAAGAGGCTGCACAGGCTATTTGTCATACACTTGAACAAAATGAAATAAGATGTTGGATGGCTCCTAGAGACATCCCACCAGGTTCTGAATATGGAGACTTAATAGATGAAGCCATTAAAAGAGCCTCAGTCGTTGTTGTCCTATTTTCAGAAACTGCCGCAACATCTTTATGGGTAAAAGGAGAATTGAATATTGCATTTGAAGAACAGAAGGTCATAATTCCATTTCGCTTAGATAAAACACCTCTGCAGGGGCAGAATAGAGTAATACTGAATCAGAAACATTGGATAGATGCTTACCCTGATTATAAAACGAAGTTTAATGATTTAGTATATGCTGTGGCTCAATCAATAGGTAGACATATTGAAAATAAACATGGGGATTCTGTAATAGTAAGACAAGACTTTAGGAAATACATATTAGGCGGAGTGATTGTGGCTATCCTCATAACTCTAGTAGCTATTGCCTATCCATTAATTAAAAATTCTACACATACTTATACATATAATCATAATGGACTTCATGTAAAAGTTTCAGGAATATCACCGTTACAAAATGAAGTTATGACATCAATATTGGATAAAATGATCCTTGTAGAAGGAGGTGATTTTATTATGGGTAATGATTATAACAATGTAGACTATTTCACGGAACAAGATAGCTTAAGTCGAAATCCGCATAGAGTTAACTTAAGCAATTTTTATATAAGCAAATATGAGTTGACACAGCAAGAATGGGAGGCATTTTTCCCTCTTGAGGGAAAATGTATTGAATATGGAGAGAATAAAGCAATAGATATGCTATCATGGGAGGATGCACAATCTTTTTGTGATACGCTATCTTCTATTACAGGCTTAGATGTTTCCTTGCCCACAGAAGCTCAATGGGAGTATGCAGCTCGTGGAGGGGGAAAGAGCAAAGGCTATATTTTCTCTGGGCATACATTTGATATCCGCGAAGTTGCGTGGTCTTCATACGATGAGTTGACATCTGGACACGAAATTGGAGGGAAAAGAGGAAACGAGTTAGGATTATATGACATGACAGGGAATGTTAGTGAATGGTGTAAAGATTATTACGCTGAATATGATAGTACATCTTCAATTAATCCACAGGGACCTAAAACTGGTATTTACAAGGTTATTAGAGGCGGTGATTTTAGGATTCAAAATTTTTATGACATGAAAGTCACAACTCGATATTATGCATCTCCCTATGTTAACAGAAAAGCAACCGGTTTAAGGCTTGTTATTAATATAAAAGAAAATGAGTAAATACATCTTTATTATATTCTTTTTTACCATATCCCAGTTTCCTTGTTTTGCTCAAGAACAAGCGAGTGAAAGAGAAAATAGACATCGTATTTTTATTGAAGATTTTATTCAAGAATATCAGTCTGCATATGAAAAAGAAAAGATTGAGTACATCTCAAACTTCTTTAGCTCAGACGCATTAATTATCACTGAAACCAAACAATTAAGCAAATGTGGAGAAGAGTTAGTTCCTCATTCAAAGAAGAAGAGACCATATAAGTTAATAGTAGAGGATAAGACTCTGTATATTAAACGGCTATCTGAGATATTCGATCAAAACATAAAGATTAAATTAGGAATATCGGGATTGCGAATCGTACAACACTCATTATATCCTGAAATATTTGGAGTTTCGTTTTTACAGATGTGGTTAGATGAACAAAATGGGAACAATCTTGAAAGCCAGATGCCGGGATATATTTTCTTGATGATCGATTTTAAACAAAATGAGTTAACCCCAATTATCCATGTTCGCACATGGCAACCTAAAGATAATATAACTTCTCCAAAAGATAAGTTTAATTTAATGGATTTTAGAATATATGATTTTAAGAAATAAAACATTTTTAATAGGACTACTCCTTTTTCTTGCGGTGGATGTTAGCGCACAAAGTCTCAAAGTTACTTTGAGTCCAGATGAAAGGAAAGTGAACAGAAATACAAAAAATGGAGTATCAACAGTTGTTTTTGATTCCAAAGTTAAAGGATTATCCATTGATAATGGAACAGATGATCAATGGATGAAACCATCTGATAATATGTATGTGTATCTAATTGATACCCAAAAAGATCTAACCCGTGGTTATGAGTTATCTCAAAGAACTTTTATCCTTAATAGTCCTAAATCCTCGGAATATCTTCTTGAAATAGAGGAAATTCTTCCTAATCAAGTTCTTTACTATACGGTTGTATTACCAGAACAATACCCCAACAACTTATCATGTGAATATATATATTCAAAAACCATAATGCATGGGATTAGAGTATCATATGGTAAACGTTTCGGTTTCTTCTTATCTTATAAGTGGGGCGAATATAAAAAGCAAGGGACAGATATATCAACTATCACTCAAGACTATGATATCACTCGCGCTAATAAATTAGGCTATATTAGAACTGCAATAACAGGAGGATTTCGCCTAGGAGTCATGCATAAAGATATTGCAAGTCTATATGTATTGATTGGCGGAGGATATGGAGAATATGGTCGTCAGTGGGAGAATCCATTGGAGGTTAATAAAAGCACATTATTCTATAGCGATTATATTAAAGGATTTGAAGGAGAAATTGCATGTCAATGTATTTTATATGATTGGTTAAGTATTTCACTGGGAACTTGCATGGTAGTAGGAAATGGAAATATATCTGTAGACTATCAAGTTGGTGTAGGTTTGAATTTAAATTTTGATAATTTTTTAAAGAAACGAAATAATCTGCGATGAGAAAATTTTTAATTGGGATAGTATCTTCAATTATATTGTTGTTATCTGGATGTTCATACGAAGAGTTCAACCCTACTGATTGGGCAGTTGATCCAATACTGGAATTGTCAGAAAGTGGAGTCGTGTTTAATGCCGCCATTAATCAAGACACGGTTAAGATATCCACGAATTATCAAACATTCGAAGTCTCATGTCAAGATTCATGGTGTACAATTGTACCTAATCAAAAAGACTCGACTATTATTGTTTCCGTTGAACCTAATATGAAAGCGGAACAGCGCCGTACAACTATCTATGTAAATGTCGGTCGAGGCGAAAAGGACTTGACCAAAACATTATCAGTAGTTCAAATGGGGGGCTATTGGGATGTAATTGATCAGTTCTCGATTTATTGGAGTTCTAACGTAACATTAACACAAAAGGAAACAATCGCAGAAATACTTTCAAATATGGTTTATGTTAAAGGTAGTACTTTTGTTATGGGAGCGGAAGTTGATTATACTTCAAATGCAAAGGATACGCGCCATAATGTAACTCTTTCGGATTTCTATATAAACAAAACGGAAGTCACACAAAAACAGTGGAATGTTATTATGGGCAGTAATCAATCTAATTTTAAGGGAGAACAATTGCCCATTGAGAATATTGAATGGGAAGAAGCCATCGATTTTGTGACAAAATTATCAAAATTAACGAATCTAAATTTTACATTACCCACAGAAGCACAATGGGAATATGCCGCACGAGGAGGAGTATATTCAATGGGATATATATATCCTGGAAGTAATGACTATGAAGATGTTCTGATTGATAAAGGTTTCAAAAACCTGTCGGATCCTAATTTTACTACATATGCAGTTGGACAACTTTGGCCTAATGAATTGGGATTATTCGACATGGCAGGAAATGTTGCTGAAATGTGTTCAGATTGGTATGGAGAATATAATTTATCAGATCAGGAGAATCCAATGGGGCCAGCTACAGGAGAATATCATGTTATCCGAGGAGGTGACATAGAATCGACATCGTTACTACTTTGGCCTGTATATTCAAGATTCCCATTTATTACAAAGAATGGAAACTATATCGGAATAAGATTATGTATAAGACCATAATAAATTACCTTTCTCTATGGCTTTCTCTCTTCTTGATTTCTTCTTGTACTAAATCATTAGAGGAGGTTCCACCTAGTGTTGAGATTATAAATGGATTTAATGTCGAATGGAGAAAAAATGTTTCGGAAACGAAAAAGAATGTAATTCGAGAAATCCTAAATGATATGATTTATGTCAAAGGAGGCCTATTTTTAATGGGGGCAACACAAGAACAAGAAACTTATGCGAGGCACAATGAAAAACCTGCTCACTATGTTAAAATCTCAGACTATTACATAGCAAGAAAGGAACTTTCCATAGAACATATAGAGATATTAATGAATACGAATTTTAGTTCATATGAAAAAAGCCAAGGGGCTCCTGATTTTTTCTGGGATGATTGGGCATATGTAATGAAAGTTATTGAAGAATATTCAAATGTAAAAGTCGATTTTCCAACCGAGGCACAATGGGAATATGCCGCAAGAGGTGGAATATACAGCAAAGGATACATATATCCAGGCGGAAATACTATTGAAGATGCTGAATTATCCGAAAATGAGTTAGGATTGGAGCAACTAACTAGAGGTCATAGTGAATGGTGTAAGGATGCGTATAATTACTATTCAAATTTTCCGTTTGAAAATGATCCTTATTACATTCAGGGTATGGGGCATATTGTACGAGGTGGCAATGCAAAATCAAATACCGAACAAAAGGATTATTTAAAGACATTTTCAACAGGTGATAAATTTCATAGTTGTTATGATGATTTTAGAAATTGTAGAGTTTCTGCACGTTCATATTGTGATGAAACACAATCCTATTTAAATACATATATTTCGTGTAGGTTGGTAATTAACATTAGTAAAGAATAGTGATATGAAAAAAGATTTATTTTGGATATTGTTTTTTGCATTGTTTATATGCTCTTGTTCTAAAGAGGATAATCCATTTGGAGAAAATGAGAAACAGTCCAGAGAGTTAATAGTTTCAGGAAGTTTATCGGAATACATTACGGAAGAAAACATTTTTGAAATTACAAAACTAACAATTAATAGTGTTATTTCTGGAGAAGATTGGAATATCTTATTTGAGATGGCAGTATTGGGCAATCTCGAGATTCTTGATATGTCAAATGCCCAGATTAATGGAGTTGAGGGCATAGATTGCTGGAATGACGATGAGATTCCTGAATACAATTTTAGCGGGAGTAAGAATCTAAGGGAGGTCTTTTTGCCTAAGAATATTAGGGTTATTGGCACAGAAGCATTTTCTAAATGTAAAAAACTTACCATTGTGCATTTTCCCGATAAGATAGATAGTATTGCCACTCGTGCATTTTATAAATCAGCACTATCTGGGGAATTTAATGTACCTAAACAATTAAGAGTTATAGGTAAACAAGCGTTTGGTGGTACTAAATTCGATAAAGTTGTAATCCATTCAGATGTGTTAGCTGCTAGAGATAATACGATGTACACATTGTATGGCAATAGCGTATTCGCCGATTGTGATGAACTGACGGAAGTTATTGTTAAGGAGGGTTGTACTATGTTGGAACTTGGCTTTTCACATTGCACCTCGTTAACGAAAGTATCTTTACCTAGTACATTAAAGCAGATTGGTTACTTGTCTGGATCTACGCATAATTATATATTCAACAGGTGTGAAAATTTGGAAACAATAATATTGCCTAAAGACTTATTGTTTATTGGATATGATGCCTTTTCATATACTGCATTAAAGACTATAGATATTCCTGATAAAGTGCAATATATATGGACTTATGCTTTTCATAACTGCGAATTATTAGAAAGGGTAATTTTACCTTCTGCTCTAATTAAGATAGCTCATGGTGGATTTGAAGGGTGCAAGATGCTTGACAATATCACAATACCCGAAAAAGTGTCAGAAATTGGATATTCTGCATTTGGGAATTGTTCTTCACTTCAATCAATTTCATTCGAGGGAAATATATCTTTGATTGAGAGAGAGGCCTTTATTAATTGTACTTCTCTAAAAACCATCATTTTACCTAATGGACTTGAATCTTTGGGCTCATCCGCTTTTGAGAATTGTAGTTCACTATCTAAGGTCGTAATGTCCGACAAATTAAAAGAGATTGAGCCTACGACTTTTAAAGATTGTGTGGAATTGCAAGATGTAACTCTTGGAGATTCAATAGAGGTCATTGGAAGTGGTTGCTTCCTTCATTGTCCTAAATTGACAAAACTAATAATTCCTATTACTGTTAAAAACATTGATAATTATGCATTCTCCTATACAGGACTTAAAGACCTAACTGTTTTGTGGCAATCACCAATTGTAATAGACAATAATATATTTGATGGAATTAACTTATCTAAATCAATATTAAAAGTTCCGTTAGGAACAAAAGAATTATATAAAGCAACTTCAGGTTGGCAAAATTTCGGGACAATAGAAGAATTGTAATTGGGCAATTTGACACAATAAGATATGAGAAGATTACCAATATACATCCTAATAAACACCTCCTCTTCGCTCTGTAATGGTATCTTGCAAAATTTCAAGGACCGCATAAACTTATTAATTGAAACCTTAAAAGAGGACCCATATGCCTTGGAAACGGTGTATGTAAGTATAATAACTTTTGAAAGTACTATTACTTGTTTATGTTCATTATCTCCATTGACATCATTTAAGATGCCATCTATTAAGATTGGTAAACAAGAATCGTCTCTTGGTCTTACATTATTACAATTAACAACAATTATTGATAATGAACTCATTAAAACTACTTGTGAACAAAAAGGTGATTGGAAGCCGTTGATATTTATCTTCACAGACAATGATTCTGTAATTCATATTATAAAAGAAGAACTAATATGTCACAAACCTGGAAGAATCATAATTTGTACTAAAACAGATTCTGCAAATTCTAATAAGTATAAGAAAATTACAGATTTAATATTGCCCATAGAGTCTCTTGATAAACAGATAATCAAGTCCCAGATTTATTGGATATCTGAATCTATAGATGCAGGCGAGAGAGTAAATCCTGACAACTTCTACCTTGAATTACCACCGCCTCCTAATTCTATTTATATTGATATCGATTCAAATTATTCTGGACAAAATATCACCTATGAGTCTGTTTATCCCTTTACAACTTTATCAAATGAAGCGAATATAAAGGAGCTAAATACAGCATATGAAAAGACCATCTCATCTTTGAATCAAGAACAAAAACGATTAAGCTCTGTTCATTCTCAAATTGAAGCTCTGAAAAAGAAGAAAAATAGGATAGAATCTCAAAAGGATGCCCCATCAGAGCCTAGAAACCCTATTGGTGGAGCTGCTGGAGCAATTCTTGGACTTGGAGGACCCTTAGGTGCGATAATTGGAGGAATAGATTATATTTTTGCCGGTTCAACAATCAAGTCATCTGATGATGTAAGTGAAAGAGATCGAGAAATCCTTTTAGAATGTGAAAAAGAATTAGAGGCAAAGATGGCTCAAGCACTAATGTGCAAAAAGCAGATTGAAGAGTTTAAACAACATAAAAGTAATCTTGAAAAAGAACTTGCTGTTTTAGAAGAGCAAAACAAATATAATGAAGTCTATTCTTCTATTTTTGCCCCGGCAGAGGTAAAACGAAAATCACATTTGCAAGTACAAGTGTATCTGCATTTGTATGAGGAATCTGAAAAAGTTAAATCACTCGCTAAAGAATCTGACAAAAACGCAGAAAGAAGAGACTATATACCGCTATCACTTAAGCTAAAGAAAGGTGATAAGGTTGATGTCGAGTTTAATGTTTACGGTGAAACTCGTCTAATGTATGCACGCAAATCTATAATATGGCAGGGCTCGTTCACAAAATGCTCATTTAACTATTTTGTGCCCAAAGATATTGATGTTGATGAATTGAGTTGCGAGGCGAATCTATTTGTAAACGGAGCAATGATTGGTGAAATGAGGTTCTTAACTCAAATTGTTGAAGCTCCACGAAATCTAAATCCTAAGATATTATCTCATCGTTTCAATAGGATTTTCATCTCATACGCTCACCAAGATGCTCAACAAATAAAACTTTTGGCATTAGCATATAAAGCTCAAGGTGTAGATTATTTCTATGACAGGGACAGCCTTGCTCCTGGTGATGTATATGAGGAAAAGATTTTCGATTATATTGATTCATCAGATCTATTTGTTCTATGCTGGTCTAAAAATGCAGCAGTGAGTGATTATGTCGCTAAAGAAAAAGGACGAGCATTACTTCGGGCTTATCCGCAACTAAGTCAAAGAGAAGCGACATTGAAAATATGCCCTATCAGTATTGAACCACGCGCTGACCTGCCAAGTGATATGAAAGAAGTATATAATTTTGAAGTGATATAGCTTTATGATATATGATATTTTTATCAGTTATAAACGAAAAAGTTTAGCAACTGCAAATAATCTATACTACAGATTAACAACAAGAGGTTACTCTACATTCTTTGATTTAGAGGAGATGCGTAGAGATAATTTCAATGTGCAGTTATTGAATTACATAGAGAATGCAAAGGATGTTTTTGTTCTTCTAGAAGAAGGTGCTCTTGATGCGTGCAAGCAAGGTAATTGGGAGGATGACTGGTTCTGTAAAGAGATAGCACACGCACTCAAAACGAAAAGAAACATTATTCCTATTCTGATAGGCGATTATAAGATGCCTAAACAAGAGTTTTTCCCAGATGAACTTCAAGAACTATCACTGAAGAATGCCCCTGAATTTTCTTTCTCCTATTTCGAAGAGTATTTGAATAAACTTATAGAAAAAGGCTATATAACTGCAGAGGCTGAAATAAAGAATAAAACAACATCTATTTTTAAGTTTTATTCAAATGAAAATTGTCAAGTGTTTAAGGAGGGTAAGCTGGTATGTAGTTTAAAAGGGATGTCTGATGAACCTTACTATTTACCTGTTCCGAGAAAAGGTGATTATAGATTCAAATGTATAAATTCCATTACTGCAGAGTCACAAATACTGAAAGAACATATTGATGTCGAAGAAGAACGAGATGTAGACATATGTTGGAATGAGCATAAACCATTCATTCCTGACCAAGAATGGCCAGAGCAAATTACTATAAGAGGGGAGAAATTTGTTGTTGATTTAGGTGTGTTGAAATTCTGTATGAATCGTATTGATGGTGGAGAAATGGAGATAGGCGCAACTACTGAACAAGTTGATGAAAGCGAGAGCAACGAACATCCAGCTCATTTTATATCATTACCAACCTACTATATAGCTCAATTCCCGGTAACTCAAAATATATGGGAAATTGTAATGGGATATAATAAATCCCACTTTAAGTATAAAGAATTTGAAAAATTCTCTGATTCAGCAGATTATTACAAGTCATATGTTTATGGTTCGAAATTAAGAGGTATTCTGTCATGGTTGCCTCCAATGGGAGTGTCTCACCTCAATATGAAAACCCAAGATGAGCTATTAAGACATCCTCTGTCTTCTATTGACAAAGGTCATTATCCTGTAGAGAATATAACTTATGATGAAGCTTACGAGTTTGTCCGTCGCCTATCTAAAATGACAAATATTCGCTTTGATTTGCCTACTGAAGAAGAATGGGAATATGCTGCACGAGGCGGACAAAAAAGTAAACATTGTCGATATGCTGGCAGCAATAATATAGATGATATTGCATGGTATAGAAACAATTCTGAAAGAAGCACTCATCCTGTTGGAGAAAAGCAACCTAATGAGTTGGGACTATATGATATGTGTGGGAATGTATGGGAATGGACTAAAACACCAGCGCATTCGTATGCTACCAACATTGAACCTAAAGGTAATATCTTCATTCGTCGTGGCGGAAGTTGGTGGCATGAAGATAAGAACTGCCGAGTCTCACGACGCTATGCATCAGATCGTTCAAAGAAGACTAGCGGATTAGGATTAAGAGTGGTAATAAGAGAAAATATTGAATAACTTAATTAATAATAAAAATATGTATTTCCCTAGAGATATATCTGAGATTGGTGATTTCTTACGCTCCTTAAAGTATAACTCTAACGAAGAGAATATTAGAATTTTAGACGATATTCTCGACCGAATGAGACATATGCATGGATATACCAATAAAGAAGTTGAAAATTTATTGTTTCAATACAGAATGTCGTTAATAAGGCAAGATGACAAGATTGATGGTGAAAGATTATATAGATTAAAAGAGGAGAATCAATACTTAGAGTCAAAATTGCACCAAACGTTTAAAGAATTAAAAGAGAAGAATGAATTAATTTCTCAAATTATACCAGATGTAAGATCTTATAAAAACCTATACATATTTATATTTTGCCATCCTAAAAATAATGCAATAGTAGGAGCTGAAATCTTATCTCGTATAAACTATTTGGATAAGATGACCCGTGGTGTCACATTCATAATGCCAGGATATAAAAGGGCTTTATCAGATGATGAAGTTGTGAATGAATCAGACAATAATCTACAACTAACATTTGATGAAAATCTATTTATTGAGATGATTCAAGACTTGGAAAATAAATCAGATGGGAAATTCTTATACAAAGATGCATGTGAGCTAGTATTTATCGGTGTTGAGTCTGATGGAGGGTATGATTTTAATAATTTTCAAAGACTGGATTTAAATTTATTATCTCAAAAAAGAGGTATTGATCCTGTAAAGTTGATATTATCAATCTCACAACAATTTAGAACAGACAATAACGACACTATTGAAATTAAAAAATATGTTAACCAAATATTGGGAGAATTGACAATGCAAGACTATAATCCTGCTATAAAGATTTTTATTGCCGGAGCTAAGAAGCTAAAAGAGGAACGTTCTTTACTACGAGAAGAATTAAGTAAAGTTGAAAACACTCATAATTTGGACATTCGCTCTCTTACATTTGAAGATTTCGCAACCTCTTTAACGGGAGAAGATAGAGGACGTCAAGCAGATTACAATAAATTTATAGAGACGGAGGCTAATGTAGTTATATTTATTTTTGATTCAACAGCAGGAGAAATAACTGAAGAGGAATTTGATATTGCATATAATTCACTTAAAGAAAATAAGCATCCTGATATATTTGTTTATGTTCGTAAAAGAAGCCTATTTTCATTACGGAACATATTTGGTGATAGAAGATTGCAGAATATTAAAAATAAAATTTTTGCATACAAAAAAGAGTATTACATAGAATATGAAAATCTTGAGAATTTAAGATATCTATTTTATAGTGATATGGTTTCATACTTCATAAAAGAAGGTAATAAATAATCACCTATTTCCCCAATATGGAAACATTAATAATTCTCCTAACCGCACTACTACCTATAGTTATTCTTGGGTATTACATATATCACAAGGATAAGAAATCACCAGAACCAACAGGACAATTGGTAAAAGCATTCCTATTTGGTATTTTATCAGTGCCTGTTTCGTTTTGTATGTCAATACCATTAGGATTGATTGGTGTATATCCTGCTGAGGCAACAAGCATTTTGGGAAGTGTCAGTGCTGCATTCTTTGGAGCTGCGATACCAGAAGAAACCGCAAAATTCATTATGTTGTGGCTGTTGTTACGAAAGAACCCTTACTTTGATGAGAAAATGGATGGTATTGTCTATGCAGTCTGCGTATCCCTCGGCTTTGCAGCATTAGAGAATATAATGTATCTCTTCTCCAATGAAGAGGCATACTTGTCAGTAGGTATTGCTCGTGCTATATTCGCAGTGCCAGGACATTTTTGCTTCGGTATTCTGATGGGATACTATTATTCATTAGCAAAATTCTATCCCAAGGCAACTAAAAAGAATAAGGTACTCATATTACTCGCTCCAATCCTTGTGCATGGACTTTACGACTCCATATTATTTATAATTAATGTAACTCCAGCTATCAGTGGTATTTTAATGATTGTCTTCTTAGTATTCTGCCATAAGATGTGGAAATATGGAAACAAAAGTATAAAGGAGCATCTCCAACGCGATTTAAGCTAAATTATACATGTGAATCTAAGAATAATCACATGTATTACATCATAGTCTGTAATCATTTATGGTATTTTCACTTTCTATGAAACATGTTGTGTGCTACCGCATTTGGTAGCGCATTTTGTCGCTCTCAGTCGTTGTTAGTAAATTTCTAACTCTTGACTCGAAAGCATTGAAACATTGTATGTTATCGTTAATTACCTTAAGTTATATGATATCCTCAAGAGGTAGGTAAGTGGTAGGTAAAAGTGGCAAAAAGTGGTAGGTAAGTGTCTTTTTCAGTCTTTGGCTGTCTTGCTCTGTCCTCGTTAGACTTTTACCTTGACTACTTTCTTAAATCACTATGTATCAATGTAATAATCGTTAGTTCTATTTCGTTTGGAGCCGAAAAAAGGAGTTCGTTTGAACTCCTTTCGTGATCCGAATGCGGTCTTATTTTATTTTGCAACACATTGATATATAGTTAATTACAAATGTGGTACAAAAACGATGTACCACAAATTGGGCAAAATGTACCACAAAAAGCACTAGAAAATCACTCAAAAAATGACCAAAATAGAGCATATTTTAGATAAAGCTAAAAAGATACATCTTTTAACTAAAATTTCTCGCAACTCAAATCAGATTAACATATAAAAACAACCTTTAAGTATTTGCGACATTCCGTTTTCTGTGAATGTTGCAGTTATTTTTTCGCACAGGTATTTTCTTCCATTGATGAAGAATACCGAGCGAGCATTGGGAATTGAGTCGGAGATAAACGAGAAATTGAACTTCTGCTTTGGATTGATTTTGAACTTGACACTGCCTTGCAATCGAAGAGTGCCATTAGCGATGTAGTGAGACCAATCTTCACGCACAACAAAATGGTCGATATTAGGACAAGGCAATTTGCCTACATTGCGATTGACTCCGTCCCAAAAAGCGAGATATATTCTGTCGAAATATTCCGATTTTTCTGTTTGTTCGCCATTTTGTAACCTTTGCATAGCCAAAGGCTGATAGATTTTAGACTCCGTATCTTCGCTATCA
This sequence comes from Muribaculaceae bacterium, assembly GCA_045637445.1. Classification (GTDB taxonomy): domain Bacteria; phylum Bacteroidota; class Bacteroidia; order Bacteroidales; family Muribaculaceae; genus Lepagella. Next base: position 87,237 of record JAZTZN010000039.1, read on the forward strand.
TCGGGGCGAGTGCCTGAAGTAGAACTTTCCTCTTCATCATATCCCGGAATGTCAAGGAACAGACAATTTCCCTTTGTCGGTTCAGTTTCATCAATCCAAGCTGGAACGAAGTCCAATTCAATAGCGTCCTCGTTATTTTCGTCCACGATTTTATCTCCGAACACATTTATCGGCTGAAGCATACATATTCGGTCATAGATTTCACGACCGAGAGAGTTAGTGCCGGCATACTCATTGCGAATACAGCGAATAACGAAGTACGCGTTCACATCTTTAGCATAGAGAATGTTGTTCACATTCGTACCACGATGATAAGAGCGAACACGAGCATACTGCTTATTGGCATTGATAAGAGCAGTCAGTGTTTCATAGACTACGGGAGTAGCGTCACGCAAGAACCAGGGACACGAGTAGAACTTCCACATATTATGTTCACACTCCTTGTAGCGAACATTAGAAGCCTCTATGTAATTACTTTCGTTAGTGTCCGATACTTCTGCCGTGTAGCTGTCAACTACCTTGTCTATCTTGATAGTTTCGGCATTGAGTAGAATGTTAGAGGTAAATGTGAACTTGATTGATTTGTTTCTGTGGTCGATGTCGAACTCGCCACCAAGGAACTGTTCAAGCTTCTCGAAGAACTCCGTAACGCTCCAATGAGGTAAAGCACGAGCAAACTGATAAATATCCCACGCCCACGGAAGTGTGTTGCAAACAAGCAGGAAACGCAAATCTTGACGGCTATCCCATTGCGAAAGGTCGCAAGAGTAGCCTATTGCAGAGCATATACGCCTAACTATTGCTATAAGGTAAGGCTGATACGATAGGCCTTTGCAGTCGGCATGGTAGGTATATGCGTTATTTGCGTACACCACTTCGTTTTGGATATTCCCTGAAGAGTTGTTCACCCATGGCAGAGCGACAGCCTCTTGCCCTGAGCGAAGCCCTTGCCATTGCGAGATAGGATTACTTGGCAAAGATGTCATAGGGTAAGAGCCTAATTCAAGTTCGTTGATGTAGATTTCATCGAAAGTGTCGTCGAAATTCTGTTCCGAGCGACCTTCAAGAAATTGCGTTTTCACTTCCTTTTCGTTAATCTCTACAATCGTGATAGTACCGGCAGAATAGAAATTGATGTCAGAGATTTCGCAATCAAAGACAACCTTTGATTTGTCTATGTCGGTACGATTTATGTAGCCGAAGATAGCAATATTTTCGGGGCAACCACGCAAAGGAAAAGTAATGGAGAGCGTATAGCTGTCCGAACCAGTGAAAGAGCGATTTTCAGCTACGAACTCAAAGGAAGTACCTTTCTTTAATACAGCATCTTTGCCGTTGATAATGATTTTCATTTTCGTTTAGATTTAGGAGATTTGTTTCTAATAAGTTTGTCGTATTCGTCCTGAGCCTTTTTGATACCATTATCACCTGTAATGGTGTTCACAGTAACAAAAGGTTCATCGAGCCTTTCAGCGAGACGCTTCATGATGTAGGTGTACTCACTATTCTGCTCCACTACGATAGTAGGTGCAGATTGAGCCACCAATTGAGGAGCGACAGCCCTTGACACATCGATAGAGCGAAGCGAGCCGATAGTGTTAGTTCTTTGAGCATAGTCCAGAGCGTTGATAAGAGGACGAGCCACCGGGTTTGCGAGCAACTTTTGCGAAGCTACCCATTCTCCTGCGTGAACCACTCCCACCTCTTCATCAACAGCACCATTAGGGGTGAAACCACCCTTAGAATAACCTTGGGCTTCCGATGCCTGTTGTTGCTTTTTGATAGCAGCAATCTGCAACGCACCGGCTGCGACAGCCATAGCTGCCGCTATCGGAGCCATAACGAAACCGACAATAGGAATAGCAGCTGCCGAACCATAGGCACTGATAGCATTCTGAGCCGTTTGTGCAACTGCTTGAATGACTTGCATAGCAAACATTTTCTTGTTAGCCTCATTCTTAGCCTTAGCGATTTCCCTTTCCTTTTGCTTTTCGAGTTTCGCCACCTTATAGGTATTTCCCTCTGCTTGGGATATTTCCTTGTCGTAACGCTTTTCAATCGCAGCCGTTTGCATATCGAGTTCGGCTTGCACGATAGACGAAACTTGT
>JAZTZN010000040.1:0-78489 GCA_045637445.1 Muribaculaceae bacterium
TTGCCTAACTAGCCATAGAATACCTAAAATGATTCCTGCAACAATAAGAACGATTAATTCGGTGCTATCTCCATTGTTATGAGATTCTATAGCATGTTCTGCGCTATCAATCATTCTTGCTGTTCTACTACCTTCACAAGACACTAGAGCAAATATGCTCAAAATGAATAAATAAAATTTTGTTTGCATAGTTTAATCTTTATAACATTATTCTTTCTCCATAAGTATTATATTTCTCTGTAGCATTTCTATTTGAAAAAATTACAAAATTGCCAGCAATTTCATAAGATGAGTACAAGGGTTTAACTACCATTTTTTGAAGTTTTGCATTATATATACCATACTTGCCTTTTATATTCACAATAAATGCATCGTTACCAAAGTGCTGTATCTTATTATAATTTGGAACGAGAAGTAAGCGACAATTATACCAATTATACCAGTAGCATATACCCATATTTCCCGATACATCTCTTATTAGTTTATACATATTGGGAGTTAATTCTATATCATGTGTATATTTTGATATAGTGAACCTATTACTTTTTGCTGATAACGGTCCCAAGAACCACCAAATAGGCATGAAGACTATCAATGGCAACAATAAAAAAATAGCATATGGTTTTTCGTATATGTTTTCCATACAGTGAAAAATTTCACGATAATCACAATTCGATTCGATTCTTAGAAAACCTTTATAATCCTGCCATATGACATTTGTGGCATTATTAAAAATATTATTTAAATCCATATTATATAATTTGCTCATTATTATTCCAGTATCCAGTTTTGAAATCTCTACCATCAAAATCTGACATAAAGCCTATTCCATTTTTTTTCCCTTCATTCCATTTGCCATACCATACGAACCCATTCTTTGAAAATACAACGCCCCAACCATTAGGTCTACTATTATGAGTTTCACCAACATAAAGCCCTATATCCAAATAAGATTTCTCAAATTTATTTGTACCATGTTCAGAGATGCCATTTGTATATTGGGAAATAACAATTGATTTATCATCTCTGTATATCACAGAGTTTTTAAGCAGTCCTTCTTCTTCTGTTTGCATTATATAACAATCATTTTCTATTGAGCCTATGACAAATGAATTGCGATAAAAGAATGTTAGAAGATGTTTATTACCGCCTATTTTAAATTCAATATCATTATTTGCAGAGACCCAACTACAACGACATTGCGGACATACAAATCGATAATACCATTCATCAGAAGATGATATTATATCATATATCTTTCCTCCAATATATGATCCGATAAAAGGAATTGGAACTATAAGAGAATAATATATCTTATATGTTGACCGAAACATCGATGCCTCTCTCTTATTAGTAGGTGTACCTTCTGTTCGTTTATGGCAAAATGGACATTCTGAATGCATAACTTTATTTATTAAAAATGGCTTCTCTTAAAGATTCTATTCCATATTTTCTAAATCCATTTGTAGCAACTATTTCATACGGAAATGAAATGTATTCACCAAACTTCTCCTTGATATACTCAATTCTTCCATCCTCTTTATCATAAATAAAATGTTCCAACAAAGAAGTAGGGCAGTTATTAACATCATCCCAGATTTCCATTCCTTTAAATTCTGTTGGAATATTTTGAGGTGTAAACTTATCTATATGATTAATGCATACTACGAGTCTTACATCCTTCTTAAATTCATTTTTATAATCGCTGAAGAATATTTGGTCAGCATAGTCTGTTCTTTCCATATTTGTTAACCACACAATACAATCAGCACAGTCTAACACATGTAAGTAATATGGTTTATAAAAAACATCTTTTTTTAATGAAGCACCAATACCTGGGGTGTCCATTATCGTTATGGCTTCATGTGGAATTTGTGGATCCTGATTTATTATTGTGGCTGAATTAATATACGTTGTACATTCCACTACTGAATTGGTCGTATATTGAGTCCCAAAAAGAGCATTAATCAAGGTGGATTTACCTCTGCCTGTCTGCCCCATGAAAGCGATTTTATAATCTTTTAATAATTTTCCCATATTTATATTGATTTAACAAAACCCTTAGAAACTAACTTTTCAATACGTTTCCCATTTTCCTCTATCCATATTGTCCAGCATGGTACAATAACCTTGTAGTTCCGTTCCTCATCAATAGCGATGTTATCATCGGTTGCGTAGTTATCTGTATTAATAAGTATACCTGGATATTGCTTACATCCGTCTTGTTTTAATCCCCATGAACATAAAAGCTTTAACCATGTATCAAGATTGTCTGTATATTTCTTGAATTCCATATAAAGCAAATCAGAATTTTCTATAGACTTGATGGCTTTTTCCCATTTATCTAAAATATTTGAGTCTGCATGAGTAGCTGTCAATGGAAGTAAATATTTAAACACTTGATAGTTATTTACAAAAATTTCTTTAGCAGATTTTCCGAATGAAGCATTAGATTCTTGATCCTTTTTTCTGTTTCCACTATTCCTGTATTCACCTTTGACAACATACTTTGTCGGAAGATATCGTGGAGCTAAAAAACCAACACATAACCCTTCTTCGTTTTCATTAAAGAATATATCAATTTTTACTATATTAGTACGATTTCTCCCAAAAATCATACTAATAGCATTTACGATTCCTTTTTCTCGCGACATATTTATGCTTTCACGAAAGTATTCTTTACCACTTGTACCATCTCCTTTTAAATAGGTAAACTCAATGGGAATATCTAATATACGTTGAGGAATATTTAATGTACATGATAACGTTGGCATCGTACTTACATGACATGCAGCAATGCCATCGTGAATCATAACTGGAGCAAAGACTTTCTTGCCTATTTTTATCTGTATCCAACTCTTACTCATGATTATACATATAAGTTATAGAAAGTGTGTCACCAAATTGTTAATTCAGTGACACTATCACCAAATATTAATATTAGAATAAACTTTTTAACCAATTCCACGCACTTTCAAGCGCATCCTTAACAGCATAATAGATGTCTTTACAATGAATTTCTACCCAGCGGGCAAAACCTTTAAATCCACCATCTCGGATGGATTGGGCAAACCCCCAGTCAATTTCCATTCTTGCTTTAATTCTGGCTAATAATTTGGCATCAGTGGCATTCATACCTATGGAGAGCAGCTTGCCTTCCCATTCTTTTACTAAAAAATCTAAATTAGAAAAATGCATAATTCACTATATTAATGTATAAATTCTTATTATTTAAAGTCTCTTTGCCATCTCTATCAAGTCTTTCCGTTCTGCTAAAATCTTCCAATCTCTTGGCATCAAACCAAGAAAACCAAAAATAAATCCTAACGGAGTGGTTTGAACAATAGAGTGTAATAGTTCTAAGAGATGATAACGTTTAATTGCCGAATAACAAACTATTTTTTCAGCATCAACATCCAAATCTTCTGAAAATGTTGCAGCAATATCTTTTTGCTTTATTTTTATAAGTTCTTCTTGGCGTTCATCAGGCAAATTGATTCTAGTGTCCCAATGTAAACCTTCATTTTCGCCAAGAATGTCCACTTGATTAACCGCAATGATTATTTTCTTTTTGTCACATAATGGAAGAACGATGTTTTGCAATATCCTTTCATCTTCTCCAAGAGTACGATTGTCCGCTTTTAGGACATATAGGACAATGTCGCATTGAGGAAGAATTTGACGATAAATCTCTTCAAATTCTTTATCCCTACGAATATCATCCCCCAATCCAGGAAGGTCTATAATATCTAAGCCTATGCCTATTTTCAAGTCAAAGCGTTTTCTTATCGCCTTTGTGGTTCCTCTACGAACATCACCTATATGCCCTTTTTGTTCAAAAGATAGCACCTCGGCAACGAAATCATCAACATCAAACAAGTTGTTAATTGTTGTAGTTTTACCGACACCTGCTTTTCCAATGATAGCTACAATAGGGGCACGATCTAATAATTCCGTTTGAACTTTATCACGGAACTCCTGGTATTCCTTTGGAGAAAGTTTACTCTCCATATATTCCATAAATTGGACTAATGGAGACTGTTCTAATTGTTCATTCATAAGCCAATATACTCTTTTATTCTTTGAATAAGTTTTTTCCTTGTTGAAGTTTTGAATGTTTCCTCTAAGAAAGCTAATTCGGATTCTGAAAAACAATCACACTGCTTACATGCAAGATAAATCTTTTCGGGATTATCATCCAAATCTCGTTCAAGCCCTGGGTAGTTACCCACGGCCTCCTTTACTTTCAAGAACAGTTCTTCCTGTTGCTTGGTAATTCCAATTGATTGTAAATCTGCCATAACATCAATTATTTAAAAATGTATTCGAAATATTTCCATAATGTTTTAACTGTATTGTAACGGATAATAAAAGGATTGTCAAACGGATTATTTTGACATTGTTGTAACATCTGAAAGAATTTGTTTATCTCATCACTTGTTAGTCTTCCACTGTCAATACAGAACTGATGAAAAGATCCACCCTTATCATCAGGATATTTCCTCTTGTATTCTTCAAAAAGAAATTTCAAGCGTGCCATGAGGTTTGCGTCATCATTAGACATCCCAATCTCTAATAGTTTATCATACCATTCCTTTTCTATGCTAGTCAATTTCATATTCTCAAATTCCTCTTAATAATGACTTGATTCTTTGGGCTTCTGCATATCCCAATTCTTCAGCTTTATCAATTAGCATTAAAGCTGCATTCGTTGATTGCTGTTCGCCATACCCGTTTAGATAGCATAATGCCATTGCATAGGTCGCATAAGGACTATTTTGCAACATTGCCATTTCTGCATAATGAGCATGTTTCTGCGGGTTTTCTACCAAAATATCTCCATCTTTATATAATTTAGAAAGTAATTCCTGCGCCTTGACATATCCAGAATTGGCTAAATGCATCAGTATTTGTTCAATAAGCGCTGAGTCATCTTTTTTATTTAGTAGAATATTAGCTTTTATATAACTAATACCAGGATGTTTTTTATAATCATCTTTGCATAATAACAAAGCATTATCTTCTTTATTATCATTGCAATATTTTATTATTTTAAATAATAGTGCTTGCGAAACACCAGAGTTAATCAAACACTTTAACTCTTGGTTATACTGGTCATAAATAGCTATATCACTCTTTAATAAAGCTAACAAGAAATTTAGTTCAGATGAACATTTATAGTATTGTTTAGATAAAATATCATTCCATTTTATCCCAATGGAATACTCGTATATTTCTCCGAGTCGGAACATTGCAGCCCCATTACCTCCATTTGCCAATTGTTCAAGGTATGCAATATCTGTAGATTCTAGTATTGAATAGTCAAAATCAATGCTTTCTAACACCTCTAATAGGTTGGAAAGTTCATCCTTGTAATCACAGTACTGATATATTTTAATGAACTTGCGGAGGAAAGGTAAATCTTCTTTGGAGTACAAGTCGTATGACAAAGCCTCTTTCATTGAAAAGATTTTATTTTCACATCGTCCTTGAATATTTGTAACGAAAAATTCTTCTAATTTTTCCTTTCTTACAGAATCATCCCATAATGAAGCACTACCCTCAAGTAGGCTTAGCATCTTTTCTGGAGTAAACGGCATAGCCTGACTCTCCTCTACGCAAACATCAAGCAGATTACTATATCGCTCCTCGCTGGCAGTGGTTAGATATTGCATACCATCAGTGTTAACCACTTTCATGGCTAATAATGTTGGCAATAGTGGAGATTCATTGTGATTGGTCCAAAAATATTGGTCTGCAATATAGCCGATCAGACATTGTAAGTATGGAACAAACTCTTCTATCGTCCTTTCCTTTATATCCTCTTCTGTCTGATAGTCTATACTCGATTTATATGATTCGGCATATGAGAAATCTGCACATTCAATCTCTGTTTCAAGTTCGACACCAATACCCCATGCATTTATCTGAAATGTTATGCCTCCTTCTGGCTTAAAAAATGGAGTTATGAGTAGTGTCGGCAAATTGTTTAAGTTTGTTTTTAATTGAGAAACTTCTACGCCAGTTGGCGTTGTTCCCGTCTTCCAAGCTCCGCTATAGAATAATATAGGATGAGAAGAGAGCGTACTCCAATGCAGATTGCAAAAGTCGGCTAACTTCTCCTCTATGGTTGGAAGTATATATTTGTTGAATTGGACACAATTTGATGGAGTAAGAATGCAGTGCATGGCTATATTCTCATCGGCAGCAGAGGTAAGACTTCCCAATGACTGATTCTTCATTACGATAGGGAGCACCTTCAATGGCCAAGTTTTGATGGCTTCTATGTAGGCTAGACGATGTAAAATCCTATCGAAGTCATTACGTATATCCTCTAAACGATTCTCATGCGTCTCACGTTCCATTTCAAGAGCCAACTCTTGTCCCTCGCGCATAAGTTGCCACATACGTTGCTTGTTTCGCTCTGCTGCTGCACGGGCAAATTCCTGTTGTTTCTCTTGTAGTTTATGACTTTGTTTGTTGTTTCGCCAATTATTAAAAACTGACGCTCCAACATTTACAGCCATCAATGCTAATGATAAAGGGTCTACCGGCATAATTCTTTCATTTTAGAATGTTAAACTCATGTCATGCGCCTGCGACTTCATAGACTCCACATCTTCTATAGAATAAGCCTCCAATAACTTGGGTGAGTTCTTTGTGTCCAATGCATTGACTATATTTTCATACTCTTGTCTCACAAATACTCTTAAAGCCTCGTCTTTATCTATAATAGCTTTTTTTCTATCATCCAAAAGGTTACTAAGCATTGGGGCTTTGCCTTGTGTTAACAACATATAAGAGTCGCGTGTTGCACCAACAATAACAGTGAGTGCGGTTTCTATTTTTTCTATCGCTTGCTTAAAATATTCCTCATCTCGTTCAGCAATCAATGGTTCATAACTGATACTGAATAAAGGACGAATCAGGGGACGAATAGCCTGTGCTTCCCATACTGCGGCGTTGAATATCATCTTTCCTTCGTTGTTGTATTTGGGAGATATTACCAAAGTTGGCAAGCCCCCCATAAGAAAGTGGATATTCATCATATTTGCATTACCACCTACGAAATCAGTGTTAATACAACTATCTTTGCGAAGTTTTACATCGCCAAGGGTCCTGAGGCTTATTTCAAGTTTACGCTCCAACTCTTTGTAGGTCTCGAAGTCCTTACTATGAGCCTTTATTGCCATTGGAGCAACCTTTGGTGGTAACAACGGAGCATGGAGCAATATGACATTTAGCGGCAACGGTTTATTTGAATATTTGCTTTGCTCTATCTCATTGAGAATAATATTGGGCAAAGCAGGAGCTAATGGCCAATACTTCTCAATAAACGATTGTAGCTCTATCGTTTTCAGTTGTTGATCAAACATTTCTGCACTTTCAGCTTGACGATATTGGCGTGAGAGTTTCATCACTCTTCTTTTGAAAGCGATTTTCTCCGCTTCAATCTCATCTTGCGCGATATTGCGTGCATCTTCCAATTCACGCTGAAAATCCAGATTACGCTGTGCTGCTTCTTCGTGAAGACTACGATTAGTTGTCCCCATAATAGTGGATACTACTGAATTGGCTACCCAAAATAGTCCACAATTTGCTGCGTATGATTGACTTTCCATAATTCCTATTTTCAATTATTCACCACCAATCGGTAAATCTTCACTATTAATATCTATACTTATATCCGAGATATTGTCTATATCGGTATTTGTAAGATTATCATTAATTATAATATCGCCATCATCTGTAAGGTCTGGAATCATAGCACAAGCTGCGACATCAACAAACGATGGCTCAAATCCAAAAGGGAGAACATGAGGTTCGAAATATGTTCCGACTTCCATTGAGATTTCCGGAAGAATAAAATCATTTTCAAAACTTGGTATATCCTTCAAAAGATAATTTGATGTAAGATTATCTGATACAGACAACTCTTCAACAAATGCTGAGAATTCATCATTGCACTGCAATATCTGTTCTACATACTTTACATCGTGTTGGGCGAGGTTGCCTTCAAGATATGCACCTAACATCTCTTCAGAAATTGGAAGCGGTTTTATATGTTTAATCATATCAAGCCCTCCTTTCTTAATATCTTGGCAAATTGTTCTTTTGCCAACTTATGTTTATTGTAATAATTATCCATTGACATTCCTAATATATCAGCTGTTTCTTCATTGCTCTTTTCTTCGACATAACGTAGGTGTATTAGAGTACTATATCGTTTATTGGGCATTAAGCTCAATACGACTTCTACATCACGTCTGTTCAACGAATCTATATTAGGAGAGATTGGTTCCGGCATTTTTCTACCACTTATATCTTCAGGTGTATCAATTATGTCTATTCGTTTCTTGAATAGTTGATGACAATAATGCTCAGTAACAATCTTTAGCCAACAGGTTAAGCTACAACTAAAACCAAAAGTAGAGAGATAACACTTACCTGTTTTGACTCCGGGAGTCATAATATAGGCATACATCTCATTGATAAACTCAATACATGTTTCACAATCAGTATAATACTTGTCATAACGAGCCTTGAAAAGTGGATAACACTTCTCGTAGAGATACAAACGGGTTATCCGGGCATCTCTATTGAGTATGGCTCTGACAATTTCTTCATCAGTTAGTGACTCAATGTATTTATGTTCATTCAATTCCACTTTTATCCATTGGTTTTAGTAGTTTTAGAATCCATCTCTTGATAAGAGACAGATTATTAGATATAGAATGCTGTATAACAACAACTTAGATTGATTGTTAATATCGGTTTTGCTATACATCCCAATATCAAATTATTTATATGTGTAATTTTTTTGGTTAAATAGTCTTTATTATAAATAATTTTATTAAATTTGCGATGTGTAATCTGTCTCTTATCAAGAGATTGATTGATTAGGCTAAACGTCTCATAGCGATTTTAAAATCATTCTATTAGCCTTATCCACGACTGCTGTATCAAGTGATGCCAAGTAGATTTGGGTGGTCAATTCAGAGTCGTGCCCCATTCCCTCGCTTATAACTGATATCGGTACATTTTTATTCTTTGCTGCGCTTGCCCACGAATGACGAGCTACATACATTGTTAGTGGTAGCCGAACACCCACCATGTTCCCTATTGTCTTTAGTTTGCGATTGATCAGGCTCATTACATTTTGATACTGCGTACGTTCATCGCCATTCATCGGTTTAATAATGGGTAACAGGTATTCCGATAGTTGATTATCGTACTTATCCACAATCTCCTGCATACACTTTTCCCAACGGATGAAGAGTTGCTGTCCGGTCTTGCGTCTGCGATATGAGAGCATGCCATTGGATAAGTCTTTCTTTTTGAGGTATGCCATATCTATAAATGACATTCCACGAGTGTAGAATGAGAAAAGAAACATATCACGAGCAAAATCCAACGATGGTTGTAGCGATAAGTCAAGATTCTTAATTTGCTTGATAACCTTTAATGGGATAGCTCGCTTTATGGTCCTATCAATACCTGTATAAATATGTTTGAATGGGTTTCGATTGGCAGTCAAATCCTTTTCGACTGCACGATTATAGACTGCACGCAAGATTCGCATATAGAATGAGGTGCTGTTTTTGGTCAGCCCCTTGTTCTGCAAATAAGCCTCATACATCATCATTAAATCAGAGTCAATATCCTCTAATAAGACATCCTTATCCTCTCGGAATTTCATAAAACTTTTTAGCGTGCAGCGATAGGTTTCCGAAGTTCGTTGCTTGCCCATCTGCTGCAATTGTGCAACAATGCCCTGCATAAAATTGAATAAAGATTGCTCGTTGTCTTGCTTCTGGAATGTAGAGATTATTTCATCAGCAGTATATTTTACTCGCTTATTCTCTAATTGGTTGATGATGCTTTGCAGTCGCTTAATATCCCAATCAATCCGTTCTTCAATAGATTGAAGATAATTCACTCGGCTGTTATTGGTGATGATTATTGAACTATCAACCTCATTCCATTCGTGCATAAATAGTCGGTAATCAGTCTTTAGCTGACGGATTACACGATTCTGAATTACCTGATAATAAATTGTACCCTCCTTGTTTGCGGTTGTCGAGGGGCGAAACTTTACCTTGATACTTGCCATAGGTTCATGATTTTGGTTTTTGTTTGTGCAAAAATTACTTAATTCCTGACCTATTAACAAAGAAAAATTAGCGGACTCGATTTTATGCGAATTAAATTATTTGATTTGCATAATTTGATTTAAATAATTACCTTTGCAGATAAATACTACTGATATGACAAAAATTAAAAATCCATTTATTGTTGCGGGAAAGATTGAACCCGAATATTTTTGCGACCGCGTAAAAGAGTCGGCACGACTGATTAAATCAATCACAAATGGCAACAATCTTGTGATAATTTCGCCACGAAGAATGGGCAAAACCGGACTAATACGTTTCTGCTACAACAAGCCTGAAATAGATAAGGAGTATTACACATTTTTTATTGACATCTTGCACACATCAAGCCTGCGTGAGTTTACATTTGCCCTTGGACAAGAGATATACAACACTCTCCTACCTCGCAGTCAAAAGATGGCTTTAGCATTTCTGCAGACTGTCAAGTCAATATGTGGAAAGTTTGCATTTGACCCCGTATCGGGCATGCCCTCATTTAATATTGAATTGGGTGACATTGAACGCCCGGAATACACATTGGAAGAAATATTCAAGTATTTAAACTCAGCAGACAAACCATGTATTGTTGCAATTGATGAATTTCAACAGATAGCCAAATATCCGGAGAAAAACATCGAGGCTCTCCTGCGCACTCACATCCAAAAGTCAGGCAATAGCAACTTCATATTTGCGGGTAGCGAGCGACACATGATGCAAGAAATGTTTACATCAGCAGCCCGACCATTTTATAATAGTACCGACATTCTGGAACTTAATGCTATTCCGGCGGAAATCTACACCAAATTTGTTGTCTATCATTTTGAGAGACGAAACAAACGCATTTCTCAAAACGATGTAAGGGTCTTATATGATTTGTTTAAAGGCCACACCTATTACATGCAACGCACATTCAACGAAGCGTTTGCAGACACTCCGGAGGGCGAAACTTGCACTAAAGAAATCATTGACAATGCAGTAAATACAATGATTGACTCAAGCGACACTATTTTCCGAGAAATACTTTCTAATATTCCGGAGAATCAGAAATCGGTGCTTTATGCAATTGCAAAAGACGGTGAAGCAACTCAGATACATTCCTCAGATTTTATATCAAGCCACAAACTGAAATCAGCAAGTTCTGTTCAGGCAGCTGTGAAGAGACTTCTTGACCGCAACATAATTACGGAAATCAATAAGGTCTATTCTGTCAACGACAAACTGTTTGCAATGTGGATAAACAAAATCAACAGTAACATTTAATTCCTGGTTATCATTAAATAACGAAAGGAGAGGGGGTGAAACCATCTCTCCTTTCGTATGTATGGAAAAATTTATTTTAGTTAGTTAGGTGATTATTGACAAGGCTCGTTGTTCGCTACTCGCCTTGTCGATAATTTTTGCATCCCTGTATTATTGACAAGGCTCGCTGTTCGCAATCCGCACGGCGTGAATTTCATCCACGCTTCGTGCGACATTTTGCTACTCGCCTTGTCGATAATTTTTCCTAAGGAAAAATTATTCCCATTCGATAGTTGCAGGTGGTTTTGAAGAGATGTCGTAAACTACGCGATTGACACCACGCACTTTGTTGATAATCTCGTTGCTCACCTTAGCGAGAAATTCGTGAGGGAGGTGGCTATAAGTTGCTGTCATGCCGTCGATAGAGTTTACGGCACGCAGAGCTACCACACTTTCGTATGTACGTTCGTCACCCATTACGCCTACGCTACGGATTGGTGTGAGGATCGCACCTGCTTGCCATACTTTGTCATAGAGGTCGTTGTCGATAAGACCTTGGATAAAGTAATGGTCAGCTTCTTGGAGGATACGTACTTTCTCTTCAGTAATATCGCCGAGGATACGCACTGCCAAACCCGGACCCGGGAATGGGTGGCGACCGATAAGCGACTGAGAGATACCGAGTTCACGACCGACGCGACGCACTTCATCTTTGAAGAGGAGGCGAAGTGGTTCGACAAGCTTGAGGTTCATCTTTTCAGGGAGACCGCCCACGTTGTGGTGGCTCTTGATGACCATGCCTGTGATAGATAGTGACTCAATCACGTCAGGATAGATTGTGCCTTGAGCAAGCCACTTCACATCTTTGAGCTTCTGAGCTTCTTGGTCGAAGATATCGATGAAACCCTTGCCGATGATTTTACGTTTCTTTTCAGGGTCGGTAACACCTGCGAGTTCACGATAGAAGTGGTCTTTAGCGTCAACGCCGATTACGTTGAGGCCCATGTTGCCATAGTTGGCAAGTACTGTTTCAAACTCCTTGTAGCGCAAGAGACCATTGTCAACGAAGATACAAGTGAGGTTGCTACCGATAGCCTTGTTCAAGAGCACAGCAGCAACAGTAGAGTCAACACCTCCTGAAAGTGCGAGCACCACCTTATCGTCGCCAAGTTGTTGGCGAAGAGCAGCGACAGTAGTATCGATATAAGATGCCGGAGTCCAACTTTGTTTGCTACCACATACTCCGACAACAAAGTTTTTCAACAATTGAGCACCATCTTCACTATGGACTACTTCAGGGTGGAACTGTACGCCCCAAGTCAGTTCACCTTCAATACGGTAAGCAGCATTCTTAACGTCGGCAGTTGAGCCTACATTTTTGAAGCAAGCAGGAGTTTCCACGATAGAGTCGCCATGGCTCATCCAGACGATAGAATCTTTGCGCACGCCTTGCATCAAAGCATCTGCCTCATCATGCCAAACGAGTTGAGCCTTGCCATACTCACGAGTGTTGGACGATGCGACACGACCACCGTTGACATGTGCCAAATATTGAGCACCGTAGCATACGCCTAACAACGGATATTTACCACGAATATCTGTCAAATCAATCTGCAATGCTTGTGGTTCATTAACAGAGTAAGGACTACCCGACAAGATCACACCGATTATACCCTCATCATTGTGTGGGAATTTGTTGTAAGGATAGATTTCGCAATATGTATTCATTTCACGAATACGACGTGCTATCAGTTGTGTGTACTGAGAGCCGAAATCCAAAATAATGATTTTTTCTAACATAATTTTATTATATAATGTTTATTTCAATTTTTCAATATTTTTGGGGTCGCCGACAATCCACAATATATCATCTTGTCGGAAGACAATATCAGGCGTCGGCTGAAGCATTTCATCTCCACGCTGAATTTTGACTACCATTGAGTAATAGTCTTGCCTGATTCTTGCATCAAACAACTTTTTACCTATGATTATCGATTCTGCTGTCAATCTGATATTACACAATTCTACTTTTGTGTTATAGACAGGGAGTTCTTCCGCCGCTTTTTCATAGGATTCGATGTCGTCATTGAGTTTTTTTATCTGCTCGTCCGTTCCTATTACGCCTATTACGTCACCCGGAAAAATTCTCACGTCCTTATTTGGAAGCGCTATCAGCGTAAAACCTCGATGAATACTTGAAATGCTGACACCATAATCTCGGCGAAGACCGGTATCTACAATTTTATCGCCCACAAACGGACAATTCAATCCCATTTCAATGTATGCCAAGTGTAAATCGTCAACAAGATTATTGTTCTTGCCTGAACGAGTATTTTCTCGGATATTGAGATTGTCGATAAACTTTTTCTCCATTGTCTTATAGCGTCCCTTTATGCTTTTCGATACGATTATAATCAACAAAAGGAAGCATCCGACGCCGACCAACCACGCTGTCGTCATCGTATAGGCAAGCGACACAAAATAGACGATAAAGAATAACGCTATGAGGTATCTGACAACTTTAAGCACTACTAACGGCACTTCGGCAAAACTTGCCGACGAATGAAGTTTCATTCTCTCATCAGGCTTAACCGAGCTGAATGATAGTGCACCGATAAAAGGAGCCATAGCCAACAATGTCACCACCGTAGCAATGAAATGTCCCCAATTTTCAAACATTCCTTCCAATAACGGATACAGCCACAAACGTGATATTGCAATCTCGGCAATCAACAATACAGAGTACAGCAATATACGCCATGTGTAGCGTCCCAAAACAGCCTTCCACAACTGACGAGTTTCGCTTGTATCGACCTCTTGTGTCGAATATCTTTCCAGCAAAAAGTTAAGACCTTTTGGAAGGCGTTTCTCAACAAAGCGATAGGCAGGATCAGCAAGTTTTATAAAATACGGAGTGGTAAATATTGTTATGACCGACACCGCCACAATTATCGGATAAATAGTCGGATTGAGTACGCCGAGACTCATACCCAACGATGCTATGATAAACGAGAACTCCCCTATTTGTGTCAACGAGAAACCACTTTCCATTGCCACACGAAGAGTCTGACCTGTCACCAACATACCTATCGTTCCAAATGTTATCATGCCTGCTATTACGACTACTGCAAGCAATAAAATCTGACCCCAATATTCTACAATGATGTTAGGATCTACCATCATTCCGACAGAAATGAAGAATACGGCTCCAAACAAGTCCTTGACCGGCTGAACCACCTTCTCTATGCGTTCGGCTATCATTGTGCCGGCAAGGATAGAGCCGGTAACAAACGCTCCGAGTTCGAGAGAGAAACCACAGAACACCGAGAAGAATGCCATTCCGAAACACAATCCCATGCTGACCACGAGCAACGTTTCGTTATTCAGTGCCCATTTTGTACGATCGAAGAATGTCGGAAGAATATATACTCCCACGACAAACCATATAATCAGGAAGAACATCAGTTTTGCCACAGAATAGAGCAACTCACTGCCTTCGACATTTCCCATTGCAAGCGACGAAAGAAGCACAAGCATTAAGACAGCAAAAAGGTCTTCAATTATGAGTACAGCAAGCACTAAAGAAGCAAATTTCTTTTGTTTCAATCCTAAATCAGTGAATGCTTTGAGAATAATTGTTGTTGAAGACATCGATAGCATACCACCCAAAAATATGGAGTTAATGCTATCCAACCCCAACAAATGTCCTACTCCAAACCCGGCAAACGTCATCCCCGTTATAATAATCAGCGCTGTCATTATTGCCGATGTTCCGGAGTTCAATAATTTCTTAAAACTAAATTCCAACCCAAGAGTGAACATCAGCACCACGATACCAAGTTCAGCCCAAAAGTCGATATTTTCAGGCGTTGAGATTGAAGGCAGATATTCAAATTTAGGGCTTGCCAAAAAGCCTGCAAGTATATATCCGAGCACAACAGGCTGCTTGAGTTTTTTGAATAAAATTGTCACCACTGCGCCCAAAAGAAGAATCAACGCCAAATCAGCAATCAGTCCTTCTGTATGTCCTGACGCCTGTGTCTCTTCATTCTCTGCGACAACTTGTGTCGTTGTTGTTTCTGCAGCGACTGTTTCTTCTTGTGCATACATCTCAAAGCCGGCAATTGTCGGCAATGTCAATACTGCGCCCTTTAATATCTTGTTCTTTTCTATCATATATTTTAAATATCAACCTGACTTGCTAATCTTATTGACTTTGTCGGAGCCACCTCGCGCAACTTTTCAAAGAGGCTTTGCAAATCAACATCTTTTCGATACATCACCACAAAATTAAATTCTGTGACATTCTCATCATAGTTGCTTTGCATATAGAATGTCGAAATATGCACTTCATTTGCTTTCAACACTCTTTTGTATTCATCGACATCAACACCTACTTTGTTGATTTTCACGCTTATCACTTTTGACTCTTGACCGATGCGACGGCGATGTTCCCACACTTCAAGACTGACAAGCGTCACAAGGATAAGCAACGTACCTACAATAGCGACAAGATACATTCCTACCCCTACCGACATGCCAATCGTCGCCACCATCCAAATGCCGGCAGCTGTCGTAAGACCTCTGACCGAGCCTCGCATGTGAATCATTGCGCCGCCACCCAAAAAGCCGACTCCTGTCACCACTTGCGCAGCAATACGTCCCGGGTCGCCATTCTTCAACCCCAAGTATTCCTGAGGGACATAAATAGAAAGCAACATAGCCATACATGCGCCCATAGAGATCAGTGCAAACGTACGTACGCCTGCAACCTGACCTTTGCGCTTACGTTCCATGCCGACAGCGATGCCTAATATCATGCTTAGTATCAACTTGAATATCGAATTTTCCAAGTTGACTTCTGAGGCATTGATGGCATTTAAGAAGTCTGCAAATAACACATCGATTGCTTCCATAGTGCAAATATAGTTAATTTATTTCACTATTCATATATCAAGCCCTATTTTATTACAACAAATGCCACGATTAAAAAGGTTTTACTATAAAAAATATTGTCCGACAATCGCTTGCCGGACAATATTCACTTTTGAACGTTTCTAATTCAGTGTCTGTTTCATATTCGCATAAACTAAAATAAAAGGTTAGTAAACAAATCTATACCATACAAAGAAAAACTATTGAAGTATCCTGTTTTCTTACATCACGACAGCGACATCGTCGTAAGCGAAATAAGCAGGGCAGTTAAGACCATACTGACCACTCTGGTCTTCACTCGCTTCGAAGTTGAAGACTACCTTGGTCACCTTACCCAACGATGAAAGGTCGAATTTCTCCCATGTAGTAATCAACCGGCCATCTTTGCAGAGATAAATCTCAGCCTGACCTGTAGATTCTTCGCCATTGAAGCCGTAAGCAATCACCTTGAAATAGGTTGATTCGGTTGCAGGCGTATTAAATCCGTCGCCGTATGTCAAAGAGTTAAGCACATAATTGATGTTGGTCACATACATGTGGTCAACGACGCGAGCCACGCCGTCTGCAAATTCAAATCCTTGCAACTCTGCATCATAAATCTGTGAGTTAAAGAAGTCTTTATAACCATTGTGTACGGCGAAATTGCTTGAACCATTGTGACCACCTATAGGATTGCTGAACTGCAATTCATACCATCCATAGTGACCTTCAGGGAGTGTCTCATAATTTTCTATAACATAGTTTGAAATCGCATGACCACCACCCCAATACGGAGTCACAAACGAGTGATACAATTCGGTGTTGCCTTCATCATACCAATAGTATGTCCCGCCACTGAAATCGTAGGTCAACGGACCATTATACTGCTGGCTATCGATCAAATCGCTCCATTTTTCGATAGTCACACCCGCATAGTCGAGAGTGTAAGGAGTGAAGCGTGCATCTGCATCTTCGAATGTGAGGATTCTCATTGGTGACACTGCTACACACTCAAGTGTGAATGCACGACAATCGCCACGCTTGTTGGCTGCAATGATATTGATTTCGCCCACGATATTTTCGTCATTAATTTCGCTTGGAGCAGTGACATAAAGCACATCACCCTTGACTACTGCGTCCCAGCCCTCTGACACTGATGCCACGAAGACTGTGCTGACTTTAGTCAAAGTCATTACAAATTCTTTGGTTGTGCCTTGTGCCACTTCCACATCGGTTGTGTCAATCATGATACCGAAATTATCAACGCGATAGACTGAGAATGTTTCGCCACTTGCGAGATAGAAGATCACCTCGTCTTCGCCGACAACGACATTTGTAAAGAATGAGTCGCCGCTGATACCAATCGCTCTGACATAGTGACCGTTAGCATCGACGATGCGTTCAGGACCGTTGCCTGTGTCAATTGTCCAATAGCCTTCAGCATCTACACCGATCACCGGAGTGACACCGTCTTGACCATCTTGACCGTCTTGACCGGCAGGACCTGTAGGACCCATAGGACCGGTTTCACCTTGGTCGCCCTTATCGCCCTTGTCGCCTTTCTGACCGTCTTGGCCGGCAGGACCTGTAGGACCCATTGGACCTGTTTCGCCTTGATCGCCCTTGTCGCCCTTATCGCCTTTCTCACCATCTTTACCTGTGACGCGAAGTTTATTGCCATTGCTGTCAAGAAGCCATTCGGTCACACCATTGACTGTGATAGTCCAATAGTAGATACCATCGACATCTTCCTTTACACCGATCACAGGAGCATTCTCTCCGTCGATGCCGTTGATGCCATGGTGAAGTTCTATCACTTTGCCGTCACTGAATGTCAAACGATAGCCTTGGGGTGTCTCTTCGACTGCAGTAATCACTGCACCCTTGCTGAGAGCCGACACCACGGTCTTGATGTCGGTAATCTCCGTATTGAGACCTTGGAGCATCTCTTCGATTGTTTCCACTCGACCTGTGAGATCATCGATTCTATTCCACAAGTCATCGTCATCGTAACAGCCTGTGAAGACTGTCGCAAGCGCTAAAAGCGCACAATAAAAAAACTTTTTCATTTCTTGTAATTTATTAAATGGTTAATAAAATGATTATCAATCACTTGCCTACAAGAATTTGAAAAAGTTGACTCTGCGATGCGAGTGTAGTCGCCGACTACACAGCCGACTGTGCGTTCTATATTCCCTCAGTCAAACGACTACACTATAGTCATTGACAGGGTGCACCGATGGCCTCATCGTCACCAAAAAAATTGCCAAATGCTCAAGTCCTCGTAAGCATATCCTTAAGGCAAGCAAAGGCAGGTCTTCTGGCTTATTCCATCTCTTGAGTAGAGATAACGCTTGATGCCTTCCCGAAATCTATTGATTCAGTGACATTTATCAAGCATAGCCCTGATGGGCACGGAAATTACAGCAGCGGGTCTGCCGGGGATTCTCACCCCGTTCCCTTTTAATCGACGTTAAGCCGAGCCTTCTGCTATCCCAATATGTAGTTTTTATCGATTGACACTCTCTTGTGCCGACCGCGCAGTCTGTCTATGCAGATGACTGCTTATTTCGCAAACTTAATCGCTTTGCGACCGGCTCTTATGATATAAACGCCCTTCGGAAGCGATGCGACATCGATGAGGTTATCGCCCGAAGTAAGCACTGTCTGCTTCACAATGCCACCACCGACCGAATAAATCTGAGCCTCCATAGCTTCACCACCATTTCGCAAGGCAACACCATAAGCATTTGATGCCATAAGCGTCAACACATCACCGTCTGCATCAACGGCATCGACACCGACCACCTCTGCATCAGGGTGCAAGTCCTCAGCACCGCAGATTTCGGTCGAAGTCTCCCCTATCCAGCCACAATACTGATTGACAGCCGTATAGACCTTCACAAAGTCGATGTGAGTCAAGTGTTTAGGATTGCCTTGCGCATCGACAGCCCAATCGATTTTGAAGCCCTCGTCGATGTCATTGGCTAAATTATCAGCATAGCCCCAATCCAAACGCGTAAGCACATAGTAAGAGCCGTTGCCACTTTGATCAAATGCGTTATCAGCCAATTTCGTTCCGACGAACTCCATTGTCTCGTCTTCATACCATTCTGGCCAATATGATTGGTTATGAAAACTGTTTTTCATCACATAGCCCTCATCACCTTCCGAAGATGTCCAACGGATGTAGGTCGAGTCGGTTATCATTCCATCAGCCGTCGGAGTCTTGTCGGCATCAGGCTTGTAATAGGTGATGCTATAGTTCTTGATAGTCGTCTCCTTGCCATAGTCGCTACCGGCGAGTTCGTACCACTCGTCATCAGCCAAGCCGTTGCCATTAGCATCGACCGACACCATCACGATGCCCGGCTCGCAACTACCTCCGGCAGAACTTCCGGCTGCCATGAATGCATTGGCATATATCTTGAAGTCGTAAGTACCCTCTACGTTTGCCACTGGGTGATCGAAGCCAAACACCACATACCCCCCGAATGCGCCAAGACTAATCATGCCGGGATTCTTATCGCCACAGATTTGCTCCTCTACCTTAGCGAGTATTGCCTCATGGCTATCGCCGTCCATATACTCCGGCAATTCGTTGACAAACTGTCCCGGTGCAGGCAAAAAGTCATAGACCTTGCTGATATAAGGCGAATTCTGAGCCACAGCACAGAGAGAAACGCCTGCAAGAAATAGTGTAAAAATTCTTTTCATATATAATCAGAGTTAAAATTTATTGCTTCTCATCACCTACAAAGACGAAGTGTGCCGGTATGTCGCCCGTGCGAACGCTCCATTTGCGTATTCCGTCACCACCGTAACAATGCAGATACCCGGGGTTGACATAGTTCTTGGCGTCTGTCACATAGATGTCTTTGGTGATCGGATTGATCATCACGCCGTAAGGAATACGGATTTCGGCATCGGTGCCGTCCTTGATGAAGTTGTCGCAGACCACCTCATGACTGTTGACATCTATTATACAATTGGTTATCTCATTGCTCATTGTCACATAGCTCCACTGTGCGCTGACGACATAGAGTGAGTCGCCGTCAAGACACATATTCGACACCGGCACATCGAGCTTGGCTGTGATGCGCTTCTTGCGTGTGTCGTAGCAATATAGCTTCGAGTTTTCGTCGTAGTAGTCACCACGCGACGACACCCAGAGTTGACCATGTCGGTCGCAACGCAAGCGATGAAGATTGATATCGATAGAGATGCGCTCTATCTCTGCAAATGTCGCAAGGTCGATGACCGACACCGTATTTTCGTAACGTGGCACCATATAGCCCCCAGAGTTGGCTACATAAATCTTGCCATCGACAATTTCCAACTCATCGGGTTGAAAACCTACGATGCAGCGATCGACCTCCTGCAGTGTGGCAGTGTCTATCTTAGCCACAAATCCCTTCTGCGTGTAGTCGGGGCGTATCTCCACCGGACCGGCATACGACGTGACGTATGCATAGCCATCATGGAAGCGAATGTAGCGACAGTTGGGGATGTCTATCTGACCGATACGCTTTGTCGTAGCAACATCCATCACCTCTATCTTGTTGGAGCAGTTGATAACGGCATATAGCTTTGAGCCATATATCTTCAAGTCGTTGCCCACGTCACCCATCTCTTTAGGCACCGAGGGATTGGCGTTGCCATATATATTGCGAGTATAGACACCTGAAGCATAATCGTAGTAGTCGAGTGTTGCCTTGTTACTACCCATATTGCCCTCGTTGAGCAGGTAAAAACCTTTGATTGACGTATATTCCGGGGTGCTGACTTCGACCTCTTCGGGTATAAAAATCACATCTTCGCCACGACATGAGCCGAGGAGTGCGACAGCAGCGATGAGCATCAGCGCGTATTTGATAGTCGATTTCATCATATATCAACCTTTAGTATTAGTTTATAGTTACGGCCCGGCATCGGGTAGTTCATTATCACTTCGTATTGCTGATTAAGCAGATTGTTGACCTCAAGCGTGGCCTTCAGTCCCACTTTGCCCACTTTGAAGGCGTATGAAGCCGAAAGGTCGTGGGTGTACCATGGCTGTTCATAATTGGCAGGAATGTTCGACGAGTTGTGATAACGCTCGCCGACATAGATGAAACTGTAGTTCAGACCGATGCCTCGCCATGCAGCGTTGAGTATAGTCGAGCCGCTATGCCATGGTATGTAGGCAATCTGACCCTTATAAGTGCCGGCCTCATCGAGACAATCCGTCGGGTCGGAGTAGTCTTGCGCCGTCTGATAGGTGTAGTTGAGTTGACCATTTATGGCGATGTCGTAAGGCAGGAGCATTGAGAGCTGAGCCGTCACATCGACACCTGTGATATGCACCTCGCCGATGTTCATCATCATCCAGCGATATTGGCCCGTACCCTTAGGCACAGCGATAATCTTGTCGGTCACTTCGTTGTAGTAAGCATCGGCAGTCACATTGAAGCTCTTGAAGATGGTGCGATCGAAGTTCCAACGATGCTGAAGACCGACGTTGTATTGCGTTGCATACTCCGGCTTCAGGTCGGCATTGCCGATGTCGGTGTAATAGAGGTCATTGAATGTCGGCATTCGAAAGATGCGCTTATAGAACGCACGCAGATTGAAGTCCCTGTCCTCTATCGGCTGATAGGAGACGAAGACAGCAGGCGTGAACTTTGAGAACTTGTTGGTGCGGCGGCCGAGGTAGTCGCTACCGCTGATTATCTTGGAGTGATCGAATACAAACGTGCCGAGGATACTTGCCTGAGCCTTGAGTCGCTGCCAGCGATAGGCTGTTGCGAGAGCGGCAAGCAGTGAGTGACGCGTCGGACAAGCGAAGTTGGTCAGCGTAGCGTCGAGCGTGTTCCACTGATAATCGACCGAGAGGTTGACGTCCCAGTCGCGTAGAATAGTGTATTTGTTGGCAGTCGAGATATACAGCTCATCTTGCCAAAACTGATTGTCGAGATACATCAGCGTCGTGTCGGGATTGAGGTAACGCATATAGTCACGCGCATACTTGGCATTGACCATCAGTTCGTAACGCTCCGAGAGTCGTTGCTGATAGCTGCCCTGCGTGAAGAAGTTTCTGTCCCACTGGCGTTGCGAGTTCTTCCACACATTATTGACGATTGCGCCCGGAATACCCTTCTCGGAGTCATAGTAGTAGGCCTTGACATTCCACTTGCCCTCATTGACATAGCCGAAGACGCCGGCTTCAAGTCGAAGTGCCTCGATGTCGCCATTCTGACGCACCGCTGTGGTGTCCCATGCCAATGTGCCGTCGGAGAAGACTTTGCGATAACGAAACTTGTAGCGCCCATGGGCATTTGTATATTCGGCATTGACCGACGCGCTGACACGCTCACTGAGTCGATACTCCAGACGCACCGACGGATTGAGCAGACCGAACGAACCGGTGCGAAACGTGAGGTTGAGGTTGTAGCGTTTGCCCGATGGGAAACGAGGATAACGTGTACGAAGATAGATTGTGCCGGCTGAGCCGAAGTCCTTGGCTGACTGGAAGATTTCACTCTTCTGACCGTTATACATCGAGATTTCCTCAATGTTATCGAGCGAAAATTTGCCGAGGTCGATCTGACCATTCTGAGCATTGCCGAGCTGAATACCATCGTAGAAGACACCCATGTGGTTGGTGCCCATGCTACGAATATCCACCGTTTTCACGCCGCCAACACCTCCATAGTCCTTGATTTGCACCCCGGAGAAGTAGCGCACAGCGTCAGCGACACTATGCGAATTGAGCGACTCAAGTTGCTCGCCCGATAGTCTTTGCGATGGAATCACCTCCGCGTATGGACGTTGAACACCGACGACCTCAAATTCATCAAGGTCAACCATCATCGTGTCCGGCGCAATCATTTCGACAGTCGCTCCCCACGATAGAAAAGGGATAGCAATTGCCAATAGCAGCAATGCTTTAGTCTTTAGAATGTCTGTCATCTGTTTTTGTTAGCTCTAATGCTCGAAAGCTTCAACAAAATATGTGTAATCGGCAGGTTTTCTGACTTATCCCGGCTTTAAGCGAATGTTCCTTCCCGTCGTAGTAGTTGTGACAGTGAAATCATTCAGCCTCTTATGGACTTACAGCAGCGGCTCTGTTCAGGATTCTCACCTGATTCCCTTGATACCGATTGCGTTGCAAAGTTAGACATTTTTTTTCATTCTCCAAACAATTACACCCAAAAAAATGATTGATAGCAACGAGTATGGAGAGTTTAGGGAAGGTAGGGAGTTTAAGGTAGGTAGAGAATTTAGAGAGATTAAGGACGGTAGAGCGCTTAGAGAATTTAAGCCAGAATAGGTAATATTTGGAGTTTAAGGAGCATCATTAAGCCCTAAACCTTCACACCTGCCATTTAATCCCTTTCGGTCTTTCTGCCTCGTGGTCCTTGTCGCCCCTTTCGTCCTTTTAGCCTTTTTGGTCCTTTTAGCCCCCTTGTCGCCCCTTTTGCCCTTTTCGGCCTTTTAGGCTTTTTGGCCCTTTTAGCCCCTTTCGGCCTTTTAGCCCTTTAGGCCTTTTGGGCTTTTTTGCCCTTTTCGGCCTTTTCGGTTTTTGCCTTTGACATCCTAATGCGCATCAAAAAAAGGTGCCCCAAATGGGACACCTTTCCGATATAATCGTGTGTGATTATTTCTGATTAGAGAACAACTTTTACAGCGTTCTTACCAACCTTAACGATGTAAAGACCGTTTTCGAGGTCGTTAGCGTTTACGCGAACACCATTGAGGTTATAGATTTCAGCACCTTCCGGAGCAACGATTGAGTTACCAACAACCTTAACGTTGATCTTTTCAGTTTCAACTTTTTCTACAGAAACCAAGTTTTCGTCACCTACTGCAGGAAGTGGTTCAACATCTGTATAGTCTTCTGGATTGTTGTGGAAGAAGATGTCACCCTTGTATTGGATAAGGCAGTTACCACCGAAGCTATCAACATAAGTAAATCTCAAACCTACGTTAACATCACCGATAACGAATTCTGTTTGACCTACTTGTGGATTGCGATAATAGTAGTTTTGATCTACTACGTGCATACCATCTTGTTGAGATACACCGTGAGTATAAGCACCGAGAAGCAATTCGTAAGGAAGAGCTTGATTGAGTACAGTATAGTCTTCGTCATATTCATAACCCTTAGGAAGAGTCCATACACCGTATGGCTTTTGGCTATCTTCTGAAGCAAACAATGCACCAAAACCACAGAAGAATGCGTCTGTATCTTGAGCAATTTGATAAGGCATCATGCTAGGAAGTTCTGTTTCTGAGAAAGAAGTACCGGCTACAGTACCATCAGAGTATGTAAGTTCAAGTGGCATACCGTTTTCGTCGCTATAACCATAACCATTAGCTGTGAACATCAAGTAATAACGAGTTACAGGATCAAATTCTGTAATATAAACATAAGCCCATTCACTTGTATCATAGTCCATTACACCTGTGTTGAAGATGTGTATTTGACCCGGATCGAAATAAGATGTAGCGTCTGTCATACCATAGATAGCTGCATCACCTGAATAGTTGATAGTGATGTATTTTTTAACAGTACTCTCTAAAGAACCGATCAAAGAGAAATCCAACCAATTTAAATCCTTATCATATTCTGTGAATGTAAGAGTCATATCGCTACCGACAACATAACCATCTTCACCATTATACATAGATGTAGAACCGAACCAATAAGAGTCCATAATACCAAGGTATGGAATACCTTCATCAGCAGAAAGATACTCAAATGTAAAATCTAATACTTGTTCAATTGGTGTAATATCAAAAGCTTCATCACCAAGAACAGCAATTGCTTCTTCGATAGATTCATAGAATACAGCTTTTGCACCCCAACCCAACTCAATATTATAGTCATGAGTTTGATCTTGAGTATATACTCTCAATGACACGATGTAGAGAGGCAATTCTTCAGGTTTTGGATGTGAGCCATCACCCATTACGAACAATTCCCAAGCCGGACCATTATTAAGCATAGCAGCATTCCATACTACACCATCCTTGTCTGTCCAAGAACGCATTGGTTCAACCTTACCTTCTTTGATTTTTTGATCAAAATCAAATTTTGCTTGTTGCATTTGTTCAAGAGCTCCATCTTTTAGTTGGAGGTTCATTTCTGAACTTGCAAACTTTGGTGCAGCAAATGATGTAAGAGTCATCATAACTGCAGCTAATAAAAGATAAATTTTTTTCATAAAATAAAATTTAAATAATTATTAATATTGCATTATAATATCTTCAAATCTACAATATTTATACAATGCTTTAGAATATTGAAATAAAATAAACATCATTTTATTCATTCCTTTATATTCCTAATGTATTGCATAATATAATCAAGTGCAAATTTGGCAATTTATTTTGAATTGTGCAAACTTAAACAAAAAAAAATAATAGGATAAAAAACTAAAAAATCTAAATTAGCATTTATAATACCAAAAAAGAGGAAAGCCAAAGTTGACTTTCCTCTTTATTATAAATATAAAATCAATTAGATTTCAGGAACTAATGCATTGTACATAGATTCTGCTTTTGGAACAGCGTATGTCCAACCATCACCAACTGTTGTTGAGAGATTTGCTTCCATCCATGAAGGATAGTTACCAGATGTCGGATCATTTTCTCTCCAGATACGACGTACGATTGGTTTGTTCCAACGCTTAAGGTCGAACCAGTTGAAACCTTCACCCCAAAGTTCGATACGACGATATAAGCGAATTTCTTCAATCAAAGCTTCACCAGTAGCAGTACATGAGTATTCTGCATCACGGATTTGGTTGAGCTGATTCATGATTGCTTGTGCTTGTGCATCTTTACCACCTTGCATTGCCAACGCTTCAGCTTCAGTAAGATACATTTCAGCTGCACGCATATAAGCAGGAGCACCAGGACCTGTTTCACCGTTTGCAGAAAGGAACTTCATTGATGTACCGAAAGCGATAAGTGGAGTTGCATCTTCCTTCTTTTGCAAGTAAGGAGTTCCGTAATCACTCGGAGTAATTTCTTTCATCCAATCTTTTGCTTTCTTAAGAGCACGTGCATTGAGAATCTTTTGGTCATCAGAAGAAACGAACTTAGGATTATACATATTTTCACGTGATTGACCCATCTTATCATCTGTCAAGAAGAATTCACGACGCATATCTGTTTCAGGAATCAAATCATAAAGGTCGATGTTGATGCGAAGACCACCATATTCAGTGTTGCAAGCACAATAACCATTAGCTGTCCATACAGTACCCCAGTCAGCATAAACCAAAGAGTCTTTGCTGCTTTGAGAGTTCCACCACATCCATTCTCCGTTAGGAGTACAATGACCTTTGCGATAGTCTTCATTTGACATCAAAGAATATCCTTCACGAGCCTTGTTAGCCATAGTAGCGGCTGTTTCCCAGTCGTTCTTAAGCAATGCGATACGAGCGAATGTACCATAACATACATTCTTGCTTGGTTCCCAGTGGAATACAGGCTTAAAGCCATTTTCTTCCGCTGCTTCGTATGCTTGAGTTGCCCATTTAAGATCCTCATACAATTGATTGTAAACCTCGTTACAAGTAGCGATAGGAAGGTCAGCAGTTGTCGGTTCAAGACGAAGAACGACACATGGCGCATTACCTTCTTGAGAATCTTCCCAACGAGGAGCATAACATTGCATCAAACGCCAATAAGCGTGAGCACGCATTGTCAATGCTTCTGCCTTCACCATATCTCTTTCTAAAGGTTCTCCTTGAGCTTCATCGATACGAGCAAGCAATTCATTACATTGACCGATGATTTGGTAAGCATAAACCCACATAGATTGAGTCCAAATATAGTCAGAGTTATTGATTTGTTCCATTTTCAAGAACATATCCCAAGAACCCTTTGTCACGATACACAAGTAGCTATCCAAGCAGTCTTGTCCCGGAGTTTCACCATAGAACATTGACATAGCACTTTCACCACCCCAATAAGCCTGTGCAGGAGTAGCTTCATTGACATAGTACATTGAAAAACATGCACCATACAATGTTTTCTTTGCATTTTCAACAGTTGCAGCAATTCTGTCTGAGTCAATAGCACCTATTACCTCTGTGTTCAAATAATCGTCTGAACATGAAGCCATAGAGCCAACCAAGAACAAACTTGCCAAACCCTTTATAATATAATTCTTCATATTATTATCTTATTATTAATTATTACTTACTATTATTAGAATTGTACGTTCAATTGGAATGAGAACACACGTGCAGTACCGAATGTTTGGCCTTGACCACCTGACATTGATTGTTGTGGGTTCATACCCTTACGAGCTGTAACTGTGAACAAGTTGTCGATGCTGACGCCAAGGTTGATACGTTGCATTTGCAATGGAGCAACCCACTTCATTGGAAGGTCATAAGAAAGGTTCAAGTTCTTGAACACAAGGTAAGAAGAATTTACCAACCAACGTGTGCTATAGCTATTGTAGCTATCTGTAGCATATACACGGTTGTGTTGTGGAAGGATGTCAGGATTGATACGGTTAGGATCGTCTGCAGTCATACCTTCAGGAACACCTGTCCATGAGTTAAGAGCATCTACGTGAACAGCACTTGTTGCATTAGATACATTCATCAAAGAGATGTAGTTAGAGTCGAGTGTCTTACCACCAAGACCGTATGTAAACAACAATGAGAGGTTGATACCTTTCCAAGAAAGAGCTGTATTCACAGAACCATATACTGTAGGAAGTGAAGTACCTGCCCAGTTGCGTGTAGCATATTTAGATGTTGGAGAAGTAGTATAATGTTTGCCATTATGTTCTACAAGTACATTATCTTGACGAGCTGCTTCAACCATTGAATTGTAAACTTGTTCAGTTGGGATAGGATTTCCTGCTTCATCGTAATAACCTTCAAGGTCTTCTGATTCAGGGTTGATATAGTAGAGAGACTTACCTGTGAGTTCATCAACACCAGCCCATTCATATAGATACCAAGCATAACGTTCGTGACCTTCTTTCAACCACATTGAGTTACCCTTGAAGTTACCTTCAGGAAGTTTAACAACTTTATTCTTGATGAATGTAGCGTCAATACCTGCTGTCCACAAGAAATCTTTTGTACGAATGATATCACCATTGATACCGATTTCCCAACCACGGTTAGACATTGTACCGATGTTTGTCAATACTGATTGGTTATTACCGTTCATTGTACCAACTGATGCTGGAAGAGTTACGTCAAACAAGAGGTCGGCAGAACGTTTGTCGAAGTAACCGATTGTAAATCTCAATCTGTCACGGAACAATGAACCTTCAAGAGCGATGTCAAGAGTATTAGTTGATTCCCAAGACACATCTTCACGAGCAAGCTGAGAACGTAAGAAAATCATTTGTTCAGCATAGTTAGTAAATGCGAAGAGGTTCTTATAAGCGAAAGCAGATGCACCGGCATTGTTACCTACAGCACCGTATGCTGCACGAAGTTTCAAGTAGCTTACCCAATCAACTTGTTGCATGAATTTTTCTTTGCTGATAATCCAGCTTGCACCCACTGACCAGAAGTTACCCCAACGGTGATTAGGGTGGAAACGTGAAGAACCATCACGACGGATAGATGCTTCAGCGAAGTATTGTTGGTTGTAGTCGTAACGAGCACGAGCAAGGTATGATTCAGCACGGTCCTCTACATCACTACCACCGAAACCGTTGTTTACAGGGAAGTTATCAAGGATGTACATATCATCAAGTTGTTGGTCGATATTTTCGATTGAAGAACTTGTTGTTCTGTAGCCATAGTTTTCGTGAGCAAGAAGAACGTCAACGTGGTGTTCGAGGTTCTTACCATATTCATGTGACCATGTAAGGTGTTGCATGAATGTATAGTAGTTAACTGCGCTGAATGCTTGAGTAAAACGACCATTTACAGACACAGCATCACCGATGATATTATTTGTATATTGTGTACCTGTAGTACGGCTACGGTTCAAGTTACCAGTAACTTTAAGTTCAAAACCGTAAGGAATGACTGCTGTACCATAAACAGTAGCATCGATCATGTCATACTTATAGTTTGTATAGTTCTTTCTAAGTTCAAGAGCTACGTTACGGTTTTGAAGATAACCTGCTGTATTGAAAATAGGATCACCGTTCACATCATACATTATATTACCTTCTGCATCGTGTTGATAGTAAGGATATACAGGAGAATAATATTGAGTAGAGAAAGGATTCGCATAGTTACCACTACCTGCTTGTGATTCGCGTTGACTTTCTTGTGTTGTTGCATTCAAGTTAATACCAAAGTTGAAGTAAGTTGTAGGAGCGAAATTAGCATTGATACGACCTGTGAAACGTTCATAATCAGAGCTAAGAATATAACCATTTTCTTTAAGATAACCTACAGATGCAAATACATTGTATTTTTCAGAAGCTGCTGCAGCAGAAAGGTTGTATTCTTGACGATAACCTGTGCGAGAAATAGCATCCCACCAGTCAAGGTCAGTGTAGCCAGGAAGCATATAAGCTCCTTCTACCAATTTACCATCGTTACCAAACAATTCAGTTGAAGGCAAGTTATAGATATTGTTCTTAACTTCACTTTCCACGAAGAATTCTTGAGCGTGAGCATTAGCTGTTGCACGATCAGGATAAACATCTGGGTTAGAAGCCATCAAGAAGTTAGAATATTCAGCGAAAGTAGTTTCCATCCATTGGTCAACACCTAAACGTTCGTATTCAGGAAGACCACGGTGATAGATACCTTGACGCACTGTTAAGTTAACATCAATTTTGTCTCTTTTTTTCGCACGTTTTGTTGTGATAAGGATTACACCATTAGCACCCTTGTTACCATAAAGCGCACAAGAAGCAGCGTCCTTAAGGACAGACATTGATTCGATGTCTTGTGGGTTAATGTCAGAAACAGCGCCGTTGAATTGCATACCGTCAACAACGATAAGTGGAGCTGTAGAAGAAGTCACAGAACCGATACCACGGATAACGATAGAAGCGTCATCACCAGGCTGACCTGTTGTTGAGTTAACTTGCACACCAGGAGCATTACCTTCGAGAGCTGCTGTCGCTGATGTCACAGGACGGTCTTCGATTTCTTTAGCACCCACTACAGCAACAGAACCTGTAAGAGATTCTTTTGTCGCAGTACCGTATGCCACAACCACAACGTCATCAAGTGTAGTTGATTCAGATGCCAAATGCACTGTCATGCCATCTTTCAAATCTACAGTTTGTGACTTGTAACCAACATAAGAAACAGTAGCTGTCTTAACATTAGCTGGAACGCTTAATGTAAAATTACCGTCGATGTCGGTCGCAGTGCCTTGTCCGCCACCATTAGGCATGACTGTCGCACCGATGAGAGGCTCATTGTTAGCCGCGTCGATAACAATACCGCTTATTGTGCGATTTTGTGCCATTGCACTCCATGCACAAGCGACTACTGCCATCAAGATTAAAAACAGTTTTCTCATACTTTAATTAATTAGATTTAAATTTATAAATTGAATTACTTTCACTGTCAAATTCTTTTCCGTTAAACAACACAAAGGCACAACGCCTGCCGACATTGCAACCACCACCATTTTGTACCAAAGGGCTTTCCATTTCGTTTAACTTCTTATTCATCCACTTTAAATTTCCCATCACAAGACAACAACTCATTTGCCTAACCAATCTCCACAAACAAAGAAATTGAGCATCAAAGAGTTACACTATTGCCCCATGATAAAAAATTTATCGTTAAAATATTATACACAATGATAAATTTACACAAATTTAATATTTTTAATTTTAACGAACAACATTCCTCTATCATTTTAACATTTTAAGACCTTTCACACGTTAAATTCAACTTCATGCTCAATATCCATATAAAAACATCAAGCAGACAAATTGCTACAAAATCTTCTTTTTTTTACTTAAATCAAACACAACACTTTAAATTCTCTCAAATCAAATATACAATTGCCAAAACCTTTAACCAACCCGGATTAATTCATCGATAAATCAAAACAATCGATCTGCCTCATAAATTTCAAACAAAAATTCAAACTATTATATTTTAAGTTAAAATATTGACAGTTTTAACATTTCAGAAAAATTGACCTTTTTACACACGAGATTTAAACCTTTCGACAAAACTTTGTCAAATAATGTAAACACTCAAAATTTAATAACAATGAAACCAATCAGATTAATTTTTGGAACAGCTCTATTGTCGATGTCGCTACTATGCATTAACAATGCAGCAGCTCAACATCGCAACAATGGTGGCAATCACCGCACAGAGAAGACCACATCGCATCGTTCGACAAACAGCAACGTCCAGAAGAAAGCCAACACTAAGACAACACAAGGCATGAAAGTGGACACAAAAAGAGAAAAGTCGGCTGCCAGCACATCAAATCGTCCCGGTAGTAGCACATCAAAATCTACCACAAAAAAGGAGACAACTCAGCCAAAGAGCAATAACCGCAACAACAATGACAAGAAAGTAGATAAAAACAACAATAAAGGCAACAGCAAGCCTCAGAGCCAAAATCGCACAAACTCTTCAAACAGAGAGAACAAGGCTCCGAAGCCGGGCAATAACGGTCACAACCATAATGACCATGGCAAGAAACCGGGTGGTCCTGACCAAAAACCTCATCACGACCCGGGACACAAACCGGGTGGTCCTGACCAAAAACCACACAACGATCCGGGGCATAAACCGGGTGGTCCTGACCATAAGCCACACCACGACCCGGGACACAAACCGGGCGGGCATGGTCACGATCCTCACCACGGACATAGTGCACCTCCTCCGGGTCATCATCCACACCATGACTATAAGCATCATGACTATCACCCTCCACGTCCGGGTGGCGGCCATTGGGGACCCCCTCCTCACAACTATCATTACCACTGGTCACGCCCATTGCCTCCTCCGCCACCGGTGACAATACACTGCCATCCCGGAGTGCCTGTAATTGATATGTTGTTTGGCGTACCATTCGGTATGTTCATCGACTACAGTATCAACTCTCTTGTACAAATGGGTTACAATGTGTTGGGATATGCAAACAATGCAGTCTATATGAACGGCGTGTCGCAGTTTGGCTATACATGGGACGATGTTCAGTTATACTACAATGACGGCTTATTCAGTAGCGCATGCCTTCAATACTGGAGCAGTTCATCAAGCAGGTCAAGATTCAACAGTGTCTATAATCAACTCTGTTCGCTTTACGGCTCACCTGTCAGCAACAACTCTTCAAATGGCATCACAAGCTATACTTGGTGGGGTGGCAACCAAACCGGTTATGTGACATTGGAATTTGGCTACGGTCGTTCAGACGATGGCTATGCCGGCTATTTCACCACTGTCTTCTACGGCAGCAACTACTAATCGACGTTCAAAGCGACAAACGCCACTATAGTCTGTCGCACTCTATAAAAGAAAGCTACACTTGCATCATTCGCAGGTGTAGCTTCCTTTATATAGCAACTTTAGGTATCAAAAACGCTTCATGAGGTGAGAGGGAGTTACGACGACCGGCTCATCAACTCCGACATACTGTCCCTTATGCTTTTTCTCAAAGGCTTTAACAAATTTCGCCGCCGACTCAATCTCATCGAATGATCCTGCCACAACATAGAACTGCGAGTCTGTATTCTTTAGCAGAAACGATTCATAGCCTTGACTGACAAGTTGCTCAACGTGAGCATTGGCATTAATACTGATTTTGTATATACCGACCACCACGTTAAACTTCTTAGACGGTGGCGTACGACTGCCATCAATATTGAGGCGCGACAATGGTTCGATTTTTGTACGGATAGTATCTGATCCCACAACAGTCTTTTTCGGGGCATCCTCTTCCTTCATCTTCTGATAGATTTCATCATCTATATCGCCTTGATCCTTTTGGAGCGCAAGATTGTATGCTTCCTTGTAGTTATCTACTGTCGGTTTGCATGAAAACAATCCTACTGCAATCGGCAATATCATATAAATCATTACTCTCTTTTTCATGGCTTTTGCAAAATCATTATTTGACGTGGAGAAAAACGTCGCATGTTTGTATCTGTTGAAATAAGCTCTACGGTCTCCCCGGTCAAAACATCGACAAACTTTTCGCCCGGTGTGACGATTTCTTTATACCTTGACATATCAACCTCGTTTTCCTTATCGACACCATTCAGCACGACAATCACTTGGTCATCTGCAGTCATTCTACGATATAAGTACAGCCCGTTTGTCGGCATAAAATGCAACATTTTGCCTTCAGCTATAGCCTTGCTGTTCTTTCTCCAATGAAGAATTTTGCTCATAAAGTCAAATGCTTCGTTCTGCTTATCGGTGCGACCATGACGAGTGAATGCGTTGACCTTATCACCCGGAAAACCACCCGGCATATCACGACGCACATTGCCATCGCCGGGACGACGATCGCCCGACATCAACAATTCTGTGCCGTAATAAATCTGAGGAATTCCCGGCACGGTCAGTATTAAAGCAATCGCTTGCTTCCACTGTGCCAATGTCTCAGGTTCTTCGAGGATGAAGCGCTCTGTGTCATGATTATCAAGGAAACGCAATAACTGCAATGGATCAGGATAAATGTAATCCAAGGCGAGATGATCGTAGATTTTATTTAATCCGTTCCATGGGTCGGTCTGCTCTTTATAAGGAGCCATATCACGCGATTTCACCATCAACGGAAAGTCCATAATCGCCGGCAAATGTGTATTCTCGCCATTAATTGAAAGTTTTGACATCGCTTGCCAATAAGCTTCTCCGGCAGGCTCTGCAAACCAACACTCACCAACAATATTGAAATCAGGATATTCTGCTTTGACCGCATTTATCCAACGGCCCATTTGATTTGCATCAGCATAGGGATAAGTATCCATGCGTATTCCATCAATGCCGACTTCTTCAATCCACCATATAGAGTTCTGTATCAGATATTTCATCAGATGCGGATTATTCTGGTTCAAATCAGGCATTTCTTCCACAAACCATCCATCGACCGTCAATCGCTTGTCGTAGTCAGAAGCATACGGGTCGGTTATTGTCGAAAGTCGATAATTTGTCTGCACATATCCATCGGGGAAATTAAACCAATCGCTCGACGGACGATTTCTGAACCACACATGCTCACTACCACAATGGTTGAAAATCATATCCATCACAGTTTTGATGCCACGTCGATGAAGCGCATCAATCATAGCCGCATAATCTTCATTTGAACCCAAGCGAGGATCGACTTTATAATAATCTGTAGTGGCATATCCATGATAACTACCACCCGGCATATCGTTCTCCAAGACAGGATTTACCCATACAGTAGTAACACCTAACGAGTCGATATAATCTATATGATTCATTATACCCTCAATATCGCCACCATGGCGCACATTGAGATTTTGCCTGTTTGCTCCAACCGGAAATTTCATAGATTCAACCTTATTATTCTCAGGATTGGCGTCAGCAAACCTATCAGGCATTATCATATACATCACATCTGCCGCAGAAAAACCTTGTGCACCTTTGGGCTCTGCAGCACGTGAACGAAGATTGTAGTTTATCTTTAACTGTTTTTTGCCTTTCTTAAACACCACAGGAATATCTCCCGGCTTTACATCATCGGCAATATTTAGATACAAAAACAGATAGTCATCACTACCATCAAGTCGTGCTACACTATCTACTTTTACACCATCCACATCTACAACGACGTCGGCACTCTTTATATCCTTACCATAGACTTGCAGTTGCAACGTGTTGTCATTCATTCCTACCCACCAATGAGGAGGGTCTATTTTATCTACGACAATCCTTGCCGATGCCATTAGATTGGCAAAGGCAAGGAGTATCACTACAAAAAATATTTTCATTTATTTAGCCAACTTGTACAATTAAATGATTTGACACACTCCAGAACTTATCGGCATCCAATATCTTTATTGTCTTTGTTTTGTCTGCGTTTTCAATGATTTCATACGAACCATCAGGGTGATTTGTCCAAATCTTTACGCTCTTATCGCCACATGGGATACTCATAAGGTTTCTCTTGTCGCCTACTGTGAAATATTCTTTATCGAATTCACCTTCAAGCACTTTGGTCTTACCTAAGAATTTCTTTGAAATCAATCCCTTGTTTTTAAGTTCCTTATTAGTGCCTATCGCATAATAGATTCTATTAAGCTGATTTGTTGTAGAAACAACTTCTTGTTGAGCTTTTTCTTTTTCAGCAACTTCAGCTTCCATTTGCTCCTTAGTCTCTGCTACTTCCTCATTAAGTTGCGCAATTTTAGTTCTTGCAGATTCCAACTCTGTATTTAACTGTGCGATATGGGTTTCTTGCGAAGAAATTTGGGTTTTAAGATTTTCAATAGTCTTTGCCAAGACACCATTTTTATCGTTTGAAGCAGCAAGTTTTTTCTCCATTTGAGCCAAGAGTTCGCGATTAGCACGCAATTTTTCGCGAATAACTTCAAGGTTTTGACGTATTTCTTCGCGACGATTGGCATTATCACCGGTAGCGCCAAGATTATTCAACAAACCTTCTTGCTGATTAATTTGATCCATACCCTGATAGATGTCATCCATCAATAAAAGCAACGAGTCTTTATAATCTGTCGCTTTTTGTAATTCGTCTGAAAGATTAGCAATTCTCAATGAATCTGCATCGACATTATCTGCCGGTTTTGAACAAGCACCAAGCAACAAAGTGCCGATACCCAACATTAAAACGATTTTTCTCATGACTTATATATTTTTGGTTAATTTTCAGTTTCTTTTGATTTCTTTGTTGTATTGCCCTCAATAACTATAACAATCTCTCCTTTAGCTTGGTTCGCAGCAAAGTATTGGGCTAATTCGCCGAGTGTTGCTCGGTGTGTCGTCTCATGCAATTTAGATATCTCTCTGCTGACAGAAGCCGGTCGGTCCTGTCCCATTGTTTCAGCGAGCTGTCGCAAGGTCCGTTCAAGGCGTTTTGGAGACTCATAGATAACAATTGTGCGAGCATCTTGAGAAAGCTGCTCCAAACGTGTGGCACGTCCTTTTTTCGGTGGCAAAAATCCTTCGAACACAAACCTATCGCAAGGCAGACCGGAATCCAACAATGCCGGCACAAAAGCCGTTGCTCCGGGAAGACATTCTACCACAATGCCACGTCTGCGACATTCGCGAGACAACATAAATCCGGGATCTGAGATGCCGGGAGTCCCTGCATCAGAAATCAATGCAAACGTCTGACCGGCTTCGATACGATCAGCCACCTTTTCGACGCTTTCGTGCTCATTAAATTTGTGATGACTCTGCATCGGAGTGGATATTTCGAAATGCTTTAGCAGCACTCCACTCGTACGAGTATCCTCGGCAAGGATATAATCCGCCTCCTTAAGTATTCTTATGGCACGCATAGTCATATCCTCCAAATTACCAACCGGCGTCGGCACAATATAAAGCTTACCACTCATCGAAAACTATGAATTAAAATATTTGAATATTATGCTCATAAACTCTACGACATCCTCGTTTTCAGAATCCCATTGAAGATCATTATAAAAATAATCTTCTGCGTCCTCATAACAACTCATCGCTTGAACGAGATTCAAATTATCTACAAAATCGACTTCATTGTTGCAGAACAATTCTCTACGGAAACGATAACGGTCGTTGATTGTAAACATTTTTCGGATGTCCTGACGATTGGCATTAACCACTTTTGCCTCAATAAATGACTCTTCTTCCTCTACGGCTTCGTCTTCGTCAAGTTCTTCCGATTCGTAATCTGTCTCTTCTTGTTGTTCATTATCATAATCGACATCGTTGTTGAGTTCATCCTCAGTGCTATCTTCATCAGAAAATGCAGACGCATCAAACAAACTGCTTTCAACTACTTCCTTTTCGAAAATCGTCGATTCTTGTTCAGTCTGTGGTTCTTCATCTACGACTGTTTCGTCTTCACTGTTATCTTCGGAATCATCCACAGACTCATCTTCCGACTCATCATAGACAAATTCCACCTCTATATCTTCATCCGGCTCTTGATAATTCAGTCCTACATTTCGATCGTCTAATTGCGATTCCGGACTATCATTTACCTCCAACTCACTTTCTTCATCTATCGAATAATCTTCGTTTATATTTATCTCAATATCATTTTCGATATTCCATGCCGAAGTGTATTGATGCAACATTTCTGACTTCTCTTTAATCAGACACATCACACCTGCCGGAGTCTCATCTTCGCGACGTATTGCCATATCTACAAGGCCCTCCATTTCATAGAGAATATTGAGTATAATTTTCAAATCGTCTCTTTCCATAAATGTATCTATTGTATAAAAGTTTTTAAAAGCATTTTTTCGCACAATTCTCTGACTATAGAGCGCGAACACTTAAAATTGTTTATCATTATAACCACCACATGAGTGGGTGCATAATCATCATCTAATTTGTATCCTGCATAGCATTGTATTCCACGCATACTGCCTGTTTTCAGTGCTATATAGCTATCTAATTCCGTATCTTTCAAAAACGACTTCAAAGTCCCTTCCTGACCGGCAAGAGGGAAGAATGAAACATAATCGACATTTCCACTCATTTCTTTTAATACATCAGTCAAAAACGTCGCTGTCATCCTGTTTGTCCTTGACAAACCGGAACCGTCAACAATATTCACACCATTGAAACTCAAATTCTTACCACGCCACATCTTATTTTCCAATTCCACACCATTGGCTGTCGTTGCCGACTGACCTTCGACCATAGCCAATGTTCGAAGCATACTTTCTGCATATAGATTGTCGCTCACTCGCATGCAATGACGCATTATCTCATCTATGGTCGCTGAACGATGATCGACAATAAGCTTTCTTGAATTGGCATCGTTTAATGTCATTCCATCTATCGCTATCCCGGCATTGCCACATGCTTCTTTTATGCGTCGTATCATCGTTGCAGCCGGATTTGCCATCGAATAGCTTTGAGATCCTTTTATATAACTATTGTTCTCAAAATTAATACCGAAGCAACCGGCTCCGTAGCCATACTTCAAGTCTTCCTTTGCCCATGTTGGATGCACCGAAGGAGCAGGGAATATCGATTGATTGACCTTAATATCGCCCTTTATTTGATTGACCCCCTCTTTTTTAAGAGCATTTACACACTCCTCGACTATATCTCCACTCTGAGGTCCTGATTGAGCGTTCAGAGAAGGGTCACCACCCCCGACTATTAGCAAATTTCCGTTTAAGACACCATTCACGACATCTCCACACATATAGACACGCGTAGAATAACGATAATCTATACCTGTCGAACCTATCAACGAGCCTATCGTCACTGCTTTCATCACAGAAGCCGGAATCATCGATTTTGTCGCATTGAAGCTCTCCAAGACAGAATCATTATGCAAATCGACTATCATTACAGCGACAGAAGCCGAATCGATATGCTCAGTCGCCACTAACTCCCCTATCCCTCTACCGGCATAGCCAAACAAAGCGACAATCAGCAACGACATCAATGCAACTATTTTCCTCATAAATTGATTTATCTTCTATCTATAAAATATGCCACTATATGGGGCAATTTAATTTATCAAAACTCAAAAGCAAGGCTTTTCAAATCACAAAATTAATTTAAATGCCCGATATAATCAAAAAAAATCTCATTTGTTTGTTCACATCAATAATTGTTTCTATATTTGAAACGTATTTAAAATGCAACTATTATGAGCAACAATATCACTCGTCAGCCTTACACATTCGACCGAGTTGTCCGAATTTTATTTACTGTAGTAATAATCGGAGCAATTCTCTTCATGCTCAATTTACTGAAGGGAGTGCTTCTGCCGTTTTTTGTGGCATGTCTGATTGCATACATGCTTGAGCCGATAGTACGTTGGCACATGCGCCTTTTCAAGACCAAAAGCAGATATATCCCTATCATCATGACACTCATTGAAGTGATAGCCGGTATAATCGTTTTCGGATGGCTGTTTATTCCATACGTCGTTGATGAAGTTGCGCAAATGGCAAATATGCTGAAAAAGTATGCCGATATCGATCAGAGCATTCCGTTCCTTTCCGACAATGTAATACAATTTATTCGTGATAATATCGATTGGAATTACATTTCAAGACTTCTTACCAAAGAAGAATGGCTTAACATTGCTCGCAATGCACTTTCTTCATCATGGTCTTTTCTTAATTCGAGTCTCAGCATCATTGTCGGCATGATCAGTTGGGCGATTGTCATTCTGTATGTCATTTTCATAATGATCGATTACGACAACCTCAATCAGATGTTCCGTCAATTAGTGCCGACACACCACAGACGCAAAGCTTTCAGAGTCATTGATGATGTTAAAAATGCAATGAATCGATATTTCCGAGGTCAATCTCTGATAGCATTATCTGTTGGGATAATGTTTTCAATCGGATTTTTAATCATCGGTTTGCCTATGGCTGTCGTTTTGGGATTGTTTATCGGTTTGCTCAACATGGTTCCATATTTGCAAACAATCTCATTTCCGATTACTGCCATTTTATGTTTGGTCTATTCAGCAGATACGGGAGCAGATTTTTGGATAGTATTTTGGCAATCAATGGCAGTATATTTAATTGTTCAAATTATTCAGGACTTGCTTTTGACACCCAAAGTAATGGGTAAAGCGATGGGACTAAACCCGGCAATAATCTTACTCTCGCTATCCGTTTGGGGCAGCCTTTTGGGACTGATGGGCATGATTATCGCTTTACCATTGACTACACTGATTCTTTCTTATTACGACAAATATGTTGTACAACGTTCAGAGGCAAAGAATAAGATTGTGATTAACAAAGATTCTGTTCATCACAGTTTTGATGACGATTCTTCTCCGGGCGATAAATTTGAATAAGACAGAAAATTCATAATGGAAATATAATTGTGCATATTACAATTTATTGTAACTTTGTAGCAAAAATCATAATACAGAGATGAATCGACGAGGAAAATTATATTTCAGATATGGCACTATGGGATCGGCAAAAACAGCTTTGTTGCTGACCACAGCATATAATTTTGAGGAGCGAGGCATGGCATACATGTGCTTAAAGCCTGTCATTGACACTCGCGACAAGAAGAATGTTATACGCTCACGCATCGGCATCGAACGCGAATGTCAATGGATTTATGCCGACACCGACCTATATCAAATGATTAACACCATGTTTGAACAAACAGGTGATCTTCCGGAGTGGCTTCTAATCGATGAGGCACAGTTTCTTCAAGCGAATCAAGTCGATCAGCTTGGTCAAATCGTTGATGATTTCGGATGCAACATTGTTTGCTACGGACTTCGCACCGACTTCCAGACAAAGATGTTTGAAGGCTCGCGACGCCTTTTTGAAATAGCCGATACTATAGATGAAATAAAATCGACATGCTCATGTGGCCGCAAAACGATAGTCAATGCGCGTATCGACTCCAATGGTGATATTATCACTGTGGGCGAACAGGTAGAAATCGGAGGCAATGACCGATATATCGCAGTCTGTCGCAAGTGTTGGAGAAACAAACGAATTGAACATTCACATCGAAACACTCTTCCTTTCGAAAACGATTTGTAATGGACTTCAATAGCAAAATAAGGATTCTTGATGGTGGATTAGGCTCAACGATGCTTAAATCTATCGCTGAACCTACGGATGAAATCAAGACATTTCCTGAGCTATTAACACTCGACAGACCGTCTCTGCTTTACGACGTCCACACCGAATATATAAAAGCCGGAGCTGATATTCTCAGTACAAATACATTCAGTGCAAATGAAATTTCGTTGCGACAAATCGACCGAGAGGACATAGTCATTGAACTTAATCAGAAATCGGTCGAGATAGCACGCAAAGCTATCGAAGCATCATCAAGAAACGATATTCTCATCGCAGGAAGCATCGGTCCGTCGATTTTATCGTTGACACGCGATTCTTCCGAGCAAGCCAAAGAACGGCTGTCACAATCTTATCGCAGACAAATCAAGACACTATGTGACGCCGGTGCAGATGTGCTCCTGTTTGAGACATTTTACGACACCCTCAATGCCGAATGTGCCATGGAGGCAGTTTTTGACATTACACAAAAACTTGAGAAAAAGATTGGGGTAATACTTTCGTTTCATGTCACAAAAGAAGGGTCTTCAGCTATGGGACAAAGCGCATCTGAGATAAAGAATATTGCGACCAAATACCCTATCGACGCTTTCGGTCTGAACTGCATAAACGGCTCGGAACATTTGCAAGAAATCGTCAGCACATTTACCGACCTTCCTCGAGCTATAATGGTGGCACCAAATTCCGGAGTTCCAGACAAAAACGGAGTCTATCCTGAATCTGCTGACAAAACAGCCGAGGCTATCAAACAATTGATGGCAAAAGGCATGGTAAATATTGTCGGAGGGTGTTGTGGCACTACTCCCGAATACATTCATTTAATAAGTGAAATAGCAAAAGTTCATACTTCACGAAAATACAATTAAAATCTATATAACATGATTCAAAAAAATCAACGAGAAGAAATCATCTCATTAATCAAGCGAGAAGTTGTTCCTGCAATCGGCTGTACAGAGCCTGTAGCAGTAGCGTTGTGTGTGGCTAAAGCCACTGAATTGCTCGGCACATTGCCTCAGCAGATTGATGTAGCTCTCAGTAGCAACGTACTCAAAAACGCAATGGGAGTGGGTATCCCCGGCACAGGCATGATCGGTCTTCCTATCGCTATCGCTTTGGGTGCTACAATCGGTAAGTCGGAGTATCAACTTGAGGTGCTCAAAGACGTTTGCCCTGAAGCTGTCGAAGAAGGTAAAAAATACATTGACAGTGGCGCTATCAAAATTTCGCTTAACGAAAATGCTCCTTCTAAACTTCATATCGAAGTTACGGCAATCAATGGTATCGAGTCGGCTAAAGCTGTCATCTCTGTAGCTCACACCAATTTCGTTCACCTCTCTAAGAACGACGAAGTGTTGCTCTCAAAAGAAATTGGTGAAGACGCTGCTGTCGATACCGACAATGACATCCGTCTCAATCTCGCCACTGTATGGGAGTTTGCCATGGAGTCACCTCTTGAAGAAATCGAATTTATTCTCGAAGCAAAACGCCTCAACAAGGCTGCTGCTCTTCAAGCATTCGACGGCAACTATGGTCACTCTCTCGGTAGCACTATCCGCAATAATGGTAAAAGCCTCATTGGCGATACTCCTATGAGCCACATGATCGCCTACACATCGGCTGCATGCGATGCTCGTATGGCAGGCGCTATGATTCCTGTAATGTCTAACTCCGGTTCAGGCAACCAA
The DNA here is from genome assembly GCA_045637445.1 of Muribaculaceae bacterium. Lineage (GTDB taxonomy): Bacteria > Bacteroidota > Bacteroidia > Bacteroidales > Muribaculaceae > Lepagella. The sequence continues at coordinate 42,642 of JAZTZN010000040.1, forward strand.
GGCATCACTGCGACAATGCCGGTAGTAAGCTATGCTGAAGATATTAACGCAACTGAAGAGCAGACTATCCGTGCCCTCACTCTTTCTCACCTCACAAGTATCTACATTAAGCAAAGCCTCGGTCGTCTCTCTGCATTGTGTGGTTGCGTAGTGGCTTCGACAGGTGCTTCAAGTGCGCTTGTCTATCTCATGGGTGGTGGCTACAACGAAGTGTGTGCAGCAATTAAGAACATGGTGGCAAACCTCACAGGTATGCTCTGCGACGGTGCTAAACCATCTTGCGCAATGAAGGTGTCAAGTGGTGTTTCTACCGCTATGCTCTCGGCTATGTTGGCTATGAACAACAAGTGCGTGACATCAGCTGAAGGTATCATCGCTGACGATGTTGACCAATCGATCCAAAACCTCACATCTATCGGTCGTGATGCAATGACTGAGACTGATAAACTTGTGCTCAAAATCATGACATCAAAATAATAAGTGCAGAAATATCTCTGCTTGAAATAAATTAAAACATATTTTTAAAGAGTCCGACTGAAATTTTAGTCGGGCTCTTTTATTTTATATAGGCTTACGACTATCAGTAATCAGTCGCCCCAATCAATGTATCTTTCCGAAATCAGATACAACATTTTGTTATCCTTTATAAATGGTGTAACAATATATTCCGTACCACCATTATCATAATTTATAGCCGAGCCTTTTATTTCTCCATAAAAATGTTGCAACGAAATTCCTTCGTATGTCATAAAGTCCGTTGTATTCGGCTTCTCCGAAGAAACATAGTCTAATCCAAGTTTTTGCAGTCCATTGATTTCACTTGTGTCCATTGATTTAAGTTGCTCAGGAATAATTATCAATGGCTTTTTCAAATCGGAATAATATAATGATATTGTATGCAAAATCCACACATCATCCGCGTCAGGCACACCTTTGATCTTATTTAATAGCCAAAATGGAATCTGTTGTTCTCGCAGATAATCCATATAAACCAAGCCATCTTCAGAGTTATTATATTGCTCAAGCATCGCATTAAGTTCGTCTCCGGCAATTTTCTGATAATAGACTACGAATGTGTAATGCACTACTATTATCGCAGCCAATATTATTGACCCAATATACTTCACGACCTTTGCAGTATTACATTTACACCTTGCAATACAATAAAATATTGCTATCAACGAATAAATTTGAGAGAAAAATCCTGTTCGACCGATAATACCCGACATCACGCTTAACCCGGTTGAGACTATAGCTGCAACTATAAATATCACCCACTCCGAATGTATCAATTCGAAAAGAATTTGCCTTCCTCGTTTTCTAAAGCTCATCGCAATAACGATAGCACTCAACACCAACAGATAAAAATTCGATGTCAGCAATATCTCAATTCCTCCTCGCTTGTTTGACATTTCTGCTACTGCTGATGCTCTATTCCACGATGCCGGAGAAGATGCCACATATATTGCACCAATAGCAACTGATATTAATAACACCTTCTGCTTGGTTGACAGATTTTTCCACCCATACAACATGGTATATGTTATCATCCCGACAAAAATTGGCATACCGGAAGCTTCGTGCATCCCAATAGCAAACATCGAAAAGAGCGACATCAGCGTCAACAACCAACGATTTGTCACCGTTAATTCTTCACTTTTTCTAAAGAGATATACCACACAAAGTCCTAATGCTGCCGACCACACATAATTCAACCAGCATACATTAAGCATCAATGAGTCCCACCATGGCAATGTGAACACCATTAATGTAAGCAGAGCCATTTTAGACAGAATATTGTCTGATTTCAAACGACTCAGTTTTGCCGTTAACCAAAATAATGACACCAACATCACCGAATTAGCGACATACATCACCCATTTTGGCAAAATGACAAAAAACAATGGATTTATCTTATCGGCAAATCTCGCATTGCTCCACAACCAATGACGATAGAAAAATGTCGGATATGCCAACATACCCCTCTCCTCTTCCAATTCGACATAACGACGTATGAACGTTAAATCGTCGCCAAGCGACATGAAGCAAAATTGATATAACAAATAGCATAATCCTATGAAGATGATTGTTATACCAAATAATTTTTCTATCGAAAAGATTTTTTTCATCGCTTTACTATTTTATCAGGATTTTGTGCGATAAACTGCTCCCAAGATTTTGGACCTTTCGGCAATTTCGGCTTGCCTGTTTCATAAAAGTGCGTCAAAGCTACCGCAAGAGCATCAGTTGCATCAAGCAACGCCGGCATTTTTTCTTCCGGAATATCAAGGAGACGCTTCAACATATTCGCCACTTGCTCCTTACTTGCCCCACCATTTCCGGTAATTGCTTGCTTAATCGATAGTGGAGCATATTCTGCTATAGGGACATCCCTTGACAATGCTGCAGCCATTGCGACTCCTTGTGCACGACCAAGTTTAAGCATCGACTGAACGTTCTTTCCAAAAAATGGCGCTTCGAGAGCCATTTCGTCGGGAAGGTACTCAGCGACAAGACCACTGACACGCTCATAGATACGACGCAAACGCAAATAGTGTCCTTCAATCTTGCCAAGCTTAATAACACCCATGACTATCATAACAGGCTTTTTTCCTTTGATACCTAAAACTCCATAACCCATCACATTAGTACCGGGGTCGATGCCCATAATTATGCGGTCGTAGTCTTGATACATAATTAATTGTAACTATTAATCGGAAGGACTTCAAGTATTGTTGGGAAATAGAGCACTTTATCTCCAAATCGCTTTGACATGTCTGCAATAGATGGATAAAAATCCTCTTTCATCCACTTCTCAAGCAAATCCACATTATCAATTTTTACTTGCAATGAAAAACTTGCAGCCTCATCATCATCCGTGTCTTTTACCGGCACTACATGAGCTAATTGAGGTTCGTTAGCGATACCTGAAGCGACTAATTTCGGAATAAGTTCTGCATTTACCCACATCAAAAATTCCTCCATTCTTGAGTCATCACAGACAAACGTTGTATTGAATATATACATAACAATGATTTTTTAGTTTATAAAAAAATGGCATCTCTATCGCTAGACATGCCACCAAAACAAAATTATGAAAACATTTCTTTTTTCGGTTGAACCGATGATTATTTTGAGCCTCTTGTCGGATTCGAACCAACGACCCCGAGATTACAAATCACGTGCTCTGGCCAACTGAGCTAAAGAGGCATACGGGCAAGCAATCTACATCGCACCGCTCGACCTACTACCCTTGCTACGGTCAAGTCCTGGGGGGATTCGCAAGGAGCTGGTCGTATAGGACTTACCCGAGTGCAAAGGTACGACTATTTTCAAAACTGGCAAAATATTTTGCAACTTTTTTTCTCAAAAACATCATTTTTTTTGATTTTCACCTTCAAAAACCACTATTTTTAAGTCCATATTGGATTAAATCGGACAATTTCGAGTAAAAATATCCCTCAAAAAATTTTTTCTTAACCTCATTTTTTCTTCACTTCAATGCGATTTTTCGAAGTCAGCCAAGGTCGTCTTCAATCAAATTCGACCAAATTCAGACCTCTCGTTCACACAATTTTCACGCTCTCGACTAAAAAATTCACAGAAAAAGACCGAAAAAAAATTGACACAAAAACTTGCACCACAAAAATTTTCTCCCTAATTTTGTATTAACAATATTGTTAAACACGTTTGTTAACACAATTATGAATACAACCAACCTCTCAAACGAGCAAAAAATCCTTAATGCAGCCGAACAAGAATTTCTGACAAAAGGATTCGATGGCGCAAGAACCACGACGATAGCCAAAGCCGCCGGTGTGACTCATGCTATGCTGCATTACTATTTCCGCACCAAAGAATCCCTGTTCCAACGCATCGTTGACGACAAGTTTTCCACGATATCCCACTTGATGTTTACCATCATACAAGACTCGTCGCTACCACTACTTGAACGCATCAAAGGTGGAATCGAAGCTCACTTCGATTATGTCGCACAAAACCCCAACCTTCCGAGATTTGTAATCAACGAGGTAATATCCCACCCCGAACGCTACGAATTAATCCAAAAGCGCATCGGTGAGACAGTCGGCAATGTCTATCAAAACCTACAAAAAGACATCGACCAAGCAGCCAAACAGGGTGATATTATATATATAGATGTAAAAATGCTTTTCATCAGCATTATGTCGCTCAATATTTTCACATTCATCGCCTATCCATTTATGGAGCCATTAATGGGCGACCTTATGACCGACCGACAGAAGTTCTTAAACGAACGCAAAGCAGAAAATGTAGAAACCATATTAAAGAGGTTAAGAATATGAGAAGATTCATCCTAACATTTATCGCCATCATCTCGATATGTGCGACCTACGCCCAAACATTGGACGAATGTCGTCAATTGGCAAGGGAGCACTATCCCGAAATCAGACAATACGACCTTATCAATGCCACGGAGCAGTACAATCTTTCGAATGCCGCACGAGCATGGATTCCGCAAATCAAGCTATCTGCACAAGCCTCCTACCAGTCTGCAACTCCTACCTATCCCGATGCATTTAGAGCATTCATTAGTGCTAATGGCATCGAAATGGACGGAATACACAAAGACCAATACAAAGTGAGTATCGACATCACGCAAAACATCTGGGACGGTGGACAATCAAGAGCAGACAAAAGCCTCGCTCAAGCAGAAGCCACAGAGCAACGCAGTCGTACAGATGTGTCGCTCTACCAACTACAATCAAGAGTCGATGACCTATATTTCGGCATTCTACTCCTCGATGAAAAGGTCGCACAGACGATCACTCTTATAGAAGTATTGGAAAGCAACCTTAAACGAGTACAAACCTGCTTCGACAACGGCACTGCTCAACAGTCGGACATGGATATCATAGAGGCTGAATTACTCACTGCACGACAGTCCCTGCAACAAGTCGAAGCTTCACGCGCAAACTATCGACAGATGCTCGAGATATTTATAGGCACGAATCTCACTCATAACAAACTCGAACGACCTGATATGAATGAGCCGACCTGTCGTGTCTCAGCCCGTCCCGAACTAACATTGTTTGATGCTCAGCAACGCAAATTAGACGCACAACGAAATATGATAAACACCTCGGTCATGCCCCGATTCTCGGCATTCGCTCAAGGATTCTATGGCTATCCGGGACTGGACATATTCAAGAGCATGATGTCGTCGGAATGGAGACTTGACGGCATGATTGGCGTGAAAATGTCGTGGAACATCGGTGCGTTTTACACCAAAAACAATGACCTCAAAAAACTTGACATTAAGCAGCAACAAATCGATATCCAACGCGATGTCTTCCTATTCAATAGCAACCTGCAGACTTCTCACGAGGATAGCGAAATCGCCCGACTACGCAAAGTCATCGACGATGACGACCGAATAGTCGAACTACGTCATCGAGTCAGGATTGCCGCTGAATCACAATTGACCAATGGTGTAATAGACACAACCGAGCTCTTGAAAAAGATTTCCGACGAGACTATCGCCAAACTCAACAAGAGTTCGCACGAAATAGAACTTCTACAAGCGACTTATAGATTAAAAAACATTTTAAATCAATAAACCATGAAAAAAATAGTATATATCACCGCAATTTTGCTCGCTGCATCATGTAGCAAGCAATCAGAGTTTGATGCTCAAGGCACATTTGAAGCCACAGAGATAGTGATTTCTTCCGAAGCCAACGGCAAGATACTCAACTTCGACATTGACGAAGGTGAGCACATCGACGTCGGCACTGCAATATGCACTATTGACAGCACACAACTTCATTTGCAACGCAAGCAATTGACGGCTCAACAAGCAGCCCTACTCGACTCACGCCCCGACATCAACAAGCAAGCATCATCACTCCGCAATCAAATCTCAACACAGAAAAAGGAACTCAACCGCATTGAAAATCTACTCAAAGATGGTGCCGCCACCCAAAAACAATACGACGACATCGATGCACAAATCAAAATCCTTGAGAGCCAATTGGAAGCCACTCTTTCCACCCTTAACAAAAGCACCACTTCTATCTCCAACAACTCCATCGCTTTAGATGCACAAATCGATGCTCTTAGCGACCTCATCACGAAATGCAAGGTAACATCTCCTGTCAAAGGCTCCGTGCTGGTGAAATACGCCGAAGCAGGAGAACTCTCGTCGGCAGGCAAGCCTTTAGTGAAGATTGCCGATCTCGACAATATATATCTGCGTGCCTACTTCACATCTACTCAACTTGCCAACCTGAAATTAGGCGACGAAGTCACTGTGGTCGCTGATTTCGGTGGAGACGAGCGTCACAACTATAAAGGCCACATCACATGGATTTCGTCGGAAAGCGAATTTACCCCCAAGACTATTCAGACCAAAGACTCTCGTGCCAACCTCGTCTATGCTGTCAAAATCGCAGTCAAAAACGATGGCCGACTGAAGATTGGCCTTCATAGTGAAGTAATACTCTGATTATGAGCATAATTGAGATTCACAACCTATCCAAGAGCTATGGCAAGACAAAGGCTCTCGACAATGTATCGTTCAATGTCGAGCGAGGAGAACTGTTCGGTCTTATCGGGCCCGATGGAGCAGGCAAGACGACTCTGTTCAGACTGCTCACAACGCTCCTCACACCCGACGAAGGCAGCGCGACAGTCGATGGACGCGACATCGTCAAGGACTACCTCAACATACGCTCCCAAGTGGGATACATGCCGGGACGCTTCTCTCTTTACCCCGACCTTACGGTGGAAGAAAACCTTGAGTTTTTTGCCGCATTGTTTGCGGTGACCGTCAAAGAATCCTACGACCTTATTGCTCCTATCTACCGACAGATTGAACCGTTTCGCAAGCGACGTGCAGGCAAACTGTCCGGAGGCATGAAACAAAAACTTGCCCTCTCATGCGCTTTAATTCATCGCCCCGACGTCCTCTTCCTTGACGAGCCCACCACCGGCGTTGATGCCGTCTCACGCAGAGAGTTCTGGGATATGCTTTCTCAACTCAAAACGCAAGGGATAACCATACTTGTCTCAACTCCCTACATGGATGAAGCCTCACGATGTGACCGCATAGCACTTTGCAACGAAGGACACATATTAGGCGTCAACACTCCACAAAACTTCGTGCACGACTTCAATGAGATGCTTTACGGCATTCGCGCCAAGGATATGTTCGGTCTTCTTCAAAGTGCGCGTTCCATCGAAGGTGTTGCGGCATGCTACCCATTTGGCGAATACCATCACTTGATAGCAAACGACAATTTTAATCCGTCTATATTCACATCTCAACTCTCCGACATTGAAGGGCTGGAAATATGCAGCCAAGAGCCTTCTATTGAAGATGTGTTTATAAAACTAATGAAACAATGAGCAATCTCGTAATTTCTGTCCGAAACCTGACCAAACGCTTCGGCGACTTTACCGCCGTTGACAGCATCTCTTTTGATGTTAACAAAGGTGAGATATTCGGTTTTCTCGGAGCCAATGGTGCAGGGAAGACCACAGCCATGCGTATGCTCTGCGGACTGAGCTATCCGACTTCCGGTAGCGGCACAATTGCAGGCCTTGATGTGCGTAAAGACGGAGAGCGTATCAAACGCAAAATCGGCTATATGAGTCAGCGTTTTTCTCTCTACAACGACTTGACTGTCCGAGAAAACATGCGCCTATACGCAAGCATCTACGGACTATCAAAACAAGAGACCGACGAACGCTCTACACAACTACTCTCTCGCCTTAACTTCTTATCCGAACGCAACACTTTGGTCGGATCGTTACCATTGGGTTGGAAGCAAAAGCTATCGTTTGCTGTGGCCACAATCCATCGTCCCGAAATAGTATTCTTGGACGAGCCCACAGGTGGTGTCGATCCCATTACACGACGCCAATTCTGGGAACTAATCTATGAAGCCGCAGCTGATGGCACCACTATATTTGTCACCACCCACTACATGGACGAAGCAGAATACTGCTCTCGAGTCTCAATCATGGTCGATGGCAAGATTGCCGCACTCGACACTCCTACTCGTCTGAAACAACAATTTGCCGCTAAATCAATGGATGAGGTTTTCCACACATTGGCTCGCGGCGCAAAAAGAGGAGAATAACGATATGAAACAGAATTTCGGCTCACTGATTAAGAAAGAATCAACTCATATCTTGAGAGATAAACGGACAATGCTGATTGTCATGCTCATACCTGTCGTGCTTATGGTCCTGTTTGGCTTTGCGATTTCCACCGAAGTCAACAACATAAACATCGCCATTGTCGCTCCCGAACGCACCGATGGAGTCAACGACGCTGTGCAACGACTTGACAACAACGATTACTTCACTTTTAAGGGCTACATCTCCGCCGATGAAATCGACTACTACCTTCGGTCGGGCAAAGTCAATGCAGTCATCGTTTTCGCCACTGACTACGACAGACGCGCACTATTAGCAAAGCAAGGCTATGAAACCAAGCCTATAATCCAACTCATTCTCGATGCATCCAACGTCAACACAGCAGGCACAGCTTCTGCCTACATTCAAAACATTCTCCTCGGCTCTGACGCCCCTCAAGCAATGTTTGAGACAAGAATGCTATTCAATCCGCAGATGAAGTCGGCCTACAACTTTGTTCCCGGGATTATGGGACTGATATTCATACTCGTGTGTGCGATGATGACATCAGTGTCAATCGTTCGCGAGAAAGAGGTCGGCACAATGGAGGTGCTGCTGGTCTCCCCGGTGCGTCCCGCAAAAATAATCTTTGCCAAAATGATACCCTACTTTGCGATTTCGTGCATCGTATTGATATTAATACTTCTTTTAGCCCGATACCTGCTTGATGTACCTATGACGGGCGGCGTGTGGGGCATCTTCTCGCTATCATTGCTCTACCTTGCATTATCGCTTTCACTCGGATTGCTGGTATCGACTATAGCCCGAACACAAGTCGCAGCACTGCTCATTTCAGCCATGGTGATGATGATGCCGATTTTGATGCTCTCAGGCATGCTCTTCCCGATAGAAAATCTTCCTACATTCTTTAAGGTTGTATCCAACATCGTTCCTGCGCGATGGTACATCGATGCAGTTCGCAAAATGATGATTCAAGGTCTTCCACTCACTGCTGTATGGGAAAATTGTGCCATTCTTCTCGGCATGACTGTCGCCATACTCGGAGTATCACTCAAAAAGTTTAACGACAAACTTGAATAGCCCTATGCACACGTTTATAGTACTGCTTCAGAAAGAATTTCTGCAGATTCGTCGCAATTCGTTTCTGCCACGACTCATCATAGCGTTCCCGATTTTGGTAATGCTGTTGATGCCACTTATCATGACTATGGATGTCAAGAATGTCAATGTCGCTATTGTCGACCTTGACCGCTCTACGACATCGCGTCGCATAGCATGGCACATCGAGGCATCGGAACGTCTGTCACTTCGACAGACAACGTCTGAATACCCGCTTGCCATGGAAGCTTTGGAGCAAGGAGAGGTAGATGTAATCGTGCAAATACCCTCTGATTTCGAGCGCAATATGAGCGCCAACTCTGCCGAGCGTATCAGCATCTCTGCCAACGCGGTAAATGCTACAAAAGGAGGCTTGGGCATGCAATATGTCGCACAGACCATCGCTCTATCTCTCAAAGAACTGAACAACGAGCAAAGCCCTATAAAATTTTCAGAATTAGTAACCATCGAAAATCGCTATAATTCGACTCTCAATTATCGTCACTATATGATTCCGGCGCTGATGATTATACTCTTCATTCTAATCTGTGGTTTCCTCCCAGCCTTAAGCATTGTCGGAGAAAAAGAAAGTGGTTCGATTGAGCAGATAAACGTGACTCCTGTCTCTCGTTTCACTTTCATACTTTCAAAACTTGTCCCCTATTGGATTATCGGTCTCTTTGTCTTGACCATTGCAATGCTGGTCGCACGCTTTATCTACGGTCTGACACCCGTCGGCTCAATAGGAGCGATATATCTCGGTGCTATTTTATTCATATTGACCATTTCAGGTTTTAGTCTCACGATAGCCAATTTCTCAGACACGATGCAACAGACGATGTTTGTGATGTTTTTCTTCATCATGATATTCATGCTGATGAGCGGACTTCTGACACCTATCGATTCGATGCCTGTTTGGGCTCAACGCTTCACTCTGATATTGCCTCCACGACACTTTGTCGAAATTCTGCGTTCAGTCTATCTCAAGGGCACATCTATCAGCGAACTATGGATGGCATACTCGGCTTTGGGTGGCTTTGCAATTGTCTTCAACATTCTTGCAGCCGTCACCTATAAAAAGCGTATGTAGGCAGTCATCTATTGACCGCCTCATCAGATTAAATCACCGACGATTTTAGGAATGATTAGGCCTCGATGAAGGCTTCGACAAAAGCGACGCTACCATTGGGGATAATGGTGTAGGATTGCGCCTTAGCCGCAATCAATATCGTATCGCCGGCTGCGATCACTCTACTCTCCTCGCCTTCGACTATTCGACACTCTCCCTCTGTGAGGGTTATCACCACAAATGAGTCCAAGTTGCTCAAGTCACGCACAAATTGCTCACGAAGTCGATAGAGCTGAGTTGTGAAATAATCTGTCTGCATCAGAGTCATTGCAGAGTCATCGTTTTTGTCATAAACGATTGCTCCACCGCCGACATCATCGAAGTCAAGTGCCTCGCTTGCCAAATCAACGTGCAATTCACGCAATCTGCCATCTGCGTCACGACGCATATAGTCATAGACACGATAAGTCACATCTGAAGCTTGCTGCACCTCCACCAAGAACGCCCCGGCACCGATAGCATGTATGCGGCCGGCAGGAATATAATAGACATCGTCCTTCGCTATATCGATATAGTTGAGCGAATCCATGATGCGACCGGAAGCCACCATCTGCGAATAGTCCGACTTATCTATTCTGTTGCGGAAACCGTTGCAGATACGCGTACCCTCTGCAGCATCTACCACATACCACATCTCCGTCTTGCCACGATGACCATGCATTGAAGCCATTGCATCGTCAGGGTGTACCTGTATCGACAGGTCCTTCTCAGCATCGATAAATTTCACAAGCAACGGAAATTCATCGCCATGTCGCTCATAGTTGCGACGACCGAGCAGACACTCCTTATCGCGAGCTATCAGTTGCAATATCGACAGTCCGGCATCTACACCATCGGCCACAACCGACACACTGCCCGCCAACGATGAAATCTCCCAGCTTTCGCCGATTGACTCATCCTTGTCGTCCATCCCCTTGAGCTCCGCAATCTTGCTTCCACCCCAGAGTGTATGCTTAAGTATCGGTGTGAATTTCCACATAATTTCCTACGATGCAGAGCACATTGCTCAGCAATAAAGTGCAAAATTAAGACAAAACTTTGAATCAATCGCAATCTAATCGCATGATTTAATCACACTCCCCTCTTTTTTTCAAAAAAACACTGAAATAGTCTGACCCTTTCTCCATGAACATCGACATAGTGACTCATCGACGACAAACTCAGCTGTTGATAGTATTAATTGATATTGAAGTCTTTCGAAATAAATCTGACAATAGTACTGACAACGTCTTATATGATAGTATAAATTTTGTCTGTCACTCATCTTAATTAGTTGATAAATGAATGATTCTATCGAAGATTATTACTACCTTTGCATGGAGTTAAAATGTCTAACAAAGTAAATTTTCGACTCTCACAATTAAGATATAAGAGATGAAAGACAACAATACAATACAACCAAAAGTCATAGACAACTTATTCGAAAGAGTTTCTATTGTCATTGAGAACACTCGTCAGATGATCGCTTCTACAATTAATACCGCAGAAGTCTATGCCAAATATGAGATTGGCCGGCATATAGTAGAATCAGAACAAAATGGCGAACAGCGAGCTCAATACGGGAAACACATACTAAAAGACTTATCCGAAAAACTAACTGCTACGTATGGTGCAGGATGGTCATACTCCAACCTACGACAGATACGACAATTCTATATCATATACAGCAATTTGACAAACACTGTCTGTCAAATTAAAAATGACGATTGTTGTCTATCAAATTCAGTCAAACAAACGACAAAATACAACAACGATACAAACATAGGTTTAAACAATTTAGATCGACCTAAATTCTCTCTTTCATGGTCTCATTACCTTATTCTTATGCGTATCGAAAACCCTGATGAGCGCAGTTTCTATGAAATTGAATGTAATCGTCAAATGTGGAGTGTTCGCCAATTAAGCAGACAAGTCAATAGTAGTCTTTATGAGAGGTTAGCATTGAGTCGAGACAAGGATTCTGTCATGCGTTTGGCTCAAGATGGTCTAATTGTCGAAAAGCCTTCTGACATCATCAAAAACCCTATTACTCTGGAATTCTTGGGACTTAAACCTGATGCTATATACACCGAAAGCAAATTAGAAAATGCAATTATCGGTAAAATGCAACATTTCTTATTGGAACTTGGCAAAGGTTTTCTTTTTGAAGCACGACAGAAGCGTTTCACGTTTGACGAGCAGCATTTCTATGTAGATTTAGTCTTCTACAATCGTCTTTTGCAGTGCTACGTACTTATTGATCTTAAGACCGACAGACTCAGTCATCAAGATTTAGGTCAAATGCAAATGTATGTCAATTACTACGATAGATACATGAAGCAAGAGTTTGAAAAACCAACTATCGGCATTCTTCTTTGCAAAGAAAAGAGTGATGCTCTGGTTCAACTGACCTTACCTGAAGAAGCGAATATTTACGCAACTCAATACTCTTTATACCTCCCGGATAAAACATTACTTCAAAGCAAACTTAAACAATGGATTGAGGAGTTTGAAGAAAACAATGAGGAATAATTCCTAATATTTGCGTAGAAAACAAAAAAGAGTTAAATTTGCTAATATTTCCTATAATATACGCTGTAAGAAAACTAATAAGACACATTATATGAAGAAACTATCAAATCTCATTGTATTGATGCTTGTTGCGTTGCTACCGAACACAGCTAACGCATCAAGTGCCAAAATGCTATCTCTTGCCGAGACGTTTTTGAGCGAGAGATTGAATCTCAACACTGTTAATGGCGAAATTGTTGCAATCGGCAATAATATTCGCAAAGAAAAGTCAGCGGATTTCGCCCCGACGTTATCAGCGTCCATATATGCCTATAACGCTGTAAGTGATAAAAATCAGTCGTGCTTTGTTCTATTGGCAGAGATTGGAGGAGATGCAAGAATCATCGGTTACAGCGACAACGGCAACTTCGACAGCAACAATATGCCTGAAGCTATGCAAGAATGGCTCACCGGATACACCGAAGCATTGGCTTCTGCTCCTGCCGGTGCTCCTCGACAAGTGACAACTCAGCCTGTGGAGCCGTTACTCAAAACCAACTGGCATCAACGTGCGCCATACAACAACTTTTGTCCGACGTATGACGATCATCGCACTGTGGCAGGTTGCACAGCAATCGCTCTGTCACAAGTGCTCTTCCACTTCAAGTCTGACAATACAGCACCGGAGAAAGTGGAATATGTCAACAATGCGACCAAGACCGAAATATCAGTTGACTTTTCAAAAGGTGGATACGATTGGGCAAATATGTTGCCGACATACACAGAAGGCGAATATAGCGATGCTCAAGCAGATGCAGTGGCACGATTGTGCTACGAGGCAGGTGTAGCAAGCAAAGCCGAATACGGATTCAGCGACATGTTTGACTACAGCGTGAGCAATTTCTCTACAAAAGCACCTCTTCCGTATGAGGCTCTACAACGTTATTTCAACTACAAATGCGACATAATGCTTCGCGAATATGTCCCAACTCAGATGTGGATTGAAATCATCAACAAAAACTTGCTCAACAATCAACCGATCATCTATTCCGGAAGCGGCGAATCGTCTCATGCGTTTGTGGTGGATGGTGTCGATAGCGAAGGTATGTATCACGTCAACTGGGGCTGGAATGACGATTCTGATGGCTATTTCGACCTTACTTATCTTCGTATTGACGACGAACATCAATATGGCAAAAATCAGCAAATGATAGCCAACATCGCTCCACGCACCGCTTCTGATGAGCCGTATGCTCCGAGATTGGCCATAGCAGGTTGTTCTATGTTTGGGTACTCTTGGTTTTTCCCTTGTGTGACTACCAATTACCGCGAACGCGATTACTTCAAAGCCGACAATATTCGTTTCGCCTCTGTTTTGACCGACAACAACGGTAATATCGTAGCTGAAGAAGAATACTATAAATTAGCTTATCCTGAAAATTATGTTTTCTCCGGCTATGACTCGTGTGGCATCATATCCCCCGACGAGTTAGATGGATTTATTGACGCAGCCAACCTCTCTGATGGCACCTATCTCGTAAATATTGCTTGCAAAAGAACTGATGATGACAAGGTGGTATTGAGTCTCATCCCTAAAGAATTTCAACCTCAAATAAAAATAACGAAGGGTCAGTATGAACTTATTAACGCATGGGATACAGATGGCAAAACAGAAGTACGCAACGTCTATGCAGCGAGTGATGTGTTTGCAGGTTCAGACTTCTACCTCGGATTTACCCTCTTCGACACTACCCCATTTCATTCCTACGGAGTGTTTCAAGGTGGATTTTACTTTGAAAACTGCGAATCCGGAGAGCTCTATAAGATTGATCAAAGCTTTGGCTATACTACAACCATGCCCGGTGTGGAGCAAGAAGTATTCTTCAAAGTGCGTCCCACCAAAGAGAACGGATTCACAATGGTCCCCGGTCGCTACAAATTTGTAATTGAAAATACTGATTGTTCATACACCACCGATGACTTCTATGTCGATGTCGAAGAAAAGCCATCATATCCTGTACTTGACTACAGTCCTACCGGTATTTATAATAAACTCAAGGTATTTGATGACTACTACGGCATAGGGCAACACAGTCAAGCGAAGTTTAAGACCGATCGCATCTATAGTGCCAACCTTGTCGGAGGCATTGTCAGAATCAACATCTACGCAACTCCTGTTGAGGGCGGCGAAGAAATCCTTATCGCTTCAATACCTGATGTAGAGGTAAAAGCTAACAGCGGAGTTACCCAAAACAACATCCGTCTGACAAACAATTTCTACCCTCTCTGCGGTACATACGACTTCACATATCGTTATGTGACCGACTGTGGTGAACGTTCATTGTTGCATCCAAATCTAAAACCGGAAAGACATACTTTCGCCAACTCAACAAGCGATTATGTTCCACTGACAGCCGAATCGCAAGTCCTTAGGAACAACTATTCGCTCACGCTCGGCGAACCTCAGACTTTTATGATTGAAATTTCCAACAACAACGATGTCGAATTCGCAGGCATAATCGATGCTTTGTTTATGGACACCGAAAGTGGCAAATGCGCTGAAGGAAAGAGCGAACTCACAACTATCGCTGCCGGTGAAACCAAGTCGGTGCCTGTCACCGTCACTTTTGAAGCCGACGGCAACTATGACGTCTATCTGACATCGACTATGCCTGAAATATGGTTTGATTCTAATTGGAACAACACGACAACACCGTTAGCCGACCTCGCCGGCCGCCGTACAGTCTGCAAATTAACCCTTGATTATGCGTCAATCGGTCAAACGACAATCGATGAATCGGACCTTACCATCGTAGCCATCTACGACCTTCAAGGCAAGCAACTCAAGGATTTGCAACCAGGCATCAACATCGTCAAGATGAGCAATGGCAAGGCTAAGAAAATTATGGTCAAATAATAAAACTCAATAATAATGAACAAGTTAAAGTCTTATCTATTAATTCTGATGACAGCGGTGATCGGCTTGGCTTCGTGCACAAGCAGTCACCTTATCAACGATGACAAGAAACGTGAGACGATTACTCAAGACTTTGAGCAACGCCGCCAATCTTTGTCGTGTGACCAACTATTCGCTATTTTCGACACCACCGAGATGTCGATACCTCAACGCGAGGCTATGATGTTTCTCTATGCCTACATGCCTCTCTGCGACATAGCTAACCAAAGCGGCGACTATTTCCTCGAAATGGTCGATTGCACTCTCAAGGCCAAGGAAGAGATGCCATGGGGCAAGGTAGTGCCTGAACGCGAGTTTATCCACTTCGTGCTTCCTTTGCGTGTCAACAACGAGAATCTCGACACTTGCCGCACTGTCTTCTATGCCGAACTCAAAGACCGCGTGAAAGATCTCTCAATGCATGATGCCGTGCTTGAAGTCAACCACTGGTGCCATGAGAAGGTGGTCTATCAGCCATCTGACGGTCGCACAAGTTCGCCATTGGCAAGCATCAAGACAGCATACGGTCGCTGTGGCGAAGAATCTACGTTCACAGTTTCTGCACTCCGTGCAGTCGGCATCCCTGCACGCCAGGTATATACTCCACGCTGGGCTCACACCGACAGCAACCACGCTTGGGTGGAAGCTTGGGTAGATGGCGAATGGCGCTTCTTCGGTGCGTGCGAGCCTGAACCGGTGCTCGACCTTGGATGGTTTAACGCTCCGGCTTCTCGCGCTATGCTCATGCACACCAAAGCTTTCGGCAAATATGACGGTCCGGAAGAAATCATGAGCCAAAACGCAGGCTACACCGAAATCAACATCATCGACAATTATGCTCCAAGCACTACTGCCGAAGTAATCGTCACTGATAGCGAAGGCAAACCTGTAGAAGATGCTACAGTAGAATTTAAGCTCTACAACTATGCCGAACTATACTCTATCGCCACTAAGAAGACCGACAAAGAAGGTAAAGCATCGCTCACTGCCGGCAAGGGCGACGTTGTCGTGTGGGCATCAAAAGATGGCCGCTACAACTTCGGCAAACTCTCATTCGGCAAAGATGAACAGATCACTCTCGCATTAGACAAGAAAGCCGGCGACGCTTACTCTATCGACATTGACATTATCCCTCCTGTCGAAGGTGCCAACCTCCCGGAAGTCACTGAAGAGCAACGCGCTGAAAACTCTCGTCGCATGGCTTACGAGGACTCTATACGCAACGCATACGTAGCTACATTCTTCAACGAGCAGACAGCTCTCGAATGGGCTAAGGCTCACCCTGTGAAGAATGCATCGGTGGAAGCAATCGCTGAAATGCTCGTTAAATCACGTGGCAACCACGACATCATCACTTCTGCTCTCGCCGACCACAAAGAGCAAGCAGCATGGATTCTCTCTCTCGTAGTCGATAAAGACCTTCGCGACATACCTCAAGAAGCCCTCATCGACCACATCACAAACACTCCTGATTGGAACGCTGCCGTAAATCACGCGATGATCTCCAACCCTCGCGTAAGCAACGAGATGATCACTCCATATCGCAGCTTCTTCAAGGCCGCTATCTCTCAAGACGACGCTCAACGCTTCCGTCAGTCGCCTGCCGACCTCGCTAAATGGGTTGCCGACAGCATTCGCATCGACAAGGAATGCAACCGTGGTGGTGCTCCTATCAGCCCTATCGGCGTATGGAAAGCTCGTGTAGCCGACCCTCATAGCCGCAACATCTTCTTCGTCGCTTTGGCTCGCAGCCTCGACATCCCGGCTCGCATCGACGACGTGACAGGCAAAGTGCAAATACTCAACGACGGCAACTTGGTCGATATCGACTTCGAAGCATCAGAACAGATCGTAGCTAAACAAGGTATTCTCCAAGCATCTTACGCCCCAACCAAGATGCTCGACAACCCTAAATACTACAACCACTTCTCTATCGCCAAGCTCACCGACCACGGCACCCTCTACACCCTCAACTACAACGAAGGTGACGGCGTACGCGAAGGCACTACTTGGCAAAACCTCCTCAAAGATGGTGCACACCTCGACTGTGGCGACTATCTCATGGTGACCGGCACACGCCTCGCCAATGGTGGTGTACTTGCTCACCTTGAAGCCTTTGCCGTAGCCGACGGCGAGACCACAAAGACCGAGATGGTGATGCGTCAAAGTCTTGACGATGTGCAAGTGATCGGCAGTTTCAACTCCGAATCACTCTATATGCCTATCGACGGCGGTACTGCTAAATCAGTGCTTTCAACCACAGGTCGTGGCTACTTCGTAGTGGCAGTGCTCGGTGTCGGTCAAGAACCAACCAACCACGCACTTCGCGACATTGCCACCCTCGCCAAAGACTTCGAGCAATGGGGACGCCAGATGATCCTCCTCTTCCCAAGCATGGACGACTACAAACAATTCCGTCCTGAAGAATTCCCGGGCTTGCCATCCAACATCACATTCGGCATCGACATCGACTCTTCAATCCAAGACCAAATCGTCAAAGAAATGAAGTTGACCAACAAGACTCTGCCGATGTTCATCATCGCCGACACATTCAATCGTGTTGTCTTCATCTCACAAGGCTACACTATCGGCCTCGGCGAGCAAATGCTCAAAACAATCCACAAGCTCTAATTAGCAAGCATAAGCATACTTTCAGAGCTCGACAATTAATGTCGAGCTCTTTGTTTTTATCTTAGTTTTCCAAGAGTAAGTTTTTAGGGAATATTTTGCCGACATAAGTGGGTCAGCAAAAAATCATAGACATTAACATCCAAACATCGATAGTCTGAAAAAATCTTATTAACTTTGCCGACGTTTTCACACTCACGACAAAAAACTAACACAATGGAAACAGACTATAATTTTTTAAACAGTTTTGAAACGACACTTCAAGAAGATTTGATAAAAGTCGCATCATCCAACGGGATGTTATGTGGTACGCTTCTATCGAGCGACGACATCAATCAACGCTGGCATGAGATTGCTCCCGAATATATGGTCGATGCAGTCAAAGAAATTGCCGCCTATCCGACGGTTTCGCTTGCTTGGGCTGCATATTTGGGCATGGCAATAGCATACGGTTGGGATGCCGATTGGGAAAAGTTTGCAAAAATGCCATATTCAGAATTTTACGGTCCTCGCAAGTTTGACGATATGGACGAAAATATTTTGGAGAATATTCTCGGGCTCAATCTCCAGAGCAAAGAAGCGACAAAAATCGAAGATGTAATTCGCCAATGCGCAGAGGTTGCACTCTCACAAATCAGACGCAGTGCTATCGAACCACAATCTCCGATGGCTTTTCACACATTCGCTCGCGCTTGCAAAGTGCTGTTTCGCATCGGAGCAGCTATAGAACTACACAGACTTGGCTATAAATTTGAGCGCATAAACCTCAACTAAACACTTATTAATCACATTATTACAAAATTAGGGAGTTTAGACAACGAAAACCACGACAAAAACGGCAAAATCATCTACGGCTAATCATCTGATTCGCAGATAAACCAATTGCCCGGCGACTTCTCTTAGTAGTCAACCGGGCAATTCTTTTTCCTATCACTTAACACTCTGATTGTCAGTCTTTAAGTTTTCTCAAAATATATTCGCGTATTTCCTCCCTTGTCACGCTATATTTAGGTTGCAATGTCGCAAAATTGTCATCAGCAATGAATTGTCCACCAAGTAGCATTGCTATTACATTTTTAGTAGAAAGTCTATGACGTGAATATTTGAGAGAGCGTTCAATGCCACGATGTATTGAATGCCCCTCTCGCAAAATACAATATATATCGTAGTAGTCGCGAAATTTCATTCTTCGCAACATCACCTCGAGTTTCATCACCATAATTGACTCAATATCTGCCAAACGAATGTTGCCAATATACTCTATCGGCTCAGCGACCGGAGAAAGATTGTCACTCACGAAAAATGACAACTTAACCCCTTCGACTACAAACTCCACTTGGTCAAAGCCAAGCATATTAAACGACTCTATCTCACCGACTTTTGCCACCAACTCACGCTCAATAGCATTCCAATTCACCTCAGGTTTCTCAGTCTTAGAGATACGCCACATCATAAAGTCCAAGTCCTCACTCATGCGATGACCTATCTGCATTGCGAGAGCCGTCCCTCCACACAACAGATATGGCTTAATGCACTCCAACTCAGCTATTTTATCGATTATAGCTTCAACCTTAGCAGTCAATCCCTGTCGCATAAGCACTCTGTTTTAAAAGTTTATTAATATGCTGACGCTCAATCTTTTCAAGATATTTTTCAGGTTCTTTAATACCGAAATAATACATCGAAATCATCACGTTAAGCATCTTCATGTACTCACCTTGAATCGCCATACGCTCTTGCCACACTTGCCGAATACGCTTACGAGGATACAACTCAAACATAAGTTCTATATCTTTCATATCAAGCATAGTGAAGCATTTCTCGATTATCTCCTCATCGGGTATCGCATCATACGACTTGACATCATACGACCAAAAGGCATTGCACTTCACAAGTCGCTCACACAAACGATTGCGTAATTTCTGCTTATGCTGCTTGACAGCATCGACTGCTTGAAGTTTGAACAATTCCCCATCAGGCAACGAGAAAAAAGATTCCAGCCTCGATGACAGTTGCAACGACATTTCTCGCTTGCCGCTTACTACATAACTCAATAGTTGGCGTGATACGTTGATCTCACGCGCAACATCCGACTGCTTCAAACCTTTTCTTGCCATTAAATCACTTATATATTGACCGACCCCGCTATTCATAGATATATTCTTTGTTAACAAATTCGTTGACAAAGATACAACATTTTTCCGACATAAAAGTATCATTTGCATCAAAAAATTATGTCATAAATTAAAATACTCGAAATGAGACATTATGTGATGACGGGGTACATGGCAATAGGATACGGTTGGGATGCAAATTGGGAAAATTACAAAAACAGGAGCTTGTACATTTATTATACAAGCTCCCTAAATATTAGTATTTAGAATAAAAATATACTAACACACAAATTGTTAATCCTCAAGGGCTTCGCGAAGATCGAGAACGACGTGAGGATTTGTGACATCTTGGCGATACTCATCGACCACTACTGTGCCTCCCATTGACACTGCCGGATTTCTATAGACCATACCACTTTCAATCGATGAACGAGCCGACGAGTGAAACTCCGTTGCCCCTGTGGCATCAGCTATCTTTCGTATGTTGTTGGGACACACACCACAACCCGGCATAATGATAATGCGACCATCGGCTTGCTTGACGAGTTCGGCTATCATGTCGATGCCTTGCTCTGCTGTAGGAGCCTGACCTGATGTCAAGATACGATTGCAACCCAATGATATAATATCCTCAAGAGCCTTACGTGGGTCGCGACACATATCGAATGCTCTATGGAACGTCACATCCATACCTTTTGCAGCCTCCAACAAGCGCTTCATTGCCGGAATATCAACATCGCCATCGGCTGTAAGACAACCGATTACTACGCCATCAACTCCAATATTACGACACAACTCTATGTCGCGCAACATTATCTCTTGCTCCAACTCCGAATAAAGGAAATCTCCACCTCGCGGACGTATAATGACATTCAGTCGCGTCTCCTTAAGCAAGGCTCTCGCAACACAGATTTCACCGGCTGAAGGTGTTGTGCCTCCTTCCGGAATTCCGGCACACAATTCCACTCTGTAAGCACCGCCTTTTTGCGCCAACAACGCACTCTGCGCCGAATTTGCACATATTTCTATCCTCTTTCCCATGACATATATTTTCTTACTTATTTTCAAGATAATTTACTTTCTTTCCTTGCGAAACGGCATACTCGATTTCTCGTCGTGTACTGCTACCTATATAGCCACCTACGTTTATCACAAACACTTCGTCTGCCATGTCGATTTTGCGAAGGTGCATATCATCAAGCATCTCTTTGACACCGGGACATGACACCTCCTCATCGCCACTATGCCCAAACAATCCGACTGACACAACGATATTGCCTTCCAATGACAACTTCTTCTGAACTGCAATAAACTCATCCTTAAATCGTGTGCTACCACACAATGTAATCACTTTATATTTGCCTACCATTTCTTCTATTTTTCTACAAATTTAGTCATTTCTTAAATCTTTGCCAAACATCTATCCCACGATTTGTGTTTTAATACCAAACATAAAATTATTAATACTATGAAAACACATCGTCTGATTGCTACGGCAGTCTTATCTTTCTTTGCTTTATTCTTATACAACAACGACGCAAATGCTTGTTCACGAATTGTTTACGAAGGAAACAACTCTTTGATTATCGTCGGGCGCTCGCTCGATTGGAAGACTCCTATTCCAACAAACATCTATGTCTATCCACGCGGCATGGAGAAGCAAGGCAATCGACAAGAGAACTCAGTCAGGTGGCGTTCTCGCTATGGAGCCGTCTATGCTGTGAGCTACGATGGAGGCATTACTGAGGGGATGAATGAAATGGGCCTTGTCATTAATGGTCTATTCTGCAAAGGGACAGTCTATTCCAATACTGACACCGAAAATCGTCCTCCCATGTCATTGGCTGTGTTTGTCGCTTGGTTGCTCGATATGAACGCTACCACCGACGAAGTTGTCAGCGTCTTAAAACAGCACAATTTCAATATCTCCGGCGCTACGTTCGACGGCGGCACTGTCTCAGCTCTGCATTGGGGCATTACCGACGCATCCGGAAAGACTGCTATCTTGGAATTTGACAACGGCAATGTCAACATCTACGAAGGCTCCGACTTGCAAGTGCTTACCAACGACCCGGCATTCCCTAAGATGCAAGCAATCCTCAACTATTGGCATAACATCGGCGGAACAAACATGTTGCCCGGCACAGTCAAAAGTCCCGACCGATATGTCAGAGCCGACTTTTTCACACGCCACGTTCGCAAAACAGCCGACGCCGATACAGCAGCTTCAATTGCACGCTCAATAGTTATGAATGTCTCAGTGCCATACCTTTACAACATTGAGACAGAGCCTAATGTATCATCTACTCAATGGCGTTCTCTTGCCAACACTCGCGACAAACGATACTACTTTGACATTGTCACAAACTCCGGCATCTTCTACATCGACCTCAATCGCTGCAACATCAAAGAAGGTGCTTCGGTCCTAAAACTCGACACATCAAAAAGTAGCAAATACGTCGGTGATGTCACTTCTAAATTAGTCAAAAGCAAACCATTCAATCCGATGTATTAACTCTGCTATTGTGAAATCAAAAAATTAAATGTAAATTTGTAGCATCGTAATTACAACGAATAATTATATGCTATATTACATAATTTACAACAACACCCAGCAGGGTCCGATGAATAAAGAAGAACTCGTAAAATACGGGCTCAACTACAATTCCGACGTATGGGCAGAAGGTCTGCCTTCATGGGTTAAAGCATCTGAGATTGCTGAACTTAAAGTATTCATTGATAGTCTTAATTCAAAACAAAATGCTGAAGACGACTATTATTTCATGATTCTCAACAATCAGCAGGCAGGACCTTTTGCTATTGATGAACTATTGAATAAAGGATTGCAAGCCGACACACAAGTTTGGAAAAACGGAATGAATAATTGGACTCCGGCAGCAGAAATACCGGAACTACAAAAGCTATTCCGTCCCCAGACCCCACCTCCTTTTGCCAATACTCCAACTCCTCAATATGCGCCGGGACAAAATGTTTACAACACTCCGCAATACACCTCGCATCACACCGATTGGATGCCGTGGGCCATTACAAGCACTGTATTAGGATTTCTTTGTTCTTGCATAGGTTGCATATTCGGCATAATAGCAATCATAAAAGCGACCGATGCCAACAATCACTATCGACAAGGATATTTTGAAATGGCTGAAAAAGAAAACTCAACGGCTCGCACCATGACTATTATTGCCTTTGCGACAACAGCGCTCGGTATAATTGGTAGTTTTATGTATTTTATGTTGTTATTATGATGACAGAAAATAGCAAACCGACCAATTGGATGCCATGGGCGATTGCAGGCGCCCTATTAGGTGCGGCATTCACATTCATGATTGGCAGTGTGTTCGGAGTTGTGGGCTTTATGTTCAGTCGCGAAGCAAACAATGCCTACAAATCCGGGAATATAATCGACGCCGAAACAAAAAATTATTCAGCAAAGAAAATGACTCTACTTTCGCTGTATATAAGCGCTTTAGGTATCATTTCATTCATTTTATACACACTCATATAACCTCTGCCTGCATCATGAAACGTTTTTCTTTACGACACATATTCTCATTAGTCTTTCTGACACTATGCTTTGCCATTAGTGCCCAAGAATGGGCTGTCGTCAAGACTGCAGTCACTTCACTACGCACAGCTCCACGCCATGCAGCAGAAATGTGTACGCAAGCCGGCATGGGAACTCCGATGAAACTTTTGCAGAAAGACGGCTCGTGGTGGAAGGTAGAACTTCCTGATGAATACACCGGCTACGTTCCTGCCAACACCATTGAGACCATGTCGCAACAAAAGTATGACCAATGGCGCAAATCTCGCAAGGTAATGGTGACCGACATCGAAACTGTCCTCCTCGACAAAGAAGGCAACGTGGTCAGCGACCTTCTACTCGGCAACGTGCTTCAGATACAGAATCCGACTAATATCGACGGCATGCAATACGACAACAACGGCGACACCTACCTCGATATTTGGACGCCTGACCTAAGAAAAGGCGTTGTCTATGTTGACAATAATCTCAACGTGCTCGCCGGCTTCTCTCGCCTTGACGCTCCGGCGCCGACCGACCGACAGTTTGATGCTGACAAGATTATCGAAACAGCCAAGGCACTCATGGGACGCGTATATCTTTGGGGTGGAACTTCGCCTCGCATGAACGACTGTTCCGGACTTGTCAAAGTCTGCTATCTGTCATGTGGTATCATTCTTCGTCGCGATGCTTCTCAGCAAGCATTGACCGGCAAAACCATATCTTCGATCAAGGAGGCAAAGAAAGGCGACTTGCTATTCTTCGGCACTTCTGCCGGCAAGGTCAACCATGTCGGCATCTACATCGGCGACGGTCGATTTATCCACAGTTCGGGACAGGTCAAAATCAACAGTCTCAATCCCGGCGACAAGGATTACATCAAATACAATCTCTTGAAAATCAAACGAATTGACGGCATGATTGGTACCGATGGCATTTGGTCTATCTACGATCATCCATGGTACAATCTTGCACGCTAACACTATACTCCACGCACAACATGAAACGTCGAAAATTCATCACAGCCATGGGGCTTGGAGCATTAGCACTCACGTCTCCTATTTCGCTATCTTCTGCCGAACGCCTCACCGACAAATGGCTATCGCAACCGTCGTCCGGCAAAATGCGATTATCATTCACGCCATACGAGCTGAAGTTGCGCCATGCGTTCAACCTCGCCAAATCAAGTAGAACGACCACTCCCGATGTGCTTGTACGCATCGACTATGAAGGATTTACAGGCTACGGAGAAGCATCTATGCCTCCCTATTTAGGTGAAAGCATCGACAGTGTGTGTCGTTTCTTGTCGAAAGTAGATCTCGGTCAATTCTCCGACCCTTTCCGTTTGGAAGATATTCTCGCATATATTGACTCAATTGACAAGGACAATCGTGCGGCAAAAGCATCTATCGACATTGCTCTCCACGACCTTCTTGGCAAAATCATGGGCCAACCATGGTATAAAATCTGGGGACTTAACCCCGACCATACCCCTTTGACATCGTTCACAATCGGCATCGACACCGAAGAGGTGGTGCGTCAAAAGGTGGAGGAAGCCCACCCCTACAAAGTGCTTAAAGTCAAAATGGGGCTCGACAACGATCGTGCAACGATTGAGACAATTCGTTCGATGACCGACCGTCCGATTTGCGTCGATGTCAATCAAGGCTGGAACTCCAAAGAGCATGCACTTGAAATGATACATTGGCTCAAGGAGCGTGGTTGCCTCTTTGTGGAGCAACCAATGCCTAAAGAGATGATCGACGATACAGCCTGGCTTCGTGAACGTTCTCCCCTTCCGATTATTGCCGACGAAGCATTCCAACGCCTTCCCGACATCACACGCTTCAACGGCGTCTATGACGGCATCAACATCAAACTGATGAAAAGCACCGGAATGCATGAAGCCTACAAGATGATTACTCTCGCAAGAGCTCTCGACATGAAGGTGATGATAGGTTGCATGACCGAGACATCATGCGCAGTCACTGCCGCCGCTCAACTATCGCCTCTTGTCGATTGGGCAGACCTCGATGGCAATCTGCTCATCTCCAACGATTGCTTTGACGGTCTGAAGATAGTCGAAGGCAAAGTCACATTGCCCGATACACCCGGCATCGGCGTAACGCCACTATAAACCTCATCAATTTCATATAGCAACAAACGACAACAATGAAATATTTCGCTATAATAGACGATAAACAATGCGGTCCGTTTCTCCCACATGAGATGCCGGCTGCAGGCGTACGTCCATCGACCTACGTTTGGTGCAAAAGCATGACCGATTGGCAACCGGCGCGAGAAGTCGCCGACATCTGTCGCTTCTACCGCAATCACATCTATGACATCTGCCATCCGTCTCCGACGCCCATAGAAGAGTCAACCCCGACTCCTCCCTTTCCTCCGGTCAACGAGAATATCCCAATGCGTTTCCGCTCCTTTATTCCTGCCGATACAGAAGTGTCTCCCCTCAACAACAATGACGACACGACGCAACCACCCAAGACATGGATGTCTCTTGCTATCATTGCGACTATATTTTTCTTCTTCCCGACAGGTATCGCAGCTATCATCATGAGCCAACGTGCCAATCGCCAATGGAAAGAGGGCAAAGCGACTGAAAGTCATGAGACTGCTCGCAAGGCAAAAATGCTTACAGGCTTCTCCATTTGCATCGGTCTTATACTTTTTGCGCTCCTAATACGTTTCTTATAATACCCTACTATTATTATCAATTTTATGGACTACCAGAAAATTCTCGAAAACATATACACCGAAATTCTTCCATACGCAAAGGAGGGTAAGCAAGCCGACTATATTCCGGAGTTGGCAAAGGTCAACCCCGACCAATTCGGAATGTGCATCAATACCGTTTCGGGCGAAACATACTCTTTCAAGCAAGCCGACACACGATTTTCGATCCAAAGTATCTCCAAAGTGTTTGCTTTGGCTATGTGTCTCTCCATAAAGGGCGACAGCCTTTGGAAAAAGATAGGCAAAGAGCCGTCGGGAACAGCGTTCAACTCGCTTGTTCAACTCGAAATCGAGAAGGGCATACCTCGCAACCCTTTCATCAACGCCGGCGCTATCGTGATGGCCGATATTCTCGTTTCTCACTTCGAAGACCCCAAGACTGAATTTCTGAATTTTGTTCGCGCTTTGGCTGACAATGATTCTATCACATACAACGAAAAAACCGCTATCTCCGAACGCGAGACAGGCTATCTAAATGCAGCTATCGCCAACCTTCTGAAATATCACGGCACTATCGAAAACGACATCGAGACCGTCCTCCATTTCTATTTCCTCATGTGCTCAGTCGAAATGAGTTGCGACGAATTGTCTAAAGCATTCCTCGCTTTTGCCAACCACAGTCGTCCATTCGACTATGCGAGCGTCACTCTGACCACATCACAAGTGAAGCGCATGAATGCAATCATGCAGACCTGCGGTTTCTACGACGAAGCCGGCGAATTTGCCTACCTTGTCGGACTGCCTGGCAAGAGTGGCGTAGGAGGTGGCATTGTCGCTATCTATCCTATGCTCTATTCTGTGGCTGTATGGAGTCCGCGTCTCAATTCTAAAGGCAACTCTGTGATGGGCATTAAAGCCCTTGAACTTTTCACTACTGAAACCAAAGAGTCTATCTTCTAACCACATAAACGCACTCTCTCCTCGGCTCTCTATCTTTCCTCAAAATTATTTAGAAAACTTCTATAAATTCCCTTAAGTTGGTATAGATGTCATCGACCTCTATACCAACATTTTTATCCACCCCTATTGCTTACGATACATCGGTGACGCCGCTTGCAAAATCTTATTTTTCAGCAAAGGCTTGTAGTCAGGATTTTCTTCAAGGAATTTCTCCACTTCCAAACGCGACTCTTCACTGCGATAATTACCCAACAATGAGCCGACCCAATTTCGAGGGAAAAATATATCGCCGGTACGCTGCACTTCGAGCAATTCATCAAGACCCGGTCGGATATAACTCTGCGACAAAGGCTGATACGCCGGATGATTAAGATAAGATAATGCAGTTGCCGTCCATGGCTCAACACTCCGATTTTCCGGCTCCAAAAGAGACTTGAAAAACTCATCGCGTTTTTGCTTATCGGGATTTACTGCCATAGCCAAGAAATCAAATTGGCGCAATCGGTCAGGGTTGCTGATTCGGTTGCGTTGGGTCGAGATTATCTGCTCGGCAAGATCTGCTTTTCGTATAGATAATTCGCATGCCAGCGACATGTAGTCTGTCTCCGACAGCAACGGATTGCTCTGATTTTGCCATAGATCATAAAATCTCTGATACAATGATTGCGACTTAAAATTTGCAATAAGCATACGCATCAACGATAGTCGGCAAGAAGTTACGGTGTGAGTTTGCGCCATGTCAAATAATCTACACTCCACACTTTCATCAGCAATGCAACGCATCGGTTCCGACAAGTAACTGCATATCGATGAAGCTATCAAAGCATCACTCTCTTTATTCAGTGCATCAAGCAAAAAATCCAACCATTCCTCATCGCCAATCATTGATTTCCAATAATTTTCATTTAGCGACATCAATAACGAAAGACGGCACACTTCACTGAGACTGCTCCAATTCTCCCTGAGCCAACGGCGTGACTTATCATCAATCATGAAGCAACCATAACCTCTGCCATCGCTATTTGGAAGCAACGCCTTTACTTCCCTCTTCAGTGGGATGCTGACATTGTCGGCATCTATTTCGATTTCTATCTCTTTCATTTCATCTGTCACTGCGATGACGTTGAATTTTTGATGCCAATTAAGTCCGCGATTGTATGGATCCTTCTGACTGACGACAAGCTTGTCATCCTTTATCATGCAGTCCACGTTTGGCATGCCCTTCTCGTTGACCCACACACGACTGAAATTCTTAAGGTCATAATCAGTTCGCTTGTCTAATATCGCGATAAGGTCATCCCAAGTAGCATTACTATAAGCGTATGTTGTAAGATACTCTCTGACACCCTCTTGAAATGCCGACTCACCCATTATCTCAATAATCTTTTCGAGAACAATAGGCGACTTGCAATAGATGATGTTGCCATAAACCAATCCGGCATCTTGAAGGTTATCAAGTTGCTGCTTGATTGATGTCGTTCCGATAGTCCTGTCTTCATTAAGCGAAGGAGCTGCCGTCATTTTAAGCCAACTCAGACGGTGATTAATATCCGGATAAAGAGGCTCTGTGATGCGAGCTGCAAAATAGTTGGCAAAGACTTCTTTTGTCCACACATCATCAAACCAATCCATAGTCACATAATCGCCAAACCACATGTGAGCGGTCTCGTGTGCTATCAATTGAATACGCTGCAACTTTTCATCTTCAGTAGGATTTTCGCTCAGAAACATCCGAGTGTCGTTATATAATGTCGCGCCGGTATGCTCCATACCACCATATTGAAAACCAGGCAAAATTACAAAATCATACTTGGCAAAAGGGTATGCTATTCCGGTATATTCCTCAAGCCATTCTAACGACACGACAACCTGTCGGAATATATCATCTAATTGCGACAATCGATTTGCGTCGGTCTCGCGATGATAGGCTATCATCTTGCGCTTTTCATCTTCATAGACGGCCTTTTCAAACTTACCAACGACAAACGAGAAGAGATAAGTGCTCAATGGCTCTGTAGGACTGAACTTCACCAACTTACGATTTCCTTCGATGCTCTCGTCCGACAATGGCGAGTTTGCTACTGCCTCCCATTCTGCCGGCAATTCAAGGCTCAACCTATACTCTGCTTTCAGATTGGGCTGGTCGAAACATGGGAACAGCGTACGGGCTCGGTCGGGAACAAGAAGCGTGTACATAAACTCCTCATTGCGATTAAGCGACTGATCGCCTGCCTCAAAATCTATCACTATGGTGTTTTGCCCCGCAACAGTCCATTGGCTACCGACAACAATATGCTCATTCACAGCGAAATACTCTACCGACTGTCCATTGACCTCGACAGAATGTATCTTCTCTGCCGGCTGACGGAAATCGACGACCACCTCATCTGCTTCGTCCAGAGCAAAGGAAATAGCTACCCGACCGTTTACAGCCTGACCAAGTGAATCGGGAATGGTGAAATGTAAATCATAGACCAATTCTTTAATTGTCTCCTTACGCTTCTGTGCCAACTCCTTCGACACTCCCTCGTCATAAAGATGTCCCTGCTCTGTATCGCAACCGACACAAAGAACGATAGCTAACGCCACCGCTAACATATAACATAATTTCTTCATCATATATATTTGGTTTGTAAATATATGTATCTGTGAAAATTAGGCAATACCACAAAGCTCGATTTCAAAAATAAGAGTAGAGTTTTTGGGTATTCCTTTCAGAGCACGACTGCCGTAGCCAAACTTTGACGGAATGTAGATAATCCACTTGTCGCCAACTTTCATTTTTTGCAATGCGATGTGCCAACCGACAATAAGATCTTTGAGTCGCATTGCATCGGGATATGATTGACGAGTATTGTCATCGAAGACTTTACCATTGGTCAACATTCCCTTGTAATAGACCATCACAACACTGCTAAGGCGTGGTGTCGCACCTTTACCACTCTTCAACTGACGCCCCATGACGCCACCTCCCATATCAACAATGCCTGCTTCTGCCGACAATGACGCAAAATATTCCGATTCTGTAGATCTTTTTCGTTCCATGATTTTATCAGGCTTTTGTACGATTTAAAATTACCAACGCTGCTATAACTCCCGGTACCCAGCCGATAGCTGTCAATATCGCAACAATTACTACCGAGCCACAACCTTTGTCTAATACTGCCAAAGGAGGGAAAATTATTGATAAAAGTACTCTAAACAATGACATATCTGAATTGTTTTTTTATTTTCATTTCCGTTTTACCCTACAAAAGTAATAGATTTTATGAAAACGCCCAAACTCATTCGCAATTTTAACCCGTCAGATATAACCCCCTGTCAACGTTCCACGTCCCAAACCATTAAACAAAAAAGACTGAGACAAGCACAACGTCTTACCTCAGTCCTCAATAATATCCTATCGGCATCAATCAAGCGTTGCCGCAAACTCCATAAGATAAGCCTTGATAAAGTCATCGATATCACCGTCCATCACGCCATTTACGTCAGATGTCTGATAATTTGTGCGGTGGTCCTTCACGCGACGGTCGTCAAAGACATAACTGCGTATCTGGCTACCCCACTCGATTTTCTTCTTGCCGGCTTCGATTTTTGCCTGCTCTTGCATACGATGTTGAAGCTCCTTTTCATATAGGATTGACTTCAATTGGCGCATTGCATTTTCCTTATTCTTCGGTTGGTCGCGAGTCTCTGTGTTTTCGATTAGGATTTCTTCCTCCTCGCCTGTGTATGGGTCCTTATACTGATAGCGAAGACGCACACCAGACTCCACCTTGTTGACATTCTGACCACCGGCGCCACCGCTTCGGAACGTATCCCACGACACACATGCCGGCGCAACATGGATTTCTATCGTATCGTCAACCAATGGTGTTACAAAGACCGATGCAAATGATGTCATACGCTTACCTTGCGCATTGTATGGGCTGACACGCACCAAACGATGTACTCCGTTTTCGCTCTTCAAATAGCCATAGACATAATCGCCTTCGATGTTGATAGTCGTTGACTTGATGCCAGCATCGTCGCCCTCAAGCAGCTGAGCGATAGATGTCTTGTAGCCATGTTTCTCTGCCCAGCGCAGATACAATCGCATCAACATTGATGCCCAGTCCTGACTCTCTGTGCCTCCCGCTCCTGAATTGATTTTAAGCACTACGCCGAGCTTATCTTCCTCGCGACGGAGCATATTGCGTAGCTCCAAATTCTCTATTGCCTCCATCACCGAAGCATATTGAGCATCAACCTCTTCTTCTGTGACAAGCTCATCTTTCACAAAATCAAAAGCCAACTGGAGCTCATCGACTTGCTTTTCGAGAGCCTCATAATTCTCAATCCAAAACTTCAACTCTTTGATTTTGCGCATTTGTGCCTCTGCAGCCTTTTGGTCATCCCAAAAATCAGGCACATGAGTGCGCAACTCCTCTTCTTCTACTTCTATTTTCTTACTGTCGATGTCAAAGATACCTCCTCAACGCGAGCTTGCGTTCAAAAGTCTCTTTTAATTGTTCTTGTGTAATCATATTTTATCACTAAAAACGTTGGGTTAATATTCTTCTTAATTAATTCTGCAAAGGTACAAAAAATCTCACAAAGTCAAACGCCCTCTTCCCATTTTGTTCGCTCACCATCCCTAACCCCCAATTAAAATATCTATAGCATCTATAATTTCTATTATATCTATTGCATCTATTATATCTATTATTACTATCATCACTAAGACGAAAGACGCAAGCCAACTCCCCTCAGCCAAACAAAAGAGCCCGACATCATCATGCCGAGCCCTATATATCATACCGAGGCTGATAGCCACTACTGTTGCTTCAAACGACTGAAATAGAAATCCAAAATATCTTTGGCTGCAGTAAACGACGACTGCTCATTATTAAGCACACGCATTTCCTTTTGTTCCAACAACGCCGCAACCTCCGGAGTGTGATAAAAATTACTGCGCAACTGCTCATCGATTGTCTCTATCATCCAATATTTAGCCTGCTCATTGCGCTTATGCTCGAAATAGCCTGTCTTTTGAACATACTCAAAATAGCGATCAATCATGCCCCAAAGCTCATCGATGCCAAGCTCATAATATCCGCTATAGCAATGGACCTCCGGCACCCATTTGCTTGGCGTCGGTGGAAACAAATGCAAAGCATTACGGAATTGAGCTGCCGCCAAATTTGCCCTGTCGATATTGTCGCCGTCAGCCTTATTGATAGCAATACCGTCTGCCATCTCCATAATGCCACGCTTAATACCTTGAAGTTCATCGCCGGTACCTGCAAGCTGTATCAGCAAGAAGAAATCGACCATAGAATGAACTGCCGTTTCACTCTGTCCGACACCGACAGTCTCTACAAAAATATTGTCATAGCCTGCCGCCTCACAAAGCACAATCGTCTCGCGTGTCTTACGCGCCACGCCACCCAACGAGCCTGCCGACGGCGAAGGGCGAATAAACGCATCTTGCTCTTGCGAAAGCTTCTCCATGCGCGTCTTATCGCCAAGTATCGAACCTTTTGTGCGCTCACTGCTCGGGTCAATAGCCAATACAGCCAATTTTCCTCCTTGACGCAACACATGAAGTCCGAAAGAATCAATCGACGTACTCTTGCCGGCACCCGGAACTCCGGTGATGCCGATGCGACGTGACTTACCCGAATATGGCAAACACTTTTCGATCACCTCTTGGGCTATCGCCTGATGCGCCTCTGCTGTGCTCTCTATCAAAGTGACTGCCTGACCCAACACACTGACATTGCCCTTGAGTATGCCTTCGACATAATCGTTTACACTCAATTGCACTCGTGCGCGTGCTCGACGATACGGATTAATAGTTGGCGCTGAATTTACTCCACTATTGACCTGCAGCCCCTTATATTTACAATCATTTTCAGGATGTTCCATTATGACCTATTTCTTATATTTATTTTTCAATTATTTACTT
Source organism: Muribaculaceae bacterium (assembly GCA_045637445.1). GTDB lineage: Bacteria > Bacteroidota > Bacteroidia > Bacteroidales > Muribaculaceae > Lepagella. The sequence continues at coordinate 76,350 of JAZTZN010000040.1, forward strand.
ATCTTTTCTCCGACGATTCTGACCGTTTCGGTCGGACGCAACGGATCGTCACTCACAACCTCAACCTTTACGTTAAAGGCTCCATCGGAAAGCTTGGCAACATCAAGTTCAAACTCTACGGCTTCACTCTTGCCTGCTTTCAATTTCTTTGGCATACGCTTCACGCCAAACGCCTTATTAAACGAATAAATACGATTGAGGTTCAACACGTTAACACCCTCGTTGCTAATATAAAATTTGCCTTTTACTTTCTTATCGCTAGATATTTTACCTAATTCTATCACCTTTTCATCAATCGATATTCTTGGTGCCGACTTCAACTGCTCAGCAGTCAATTTCGATGTGTCTGCCTTCACATTGACAGAGACATCCACCTTCTGTCTGCTCACCGACTCGCCATCATCCGAAACCAAGTCAAAGCTATGAATATTCAACCCGTAATTATCATCGTCACGCGAATTGTAATAGATGCTTACCGTCGCCAAATCACCCGGTTCAATTGTCGTTGACGAAACACCTATCGACAGACAACGGGGTGCGCCCTCCCACGACAAAATTATCGGCTTATCGCCCTGATTGTAGGCGTGGATAAACTCATGACGTGATATTCCCTTTATGACATCGCCCAATATCAACGACGCTACCGAAAGACGCAAATCGCCCGAAACTATCGGATACTGACTGTTCAACGACTCCGGTTTGCCTATAACCATACCCTTAAGACCAATCGTCGTAACAGTGTTTTCTATACCCGTATAGACCTTTATACTCTTACTGAAACGACCCGGACGACCTGTAGGATCATACGTAAATCTCACTTCGGCAGTATCTCCCGGAGCAATAACACCATCGGTATATTCTGCAACCGTACATCCGCATGTACTCTTCACCCTATTTATAATAGTCTCCTCAGGACCATGGTTAACCATACGAACACATCCCGTTTGTGGGCCTTCTGCCTCCTTAAATGTCCCAAAGTCATAACTTGTCGAAAGCCACTCTATGCCCTCACGAGAATAACCGGAAAACGCTACGCAAAAAAGCAATAATGCTACAAATGAATATCTGCTCATAACGACTCGCCTCATTATTTACCGGGAACGACATTACCCTTCAATTTCAATCTCACTTTCTTTGGACTGCCATTGGTCTTAACCGTAACAACACGATCTATCGCCCCCTGGCGCCCTATAGGATTATACGTCACCTTTATCTTGCCCTTCTTGCCCGGAGCAATCGGATGTTGAGGATACTCAGGACGCGTACAGCCACATGTTGCCGTCGCCTCTATGATTATCAAATTGCCGTCGCCGACATTTGTAAACTCAAATTCATGGCTTACCATGCCGTTTTTCTCCTTCACGATTCCGAAATCATGCGAATATTCATTAAACTCTATTTTTGCAACACCTTTACTCTTAGCGTCAAGCAACATCGGCATAGCAAACACCATCAATGCCATTATGCCTACTATTAATTTCTTCGCCATATTATTTCTTATTTATTTACTCCTTTAAATTAAAACTAAACCTTTTGCTATGGATAATTAATCCTCTCAGCGATGCCTGCATCTATTTAAAAACGCAAACACGATTACAAAATTACAAAATATTTTAAAATCAGACACCCTAATATCCACGAAGTTTAAACTTTAATCAACTTATCTCACAGCTTCTTTCATCCGACACACAACAATTCAACACTATAAAACACATTATCAATAAAAAGACTCAAAAAATCTCGTTTTACAAACCGCTGTATTTCAGCCATTTATAAAAATATATAAAAATAATGCTAAAAAAATTTGGTCAATTCAAAAAAAGGCAGTAACTTTGCATCGCATTTCGGGAAAACAACGTAGTAAAACATTAAAAATTACGCTTGTCCGAGTGCTGAAAATGTTGATTCGCTAGCTCAGCAGGTAGAGCACAACACTTTTAATGTTGGGGTCCTGGGTTCGAGCCCCAGGCGGATCACAGACAAGACAAATCGTTTTGATACGATGGTGCCATAGCTCAGTTGGTAGAGCAAAGGACTGAAAATCCTTGTGTCCCCGGTTCGATTCCTGGTGGCACCACGAAGAATCACAGCAAAAAGATGAAAACCTCTGAATTTCAACGAATTCAGAGGTTTTCTTTTT
>JAZTZN010000041.1:0-3665 GCA_045637445.1 Muribaculaceae bacterium
ACGCTTGTAAGCTCGTGTTTCTGCTATCTGCCAGCCTCTTGTTTCGTGTCCTATCTGCGAGGCTATTGTACGCCACATCTCGTCGCTGATGGTGTCCCAATCACCTGCTAATACTTTGCTCACTGTGGCAGAGCTCACGCCGTTCAAACTGTTGGCCGCCTTGTTTTGGCTTCCTTTTTGTGTGCAGTAGTCTTTAAGACGTGCTGCAATCTGTTGTCTTTCGTCCTTTTGCATCGTTATATCTGTTTATTCTTAATTAAATTTTATCTCTTTTATCCTTTCTGCCATTCCGAGAGTTTCTGACCTTAATCTCCCTAAATTCCCTAAATTCCCTAAAAAATACTGTAATCATCGGCATCTGCTATCGCTGCTCCCTGCGGTAGTACAGGAACTTCCACCGTCTTAACCTCTATGGCTTCAACCTCTGCCGCTTTTAGCCGTTTGGCACTCCGCCTGTCTTTATGCTGGCCTCTGCTGTCTGTTATCAGCAATCTGTCTTCTATACCGCCATGAAGTGACGGAGCGCCGGCGATAATCTCACGAGTGGTCTCGTAGGCTGACAACAACCTTTCGGCTGTATGACTTTCCATTTTTCGATTAAACTCTCTGATGCGTTGCAACTGCTCTGCATCACCCTCTTTACGGTCTGCCAAAGCCATTGGCTGAACATATTTTTCCTCAAGCATAAAGCGCAAACTGCCGTCCTCATTCACTGCAAGCACTTCACTCAAGTTGTCCGGATCATACTTCACTGTCCAACGTGTGCCTGCGTGCTCTCTGAAACGAACATCAAAGCAATCGTAATCTCGCTTAACGCCCAACAATGTAGGTCTCAAACCGCAGCCCTCAATGGCGTTCTTAAACCCTGTATCGGCACCAAAATTCAGCAGATAACTTTCCCGACTCATAGATAGTCGGTGTTCCGGTTTCAACTTCGACATGCCGGCAACATATTCTTCGCTTTTTCCCACTCGTTCAAAACGCATCATCTCGCTTATCTGCATTCGCAACCCGGCTTCGTCGGGGAAATGGTGACGACGGCGGTTCAAAGCTTCGGCATTCGGTTGGCGTTTAGGATTGGTAGTGATACCAAAGCCACTCCAGTTGTTACATCTTATGCAATAGTTCATATTCAAATACTTAAAATATGGCTCTACAGGCTTCGCCTTCGCATTATGGGCTTGGGCCGGTGTTACTTTATCTCCGACCATCGCGTAGATGTCGTGCATCGTCTTGATGGCGTAACGGTCGCTCTGGATTTGGTTCACTCGTAACATCTCTCCAAACAACTCTTCGGTGTGTTTGGCTGCATCTCGTAACGCTTCTTTTATCAATGCCGGACTCTCATGTGTTCCTATCGCATAGCCGATCGGGTAGTTATTGAAAACATCAAGAACCACTACCATTGTCAAGCGATTGGTATAGGTGGTGCGATTGTTCCCTTTGCTGTCTGTCTTCGTGTCCTGATACAAGAGTTCTACTGTCCAACCGTCAAGCGACCACATCAACATAGGAGCGGTCGGACGACTACGTTTAACCTGCATCGTCTTGTGGTTCCTGTAGTTTGACTTCCCAAGTCTGCCGGCTGAGATTATAATATCGGTTTTTTCTCGCCACACCCCAACTGCCGATGCTGTTATCGCTTTCCATCCGGCAACTTCGCCTATACGGTTGTAGTGTTCTGCTACCAATGTGTCCGGAAGATTATTCCCTTCGGCAAGCAATGTTACCAACACATCTTCCTGCTCCTGATCATATACCTTTGCACTGTTCTTATTCAGGAACTTCTTACTGATAAAGCACTCATAACCCACGTGCAGATACTCGTTAAACTTGCGTTGCAAGCGTCTTTCGCTTTCGGGCAAGGAGTGAGGGAAACGGTCAGCCAAACGAGGAAGAGCAGCTGCTGCCTTTTTCCAAAATTCACTCTTATTGAGCTTCGGTTTCGACTGGCGTAGGCGGTGGCTGTTCGCTGTTTCTATCACTCTTCGAAAAGCATTCATTATAGCACAGTTATTAGCATACATTGCTTGCACTTCCGGTTTCAAGTTCCTGCCGTCGGCAAGCTTGTAAGTCTCGTAAAACTGTATTGCCTCGCCATCGGGTATAATCGTATCCATAAATGGCTTGCTTTCGGCTTGTTCTTTCAGGTCTGGGTAACGGCGATAAACCTCTGTGCGGTATTTCAAGGGCAGGCTATCAACAGCAAACAACGCAGGGGTGTCATAACAACCACGACGCACCTGTCGAAGTTGATCACGACGACGCAAGTTCTTAATGGTTGCAGCCGTCATAATACCACCGACAAGTTCGTTATGGCTTATGCACAATGTGTTCGCGTAATATTCCATATCTCCCTCCTTATTGTGCCTCAGCAATTGCTTGTATTTCCCTTAACTCGGTTATCCCGTCAATATTCCATTCACCAAGCTGCTTGCCTCGCTTATTTACTAATACTACTCTGCCCGTTAGCTTGTCTGCTTCCAAGATTACACCATTGGTAAACTCTTGTCGCATTAACTCCTTGCCATCTTCTCTTACCAAATGTATCGTCTGACACATTGGTGCCGTTGTCATTACGAGTCCTCCATACTCTTTCAATGCTACATACCTGATCTTTCTCGCTAACTCCGTATCCTTGCGATATGTCAACGATTCTACGACCATGCGATCACAGCATGAAAATGCCTTAGCTATCTGCTTCTGACTCGACTTACTCAACTCAATGTAATGTCTGATTCCTGATTCCATCTTTTATCCTTTTTATATCTGTTTTACTTGCTTATTTCACTTTTTTTTACTATCTTTACAGCACATTCCAATCGGAATACGGTGCAAATATCGTAATATTATACGACATAACAAAATTATTTCGGATTTTTTTACGACTAAATTATACAAATGGGCATTACAGTAGTTAGAATCAAGACAATAGGGGAGCGCATTCAGCACCTTGTGAATACTGTCGCAGACGGCAAAAATACAGTATTTGCAACAGCTTTAGGCATAAATGAGGCAAATGTTCGTAGTTATATACGAGGAACTTTGCCAAAGGCTGATATATTAGAAAAAATCGTAATAACATACGAAGTAAATGCAAAATGGCTACTAACAGGATTTGGAGAAGTTAAAGAGCCAAACCCACAACCTACAAAACACCCGTTTGTACTTGCAGATGACACATTGTTATCCGATTTTTTAACAGAACACTTGCATTTACTTGACAAAAAAGACGAGAAGATCGTGCAACAGGCGCAAACCATCGGTATGCTTGAGGAACGCGTAAGGGAACTTGAACGTCAATTACAAAAAAATGCTGGGGATGCCAACATTGGCAATACTGCAAATGCCGGATAGGAGGATACAGAATTATTCTCACCCACAGACACCCTTAAATACCCCTTAAATGGGACTGATATGCTGTTTTCCTCTGTTTTTTAACTCATTTAACACCTAAACAACTGACTATCACTAACTTAAACGTTATTTAACACCCGTTTTTCCTATATCCGTTCAGACATTAAAGGGGTAGATTTTCACTAAAAACGCCACTTTTCTACCTCTATTTTTCCATTATGGGGTAATATTCACCCACCCAAACGACACCCCAACTGACACCCCAACTGACACGCCAAGCCCCTTTTTTGAACGAAACGGACAAAAAA
>JAZTZN010000042.1:0-5752 GCA_045637445.1 Muribaculaceae bacterium
TATGTGGAGATTACCAAAATTCACTGTTATAGACTTCAACGGCACATCTATCTGGCGACTTATCAAATAGAGGTGGTAAATATCTGCCGGCAAACCGAGATTTGCGTCAGAACTGCGCTGATATGCCGATACAACCAATTCACCATCATCAATCTGGAACTGTACCAGACTCAAACAAGGCATTTGGTTGCTCTCGACACCTGTTTCGCCCAAGAACAGGACATAATTCTTACTGTTTCGTTTCTCCCTGTTTATCCTTTCGATAAGAGGTGGCAACTTTTGGAAATAAGTAGGGTACGAGTTTACAAGTATAGAACCGCAATAGTCCCACCAGTTTATACCGGCTTCCCGGTATTTCTCGACATTACGTTCACCCTCCATAAAGAGGCTTAATTCATTACGCAACTTCTTACGTGCGATGCCGTGACTTTCAAATATATCCAAAAGATCGGCAGGTGTCAAGGTAATCTGTTCGTTTAGGAGGTATCTTATACCACCCTTTTTATTTTGCTGTATTTTGTCCGAATTAAGGACTTTTTCAAGCACTTGATAATACTTATTCATTCATAATTGTTTGATTTAATAGGTTTATAATAGGGATTATCCCGATAATTTTGTAACTTTGTACTGCCAATCACATACGACTGCTTCATGCAGACACAAAAAAAGCGTCATCACGCGGTCAAAAGGCTTATCATAGCCCCCGACTGTGCGTGATGGCGCATCTTTGTGTTAGTATGTGATTGGCGTCCTACTAACGAGTCGGGGGCTTCTTTCATACCTCCGACACAATCGATTTAGGCAGGTTCTATCAAATGATTTGGAATGATTATAGGGAGCTTCTATAAATTGCTTTGTAAACGATTTATAAATTTTAAGTGAGCGATTTTCAAGGTTGAAAAAGGGGGGTAGCGAGTTAAACTACCGACGAAACCGTAGAAAAGCACCAATTAAAAACCAAAAGCAACAAAAAACTGCCTTAATATCTATAGCAATGGCTCCGAACTTGTCAGCCTGTAGCCCTTGTTTTCCAATGTCAAGATATTGCTTTCTCCAAGCAACTCTATACATTTTGCCGACAATCTGACGGTAGCAACAGCCATTCCGTTTGATGTTCTGTCGTAGCTCTTATTGACTACACTCTCCACTAAACTATTCTTATTTTCATCGCCTCCTTGCCCCCATTCCGAAGCTCCGAGAAAATTGTAATCCGAACATGGACCTTTACCCAAATTCTCAATGATGATATAATGCAACTTATTACAATTACCAAATATTTTTTTTGCCGACATCAAACTCGCAAAATCCAATGTTGCGACTCTTTCAAGTGATGTGCAATCGGTGAACATCCAATCCATATCTTCCACACCACTGCTGTTTTTGATTGATACAGACTTTAATGCACTGCACTTATAAAACATGCTATTCGTCGACGACGCACTTAGTGCATCAATCTCACCGACACCTCTCAAACTATAGTCATAAGCAAACATTTCATCCGTCTTGCACGCTCGACTTGTGTCAAGTGAGGGAGCAACCACCATATTATTACACTTGTAATATAACTGCGACAAATCAGTCTTATCACCCACATCGACCATCGGAGGATATACAAGTTTTGCATCATCTTTAAATGATGTCAACTCCCCATTATTCCACTTCTCTTGTAGCGCTTGAGAGTAATTGACATCAGCTCCGAATAAGACTTCCTCCTCCTTTAGCGTATAGCCGATCTTCCCTAAAAATCCGACCTCTTGAATATCTTCTGCACCATTAATTTCCTCTACATCTAATCGTTCTGCATCATCACTCGGTCCCGACCATAACTCAATGCCCGTATATTCCGGAGTGACCTCCACTATATGACGATCCGGCGACAATTCGTTATACAGACGACAATACGCCTTGACTCGCAATCTTCCCTCCCCTAAGCCATGATTGCGCAACACTACTTTGAAGCGCCCATCGCCCATCTCATGAAGATTCGGTGTCAGATACCCGTTCTCTCTGCAGGCTGTATAGACAACATCGCGTCTATACGTGTGAAATTCAAGCCTGAAATCACAATTACCCACCTTTGGGGGCATCCTTAGCGTAAGCTCGAAATCACTCTCATAATTTTTCTTAATTATCTTTCCCATTTTTTCTTGATTAAAACTTTTTTACTACCTTTGCCTTTGCTTAGCATATTTGGGTGCTGGGCTTTAATTTAAGGTATGCGCATTCGGGCGCGTCCTATGTAGAGAGTGCGTATCTGGACGCACTCTTCGTTTTTATCTTAGTATCTATCATTCCACCCTATACTGACAGTAACCCGCCAAATCCCCGGCAAGCCTGAAATCTATCAATATCTGCATATCTCCATCTTCATCATACTTATAATTCCTGACCTCCAATCGATACGGCGCAATGTTCGATACCCGTTCCGAATACACTTTACCCTTTGCCTCCTCTGTTTCTCTGAATACCGCAACGCCATAGTGCATCGAAATACTCTGCTTCAACAGATTTCCTTCCGAATCAAATTTTCGTAAATCCAACTCCTTCCTTTTCTTTCCGTTGCGCACACATAGCCACAATCCTTTGTCATTTTTGTCATCGGTATAGGAAAAACTTTCGATTATTACATCTGCCGGCATCTCTATCCTATATAGCCAATACTGAGGACCACCACCAGCGACAAGATCCCGCCCATGCAATGGCTTTGCCCGCAACGCCACAGTAAACGGCATTTCAATACCATAACTTGCATTCTTATGATTACTCCTCTTATATCGGCGCCAACCTTTCCTGATGGTTCCAACTCCATTCAGTATCTTATCTCTATCCCTGATACGCTGCTCGCTTGCCCACTTCCCATTACGCATGAGCCATATCGATTCTCCATCTTGCAACTCTCTGTTGGCTCTGACATGCAGCATTCCGTCAATCACCATCAACGACACATCTACATTCAAATCCTTCGACTGAACCTTACTTGCTCTCACCAATGCTCCACGTTCAGAATCCCACAGCCATAATTCATCACTGCCCGACAGCCTGAATAGCTTCGTACCCAATATCGTGATGCTATCACCCGATCGACTCTGATAATCACTATCCCTTCGACTGTCATTGGCAAACACCGGATAATACACCGTCTGAGTATAACCTCCAACTATCCTTGCGCCTCCTTCCGACTTGGCTGTAGATGACGACACTTTTGACGCAAACATGCCGTAGCGCGACAGATACACAACTTCGTCTGCTCCATTATAGCCTACTGACAAATCGATATTCAATCCCTCTCCATCATCTATGCCGTCAAATGTTGGCATCAGGCGCAAGTCTCCACCGCCCCATGCCACATTCTGTAGCGCCTGCAACTGTGCCGAATGATTCGACACAGTTCGCTCCAGACTGACGTTACATTTCTGGTTTAATATCGTCGAGAGTTCTTTCACATCGTTGATGCCTATCTTTTCATCCTTATGTCGAAGACTATCGATTAAATCGCTAAAATTTGCTCCCGTTGGAATCTGCCCGGTTTTAAACCATCTTTTCAACTCACCAATACTTTTTATTGCCATTTTATTACCTTTTTAAATGCTGTTAAACACTGTCTTATCTCGCTCTCATGATATACGCCAACACATAGTACGGTGGTCGGTTCTCATGACTCTCCACAACATCGTCCTTTTTCTCCGTGGAGTGGTCTATCCATTGCATTGTTCCTTCCGCAGTTCCTGTCGGTTCATCATATTTTATCACGCCGGAGCTTACTTTGTCTCCTAAAACATCCAATGTTCCTCCTCCTTCAAGATTTTCAACACCACTCAGACCATATCCTTTAACTTTCTGCACATAGTCCTTCACCCTATGTTGATGCGGTGGTATTTCCTTTTCTGTTAACTTATGCTGCTTTTCGCCTCCTGTCAAGCCTTTAGCTCTATAGTCTGCATCTAAATTATTACAACCCACTACAAATCGACCTCGCAAATCCGGAACTCTGAAATTACCCGCCTTAGTGGACGATGCAAAGCCTTGATAGTTGGCTGCATTGTTAAACACATTGCCGATTACACCATACAGCTCCGGATAATCCGCTTGCTTAAGCTCCTGTCCATCACACAAGACATAACCCTCCGGAACTTCAACTCCGGCCCACATCTCAACCACACCCAAAGGAGACTCTGCTACACTCGATAAGTCACTGCGCAATCGGTTAATCTCATTCTTCAGATCCTTCATGTTGCGTATCTCCTCAAATTCGCTCCATTGATACTTCTCTTCACCTATGCCCGGTGCCAACGTGCGTCGAGTATATGCCTTCGGATATTCGCCTCCCATGGCCGAAACAGCGACATCTGCAGTCTTGACATAAACTCCATCCGAAACGCTGCCTCCTTCCCATCGCAATACTTCTCCTTCAGGATAAGCCCTGGTCTTGAGATAGACGTAGCCCTCGCTGACGTTGCTCCCGTCTCCTCCCATTTCGCATCCCGATAATATCACTTTGTCCCCGGCAATATTGCCAAGTAGTCCAAGCATTGTCGTGTTACCCTGCAACGCTTCCAATGTCTCGCAATCCAACGGAAAATCCTTATTCGATTGCGTCGTAAAATTCCCAATTAATCTGTCCATTTTTCCTTTGTTTTATTTGTTTTCTGTCAGGAGTTTTTCATCTTCCTGAAAATAACTTATTCCATATCTTTTACTCGCCAATTTATTACCATCTACGATGGCTTGCAGTCGCTCCTTATCTTGCCTTACACTCTCAGGAACCTCGACCCAGAAGTCATAACCATGTCGCCCGCCGTAACCTCGCCTGTTGAGTATGATCGTCGGCCTATCGCTGTCACGCTTCCCGACCATCAACCAGCGTTCTGCTTCACGCTCATACGCCGTAACTCCGCTATCCACATTCCACGACTCACTGATCCTTATCCTTCGCCGTTCCGAATCAAACGTGTCATTAAGCAACCCGCGAAGCTTACACACCTGTCCGTTATGCGAAAGACTGTAGTCCGTGTCCTCTATAATCTTGATAAGCGTCACATAGACACCTATCAATGGACGTATCATTGCATACACCAGCCCACCCATTATCGGCTTTCTCCACCTTGTCGGCAGACTCAGCATCGCAAGCCGTCGCAGATTAAGCCTATACTTCTCGCTCTTCATAAGCTATCATCTTTAATGTTATTTTTCCCTCTTTGAAATAGCCCGCCACAGGACGTGTCCTCGCACCTATCTGCTGAGCTTCCTCTTCGCCCTTGGCTCGTGCCGACGAACTCTTAAGCTCCGCTATCTTCACTCCATCGACCCCCTGCAACGCATCTACCAACGCCATATTCGTATATTCTCCGTTAAACGGCAAATTCTCGATATAATCCTTAATACGAGATTGGCAATCTTGCGCCACTGTATCTGCCTCCAATATGGCATCGTAATAAACATCAACCACACAGTTAAACTCATCTGCCTCTTGGTTTACCAACGATACCCTCACTCCGGCATCCTTGATCTCTCCGATGTATGCTCGCAACTGTTCGGCTTCTTCTTCGCTCAATGGTTGACGTTTACCTTCTTTTTCTCCCGCTACTTTAATGATTAAGATGCTCTCGTCGTCATTCTCCACTGCCACTGCATGCTTCACCACTCGCAACTTCTCAATCTCGTCGTCACTCATGCCCTCGATGTCATACTCGTCGCTGTCCGATTCCAACAATTTGTCCGGCATGAATGCCAGCACTTTGTCCCTGTACCATTT
>JAZTZN010000043.1:0-38616 GCA_045637445.1 Muribaculaceae bacterium
CTCTTGGATAAGAGCCTCAGTATTGTCGGCATTGAGGTCGCACCAACGGAAGAACTCAGTGGAGCATTTATGTACGAGGTACATAGCGTTAGCGTCGATAGAGATATGTTTCGCACCGAGCGAAGCGATAGTAGCCGCTGACGCATTCATGCCCACGAAATGCACCGACACATCGCCGTGATTACGGAACGCCGAGGCGATAGACAGAGCCGTAGCCAACGAGCCACCCAGCGAGTCAATCAGTACCGAAACCGATTGCTCACTATTTTGGGCAAGCACGAAGTCCACATAATTGCGGTCGAAGTCAGCACCACCGACGAAGCCTTTGAGATGAAGATTATAAGTTGCGTTTGACATAGTATTAAATTTATTTCTATGTCAAAGTTAGCACCTTATTATAGGGTAATAAAAGACAAAAAACTGACTTTTGAAAAATCTTTTTAATAGAAAATTTTGTTATACGAAAAGAAAGTGCTATCTTTGCACTCAATATGACCTCCCACGCTTCCCGTAGAACAGCGCACCCGGGGAGGTCTTCGAGTTTTTATGGAATATACAAAACGACCATTATCAATAGACGAGCAATTAAAAAAATTGCAATCTCGCGGGTTAAAATTCGATGATGAAAAACTTGCGAAAGATTATCTTTCCAATATCAGTTACTATCGTTTACGTGCGTACACATATCCTTTTCAGGATAATGATAATCCGAAAGCCGACCACCATTTTGTCCGAAATGACATAAAATTTTCAGATATAATAGACTTGTATTGTTTTGACAGAAGATTGAGAAATCTGATGTTCAATGCTATTGAAAAGATAGAAGTTGCAGTACGAGCAAGAATTGTACAAGCCTATTCTGAGGTCTATGGAAGTCATTGGTTTTACGATGAAACATTGTATAAGCAAGTTTCCAAGACAGATCGCAAAGGTAATGCAACAACAGCATTTGCCTTGTTGATGGAAGAAATTGAAGCAGAAGTCAATAGAAGTAATGAAGATTTCATAAAGCATTATCAAAATAAATACGATACACCTCAATTACCACCTGCGTGGATGACTTTAGAGGTTCTATCGCTTGGCACATTGAGCAAAATGTATAATTTGCTTTTGAAGTCACCAATAAAGAAAAATGTAGCAAAAGATTTAGGCTTGGCAGACGATAGAGTTTTAGCTAATTGGCTTCATTCTATTGCTGTTTGGCGAAATTGCTGTGCACACCATAGTCGTGTATGGAATAGACGAAGTATAATAAATGTCTGCATGCCAAAAAATGCACTACTCCCATTTATGGGACGCAACGAAATGCGACAATTACACCCAAATAAAGTTTTTACCGTATTATGTTGTATTAAGTATTTCAGCAACATAATTAGTCCCGGCAGTAACTTAAAGCAAAATATCCTATCTATTATAGGAGATGGTGGAAATTTGTTAAATCTACAAGAAATGGGTTTCCCAAAAGATTGGAAACTATTAGATGTCTGGAAATAAAAGAGTACTTTTGCAACATAAATAGTGCAGCTATTGGTTTTAGTCCCAATACCAGCACTTTAAAAGGGAAAAATGAGGTTATACATTATCTGTATAACCTCTATTTAATATATGATTATCTACGGAAAACATAGCCATTATCGTAGAAGTAATCGCACATAAACAAATCGCGAGCGAAAGCATCGTAGTCGAAGTAATATGAAAGATTACCCAACATCTTGTCAAGGTCATAACATTCGTCAACGATATGTCGAGCGAAATCCTCCTCACTATCAAATTCGCCTTGATAAGCGTCATCGAATTTGTCAAGCTCGTCAGCGCTGTAGCAAGTAAGGAAAGCGTCAACAGCATCGCGGTCAGCGAAGCTCGCGTACTTGATGATTGTGTCAAACTCATCTTCATCGAAGCAACTTTCCGAATACAACTCGCGAGGGAAATTCTCGTAATCTTGGAACATAAGTTCAGGATCTTCTTCATCGGCATGCAAATCGTAGCAGAACTCGATGAACTCGTCATAATCGTCAAAGGTGGTCAAATCAATCCACATACCTTGGAGTGAGCCATTGTTGTATTTGCCGTATGTGCCACAATATACAGCTGGATTATCACTGTCAAGCGAATGCTTGTGATATTGAAGTTCATCACTTGTGGGGAAAGAGCGACCACTGATTTCATTTACGAAAGCGACCTTGTTGTCGCTGTGGGCTGAAAGGGAAGAAATTGTATTCATGCGATAATGAATTAAATGATTAAACACTATGCTCCGTAAAGGAGCGACTTTTACACTGTCCACAAAGAGCCGATACGCAAACATTATGCAAGGTTCGGAGATTAAATACTACCCGATTTAGGTGTGGAGATTTCAGCCCCGACATCTGTTGCTTGACCTTGCAGTTGAAAGTACCGGCAATAACTTTGCGGCGTAAAAGTGCCCGACGGAGTATTGTTGATTTAATTCTCGTATGAGCAGATTTCGTTCAGCCTAAGCATAACAAAAAAAGGTCAAGCAATGAAAATCACTGCTCGACCACAAGAGAACTATGAATAACAATGAAGAAAGTGATACTGCTTTATATGGCACAACGAATAGGCATACCAACTGATGACCACTTAATTTCGTAGGCAGTGGCATTAGATTCACCTGAGGGATTGCCACTCGTGGCAGACGATTTGACGACAGGGTATGGTCGTTCACGAGAGCCGATGACAAAGGAAGTTCCCGACGCGTCCGTGATTACGAAAGCGAGGTGTTTATAAAGTGGAATGTTGTCGTTTGACACAAATTTAAGCGTGCAAAGCACCTTACGACCATTGTTGTCGTATTCCTCTACAGCTTCGTATGACGGCTGACCGAAGAAGCGAACAGGCGTAATCTCAGTGAAGACGCCGACAGGAATGCCCGATGAATGTTTGAGAACGATGTTGGGCTGAATATTCTCGCAGAGGCAGTAGCCGATTTGTGTGATACCCGGTAATGAGTGATTGAAGTTTTCCATAGCAAACAATTAAAATTAAAGAGTTTATAGCTGAAATAGCTGAAATCGTGTATTGGTACAATTTAAGGGGTCGAATTCCCCGATTTTTTTTCTGATTTTGCCTTTTTAGCTCTCAAATTTGAGAGATAGTAGGTTCTTTTACGCTGATATCGTTTCGCGATAGAGTTCCAATTTCGTTCATCAGGCTCAATACCTTTTTTCTGCATCCAAGCATAAATAAGGTCTTGTTGCTGTTTGCCGATATACCCAAAACGATGTAAGTCCAGCCAAAGCTGCACATCAAAACGGTTCTTGATACATTTAATCAAAGCGATTTTCGCAGTATGAGGCAAATAGTTGTATTTCTCAGGTTTTTTATGCTTGAAACAAGGTATTAGAATAGCCAAATCATTTTCGTCTTTGGGCAAATCAGGTAAAGTATTTTCAGGTAATTCTTCAAGGAACAACTCTAAAATTCCTCGCTCGGTAGAATTGCGAGGAAAGAGAACAGGGATTGTTCCACCACATTCATAAATGAGCCATTGCTTGATGTACGGCTCTAATTTGATGTATAAGCAATATTGTTCGGTCATATATTAAACATTAAAATTGACATCTATTTCAGCATTAACTTCGATAACATTGATAACAAAAAAATAAACGATTGATTTATTGAAGATTACATTAATGGAATATTGATAATAATGTTATCAAACTATCAAAAAAGTAAAATCAATGTTATCCATGAAGTAAAATGTTATTGAGAGTTATTAAAAGTTACCACATTATTAAGTGTATAAACTATTGATAATAAATAATGTAATCAATGTTATCATTGTTATTGGTATAATCAACTGAAAATTTTCGGACTATAGTCCAAAAAAACAATGCTTTTATTGCGTCAATCATTCTCATAGTCTTCTTCCTCTTTCGTTTTAGAAGTTTCCAGATTGATGCCAAAAGTATCGCTGATTAAACGATAGTCAAAACACATAGCGAGGTCTGGCGCAGTAGTTTTGCGTTTAATCGTTTTTCCGTGCGATGTTTCAAATTCATAATCAAGAACGCCATTCGTTCGCACATCAAAACGCACATTCTTCTTACCTATATAGGCAGAAGAGTTTTCGAGGTAATAAATCAGCGAGCCGACAGGAAGATGTGGCACATTAGCTGATTTGCCACCCGATTCAAAAAGGTGTGAAATACGATTGAAACGGAGAAACAGAATAGGCTTTTGCGAAGTGTATTCAATCGGTGCAGTCATACCTTTGCATTTAATCGATTGCAAGTACATTACCTTGAAGTCAGAACCGAGCCAAGCCTTTCCGTCTTGTTGCAAGAACGATACGAACTTCCAAAAATCAGCCAGTTCGTTATTCTGTTTCACTTCAGCATTTTGATTGCGAATACCTTTTGAGCAAACATCAAGCAGATCGGCATAAGTGAACGGAATATGCAACACACCTTCAAGAGTACGGAAAGCAGCGAGAGGGATAAGCCAATTACGAAGAATACGGTCTTCGATACCGGCATCTTCAAGACGCTCCATGAGGTCGTGGAGACAAGAATTATAATTGGCGTTGAACTCAGCTTCAAAACGCTTTCTGTATTTAATGATTTGCAAAGTAAGGTGTGAGCAACCTTTCTTGCGAATAGAACGCAGCTCCTCGAATTGTCGTTTCGCCTCACGCGAGAACTCACTTTTAGCATAGGAAAGAAAAATGAAACGAGTAAACAAAGCGATATCGGCAGTCGCCATTTCCTGGCCACTGACAATAACACCACACGAGACACGAGTGATTTCACGCTTTTTATCTCGTTCCATGCTCATGCGATTTCGTCCTGTGCCGTCCCAAAGTCCTTTCAGGAACTCTCTTTTGATGATATCGACATCATTCTTGAACTCGTCAAGATGAACAAGAGCGTTAGACGATTGAGCCACCGTATCAGCAAGAGCCGGCACAGTAGAGTTTTGGATATTTGGGGGAGTATTTTCAATAATAAAAAACGACATCAGCGAGTGTCCCAATTCCGATTTGCCCGAACCCTTTGGGCCGAATAGATTAAGAATTGGGAAACTCTTCGTGGTACTCACCACCACATCACGAAACAGCGATGCGAGTAGAAAAGCGATACCTACCTTAGCGTTATCGCCAAACACCGATATAAGCCGATTGCAGTACTCCTGAAGAGAAACAGCATTATAATCATAATGCACAAAGCTACGCTCAAACTGATAGAACTGCGTATCATCGGCATATATCTTCGAGAACGCCGGCAAATAGAAATTGCCAATGTCTTGAAGTCGTACGATACCGAGGTCATCGACAGCATGCCATTCGGTAGAGAACACCCCATTTCCGAAGGCATAAAAGCCTTGTCTTTGCCAACCGAGTTGGTCAATTCTAACAGCTGTTTCCGTCGATTCATAGAGGAACATTTTCAATTTAGTAAGTTGTTCCTCTTTGGCGAGCCAAACGAAATTACCCAAACCCTCTACCTTTTGTTTGAACTTGGATAGTGAAACGAGGTCTTCCTGTTTCAGCTCCACGATTTCCACTTGGTTAAACACGTTTTTCAGTTCAAACAATCGAAGAGGCATAACAGCGTCTTTGATATGGAATAAAGGTCGCATAGTAAAGTTAGACCACTGCACTAAATCGCCGTCCTTACCGATAGCGATGTATTGATTATTTCGCTCTTGGAAGCCATACTTATGCAACAAATCAAGATTGACACTCTGTCCTGATTTTTGCATTTGTTCCTCTTTCTGTCGTTTCTTGGCAAAATTGATAGCCTTGTTCCATAAAGGCTTCGACATACCCATTTTGGCAAGAATATCGACATACATCTTTTCACGCAATTCGTCATCGATACCGGCAATAAGATTGGCGATTGTTTCCACTGCATTTTTCTTCTCCGATTGAGAAATGTCTTCGTGGAATAATTTAGAGGCATACCATGGAATAAAATCCACTTCTTCAATCTCGGATAGAATAGCACGGTTCAGGATATATGAATCGGGATCATTCTTGACTCCGGCCGTAGTAAAAGGGATTTCTTTTACTGTAACATTGAAGCCCAACGCGATAGCCGTTTGAGCGTTCTTGATAACCGATTTTATACCAGTGCCAATAAATTCGCCACTCTTCGGTGGGTCGGCATCAGGGATAAAGCACAGATTTGTAGAGTGTCGCTTTAATTGCGAGAATTGGTTTTCCGTCCAGGCAGATCCAAGCGAAGCAATAACATTGTTTACACCGATAGATTGCAGACGCAACACATCGGGAGCACCCTCTACAAGATAGAATTTATCAGCCTTTGCAGCTTCACGCAAAGCGACATTGATGCCGAAAACAGAATTGTCCTTGTTGTATAATATATTGGTTTTAGGATTAAGGTATTTAGCCGTATCTTCGCTGTCTCCGATATAGCGAGCCGTATATCCGATAATTCTGCCGTATCGGTCTTTGATTGGAATAGTGATTCTTTCACGATAGAAATCAAACAGGCGACCGTTCTTTTCCGATTTGCATATAAGTCCCAATTCGAGCAGAGATTGTTCGCTAATACCATGCTCATTAGCGAAATTAACCAAACCTTGCCAATCGGAAGTCGCATAACCGACACCTATTTCATGGCAGAAATTCTCATTCCAACGATTAAACGCATATTGACGAGCAGCAACACATTCCGATTTGTTGTTTTTGAAGTTAGCAACGAAGTAGTGTTGAACTTCATTGTAAACAAGAAACATCGCTTCACGCTTCAGTTCCTGTTCGCGATTTTGCACATTCTCCTCTCTGTCTTCCTTGGAAATATTAATTCCGTAATGGTTGGCAAGCTTTTCCACGGCCTCGATGAAATTCATATTATAGTATTTCATCACGAAGCTGATAGTGTCGCCACCCTCATTGCAAGCTCCGAAGCAATGCCAGGAATTACGGCTTGCGTTCACTATAAAGGACGGAGTCTTTTCATTATGAAAAGGGCAACAACCTTTATAGTTCGCCCCCGATTTTTTGAGCTGCACAACATCGCTAACCACATCAACGATGTCGGCACGGTCAACGACTTGGTCGATAATAGACTTGTTCATGATTAGCAGATATTAAATTTGTTTTTGCCAAAATTTAAGTATCTCGCTACCGAGGTAAAACTTCTTAGCAGTAGATTTGCGAACGCCCGATTTAATACGCCCCTCTAAGGTGTATTTTCGTAGGCTGTTTCGATGTATTCCCAGCAATTCACAAGTTTCAGAAACCGTATAGCGAGAACTTAATTGCACTTTAGGTTCATTTGGATTCATATTATTTAGAAACTTTAGGGAATAACACATCGGGAGCAATATTTAATGCTTCTCCAAGCACTTTTTGCACAAGAGGTTCAGGCTGTACTTTTCCACTAACCCAAAGCCTAACAGTTATCTCCGAGCGATTAGTTATTCGGCATATTTCATTCAAGAACTCTTTAGCCGGAGTAGGTTTAGCCATTTCTTCTCTGTACATCTGTACGAGCGACAAGTTTCTACTTTTTTTCATTATATTGATAAATTTAATGGTTAAATATTTTGTTATAACCAATATAATAATTAACTTTGCACAAGAATAATGACATCACGCTTTAAGTGATTTTATAATGGTTATATAACCGCAAAGATAATCAATATTGTGGATATATCACTTATTTTAGTGATTAAAAATATTATCAAAAATGCGACCAAAAGGGCAACTATTTGACTTACATAGATTTAGAACTGAGAGAAATATTAGCCAAAAAGATTTGGCTATCGCCACAAAGCGTTCTCAAAGTTTTTTGTCTGTCATTGAACATGGCAAGAGGAGTGCTCCTAAAGCATTTTTGAAAGAATTAGCAGAAATGTACAAGGTGGATAATATAGATGATTATTTAAGCGATTATCCTACGGACATCAATGTACGAGATAAGAGTTTGAATCAGATCAATTCACCGAGGGCAATAATGCTGAATAATAGCAATGCTAAGAACCTAAATTTAGACGAGATAGTAAAGCTCATATCAGCGAAAACATCGGGGAGCGAAATAAGCAATTTGATAGGCTTATTAGTTAAGTCTGAAGAACGATGTCAAGCTGCCGAAAAGAGGGTCTTAGAGTTGGAAAAAGAAGTGTCTGAATTAAGGGCAAAACTCTCACAAAAAGAGGGTTAAAAAGCAGAAAAAAATGGTGTTTGTACACGTGTTTGTACATGGCACAAAAGAGATAGTTAATATATTAGTAATCAGCTTAATACAGAGCAATTACATAGCCTCATAATCAGGGGGTCCTTGGTTCAAGCCCAAGTGGGACCACACCCCAAATCCGTTAATTCGCTAATAAACAACGAGTTAACGGATTTTCTTTTAAAAATTTTACAATTAAAAGCGATTTTGTCCTAAAATTGTCCTAAAAAATCACCCTTGACAGCTTTCTGTCCTATATATACAGCCACATTCCCATTAAAAACTTTTTTCACCCAATTTTCACCCACCCCAAAATTGCCGACTTTTTGCCGATTAAAATAGCCATATCATCAATATATCTTAAATTATCGGACACCAATAATTGGCTATGGAAAACTGCTATCAATCATTATCGGGTATCGCACAAATCGGCTACTGCCTCTGCGAGAATATTTAGCCCAACATCGTTCTCAAATATTCATCGGGCATTCCTGTCGGCGTCTTCACTGAGATCACGCCTGTTCGCTTCTTCGGTCAGCCGTCATACGAAGCTGTAGAGGAATACGACAACAATGGGCAATCTCTCATATTACTTCGATTACGATGCTTTCGCTCGCGATTTGTTTATGTGCGATTACTTCTTCGATAATGGCTATGTTTTCCGTAGATAAATCTATCGCAAACAATAAAAAAATCGGCAGCCGATTGGTTGCCGATTTTGCTGTTTATACTTCTAAAACATGTTACATATAACGTTTTTACGAAGTGAAAGATATTGGAAACGTTTTTTATTGTTTATTTTATAATGTCTGTCAATATATCTTTCAATAAGAATGGAATAACCCCTATATACATTACGCCATCTTCATCAGTCCATGCTTTACGATTTCCGTCCAACACTACTATTTTACGGAAAAAATCACCGGTGTTTCTTAATGAAAATGTTTCCTGGTCTTTTTTCTCAGGTGTATCTACATTCAAAGCCGACTGAATATAAATCTTGTCGTTGCCTATATTTACGACAAAGTCAATTTCATATTGTGATTGCTTACGTTTTCCGTCAATAACGCGAGATAATTCCACAACTCCGACATCTACTGAATATCCTCTACGGATAAGCTCATTGTAGATTAGATTTTCCATCAAATGCGAACGCTCTTGCTGACGGAAGTTTAATCGAGCATTTCTTAATCCCAAATCCATTGCATAGTATTTTTGGATTGTATCGAAATATTTACGACCTTTCACATTCCATCGTTTAGCACTTTGGAATAGATACGAATCCTCTACATAATCCAAATAATTCTTTATAGTATTATACGATGGTTTTTGCCCCATAAGCGAGCCGGCAGTATTGGCAAGTTTATTAGGATTAGTCAATGAACCAACAGAAGATGAGAGAGCATCAACCAATGCACTCAGAATATTATCGTCTTTAAGTTGGTAACGTTCTACAATATCTTTGATATACACATTTGTAAAAAGTCCTTGCAAATATTTGCGTTTTCCCTTCTCACCTGATTCTAAAACGGCTAAAGGCATACCACCATACATCAAGTATTCTTCTAATGCATCAGACTTTTCCATTTCAACAGCCGACAGGTATTCGGAAAATGATAAAGGATACACCTTTATTTCACAACCTCTATCACGGAAATTAGTTACTATATCTTTGGAAAGCATTTTTGAGTTTGACCCGGTTACATATACGTCAAGGTTGGGGCGAGCCATTAGGTCATTTAGTATGTCATAGAAAGTAGTATAAAGCATATCCCTATCTTCTTCAGAAACCAAGGATTCATCAATGTCGGTGTTTTTAACTTTATACGAAAGCTGAATTTCATCAATCAGGACATAAAACTTTCTATTCAAATCAGTTGTCTGCGATATTATGTAATCATACAACAAATTTGGATTACGGTATTGTATATCTGATTTTCTATCAAGTGCGACCTCGATGAAATCCTTTTCATCAACACCCTCCATTATTAGCCGTTGTTTGAATAGTTTTGATAATAAAAACGATTTACCACAACGTCTAATGCCGGTAATAATCTTAACTTTCCCATTCCAACGTTTAGCAAGGAGTTTGTCAATGTATTCTTGTCTATTTATAATCATAACTATGTATTTAGTTTCTACTGAAAAAATGGTCGCATTTGCGACTGTTTTTTCAGTGCAAAGATAATAACTCTCTCATTGATTTGCAAATACCTCAAACTGATATTTTGTTACGCAATTATCTAACAAGCCATATTTGTGAAGTTTATTGCGTTGATTTATAACTATTACTGTCCGGTAAAAATTTTTATTAGGATAAAAAATTAGGGTTGAATCCATTTGCAGGAGTCAACCCTTTTTGCTTAATTTGTGTTCGCCAAAACCAAAAAACTAAACTATGTGCAAAGGTAGTAATTTCTTCGGACAGCCGATATTCGGTCAGTTAATAAAATCACTTAATCGTGAAAAAATTATCGAAATCAGTCGAAAATATGGCGGAGAGAGGTACGTCAAGAGCTTCGATGGCTATACTCATTTGCTTACAATGTTGTATGCTGTGATACAACGATTCGACTCATTGCGTGAGATTGAGACCTCTATGACTGCTGAGGTGCGCAAATTAAAACACCTGGGCATCGAATCCCCATCCGAGAACACCGAAAATTAACACAGGGGGGCTTGTCTTACAAAGAATTGAGTGATGACAGGCTCTGTCACATGTTTACCGGATAGTAATAATTCGCTTCAAACTTGGGTTGAGGGGAGTCTCACTTGGTTTATTACCAACCATGTACCGATAAAACAGACATGCACTGTTTACTCACGCTCGAATACTTTGCATTTGACCTGCACCTTCACTACTGTACAGCCCATTATCGGCTGTGCGACAGAGTACAAGGAGTGAGCCGACTGGTTTTGATGTGAGTCTCGTTCGGCTATATCAAACATAAACCCAATGTGCTGACATTTATTGCTCACTCTCTAATGTCTCGCTATATAGTGTGTGATTGTTCTTTGTCTGCCATACGTCGATTATCTCCCATTTTTGATCCATCCCAATACGCAAAGAATATATATGCGAGGGGAGTGGTATCGCTGTGTTTGGTGGTTTTTCGGTTCGACAGGGATTAGGCGGATTGTAGCCGAGTGTAATGTGTTTTTAGTGTTGTGGGATGTCGTCGGGCTCGATGATTGATAGGTTTTGGGCTTCTATGTGTGACGCGGTGGCGAGTCTGTTGGCTTGACGTTCGATTGTGTGTTCAAATAGGTTGCGCACATATCGTGCATTCCCAAATTTTTCATCTTTGTGGTTGACGGCGTTTGTTAATACTGCGCGTAGTGCTTTTAGTGCTTCCGGGGATATTTCGTAATCGTTTTTCTTGACATTTAATAAAAATATTTCTTCTAATTGTTGTGCAGAATAGTCTTCAAATTCAATGTATCGGCTAAAACGAGATTGTAGTCCCGGGTTGGAGTCGATAAATTGGTGCATGTTTGCGGGATAACCGGCAAGGATGACGACTAATCGATCGCGATCGTCTTCCATGCGTTTTAGGAGGGTCGCTATTGCTTCATTTCCATAGTCCATGTTGTTGCCGGTGGCCAATGTATATGCTTCGTCGATGAATAAAATACCATCGAGGGCAGAGTCAATCACTTTGTCGGTTTTAATCGCTGTCTGTCCGACATATTCAGCAACAAGGTCGGAACGATCTACTTCGACAAGATGCCCTTTTTTGAGAACGCCTAAATCTTTGTATATTGAAGCCAATAGGCGGGCTACGGTGGTCTTGCCTGTTCCCGGATTGCCCACAAATACGCAATGATATGATAAGTTCAATGGTTTGTGTCCTTGTGAGCAACGCTTTTGTTGAATTTTAATGAAGTTTGAGAGCGATTCGATTGATTTTTTTGCTGATTCAAGACCGATAAGTGATTGTAGGTCGGTCTCTGACATGTTGTGTTTGTTTGCTTTGTTGATTTTTGTGCTATTAGAAGCAGAGTTGAGCATTTCTTTCAGATATGCAATTCCATTACGTTCTTTTTCTGTCGGATTTGTCTTGGTTGAAATGATTGCTGAAAAGAGGTTGTGTAGAGCTTGGATGTATCGTTTTCTCCAATCGGATTGGTATTTATTTGCCAAATATGCAGTAGATAAATTTCCTTCGATAATATCGTTTTCGATAATGTGGCTCATGACAGTGTAAATTTCAGCGCATGTGTCAAAGAATCGTTTGTAGTTTTCTGCACCATATTTGTCGATGTCATCAAATGTTTTGTAAACGAGATCTTGATATATGGCAGAAGAGAACATTATCATTGCTAAATGCTCGATTTTTCGAGAATGTATGTCGTAATTGTAGCCCATACGGCGATATATTTTCCCAAAGTCTGATAGCATAAGGGCTTTCAGAGTGTCTTTGTTTTCATCAATAATGTTGTTGTATTCATTGTTTGAAAATAGTAAACGAGCTTTAACGACGTTTTGTAATTCGCTCATAAGTTTTTTGTCAAGAGTCATTTCGTCGTATATGCCACGTAATGCTCTGACTTCTCTATGGATTTGAGAGAATAATTTATTGTTGATGGAAGGAAATAGTTTTGAATGTTTTTCGTTTTCTATAGGTTTGGATAGAGAGATGGTTGTCGATTGTCGGTATTTTATTTCTTTGGCTTGAGGGGTGGTGTATTTTTGCTGCTTATTTGTTATAATTTTGATTATTAAGCCTGTGATTGCAAATATTAATGTCATAATAAGTGCGGTAGGGACACTTATGAATATTCCTATAATAATTGTTGCTATAATGTAGGCGGTTATAAAGCAACCGATGGCTGTGCTTTTATCGTTGTTCATGGTAGGATAGAAGTATTGTTATATGCGCAAAGTTAATTTATTTTATTGAAAATAGATATATGATGAGGTATAAATTTTTATAATTGAAGGTGGTTTTGAGAAATGAGGTGGTTGTTTGTGTTGTGTCGGCTGGATATTTGTTGTATATTTGTGGTTGGAATGGATAAAATGGTAAGAATATGAATTTGACACCGTTGGTAAGACGTAGATTTGTGAAGCAGGCAGAGCGTGTTGATCGCTGGGCTTCGAGTGCTGATGAGGTGCAACATCGGTTGCTTCTTGATTTGGTGGGCATGGCTAAGAATACGGAGATCGGCAGACGCTATGATTATGCTTCGATAAGGAATTATAATGATTTTTCGAGAAGGGTTCCGGTCGTTGAATATGAGGATATTCGATCTGAAGTTATGCGTATGGTAGGAGGTGAAGCTGATGTTTTGTGGCGAGGTGTGTGTAGGAATTTTGCACAGTCGTCGGGTACGTCAGGCGGTAAGTCGAAGTTCATTCCGATTACAGCAGATTCTTTGCGAATGAATCATTATCCCGGAGCGTCTGATTCCGTTGCCGGGTATATGCGATTGGTGCCTAATAGTCGCATTTTTTCGGGGAAGGGTTTGATTCTTGGAGGTTCGTTTGCAAATGAGTTGGGGCTTGATAATCGACGAGTCAAGGTAGGTGATTTAAGTGCAAATCTAATCGATAGGATAAATCCTATTGTCAATTTGATGCGAGTACCTTCGAAACGTATTGCTCTTATGGCAGATTGGGAGGAGAAGCTTCCGGCGCTTATAGAGGCATCGATAGGTCAGAATATTACAAATATTTCGGGCGTTCCTTCGTGGTTTCTGACTCTTTTGCGAGGTGTGATGCAGAAGGCGCATGTCGATAGGATAAGCGATGTCTGGCCAAATCTTGAGGTGTTTTTCCATGGAGGAATATCGTTTGAGCCATATAGGGATGAATATAAGCACATAACAGATCCCGGCAGGATGCACTTCATCGAGACATATAATGCTTCTGAGGGATTTTTTGCCGCTCAAAACACGTTTGACGATCAGGCGATGCTGATGTTGCTCGATAGAGGTGTGTTTTTTGAATTTGCACCAATGACGGGCACAGGAGAGTGGGGAGAACCTATGCAGATATGGGAGATAGAGGAGAAGAAGACTTATGCTTTGATTATCAGTGGTTGCAATGGGTTGTGGAGATATTCAATAGGCGATACTCTTCGTGTAGAAAGTCTCTATCCGTTGAAGATTCGTATTGCAGGACGCACTAAGTCGTTTATCAATGCTTTTGGCGAGGAGCTGATGGAGCATAATGCTGATGCAGCCATCGCATCGGCATGCCGAACACATGGAGCGTCGATTGGCAATTATACGGCAGCGCCGGTTTATACGACAGACACATCGCGTGGACGTCATCAATGGCTTATAGAATGGCATGTGGCGCCTGCTGATATAGCACAGTTTGCGCAGACTCTTGATTGTGAATTGCAACGTTTGAATTCTGATTACCAAGCCAAGCGTGCGGGTGATATTTTCCTCGATGGATTGTCGATAACGACTGCTCGAGAAGGTCTTTTTGATGATTGGCTCCTTACGGTCGGAAGTGGAAAACTCGGAGGGCAAAGGAAGGTGCCTCGTTTGTCGAACAATAGAGAGATTATTGATTCGATGTTGCGATTGAACGTGTAGGAGGTTGTCAAACGATATTTTGTTCGTCTGCCGATATTTTGGTTACAGAAATTTAGAGTCTTTGGTCAATTGAGCTCTAATGGTCAAAATAGTTGGTAATTCGTCAGATTACGTAAGACTACACACGATAGCTTCTGATTGCAGTTGGAAAATAAAAAAAGCGATGAATAAATTTCATCGCTTTTATTGTTTTTGTTTGATTAAACTTTTTAACCGTTGTACTTCTTCAAGATCACACATGCGTTGTGTCCGCCGAAACCGAAAGTATTAGACAAAACAGCATTGACTTCGCGTTTTTGAGCTTTGTTGAATGTGAAATTCAAATTATAATCGATTTCAGGGTCGTTATCACCTTCTTCGTGGTTGATAGTCGGAGGGATGATGCCGTCTGTGATAGCTTTAACGCTGAAGATAGCTTCCATAGCTCCGGCTGCGCCGAGGAGGTGACCAGTCAAAGACTTGGTTGAACTGATGTTCAATTTGTAAGCATGTTCGCCGAAAACTTGTTTGATAGCTTTCACTTCACCGATGTCGCCTACAGGTGTAGAAGTACCGTGAGTATTGATGTAGTCAATATCTTCCGGTTTCATTCCTGCGTCTTTGAGAGCATTCTCCATAACGAGAATAGCACCAAGACCTTCAGGGTGAGTCGCAGTGATGTGATAAGCATCAGCGCTCATACCGCCACCTACAACTTCGGCATAGATGTGCGCACCACGAGCTTTGGCGTGTTCCAATTCTTCAAGTACAAGAGCAGCAGCCCCTTCCCCCATCACGAAACCATCGCGTGAGCCACTGAATGGACGAGACGCTCCGGCCGGATTGTCATTGCGGGTAGATAATGCTTTCATTGCATTGAAACCACCAACTCCTGCAGGATAAATAGCAGCTTCAGCACCACCTGTCACAATAGCATCAGCCATACCGAGACGGATATAGTTGAAAGCATCGATAAGGGCATTGTTGGATGATGCGCAAGCAGACACTGTGCCGAAGTTAGGTCCACGGAACTCATGGTTGATTGAGATGTGGCCGGCAGCGATGTCGGAAATCATTTTTGGAATGAAGAATGGATTGTATTTAGGACCTTTTTCTTCGTTCTTTGCGTAGTATCCGGCTTCTTCTTCAAATGTGTGAAGACCACCGATACCGGCAGCGAAGATTACGCCAACGCGATTTTTGTCAACACCTTCACCGTCAAGCGTAGCATCAGCAATCGCTTGATCTGCAGCGACAATTGCGTACATGGCATAAAGGTCGAATTTGCGTGCTTCTTTACGGTCAAAATAATCTGCCGGATTGAAGTTCTTGACTTCACAAGCAAATTGAGTTTTGAACAAAGATGCATCGAAATGCGTAATAGGACCGGCACCACTGACACCATTGATGGCGTTGTTCCAAGTAGTCTCAACATCGTTGCCGAGAGGATTGAGAGTACCAAGACCTGTTACTACAACTCTTTTTAATTCCATATTGGGAAATAGGGGATAGTTTTTTCTTAAAATTATTTGTTGTTTTCGATGTAAGCGATAGCGTCACCTACAGTGCCGATTTTTTCAGCTTCTTCATCTGGAATTGAAATACCAAATTCTTTTTCGAATTCCATGATCAATTCTACTGTATCAAGAGAGTCTGCACCAAGGTCTGTGCTGAATGAAGCGTTTGGTGTAACTTCGTTTTCATCTACGCTGAGCTTATCAACGATGATAGCTTTTACTCTTTCTGCAATTTCAGACATAATTGTAATTTTTTTTGATGTTAATAAATAATATTCATAATTTCTGACTGCAAAGTAAACACTAATTTTTGAATTACAGAAATTTTTCAGCTATAAAAGCATTATTTTTTGCACAAAAAAAATAATTGTGTGCATTTATTGGGCTCTTTTGGGCATGTTAAAGTTAAAAATGGTGTCTTTTTATGTTATTTTTAGCTATAATTTTAGCCGAGGATTAGGTGATAAATATGAATAATATGCAAATAATATAAATTTGATTACTGCTCAATTCGGGCAGCTATTATATCCTACACATATATAATATAGGTATGGCTTGGGGTGTCGCGATACGAATATTGCCTAATGCGGAGTTAAAAACTGAAATTCAGACGATAAAAAATGATAGATAAATGAGAGTTAGATTGCAATAAATTACTAATTTTGCGCTCTGAATTTGATAATAGAGATGAAGATCAGACTTTTGTCATTATTAATTGTGATGTTGAGCGTTTTGCCACTAACGGTCAATGCTCAGATTTTGGGTGTAGATAATCAAAAATTGTTTACCGACTCGTTGCGTCAAGAATTTGATCGCGGGCCGTATTTTTCACTATATAAGGACAATTATTTCACCGTCGGAACTGCCTTGGGCTCAAAGCCGACAGGAATGAATTCTGACGTAAAATTTCAAATAAGTATCTCGCAGCGATTGACAAAATCGACGTTGCCATGGGGCACTTATCTATTCTTGGCATATACGCAAAAGTGCTTCTGGAATGTGTTTCAGAAATCAATGCCAATGAGAGATTTGAATTTCAATCCAGGTATCGGTATCTCAAAACCACTTTTCAGTAAGGATCGTTACATCGGTAAGGTTACGCTGATGATAGAACATGAGAGCAATGGCAGGGATTCGATACAGTCGAGAAGTTGGAACAAGATTTCGCTTGGCGCTAATATTGTCATTGACGATCGTATTATGGTGCATGGCAAGATTTGGATCCCAATCATCGACGGAGGCAACAATAAAGACATATTGCGCTATTGCGGTATTTTCCAAAGTGGCGTTATGTTGACAACTCCCGACAAACGATTTGGGTGGAATATAATGTTGGTCAAGCGTCAAGGGTGGAACCTTAACTTTAATACGATAATGGAATTCAATTGGAAACTGACGAAAAAAGGTAATCAATATCTGTTCTTGCAATATTATAACGGTTATGGAGAAAACCTTTTGGACTATAACAAATTTCACAATCGTTTGCGAGTAGGATTTGTAATCAAACCGAAGTTCTTCTCAGATTTTTAATGGTCATGCGAGAGAGTGTGTTGCAATGACTGAAGAGGTGGGAGTTGAAATTCGGATAAATCAATAAAGAATAATTGGGTGCTATCAAAACATGATAGCGCCCAATGTTGTTATATGTTCGAACAAATATGTAAAAAAAGATTAGTAACCTTTAAAAGTATTAACTATGAAAAAATTATTATTGAGTGCAATAGCATTTATGGCGGTGGCGACATCAGTGGCACAAGAGATGGCATTGCAGCAGAGTGAATTTTTTGACAATTGGTCGATTACGCTAAAAGGAGGGGGCGCAACACCATTGGCGAATCATGCCTTTTGGGGTGATATGCGAGGCGTCGCAGGCTTGGAAATCAGGAAGCAAATATCTCCTGTGTTTGGAATGGGTGTAGAAGGTGAATGGTCGGTCAATACGTCAAGTTGGCTTGGATATTCCAACAAGAATGCATTTGATCATCAACTCGTCGGACTTTTCGGCACCGTAAATTTCAATAATTTATTTGCCGGATATGCAGGTGCGCCACGAGTGTTTGAAATCGAAGCGCAAGCAGGAGCCGGCTGGCTTCACGGCTACAACAACTCGAAAAGAGTCGGTGGCGACTATAATGATTGGTACACAAAAGCCGGGCTGAATCTTAATTTTAATCTCGGAGAGAGCAAAGCATGGACCATTTCGCTTAAGCCGTCGGTGGTGTGGAATATGGCAGTCCCGTCAAGTCATTTGACCTACAGCAGCTACAACGTTAACCATGCGTCATTAGAGCTTTTGGCGGGTGTGACTTATCACTTCAAGAATAGCAACGGGCTTCATCATTTCGGACTTGTTAAGGCATATAATCAGACGGAAGTCGATGCTCTTAATGCCAGAGTCAATGAATTGCGTGGCGAGTTGATGTTAGCGGGAGCTGCATTGGAAGATGTGGTGGCTAAGAATAAGCAATTGGAAAACGACCTTACCGAGTGTCGCAATCGTAAGCCGGAAGTCATCAGCGTCGTGAAGGTGGATAATCAGTTGAGCACAGTGCGCTATGTCAATTTCTCAATAGGTAAATCCACAATTTCAGCTGATCAGATGCCGAACGTTGCTGCTGTGGCAAGCTATCTCAAAAATCATCCGAAGTCAAAAGTAGTAATCAAAGGTTATGCTTCAAAAGACGGTCCGGAAGAAGTCAATATCCGTTTGGCAAATCAGCGTGCAGAATCAGTGAAGAACACATTGATTAAGAAATACGGCATCGCTTCTGATCGTATCGAAGCATCAGGTCAAGGCATAGGCGAAATGTTTGACGAAGAAAGCTGGAATCGCGTGGCAATATGCACCGTCGATGAATAATCTGACATGTCGCGCAATGCGTGATATTCCCGGGGGTATAACCTCGTTAATCGGTGGTAAACGAGTCGAAAGGTAAGTGCTGCCACCTAAACAGAAGGTGAATATACATCTACCCCGATACGGGTTGCGCAGAAAAAGTAATAAAAGCAGTGAAGCCTTTGGACTTCATTGCTTTTATTGTAATTATAGCTATTCGCAAAAAATATATTAAAAAAATGTTATTTTATTTTTTGTGTTTTAAGAAATGATAATTAACTTTGCGATTGCATATCGCTCGCAGAAGCCCGATATGGGCAACGTGGGTGGGTAGGCAGACATTTTTATTGGAAAGCGTTTACTTACGCTCTTTCTTGACACCTGGAAATCTGGAAAATTTCAATCTCTGTCAAGGATGAAGCAACGGTAGATGCCTTGTGGATATGTATATTTAATTGATTGTCAGTGCGTGAGCATTGATTGTCAATACGTAGATCATATTCAGCGTGAGGCTTCTGCGTGGCTCGTTCTACAGAGATGGGCAATCCAGAGCCTCCAGGTGTGGGACGAGCAACAGTACAGACTCTCACGCTTTTTTTTATTGTAATATAATGGCCAATGAGGAGAGTCCGGAGGCAGCACAAATGATATGACAAAATCAAAATTAGTGAAACTAATCGTAATCACGGCAAGTATCTTTTTTGTAAGTATTTATGCAAATGCAAAACCAACAGAGATTACTTACGAGTTATTGTGTTCAGCACAACCTGAATTCAGATTTAATGACATTAAGCAACAACTTTTCATTATGACTGATTGCGATGTTGATAACTCTCAAATTTATGATCTATCGCAATTACCTAAGAAGTCA
The DNA here is from genome assembly GCA_045637445.1 of Muribaculaceae bacterium. Taxonomy (GTDB): domain Bacteria; phylum Bacteroidota; class Bacteroidia; order Bacteroidales; family Muribaculaceae; genus Lepagella. The sequence continues at coordinate 19,924 of JAZTZN010000043.1, forward strand.
CAGAAAGCTACTTTAAGGAAAGTAAAGTTTGTATTCGAACCAGAAGTATCGGACTTTTTTGAAGAGAGTTTCAGAGAATTTGTGTCAAAATCTGGCTTTCCAGTCGGATACGACAGAAATAATAATTATACTCTCAAAGCCAACCTTAAAGAATTTAAATGTACCGATGGTATAGGGCGCGCACTTTGTACAGTCGTAATAGATTGGGCATTTATCAGTCCAGACCACATTATTCTTTTTGATGGACAAGCTAAAGGGAAACATACTTTAGTGCCTGGTCAAGCTATTCCCGATATTCTTGATAAAGCTTATGAAAAAGCTTTAAAGGATATCGATTGGCAGGGAATATTTCATTACCTTGGCAACGTTACATCAGATTCCATAACAAAAGAAGAGAAACAAGTTAACGGAGATGGTTCTACCGATTTGGAACATACCATTATTAGATGGTATATATTATCTAGTCCTCAAGGTGCGGATGTATCTTGGAGGGTTGTATCGTCTACATCAGATGTGAAAAGCACAAATTCAAAGTTTGTTGGAACCACCCCTTATGAAACGACCGAATCATTTGATATTAAAGGAATGAATTATAACAACTCAGGGAATATTCAGATTGAAATAACTTGTGAAAAACCTGGCTATATAACTCAAACTAAGAGATTCAATTTGCGTCAGGCCATAGATCAAAAGGAGATAACTACAAAATTTAATCTGGTAAAAGAATCTGATGAGTAATCAAACTTAATACTCTAATTAGTATTTTATAATATTATACAATGCCACGTAGCGAAATCTATCAATGTAGATTATTCCCTACGTGGCTATTAATATTTCAGTATGCTATACTCCTGGACATACTATTATTATCAATATCTAATCTGCCTATAAAGGTGCTTTTGACATATAATTTCCAGCTAATTAAATTATAATTTTAATTAAGTGATATTATGTAATTTTGCTGTTCTATAAAAGTTTTTATAAAGAAATGAGAGTAGGTTGGGAAACGGAAGTTCTCTGACCTACTTTTTTGTAGGAGAAAAATGGGGTGGAGGTGATAGATTTTTTTTGGGGGGATTGTCTATGATTAGAAAGTTAAATAGAAAGTTGAATGAGAAAGTTAAAAGTATTTTTAAGAAAAAATATGGATTATTAAGATTTTATTACTATATTTGCGACGTAAGAAAAAGTAATCCGTATAAATTCACTCAGTGAGTATGTTTTTAGGGAACTTATGTAAATCACTACAAAAGGGAGGTCCTGAAAATTTAAGTTTGAATAAATTTGAGTGATGTGACGGTTCTGAGCATCTCTTTCGATGATTTTTGGGGAATTTTTAGAAATTCCTTTTAATCCTTAGAAGTAACGTAATTATAAAAAATCTAATAAGATGAAACGAAATTATTATTTGTCATTGGTTGCAACATTGGCAGTAATGTTGTCCGGTTGTGTGGATGATGCATACGACTTGTCAAATCTTGACACAAGTGCAGAATTAAAGGTGAAAGGACTGAGTTTGCCTCTAAAGGTCGATGAGGTGACGCTTGACGATGTGATAAACCTTGAAGAAGGTGGTCGCATCAGAGTGCTTAATGGCGAGTATGTGCTTGTCGAAGAGGGCGAGTTTGAGTCAGACAATATTATGATTGATCCGATTCATGCTGATGCGCCGAGTAGCGATAAGACAGAAAAACATTTGGATTTGGTAATCCCGGGAGCAAGTGAGAAGATGCAGCGTGTGGGCTCGGACGATGTGTTTACCGGGGAGTATTATATCACAGAAGATTTTTCTAACTACAATTTTGATCTTAAGAATATCAGCGAGCACCTTATTTCTCTTGATAGAATAGAGGCTGACATGGATATTCACACTTCGTTGAAATTGAGTGGTATAAATTGTGATGAGCATTTGAAAGTGGAGTTTAAAGATATTCAAATTCATTTGCCTAAGGGATTGGAACTTGCCGACTATCCGGGCAAATATGATCCGGAGACAGGAAATCTTACGGTTGATGAATTGGCGGTTGTCGATAATGGAATTAATATCGGCGTTAAACTCAAGGCTATAGATTTCAAGAAGATGGGTCTATATCTTGATGAATATCTTCATTCGATGACTTTCAATGAGAAGATTTCGCTTGCTGAAGGAAAAATCGTTGTGCATACTGACGACCTTTCAAAACTTCCGAAGCAGATTACTCTCGTGAAAGAATGTGACTTCAGCGATATCGATGTCAATACGTTCAGTGGAAAAATCAAATATAATTTTGACGGATTTGATGTGGCTCCGATAAATCTTAATGATCTTCCTTCGGTGCTTACGCAAGGAAATACCGACATCAGGATTGCAAATCCTCAAATTTATTTAAGTATTAATAATCCGGCTGCTCCATATAAGGTGTCGGCTCAGACAGGCATCAAATTTATCGCTCATCGTGCCGAACAAGCCGATAAAGAATTTGTGCTCGACAATGGTTTCTTTACATTGGGTTATGAGAACGGAACGTCTGATCAGCTTTTCTGTTTGTCGCCAAAAATGCCTCAAACGCTTTATCCGGGATTTGAAGGCTCTAAGCATGTGGCATTCTCTACATTGGGAAATATTTTAAGTGGCAACGGGTTGCCTTCATCGATTGATATATCACTTGTCAACCCATGTATTCCGGAGCAGGAAGTGGAGAATGTTGAGATCGGAGTCGATATGGGCAAAGTGAAAGGTCGATATGTGTTCTTCTCGCCTTTGGCGCTTGCTGACGAGTCAATAATTGTCTATAGCGATGTGCTTGACGGATGGAATAGCGAAGACCTCGATGCTTTGACAGTCTCAGAACTTGAGATTAATACAGATATTACTTCTGACCTTCCTATCAACCTCAATTTGGTGGGTTATCCTATCGATAAGTATGGCAACGTTATCAACAACGTTAAGGTAGAGGGCGCTGTAATCCCTGCAAATGCAAATGCTCATGCAGTAAGAATTTTTATTACCGGAGCAGTGAAAAATCTTGACGGTATCAGATTTGAAGCGACAGCAACGTCTGACGGTTCGGGAGTATCTCTCAAACCAAGTCAACACATTTCATTGAAAAATCTAAAAGTGAAAGTATCAGGAAATTACACAACAAAATTCTAATCAGATATCGACATGAAAAAATATATATTAAAAAGCAGTGTGCTTTTTGCGTCTCTCATGGTGGCGGGAGGTGCGATGGCACAGAACACTAATTCCGGCTATTTTGTGGATGAATATACTTATCGTCATCAATTAAATCCGGCTTTTGGTAATGAAAATGAGTATGTGGCAATGCCTGCGCTCGGAAATGTGAATTTCGGATTGCAAGGAAATCTGCATTTGACAGATATTTTCTATAACGTCAACGGTCAAACGACAACGTTTCTTAATCCGAAAGTCGATGTCAATGAGTTTATGGCTAATATTGAAGATAAAAATTCGTTGGGAGCAAATATCCGACTTGACATCCTCAGTGCCGGATTTAAGGCATTCGGCGGATATAATACAATCGGCATAAACGCACGTGTCAATACCGGCACATCTATCCCGCGAGCTTTGTTTTCGTTGGCAAAAGAGGGGGTGTCGAATAATACTTATGATATTTCTGATTTCAATGTTCATGCCGACGGCTATGTCGAAGTGGCGTTAGGTCATTCTCGAAATATTACCGATAAGTTGAGAGTCGGTGGCGCATTGAAATTTTTGGTCGGCCTTGCCAATGTGGATGCAGAGTTTGAAAAGGCACAGCTGACTCTTGGCGAAGATGCTTGGACTGCGGTGACAAATGCCACAATCCAATCGAATATCAAAGGCATGAGATTTACCAATACGGTCAATTCTTCGACCGGGCATGAGTATGTAAACGGAGTGGAATTAAATGGTTTCGGCGTCGGTGGTTTCGGTGTCGCTTTCGATTTGGGTGCGACATATCGATTGAATGATGATTGGCAGTTCAGCGCAGCTGTATTGGATTTGGGATTTGTCTCATGGAGCAGTAATGTGGTGGCATCGACTAATGGCGAGCAAACGTTTACGACAGACATATATACATTTAACATCAACGATGATGCAGTCAATAGCTTTGACAATGAATTGGAAAAACTAAAGAACGATGTGTCGTCATTGTACGAACTGAATAATATGGGTAACACCGGTTCGCGCACAAGAATGCTCGGAGCGACTCTCAATATCGGTGCCGAATATACATTCCCACTTTATCGCCCATTGAAATTCGGTCTGTTGAATACCACAAGATTATTGAAGAATTTTACGACGACAGAGTTTCGCCTGTCTGCCAACGTAGCTCCGGTAAAAATATTCTCGGCGGGAATTAACTTTGCGGCAGGTACCTACGGCTGTGGCTTTGGATGGTTGCTAAATCTGCATCCTAAAGGCTTCAATTTGTTTGTCGGCATGGACCACACTTTCTTTAAGATAGCAAAACAAGGCATCCCGTTGAATTCGAATGCAAGCTTTAATGTGGGTATAAATTTCCCATTCTAAACTGATAATAAACTATAATCGGCTGTTTTGACTGAATCGTTGAAGCAGCCGATTTATTATTTATTGGTGTACGATGAAAACGGTGTGTATTTGAGTAGATGTTGTATAGGGTATGGTGAGCGATGTGAGAGTAAGCGATGTGAGAAATACCCCGATCGGGGTGTTTGCGATGCTACGAGGATTGTCACGCAATGAAAAGAGTGATTATAGGCTCAAATACATGTTTGCCACGTAGTAATTATTTTTATTTATGGTGTGAGGGTAATATTTCGGATAAAATTCCTAACTTTGCACAGATAATGTCTCAAGATGAAACAATGAATACGACGAAACCCAAATCAATCTATCGTTATGGTGCAGAATACGGTCTTTATATGGGGCTGTTTCTTACCGTGATATCGTTGTGTTTTGTGTTCAGCCTGTACCGGATGGAGGTCTCGATAGCGATTTATCCGTTGCTATTGATTGTGCCGGCGGTGTTATGGTTTATGATGGTGCGTTTATACATAAAAGAGCCGTTGTATCGAATAAATTCGGCATTGTGGATGTTTGGGATATGTGTCTTTTTCTTCGGGTCGTTGATTTGCGGAGGTGTGACATTGGCTTATCTCTCTTTTGTGGAGCCGACATTCTTTTCAAAGTATGCGACAATGACAGCCGATTTTATAAGTAGCGGACCATTGGCATCGCAGTATGAATCGGAGGTGGAATTATTGCGCAATGCAGTAGAGCGTAACCAATTGCCTACGTCTGCCGACTTTGTGATATCCATGATGTGGACAACGGTGTTCATGGGGTCGGTGACATCGATGATAATGGCTCCTCTTGTGCGACTTGTGGCAAAAAAGCGTTTTAATGAAAATAACGAAAATCAGTAGAAAACGATGGATATATCAGTAGTAGTGCCTTTGTATAATGAAGCAGAATCGCTTCCGGAATTAACGTCTTGGATTGAACGAGTGATGAAAGCCAACTCGTTTAGTTATGAAATTATCTTTGTCAACGACGGCAGCACAGATGAGTCGTGGGATGTGATTTGCGAGCTTGCAAAGGGAAATCCTAACATTCATGGTGTGTCGTTTTCTCGCAATTATGGCAAGTCGCCGGCATTAAATACCGGCTTCGGTCGTGCTCAGGGCGATGTCGTGATTACAATGGATGCTGACCTTCAAGACAGCCCGGATGAGATCCCGGAATTGTATCGTATGATAACAAAGGAAGGTTATGATTTGGTGTCAGGTTGGAAAAAGAAAAGATACGATCCATTGTCAAAAACAATTCCTACAAAGCTTTTCAATGCGACAGCTCGAAAGGTGAGTGGTATAAAAAATCTTCATGACTTCAATTGTGGCTTGAAGGCTTATAAGAAGGCTGTGGTGAAGCACATCGAGGTCTATGGCGATATGCACCGCTACATTCCGTATCTGGCGAAAAATGCCGGCTACGGAAAAATCGGAGAAAAGGTGGTGCAGCATCAAGCGCGTAAGTATGGCACGACAAAATTCGGTCTTGATCGTTTCGTTAATGGCTATCTTGACTTGGCTACATTGTGGTTTCAGACAAAATTCGGTATCAAACCGATGCACATATTCGGGCTGTTGGGCTCGTTGATGTTCTTGCTCGGATTTTTGGCTGTAATGGTGGTGTTGGTGCTCAAAACTGTCAGCATATTCTCCGACAGCTATAATTTCTACGTTACAAATTCTGTCTATTTCTATTTGGCATTGACGGCGATTGTCGTAGGCACACAATTTTTCCTTACAGGGTTTGTGGGCGAGCTGATTACTCGCAATTCAGCAGAGCGAAACAACTATCAGATTGGTGAAGAATTTTAATCCGAGCGATGAGATTGCGTGCGAAAAATAATCTTTGTCTTGTGGCAGTGGCGACGCTGTTGACGCTTTCGGCATGTATCTCCGGTGAGTGTTTGGATAATAAAAACAGCCTCCCGTTGGCAGGCTTCTACACATCATCGACTGATCCGAAGGCAATAAGTCTTAGTGGTCTGACTGTCTATGGTTATGGCGCGCCGGGTGATTCTGTGTTGTTGCAGTCGGGAGTAGGAGTCAATTCGCTGTATCTGCCGTTCAGAATTGACGAGCCGCAGACGACATATATTTTTCATTACGAGCAAGAAGGCATCGACGACGAGCGATACAACGACACGATAACATTCAAATATGAGATTGTGCCGTATTTTGTGTCGGCAGCTTGTGGGTCGATTTATAAGTATAAGGTGGAAAGCATCGAGCACACGCGCCATTTGATGGACTCGGTGGTGTGCACCGCTCCACAGAATATTATTGACAATGTCGCAATAGAAAATTTGCGAGTCTATTTCAGAGTAGAGACAGAGGAGGTGGCTGAGTGATGAGAGCATTGGCGATAGTATTGATGATAATGTCTGCTTGCTGGCAAATGTTTGCCTATCAAACAGAAGCAATTGACTCTTTGGCAGTCAGTCAAAGTGTCGAATTGGTTGATACTGTAGCTGAAATCACGCATCCGATTGATTCTGTTTCCGACAAGGTTGCCAATCAAGGAGCTCCTCGAAAAATTACACCCGTCGATGTCGATGACAACAAGCCGTTTAAGCCCTCATTACACTATTATGACAAGAAAGGCGAATTGCTCGACGAGCCTGTGCTCTTTTTGTCGGAACTCGATACAATAAAAAGTGATAACAAGCCGAAAATGACATACAAAGCACTCAACTCGATGTCAATCGGGCTGAACGTGTGGGATCCTATAATGGCGATTGCCGGCCAGAAATATGGCGGCATTGACGTGTGGGCAGACCTATCGATTCACAACAGATTCTTCCCCGTAGTAGAACTTGGCGTAGGCATTGCAAACTCCACCCCAAAAGAAGGAAATTATACGTATAAAGGGAAACCATCGGTTTATGTAAAAGTCGGCATGAACTATAATTTCTTCTTCAACGACACCGATGACTATCAATTATTCGCCGGCATAAGAGGTGGCTTCTCGTCATTCAACTATGACATCGACAATATTACCATAAATTCATCATATTGGGATGAGTCACACAACTTCAGTATTACCGACCAACATTCCACAGCGCTATATGGCGAAGCATTGTTAGGCATCAAAGTTAGAATATACAAGGCCTTTTCGATGGGTTGGACAGTGCGTTATCATCATCTGTTTAAGTGCAACGATGCCAAGAATTCAACTCCGTTCTACATTCCCGGCTTTGGCAATCGCAACGGCAAGCTCGGCGCCTCCTTCTCCCTGATCTACACCCTCCCTCTATCTCGCAAAGCCCCCCGAAACTAACCACAAATCGTCATCCTGACTCTTAAAAAAGATGCAGGATTTGCTCATCAATTTTAGGACCATTTAGATACTAATTGTTTAAATAATTGATAAAAAGGTTGTAGGTATATAACCATATCGAAAACATTTTGTATCTTTGCGACGTATGATAATAAAACCGGAAACAGATGAAATACCTCAATATAAAGAAGGCTTTGGCTGCATGGAAAGAATTACAGCCATTGTCTGAAAAGGATAGGGAAAGGCTTAGTCGTCGTTTTACTGTGGACTTCAACTACAACAGTAACCACATCGAGGGTAATACGTTGACTTATGGTCAGACAGAAATTTTGCTGCTTTTTGGCAAGGTGATAGGAGAGGCTGATGTGCGTGATGTACAAGAGATGACTGCAAGCAATGTCGGACTTCGTATGATGACCGAGGAGGCAGTTGTGAAAGGTGTTCCATTAACACAAAATTTTATTCGCACATTACATAAGACTCTGATTAGAGAGGATTATACGGTATATCGAAATTTGCCAGGAGGAGTTCAGACAAGTTATGTGATACATGCAGGGCAGTATAAAACGCGTCCAAACAGTGTGATTACACGATATGGGGATAGGTTTGAGTATGCTTCACCGGAAGAGACTCCGAGTCTTATGTCAGACTTGATTGACTGGTACAACAAGGCAGAGCAAGAGGGAAAACTTTCTCCGATAGAATTGGCTGCATTATTTCATTATCGCTATATACGTATCCACCCATTTGAGGATGGCAATGGTCGTATTGCCCGATTGATGGTAAACTTTATTCTTACGCGACACGATTATCCGATGATAGTAGTCCGTAGTCGCAAGAAAAGTGAATACTTGGAGGCCTTGCATCAAGCAGATATTGAGGTCGGACCTGTGCCAAGTGATGGTGCTCATGCAGAAATTAAGGATATTCGCCCATTTTTGAAGTATTTTAATGACTTAGTTGCCACAGAGGTTTATAACGATGTTCTGTTTGTGAGTGAGAAAAATGAGAATGTTTGGTGGTATGATGGTGAACGTATTGCATTCCGCACACCTAACTATACGAAAATTCTCAATGCGATGCGTACAGAACCGACATTGACACTTTCAGATATGAAAGAGATAACGGGTATAAGCATCGCAGCTATTCAGAAACTACTTGACCGGCTCATTGAAAAGAAATATGTTGAGCGTGGCGAGAAGAATGGTAGTTGGAGGGTGTTTGTAACGCAATAAAGAGATCGCAGACTTATCTCATACTTCTCGATGTGGAGTTTAAATTAAATATCACTGATTATTATATCCGAGACTATTGTTCATATATGATAATGCTTTAAAATATGTTATAAAACATAAATCATAAGAAAAGTGAAAAATTATTGTGGACTATTAAAATAAAAGTTTTATATTTGCGATGAAAATCATAAACCACGCCGATTAGTATTCTTTACAGAAGAATACGGGTTGGGGTGGGTAATGAAAATTTGACATATCAAAGGCGTTTACAAGACGTTTTATTCTTGACGTATAGAAATCTGGAAAATTTCGAATAAATTCTGTCAGGAATGAAGCAACAGTAGATGTCCTCGGGTGTTTTATAAACACAGCAAATGAAGTGTAGCTGCGATAGTAGCTACAACTAAACGTTTATAAGCATCGGCGTGGGCTCTGCGTTGCTCGTTCATCAGAATTGGGCATTCCAGAGCCTCTATACGTGGAACGAGTAACGAAAGTGTTCCACGTCTTTTTTATGTCTTTAAGATTGAGAAATTATTAACTATTAATATCTAAAGACATGAACAACAAATTATTTTGGTTTATTGCCTTTGTTTTGGCAGCCCTATTTTCTTGTTGGGCAACATCTACATCTCTTTTATTGATGATGCCTACATTGTTTTCTCCAAATCCAATTATCCGAACAATTATGGTATGGGTACTGGTCTTCTTGGTATTTGTTTTATCTTCAATGTCCATAAAATGGATAATTGATGCACTAAGAAACGAATGTGACAATCGCAGAACAATGTTCTGGGGAGGATTAGCAACTCTAATTGTAACATGGATTCTTATTTCTCTCCCAACAAATGCTCATACTTTCTTCTATAACCAACAAATTGGAGCTGTCTTGAGCGAGGATTTAACGAATACAGAAAACTACTCTCAACAATTAGCCAATCGTTCAAACATAGACTCAACTTTCTATGATTTAGAAAAGAAAGTCTTAACTGAATGGTCAAAGTTCGAAGACGAAGTAAAGACAGGAGTTACCGGAAAAAGTGGTTTTGGTAAATATGCTGCAGCCCATATTTCTAAGATTAACGAATTAATGGGATTCGAATATATGTTACCAACACCTCAAAATACTCACAAAGCTAATGATGCAACAAACACCACCCTACTGAATCAATGGAAAGACATGCTTCGACAAAAATTGTCGGAAAAGAAATTAGATCAGTATGTTGCAAGCAAAGAAATAGCCAAAGATGCACAAGATGATATTAAAAAAATGAATCTAATGCAAGACACTGTGCAAAATCTAATTGCGACAAATAGAATTTCTGAAATGGCTTCTGAGCCGGTTATTCGTCAAACAAATGCCGTATTGCAAGATGCCTATACAACTATCAAGAACGGTTCAAGTTTTGTAAAATTCAATAAAGGCGATAAAGAGATATACACTGCAGACAACATTGAGACTCGCACATCAAGATTCTTCAATCCATACGTTGTAATGTATGATTTCTTCTGTGGTAAATACACATGGACATTTATTTTCTGGATTCTACTCTCAATTGTAATAGACTTGATGGGTTTCTTCTTCTATTACCAATGGAAAAAATAATTAATAACTTATAAATAAACTATACTATTATGGAAAACGAACAATTTGAAGGTTTTGATGACCTTGGCAATGTTAAGATTGAGGACAACATAGATAACACTCCAATTACAGATAATTCAATAGAAGACTTGAGTCAAGACAACAATATTGATCAGCCTCCTACGCCTCGTAATCAAATTCATGTTCACATCAATGATCAAAAAACGCCTATTGTATTGCTATTTGGAGCACAACAAAGTGGTAAAACAATGACTTTGGTCAGACTAAGCAATTATCTTCGTCCACTTGGCTATAAGATTGAAATAGAAAAAAACTTTTGCACAACTGCATGGGAATACAAGGTGAATAGCGATAACTTCAACCAAATGCTCAGCACACCTAAACCATTAAAAGGTACTAATTACAATGATTTCTTATTTATTAGGATTTCAGACAAATTTGGCAATCCGATATGCTACATTTTGGAAGCTGCAGGTGAGGATTATTTTTCAAAGCAGTCTGACCCTCGGCGTTCATTTCCTAACTACATGCAATCAGTATTTAATACACCAAACAGAAAAATTTGGTTGTTTATAACCGAGCCTAATTGGGAAGTTGACCATGGAGTTAAGCAGAATTACGTCGATAGAATTAGGTTCTGTAAAGACCAAAGTACCGGCAAAAAAGACAAATTTATTATTCTATATAATAAGATTGACAAAACAAGTCTAATAAGTGGTGGCAAAATCAACACTAAAGTGGCAGAAACACAATGTGGCAACGAGTATTCCGGCATCTTCGATATCTTCACAGAAGACGTCATTCTTTTCGGAAAGACAAAGAAATATAAATTTGTGCCATTCAGTACAGGTTCGTATGATGAATATGGAGGCTACACCCGTAGCAGAGATGAATTCCCCAGTGGATTATGGAAATCTATTCAAGAATCAATCAAACCAACACTATGATAAAAGTATATTTTCATGGACGTCCTGCAGGTCAAGATTTTTGGCCTGCAGAAAATCAAATAATTAATTCAGATTTAATTTATCTGAAATCATTTTTGGATTATAAAGTTGGCTCTAAAGAGTCAAGTGTGATGATTATTGACCAAATAAATGGCAATAGCTATTACACATATCTTCATCGCAAAAACTTCTTTGAAAAAGGTGGTCGTTCGGACTCTTACTGTGCAATTACTATATGCTTTGAGAAGAAGATATGTAAAAACACTATTACTCTATACAATCTACTTGACCAAGCATATAACTTTCTTTCTAAAAACAATATCCTAAGCAAAACCTCAAATGAGGAAAAATTCTTAGTCAACTCTTATTCGGAGAAGTCAGATGTTTTTATTAAGTGTGCTGAGGTAATTAAAACAAATTTAGATAAATTAGAGGCTTCCGAAAATATTACAAATATCGATACACGAAGTACTTCCGGCACTATTTATTCATTAAAAGAAGTGGACAGTGAATTATTTAGAGAAGACGCAAAAAAGACTAAGATAATTATATCTCCAGATTATCAGCCTCGTTTCACTAATCTTGAAATCCAAAATGCTGAATTAAAGCAACAGTTGGTACAGATAGAACAGAAACATGCTAAGAAACTTGAAGAAAAAGAAAAGGCGCATAGAGAGGAAATAGCAAGATATAATAATCTATTAGCAAAGAAAGACGCGACTATCTCCGATCTAAACAACAAGATTAAAGTAGCTGAAGCAAAAATAGCAGAACTGGAAAAACTTATAGGCAATTCTCCAATAGCAAAAAAATGGAATGAATTGAAACCGGAAATTGAAAAATTTGTCGGTCTTTGGACTCAAAAATTTCAAATCAAACAAGGTGGCAATTCTCCAAAGCCAACGATATTGTCAATAAGCAAAATTGTGACATACACAAATACACTTTTACTTGTTGTTATATTATTTTTATTATCATTAAATAAATGTGAAGCGCCAGCCTCTGCTGATATTCCTAAAAATGAACCATATCTTACGGAGTCGGTAGTTGAAAATCAAACTATGCAATCACAGCAAACAGAAACTCCAGAAACTGAGGAATCTAATTCGACAGAAAACCTCGATAATGAATCAGTCAAGACATATACAATTAATATCGGTGGATATAATGGAAAAGGAGGTCTGAAACCACAAATGCAATATACACTTAACTTGAATGATGGTGGAGTGGAAAATAATTGTGAATTTTATTTGGAAAAAGCTCCTTCCGGAACTAGAATTGAAGGAAATAAGTTGATTACAGGCTCGGTAGTCGGAATGATAGTTATTTGTGGACGAGGAGGTGGATTCTATGTCGAACAGAGAACTTTATCTATTGTAACAGCAACTGAACAAATAAAGACAAAAACAAAAACTGATAGAACGGATACACGTGGTAACAGTGTAAAATCAGAAGAAAATACTGCTCCGGAAGTTAAATCAGAGTCTTAATTAAAATAATAAAATATAGAATAATGAGAGCAAAAAAATATATTTTAATTTTAAGTGCCATTTGTATATTGATTTTTTCGAATGCTTGCACAAATGGGCAAAAGAAACCACCGGTAAATCTTAACAACGCACAAAAGGAACATGTAGTCAAAATCGATTACTCAGAATTGGGTGGTGTAAAAACTATTCCTGTAAAAATAAATGGAGTCTCGATGGATGCTATTTATGACCCGGGATGCTCCGGAATGCACATGTCTTTGCACGAATTGCAAACATTGCTGAAAAATGGGAAGTTTAATGAAAATGATATAGTCGGTTTCTCCGGATCACAAGTGGCAGATGGCAGTATTGTCCCAAATGCAGTATATCAAATTAGAGAAATTGAAATCGGAGGTAAAGATGGGTTTAAATTGTTTAACATCGAAACAACTGTTTCTTTAAACCAAGAAGCTCCTGTCCTGCTCGGTAATGCCGTTTTTGACCAAGTTGCTTCCGTCGAAGTGGACAATATTAATGAAACAATTAACTTCACGTTAAAATAAAGTCATGACACTATATTTCTTTGGCAAATTATCAAATGGGTATTCACAATACCCATTTGATTTTACATCTGACGTTTTGGATAAACTCATCAGCAACGCTAAGGCCCCGACTCAGATAATTACCCATAGAAGTAATAATTTGATGTATTACTCATACATCAGAAAATTAGAGGGGAATAAATATATAGGAATCTGTTGCCTTTGGAATGATAGATATACTGAAAAAATATCTGAGTTATTCAAATTATTTGAGAATACATTTGACAAACTCGCAAATAAAGGATCAATCATTTATCTGACTAACAATGGAAAATTCGATAGTTCTTTAATAGACTTCAGGCTAAAGACTGAAGATATTAATGATACATTTAACAGCATACAATATAAACTTGATGTAATGTATGCTGAAGCAAAGCCACTACCTCCGACAGAATACTCCGTCTCTAAAAACTCCATTCAATCATATAGCATTAAAGATGATGCGTCAACAATAATAAAAGCAACATATACATACGGATATACTTACATCTACAAGGATGAAGATTATGATTCTGTAGAGATGAAACGCATAAGCAATGTTGTTGCTACTATAAATGCTAAAAATGAACAACTAATAGAACAAAACAATCAACTGAAGAAGCAGATTGAAGAAGTTAATGCCAAGAAGAAGCAATATAAATATGTAATATTACTCGCTTTTGCCATCGCATTTTGTGGTATTGGCATTTTATATCTTAAGGATGATTTGAAATCAACTCAAAATGATCTTAATCGCACCAAGAAGGAGGTTATACAAAAAAATAACACTATAGAACTGTCGCACGACTCAATTGTAAATTTAACGCAATCTCTACAAGATAAAATAGAAGAAAATCAAGTTATAAGAGAACAAAAAAACAAAGCTTACAATATATATCCAATTATCATTTCTAATATTAATATCAACTCTTCTAAAATAAGTTTTGATTATTATTCTCCAAGCAGGAAAGATATAACCATTTCAATTGTTGCAACAAATACTAATCACTCTGAAGTTATTTCGAATTCTCATCAACTCACATTTTATGAAGGTGGTGGAAAAAAAGAACTTTTATTTGATCGCACATTAGACTCATCTGATTATTATTATGTATGTGTCTTATATGATGGATATATGATTGCGGGAAAACGTTGGTAACGTTAATTTTATATGATACGAAAAATGGCGGGAGCGTCGCTCTCGCCATTTTAAGGTTTATTGAATTAGCTAATATATATGTTTTACTATATATAATGCGTTTTTGTGAATGCTGACCGATGTCGGCATTATACGTATTTAGCAAAGTCTGTTTGAAGCATATCACCTGTTTCTTGGAATGCTTGGTGAAGTGCGAATGCAGCTTTGAGTGTGTGAGGAGTGTGACCGATGCCCTTAGCAAGCTTGAGGTAGTCCCACATGAGCTCTTTGTAAAGAGGGTGAACGCAGTTTTCGATGATACATTCTGCGCGTTGACGTGGGTCTTTACCGCGAAGGTCGGCAACACCTTGTTCTGTAACGAGGATCTTAACAGAGTGTTCGCTGTGGTCAACGTGTGATACCATAGGAACGATAGTTGAGATTTTGCCTTCTTTTTGGATTGAAGGGCAAGAGAAGATAGAAAGGTAGGCGTTGCGGCTGAAGTCGGCAGAACCACCGATACCGTTCATCATCTTGCTACCGAGAACGTGAGTAGAGTTGACGTTACCGAAGATGTCGGCTTCGAGAGCAGTGTTCATGGCGATAAGGCCGAGACGACGCACTACTTCAGGGTGGTTAGAGATTTCGCCCGGACGCATGAGGATTTTGTCGCGGAAGAAGTCGATGTTGTCCATGAAGTCGAGCATAGCTCCGTCGCTGAATGTGAGCGCACAAGTAGAAGCAAATTTACACTTGCCTTGCTTCATGAGGTCCATCACAGCGTCTTGGATAACTTCAGTGTACATCACGAATTCAGGGATTTCAGGGTTTTCGCCCAAGCCGTAAAGCACAGCATTAGCAACGTTGCCCACGCCTGATTGTACAGGGAGGAATTCTTTAGGGATTTTGCCGAGGCGAAGTTGTTCTGCGAGGAATTTGCAGACATTGTCACCGATTTTTTGTGTCACTTCGTCAGGAGCTGTGAAAGGTTTGATGCTTTCAGAAGCGTTAGAAGGCACAACACCGATGATTTTTTTCGGGTCAATCTTAAGAACTGTGCTACCGATACGATCGTTTGGCTTATAGATAGGAATTTCACGACGGTGAGGAGGATCAGCCAACACGTAGTTGTCGTGGAATCCGCGGAATGATGTGCGATAGTAAGAAGAGTATTCGATGATGATCTTCTTAGCCATTTGAGCAATGGTAGGAGTCATACCCATACCTGCACCGAGAATGATTTCGCCGCTTGGGCTCATTTCGGTAGCTTCAATCACAGCTACATCGATGTCGCCATAGAAACCATAGCGAAGGTCTTGTGAGATGTGAGAGAGGTGGGTGTCGAAATAGTTCATCTTCTGAGCGTTGGCAAGCTTGCGCGCGTCACCATGACCTTGGTATGGCGTACGGATGCCGATAGCTTCTGCACGAGACAATTCGCCGTCCACGTGGTCGTTAGTACTTGCACCTGTGTAAAGGTTTACTTTGAAAGGTTCGCCTTTCGCATGGAGTTCTTTAGCACGTTCTGCCAAAGCAACAGTTACAACTTTAGGTGTTCCTGATGCTGTAAAGCCTGAAAAACCAAGATTGTCTCCATTTTGAATGATACTCGCAGCCTCTTCAGCTGAAATAAATGGGATACTCATTTGTAACGTTTAGATTTTAATGGTAAATTTGCACAAAATTAATTATTTAATTCGATATAGACTAAAAATGAAGACAATTTTTTTACCTAAAGACGATAAAAACGGCGCAATCGACAAAAAAGTGCGTATTGAGACTTATGGTTGTCAGATGAATGTGGCAGATTCTGAAGTTGTCGCTACGATGATGGAGATGGCAGGCTATTCTTTGACAGAAGATGATGAGATGGCGTCTGCGGTGTTGTTAAACACATGTTCTATTCGCGACAATGCCGAGCAGAAAATCTACGGACGCATCTCTTATTGGAATGCGTTGCGTCGCAAGTTGGGACGTCAGATTATCATCGGCGTGATCGGTTGCATGGCTGAGCGTCTTAAGGAGCATTTGATCAACGATTATGGCGTTGACATTGTTGCCGGTCCGGATTCGTATTTGGATATACCTAATCTGGTGGCTGCTGCCGAAACCGGTCATAAGGCGATTAATATTGAGCTTTCAACGACTGAGACTTATCGCGATATTATCCCTAAGCGTATCGGTACGGCAAACATCAGTGGCTACATTTCTATCATGCGTGGCTGCAACAATTTCTGCTCTTATTGTATCGTGCCATACACTCGCGGTCGCGAACGCAGTCGTGAGCCACAAAGCATTCTCAACGAGCTTGCCGACCTTCGCGCTCGTGGATTTAAAGAAGTGATTCTTTTAGGACAAAATGTCAATAGCTATCGTTTTGAAGCCGAGAATGGCGAAGTGACCGACTTTACTGCATTGCTCGAATTGGTGGCACAAGCTGCTCCAGATATGCGTATTCGCTACACCACATCTCATCCTAAAGATATGAGTGACGAGACTATCGAGATGATGGCGAAGTACCCTAATATCGCCAAGCATATCCACTTGCCGGTGCAAAGTGGTAGCAACAGCGTGCTTAAGGCTATGAACCGCCGCTACACTCGCGAATGGTATCTCGACCGCATCGCCGCTATCCGTCGCATAATCCCTGATTGCGGTATCTCGACCGACATGTTCACCGGATTCCACGACGAAAGCGAAGAGGATTTCCAACTCACGCTCGACCTTATGCGCGAAGTGGGCTTCGACTCATCATTCATGTTTAAATACTCAGAGCGACCGGGCACTTACGCTTCAAAGCATCTGCCTGACAACGTGTCGGAAGAGGTTAAGATAGAGCGACTTAATCGCATGATCGACCTTCAAAACGAGTTGTCCAACCAGAGCAATCAGAACGACATCGGCAAGACATTTGAAGTGCTCATCGAGGGCGTGTCGAAGCGTTCGAAAGAAGACCTGTTCGGTCGTACATCGCAAAACAAAGTGGCAGTCTTTAAACGAGGCGACCACCGTCCGGGCGAATTTGTCAAAGTCAAAATCAACTCGGCATCATCAGCCACCCTCCTTGGCGAAATCGTCGAATAATCAGACCATAAATCCTCATGTCAAGCTCCCTTTCGGATAGACAGGTAGGAGACTCGTAAAAAGTTTATAACCAATCTATTACATAATAGGCTGCGACGTGGAGTTTCCGATGTCGCAGCCTATTTTGCTTGCTTCTATAATGTTATCGCAAAATCAGTTTTTATCTCAGCGAGTATGAAATTTTAGTGTTGCGATATCTGATGAAGTGGCGATTCTTGCCACGTATATACCAGCCTCTAAATCTGACGCATCTACCACACCATTATCCGAAATGATTTGCATTACTAATTTACCTGCCAAATCATAGATTTCTACTTCTGCGATATCGTTTGACTCAAATCGTATCTGCCCGTTATGGTAATATGCATTAAAAGAATTATCAGTAGCAAACACTTCATCTATACCGGTCAACATTCCTATGATTGTAGGATCCTCAACAATATTTTTAAACTCCTTCCAACCTTCACACTGGCGATACAAATCAGCAGTTCCGACCGGTACTCTCAGCGTTGCTTTTTCGTAGGTCTCTGAATTAAATTTTGTACGTCTCAACTGAATATCTGTTGGGTCTAAAATTTTGGATATAATAGTCGTAAGATTTTTTGAGTTCTTGAAATCTGCGATAAAATAAGGACTGGGGTTTGGTCTTTTATCATACGGAAATTTATCTGTTCCCACAAAGCATAGAACAGGCAAAGTAATAGTTTTTAATCCCGTGAGATAAGTGATTGGAGGACGTGGGTTGCCTTGAAAATCATCACCAAAAAAGAATACATTTGACGGAAAATCCAATGTCTCAAGAGATTCACAATAATCA
>JAZTZN010000044.1:0-53364 GCA_045637445.1 Muribaculaceae bacterium
GCAAAATAGCGACCGAGGAATGTCGGCATTACTTCCATGTCGGACGAGAACGAGATGGATGTTCGTCGAGCACCAATGACCACAAGCAAGTCGTCGTCGTGAATACGATTTGAGAGCATTATGAAATCGTCCCAACTTTCCATTTCGCGATATTCGTGGCTGATGTTGTATTTTTCAGCCTGTAGGACACCTTGTATGTATGGTATCGTCTCTTTGTAGGCGATGAAAATCGCCTTGCAGCCGACTTGCGTCGCGAGATTGCCTATGCGTATCACCCATTGGCGAAAACCGGTTTCGAACTCTGCTTTCGGCGGCACAACGACCACGATACGCGTAACGGTGTTGACCGGAATGAAGCATCGGCTCATGATGATTGACTTGTTGGTGGTGCGAAGCAATTGCTCGATCATAGAGCCATAGAATGAATCGACAATGTTAGACTTTCGGTGCAGCCCGATGATGATGTCGGTAGAGTCTTTTTCTTTTAGGACATTGACAAGTCCTGTCGCAATGTTGATGTCGTATCTTTCGACGTCGTTCACCTTTATATCGACTGCCGAAGCCACCTTGACGGCAGTCTGCAGTGCGCTTTTGCCCATTGAGATATTAGCCGGGTCGTCGTTGTTTCTGATGTATAGAGCCGTTATCGGGAGATTGTTTTTAGGGTGGCGCATGTAGATGGCAATTTTCATGATGCCTTCTGCTGTCATTGGGTTTGCCACAGCGACAAGTTGTCGGGCGTCGCTTCGTTTGGCTCCTTTTTCTTGTTTGAGCTTTTCTTCGGCAAGGTTCATGCGCATATTTATTGCGGCACGTTCTGTCGCAATTGAAGCTATGGCGCAACAAGCCAAAATCATCAGCACGGCGCCGTTCATGATGTCTTCAGAAATCAATCCGTATTGATAGCCGACCATCGTTGCGGCAATTGTGGCTGCAGCCTTGCCCGAAGTCAGACCGAACATCAGCAGTCGTTCGACTTTGCTCATGTCGAAAAGACGTTGAGCAATGTAAACGGCAACCCATTTGCAAGCCAACGACACCACTATCATGTTGAGCGCAACCCATGCCACATTCCATCCTTTTACTATCACACTGACGTTGATCAGCATGCCGACACCGATCAGGAAATAAGGGATAAACACAGCGTTGCCGACAAATTCTATTCTGCTCATCAGCGCCGAGCGTTGGGGGATGTAACGGTTGAGAATAAGTCCGGCAAGGAAGGCACCGAGAATGGCTTCAAGCCCGATGAGTTGTGCCAGCAAGGACGCCAATAGCATCATAGCCATGACGTAGATGAATTGTGTGACCGGCTCGCTTACGCTTTTGAAGAAGCGACGTGTGGCGATCGGCATCAGATAGTATAAGGTGGCGCAATAGACAATCAGCAACCCTATCAACTTCAATATCCTGAACCATTGAAAGCTGCCGTGTTCTTTGACGGCAACGACTTCTGCCAAGACCACCAACGCCAATAGTACGGCGACCACCGTTCCACAAATCGAGATGACAGTTGAGCGCGAATTGGTCAGCCCGAAGCGGGCGGCTATCGGATAAGAAATGAGAGTGTGGGAGGCATACATTGAGGCTATCAATGTGCTTGTGAGCCAGGAAGTATCTAATATATAATGAGTTAGGAGTATTCCTCCTATCATCGGAATGGCGAATGATGTCAATCCGAATAAAACGCCTTTCCGCAGGTTTTGTTTCAGATTGAACATGTCGATTTCGACCCCTGCCAGGAACATCAAATATAGGATGCCGACTTGACCGAAAATCTGAAAACTTGCGTCGCGCTCAAGGATATTGAAGCCGTAAGGACCGACTATCATGCCTGCCACTATCATGCCGATGATGTGTGGGATCTTCAGGCGACGAAGCAAAAGAGGCGTAAATAAAATGATGATAAGAACCAGCAGAAATATAGCTACCGGTTGACGTAAAGGAAATTCTATTATCGCCGTCAATATATTCATGGTGCAAAATTACAAAAATACCGTCATTTTTCAAAATGCAGTGCAGGTTCAGACGCCGACTCCGATGCCAAACAGTGCATAGTCGTAGATGACAGGATCGTCGGGACGCAATGTGCGCAGCATGGAAGTCAGCTCGATGACAGTCTTTCGGTCGTTGGCTTTGCGAGTGATCAAACCCAAATCGCGCGCTGTGTTTCCGACATGCACGTCAAGCGGAATGTATAACTTCGATTTGTCGATGCTTTTCCATACGCCCATATCGACAATGCCGTCGTCTCTGACAAGCCAACGCAATGCCATGTTGATGCGCTTTAATGCTGTTTGGTCAAGATTTGTCGGCAAACATTGTGAGCAAGAGGCGCCGTCGTTGATTTCACTCATTACTTTTTGCATCGCTGCGACAAGATGCCACGAGGGCGTTTCGCTTTGTCCCGCATTGTGGGTGGCTGCAAATTCGTCGAGCGACGAGTGGCGCAAGTAGATTTGACGCATCCCTCTGAGGAAATATTGAAAATGAGAAGCAAAGAAAGTGCGATGCAGATTCATCTGCGAGTCGAGCTCTTCATAACCTTGGTCCATGACATAATTGTATGGGTCATAGTCCATCAAGGACAACATTCGTTCGACATTGCGGCAAATCATCGAGCGCTTTCCCCACGCAATGATGGCCGATAGGAGGGCGACAATCTCGATGTCTTGCAGTTTGGAGAAACGGCGAGGAAATTGCACCGGGTCGGCAGAGATGAATGATTCGCTATTGATGCGCTTTGCTTCGTTGTCGAGAAGCTCGGCTATTTCATTAGGTATTAATTTCGACATATTATATATGTGTGTTATGAGAGACTCATACAGATATATAAGTTCTCTTAAATGTGCCGGGTTTATAAAACAAATAAGAGGAGCGACTTTCATCGTTCCTCTTAGCGCTTCAGGATGGGCTTGAACCAACGACCCCCTGATTAACAGTCAGGTGCTCTAACCAACTGAGCTACTGAAGCATTGTGCTATTCGTTTCCGAATTGCGAGTGCAAAGTTAGTAACTATTTTTCATTCTACCAAATATTTCTTCAATTATTTTTAAAAAAATATCTATTGGTTGATATTCAAGCGTTTAGAAAAGTGTGGTCTGGACGGCGTGTTTTAATGAAAAGAGTAGAAAATATGCCTCTCCGATATTTTTTAATTTTTTTGACGAAAAAATTTGCACAATTCGGAAAATGGTCGTAACTTTGCACTCGCAAAAGCGCACGTGGCGTAATTGGTAGCCGCGCTAGACTTAGGATCTAGTGTCTGACGACGTGGGGGTTCGAGTCCCTTCGTGCGCACCAAGCGAAAGAGGATTAACTCATCGGGGCACCGATTGTTTGTCCTCTTTTTTTTATTTATATATAAATCTAAATTCCCTATGGCTAAAGTAGCATTAATCACAGGTATCACAGGTCAAGACGGATCGTATCTCGCTGAATTCCTAATCGAAAAAGGATATGAGGTGCATGGCATTATGCGCCGCTCATCGTCATTTAATACTGCAAGAATCGAGCATCTATATCTCGATGAGTGGGTTAGAGATATGAAAAATAAACGCTTGATAAATCTTCATTGGGGAGATATGACAGATTCAAGCTCCTTGATAAGAATCATTCAGCAAGTGCAACCTGATGAAATCTATAACCTCGCTGCTCAAAGCCATGTGAAAGTCAGCTTTGACGTCCCGGAATATACTGCCGATACAGATGCCGTCGGAACGCTTCGCTTGCTCGAGGCTGTCAGAATTCTCGGTATGGAGCATAAGACTAAAATCTATCAGGCTTCGACTTCGGAATTGTTTGGCAAGGTGCAGGAAGTCCCACAAAAAGAAACGACACCATTTTATCCACGTTCGCCATACGGTGTGGCTAAACAATATGGCTTTTGGATTACGAAGAACTATCGCGAAAGCTATGGCATGTTTGCTGTTAATGGTATTCTTTTCAATCACGAAAGCGAACGTCGTGGCGAAACATTCGTGACACGCAAAATCACTCTTGCCGCAGCACGAATAGCTCAAGGCTATCAAGATAAATTGTATCTTGGCAATATGGATGCTCTTCGCGATTGGGGGTATGCAAAGGATTATGTGGAATGTATGTGGCTTATCCTTCAGCATCCGACACCGGAAGATTTCGTAATTGCTACCGGAGAAATGCACACAGTGCGCGAATTTTGTACACTCGCTTTCCGTTATGCCGGTATTGAACTTCGTTGGGAAGGAGAAGGCGTCGATGAAAAAGGTATCGATGTTGCGACAGGAAAAACTCTCGTCGAAGTCGATCCTAAATTTTTCCGACCTTGCGAGGTGGAGCAGTTGCTCGGCGACCCTACAAAAGCAAAAACTCTCCTCGGCTGGAATCCGACAAAGACACCGTTTGAGGAATTGGTGAGACTCATGGTCGAACATGATATGAAATTTGCACGCAAACTGCATGATAAATCGCAAGACTGAGATGCTGGATAAAAATAGTAAAATTTACGTTGCCGGACATCGTGGCTTGGTGGGCTCTGCGATATGGAATAATCTGTTGTCGAGAGGATATACCAACCTTGTCGGTCGTACCCATAAAGAACTTGATTTGCTTGACGCAGTCGCAGTCAAACGTTTTTTCGATGAAGAACGCCCGGATGCAGTTATTTTGGCAGCGGCGCATGTCGGCGGAATAATGGCCAACCTGCGTTACAGAGCAGACTTCATCTACGAAAATCTTCAAATTCAGCAAAATGTAATCGGTGAAGCTTGGCGACATGGCGTCAAAAGATTGTTGTTTCTCGGCAGTACATGTATTTATCCGCGAGAAGCGCCTCAACCGATGACTGAAGATGTGTTGCTTACATCACCATTGGAATACACCAACGAACCGTATGCCATAGCAAAAATTGCAGGGCTGAAGGTGTGTGAAAGTTTCAACCTCCAATACGGCACCAATTACATCGCTGTGATGCCGACCAACCTCTATGGTCCTAACGACAATTTCCACCTTGAGAACTCCCACGTTCTCCCAGCGATGATACGCAAAATCCACCTTGCCAAATGCCTGAACGAAGGAGATTGGCAAGCCGTCCGTAAAGATTTAAATTTGCGACCGGTCGAAGGTGTTGGCGGCAATGCTTCGGAGAAAGAAATTGCCGACATTTTGGCTAAATACGGCATCAGTGCAGAGAAAGTGACCCTTTGGGGTACAGGTGCTCCAATGAGAGAGTTTCTATGGAGTGAAGAAATGGCTGACGCAAGTGTTCACGTATTGCTAAATGTCGATTTCAAAGACACATACGATGCCGACAGCAAGGAAATTCGCAATTGTCATATAAACGTGGGTACAGGCAAGGAAGTCAGTATTCGTGAGGCTGCAGAGAAGATAGTCAAAGAAATAGGTTTTAAAGGACAATTGCATTGGGACAGCACAAAGCCTGATGGCACTATGCGCAAACTGACCGATGTCAGCAAGCTTCATGCTCTCGGTTGGCAACACAAAATAGAGATCGACGAGGGCGTACATCGATTGTATCAGTGGTATTTGAAAGGCATCTGTATCAATCATATATAGTCGTCGATTCGAATGGATAGACGTGAAAATTAAAAGAAATCAAATTAAAGCCATAACGAAGAAGCGCAGCGATTGTCTCCTGATAATTGTTGCGTTTTCTATATTTTATAACCGACTCATTGATGTCGGATGATGCCGATTGAATAATAAATTGGCAGTAAACGACAATTCTTTTTGTCTTGTATTTAAATTTTGTGTAAATTTGCAATTAGAAATAAAAAATACAGATATTATGGATATTAAGAAGGTGATATTTCTTGGCTGTTTAGCTGTGTCGGCAGGGTCGATAGCAGCTAATGTTGTATTGACAGATTTCAGTCAAAAGCAAGCTATTGAAGTCAGACGTCCGGTAATGAATGACACAATTGCTCCCGACGGATCAAAATTCGATGTAGCTAATTTGTTGAAATCATCGATAGTCGTAGATTTCAGCGATTCGTTTGAAGCAATGGCAGATACAGCCGGCGTGGTGTCGTTGAAACGTCCGGATAAAAATGCGGCAATCCACATGTTGCAGACTCAAATCAGAGCTGAAAAATTCTTGAAAGGGAAATTAAATGTAGAATCGACAGCGAGATTTGAAGTTATTTTGGATGGTAAATCAATATTTACTAAGAGCAGCGCACAAGACAGCATTTCGGCAGAAAGTTGTGCGAAAGTCGATCTTCGTCTTGAACCGGAAATTGACTATACGCTTACAATCAAACTGCTCTCGGATGCAGAAGATAAAGCAGAACCGACATTGAAAGTGGCGTTTGAGCCAAACTCCGGTTATGAGGATGTCGTTCTACATTCCGGCAAAGATATGCTTCGCAGGTTTGCTATGCGAGATATAGCATTTGGAGAGAAAGCATCTTCAGTCAGTGTGTCGGCAGACGGCAATTATCTGATGACAGTTTTCCGTAATAATTTCTCGATGGATCGCAGTCGTGTGTATGCAACATTGACCGATCTCAAAACGGGCAAGGTGATAGACAGCAATGTGGATCCAAAAATGCAATGGATGCCAAAGGGCAGCCGTTTGTATTACACTGTCAACTCTGATTCGGGTCTTGATTTGATAGTGAAAGATGTGAAGACAGGCGCAGAAGAAGTCGTTGCTAAAAACGTTCCGGAAAAAGACTTTACGTGGAGTCCTGATGAGACAGCTTTGTTTTATTATGATGTAGATGAAGGGGTCAAAGAAGAAGGTCCGATGCGCAGATACGTAAATCCTGACGATAGAATTCCGGGTAATCGAAGAAGAATGTTTATTGTGAAATATGATTTGGCGACCGGTCTTTCAGAGCGTTTGACATTCGGCAATCATAGCACATACATCTCGGATATCGCCCCTGATGGCAAACGCCTTGTCTATATGACTTATCAAGACACTCCGACAAAGCGTCCGTTTACATCAATCTCGTTGTATGAAATCGATTTAAATACTCTTGCTGTTGACACAATAGCGACCGACACAGGTTTTATCAGCCAGGCATATTATTCTCCTGATGGTGAAAAATTGTTGATTATCGGCAGTGCTGCGGCATTTGACAACCTCGGTAAAAATTGTGGCAGTCATCCGATACCGAATGATTTTGATAATCAGGCCTACATAATGGACCTTGCGACAAAAGAAGTCAAAGCGATAAGTCTTGATTTTGACCCGAATATCGACGGCTTTATTCATTGGGCAAAAGGTGACGGCAAAATTTATTTCCGTGGAGAGGATGGTTTCTACTCAAGAATATTTGTCTATGACCCAAAGACAGAAAAATACGATCGTCTTCCTATCGAAGTTGATTATGTGTCAACATTCAGCATGAGCAAAGAGAAACCATCGCAGATAGCATATATCGGAGAAGGTTACGACCATGCCGGTGTGGCTTATTTGTATGATGTCAAAAAACGCAGCAATAAATTGCTTGCCGATCCGTTTAAGAAAACACTTGACAAAATCAATCTTGCCAAGGATGAATCATGGACATTTACAGCATCGGATGGAACTGTCATAGATGGTGTGATTTGTTATCCACCGGATTTTGATCCTGCAAAAAAATATCCGTTGATTGTTTACTATTATGGCGGTACAAATCCATCAGAACGCTCAATTCGTCACCCTTATACTCCACAAATGTTTGCTTCGCGTGACTACGTTGTTTATGTGATAAATCCAAGTGGAACGACAGGTTATGGTCAAGAATTTTCGGCTCGTCACGTCAATGCGTGGGGTAAGCGCACAGCCGACGATATTATTGAAGGAGTGAAGCAACTATGTGCAGAACATTCATTCATTAACGCTGATAAAATCGGATGTATCGGTGCTTCGTATGGTGGCTTCATGACACAATATTTGCAAACAAAGACCGATATTTTTGCAGCAGCAGTGTCGCATGCGGGAATTTCAAATGTCACAAGTTATTGGGGCGAAGGATATTGGGGTTACAGTTATAATAGTGTGGCTGCCGCTGATTCTTATCCATGGACTCATCCTGAACTCTTTACAGAGCAAGGCTCGTTATTCAATGCCGATAAGATTAACACTCCTTTACTCCTTCTTCATGGTACGCATGACACTAATGTCCCTGTCGGTGAAAGTATTCAGCTGTTTAATGCCTTGAAAATTTTAGGTAAGGACGTAGAGTTGATAACTGTTGACGGCGAAGATCACGTAATCGTCAACTATACAAAGCGTCTCCCTTGGCACAATACTATCATGGCATGGTTTGCAAAATGGTTGCAAGATGATTCAAGATGGTGGGATGATCTTTATCCGGAAAGACATTTGTAATTATGAGCATAAATCGTAGAGCGCTATTGGCTTTGGCTGTCTTTTGTGTTTCCGGTGTGATTGTCGGCTGTGGTGATAAAAAAAGCGATGCTGAAAATCAAGAAATCGAAAATGCAATTAACGAAGGGCGTAATGCAGCCAAGGTATTGATTAATGCTGAAATTAAGGATAGTACGCAGTTGCAATATCTTCTGCTTGAAGCAAAAGCGAAACAAAGCAAATATCTGATTGAAGAAAGACCGGAATTAGTGGAAGCTTTTGATTCTGCATTCTTTTCTCTGATCAGAAGCGTTAAGCCTGAAATTGAAAAGCAAATAAGAAAGTAAACACAAATTAAATAGGATTGTTGTAGGATTAAAGGAAATTTAATCCTGCAACTTTTTTATTATTATGTGTTTATGAAAAAGATTTTGTTGTTAATTGTTGTGCTGTTTGGATTGATGTTTTTTAGAGAGTTTGCGATGTCGAATGAAATAGATAACAGCCATGGCTATGCTTATGAAAATGACACAATAGATAATGAAACCAATCTGTTTCCGACGGATTATTTTAATAGTGATTATCCATGGAATCAAGGATGGGTAAGCATGAATGACGCTAACGCTAATAAAAATCTTAATAAGGGAGAGGTCGCAACCTTGGCTTGTGGCTATGATGCGACGGGGGTGTGGCGAACGATTGCTATGAGAGTCGCTTATCGCAGTAATGGTATATTATATAAATCAATAGTGTTGTCCGCTTGGAATCCATGGACTGATGAGTGGGAAAGAAATATTAATGTTCCGGCAGTCAATACTGATATTGATATAAAAGGCACAACCTTTAAATTTTATGTTGTATTGAGCACCGGTACATATTATTTCAACTTATAAATTTTTGAAACCTTTTGTAGGAGCAATGGTCAATTGGACGCCTGACTCAATGATGTGTTTGGCGTACTTGTCAGGTATGTTCTCGTCTGTTATGATATGATCTACATCTTCAATGTTGCAGATTCGACTGAATCCTCGTTTGCCAAATTTTGATGAGTCGGCTAATATTATTGTTTTGGCAGCAGCTTTCATCATGACACGATTTAATTGAGCCTCCATTAAATTTGTTGTTGTCAGTCCGAAATCGAAATCAATGCCATCCACACCCATAAACAATTTGCTGCAAGCGAAGTCAGCCAAACACATCTCGGCGTATTTGCCGACCACTGTCAGCGAGCTATGTCGCAAGAAACCTCCGAGTTGGATGATATCAAATTTATCGTTTTGACAAAGGATTTCGGAGACAGTCATCGATGCGCTGATAACGGTGAGTTGATTTTTAGCAACCAATTCGCGTGCAAGGGCAGAAACGCTTGAACCGGAAGCGATAATAATCGATTCCTTGTCATTTACAATGCCGGCACCCAATCGAGCGATTGCCTGCTTCTCGTTGATAAATAGCTTTTCTTTTTCGTTGACAGAACGATTGCTCATGTAAGGGTCGATGAGCATCGCTTTGCCGTGATTGCGATAAAGTTTTTTCTGCTTTTCGAGTTCTGTGAGGTCCTTGCGAATTGTTACGGATGACACTTTTAATGCATCAGATAGCTCTGTCACAGCGATAGAGCCATTTTTTATAAGGAAATTTATGATTGCAGAGTGTCGTTCGTTTTTTGTCATGGGAATAGATGTTTGATTAGTGTTGTACTGCAAAATTAATCAAAATATCGCTATAAGTCATAATTGTTGCTATTAATAAAAGTTAAATCATAAACATGGGCTATTCAATAGTTAGAAAGAGGTCTGAATGTGATGACTTAAGGAGATGGAATGACAATAAATTATTTTTTTAGTAAGCGGTTTGTAAAACTTTGTTGGTTTCGTTTTGAAAATATAAGCTATTTCTTGTCGAAATTATTGCGAGTGTAGAGAGGTATTGCAATTCTGTGACATTTTTGTTAAAAGTGTGTCAAAATTTGGTAACATCAACATAAAAGGTAGAAAATATCTTAAAAAATCTTTGTCTTAAATTTGTATTATTAAAAAACATTGTCTAACTTTGCTTTCGATTTAAAAGTTATAGGGTTTAACTTTGGTTTTGACTCAAAGTTTTAGCAAATTGCGAAATAAATCAAAGTCTAATACAAATCAAATATTATGCTGAGCAATGGATAAAGCATACGATGTCATAATAATAGGAGGAGGTGCTACAGGAGCCGGTACTGCTCGCGACTGTGCGATGCGTGGTCTGAAGACACTCATCGTCGAAAGACTTGACTTCACAGCAGGTGCGACAGGTCGCAACCATGGTCTTTTGCACTCCGGAGCACGATACGCTTCGACCGATAAGGAGTCGGCTGAAGAATGTATCAAGGAAAATATGATACTTCGTCGCATCGCTTCACATTGTGTCGATGAGACCGACGGTCTTTTTATCACTCTCCCAGAAGACGATCTTAACTTTCAGAAAAGTTTTGTTGAGGCTTGTTTGCAATCAGGCATCAAGGCCGACATCATTGATCCAAAAGAGGCTCTTTTGCTCGAACCTTCCGTAAATCCGGAGCTTATCGGAGCTGTCAGAGTGCCTGATGGCTCTATCGATCCTTTCCGTCTGACTATCTCCAATATTGTCGATGCTCAGCGACATGGAGCAGACGTGCTCACATATCACGAACTTACAGATTTTATCTTCGACGGCACATCTATCGTCGGAGTGAAACTACACGATAAAGCAGGCAATCGCACTATAGAATATCGTTCCAAGGTTGTTATCAACGCCGGTGGTATTTGGGGCTATAAGATTGCCAAGATGGCAGGAGCTACTGTCAATATGATGCCTTCAAAGGGTTCGCTCCTCATTATGGGTCATCGCATTAATAATATGGTTATCAATCGTTGTCGCAAACCTGCCGATGCCGACATCCTTGTTCCGGGCGACACTGTCTGCGTCATTGGTACGACATCGACCAAAGTGCCTCACGAAGAGGTTGATTATATACGTCCGACAGCTGATGAAGTCGATATACTTCTTCGCGAAGGCGAAAAACTTTCTCCTGCATTAGCCTACACTCGCATACTTAGAGCATATTCAGGTGTTCGCCCATTGGTGGCGTCTGATGACGACCCGTCAGGTCGCAGCATCAGTCGTGGTATTGTTTGTCTTGACCATGAGACACGCGACGGTATCAGTGGATTTATAACCATTACCGGAGGTAAACTTATTACCTATCGCCTTATGGCAGAGTGGGCTACAGATTTGGCTTGCAAGAAACTCGGCGTCAATGCTAAGTGTCAGACTGCTGACATCTGTCTCCCCGGCTCAGAAAAACATAAAGATGATAACGCTTCGCACACAACTGCATACAAGGCTGCAGAATCACGTCACGGATCGTTGACCAATAAAATAGCGACCGGCGACAACTATTCGGATTCTCTCATTTGCGAATGTGAAGGTGTATCGGTCGGCGAAGTCAACTATGCTATCAATGAGTTGCATGTCCACAATATGATCAACCTTCGTCGTCGTACACGCGTCGGCATGGGCACATGTCAAGGCGAGCTTTGCTCTTGTCGTGCAGCCGGATTGCTTGCCAATTCGCATGGTTGCAGTCAGCGTGCTAAAGAAGACCTTGCAAGCTTCCTCAATGAGCGTTGGAAAGGTATTGCTCCAATCGCTTGGGGCGAATCGCTCAGCGAAGCACAATTCACATCATGGATTTACGAAGGTGTATGTGGTTTAAGTTTAACTAATAACGAAGACAGACAATGAGATTTGACACTATAATAATAGGCGGTGGGCTGGCAGGACTTGTTGCCGGCATTAAGCTAACTTCTGAAGGTCAGAAATGCGCCATTATATCTTCCGGTCAAAGCGCATTGCATTTCTTCTCAGGCTCATTCGACCTTTTGGGCTACAATGGCACAAAAGAGATTGACAATCCGATCGAAGCTATTGCCGACCTCGATGCGAAGCATCCATATTCGAAGATGGGGGCTGCGACAGTTGCTGCATTGGCTGATGAAGCCAAAGATTTCTTTGATAAAATCGGTATTAAATTTAATGGCGAAACCACTCGTAATCACTATCGTATCAGCCCGACCGGAGAATTGCGTAAGACATGGCTTACACTCGATAAACATTTCTGTTGCAATAGCCTTGAAAATCTATCAATTGGAAAAACCTTAATCCTTAATATAGATGGATTTCTTGATTTTCATCCCCACTTCCTTTCCGACGGATTAAAACGTCAAGGTATCGACTGCTGTATGGCGTCGGTGACTATCGATGAGTTGCAACGACTTCGCACAAGTCCGACAGAAATGCGCTCGGCAAACATTGCAAAGGTTCTTCACAAGGATGACACTATCGTTCGATTCACCGAAAAGGTGGCAGAAAAGGCACAAGGATTTGATACTGTCATTTTGCCGTCTGTGTTCGGTATCTACGATAGCTTGATGGAGAATTATCTGGTGGAGCGTCTTAAATGCAATGTCAGACTTGTATCTACATTTCCACCGTCAGCTCCCGGTATTCGTCTTCAGATGATGCTAAAGCAGTATTTTCAGAATCTTGGAGGTGTGTATATGTTGGGTGATATGGTCACAAACGGGCATTTAGACGGAGACCGTTTAATGGATATTCACACTGCCAACCACAAGGATATACCTTTCGAAGCTGACAACTTCATCATCGCAACAGGCAGTTTCTTCAGCCACGGATTGCAAGCTCATCTCAATAGTATTTGCGAACCAATCTTCAACCTCGATGTCACAAATTGTGGTGAGCGTCAACAATGGTTTGATCAGAATGTATTTGGTTCTCAACCATATATGATGTTTGGTGTGGTGACCGATAATAAATTTCATCCTCAGATAGAAGGTCGAAGTGTTGAGAATTTATATGCAGTTGGCTCACTCCTTGAGTCAGCTAATTGTCTGAAAGAAGCATCCGGCGCAGGGGTGTCAATACTCTCTGCATTGAATGTGGCTAATAACATACTAAAGCGATAAGTCATGGATAAGAAAGTAGCTCTCAACATAAGCACGAGCAATTTTGAGCAATGCCTCAAGTGTACTATTTGCACTGTTTATTGCCCTGTGTCAGCCGTAAATCCGGACTATCCGGGTCCTAAACAAGCCGGTCCGGATAACGAGCGCATGCGTCTGAAGAATGCCGATTTTTATGATAAATCGCTTAAATATTGTCTCAACTGCAAGCGTTGCGAAGTGGCGTGTCCGTCAAACGTTAAGATTGGCGATATTATCCAAGCAGCGCGCATTAAATATAGCACCGACAAGCCTAAGTTGCGCGACATGATTCTCGCTAATACTGACATCGTTGGTACTATGGCCTCAACGTTTGCACCGATAGTCAACACCGTAGTCGGTCTTAAGCCTGTCAAGATGATTATGGACAAGACTCTTGCCATCGATCATCATCGCACATTTCCTAAGTATTCGTCTCAGCGCTTCGAATCATGGTACAAAAAGCAAGCTGCTGACCAAGATAAATTTGACAAACACATCAGCTATTTCCATGGTTGTTATGTCAACTATAACTACCCGAAATTGGGTCAAGACCTTGTTAAAATTCTAAATGCAATAGGCTACGGCGTGCATCTTTTAGAAAAAGAGAAATGTTGTGGTGTAGCGTTGATTTCCAACGGATTAATAGGTCAGGCTAAACGCCAGGCCCTCCTCAATACAGAATCAATCCGCAAGTCGGTTAAGGAGCAGGGTCGCACTGTACTCGGAACGTCATCGACATGTATTTTTACGCTTCGTGACGAATATCATCACCTGCTCGACATCGACAACGAAGACATCAAAGACGGAATCGAATTGGCTACACGCTTCATCTTCCGTCTTATCGACAGCGAAGACATTAAGTTGGCATTCCGCGACGACTATAAAGCTCGTATCGCTTATCACACACCATGCCACATGGAGAAACTCGGATGGGCGATTTATTCGACATCGTTGATGCGAATGATTCCGGGCGTTCAGCTCACAATGCTTGACTCACAATGCTGTGGTATTGCGGGTACGTATGGCTTCAAGAAAGAAAACTACGAAGTGTCGCAGAAGATAGGGGAGACCATTTTCCGACAGATTGAGACACTTCAGCCGGACTTTGTGGCGACCGACTGTGAGACCTGCAAATGGCAGATTGAGATGTCAACATCGGTCGAAGTACAAAATCCGATTTCAATCATCGCTGATGCACTTGACGTAGAAAAAACAATGAAATTAAATAAAGTTAACCTTTAAAATTTTTAGAATTATGCTTAAGTTTTTGCAACCACCGGCTCATAAGAGCGAGTTGCCAGCCGGCAAAGTAGATTCTACCTACAAGAGTCTGCGTTGGCAAGTCTTCTTAGGTATCTTCATCGGATACGCCGGTTACTACATTGTGCGTAAAAACTTCTCAATGGCAATGCCATTCCTCGGTGAGTTTGGCTTTGAGAAGGGTGAGCTTGGTATCGTGTTGTCAATGAACGCGATTGCCTACGCTTTGTCTAAATTCTTAATGGGTAGCGTTTCCGACCGCAGTAACGCTCGTATGTTCCTTCCATTGGGTCTCGTTTTGGCATCATTGACAATGATGTTCATGATTGTGCCTGTGGTGGCATTCGGTCCTGAAAACAAGGGTTGGGCTATCGCTTTGATGGCTGTACTTAACTTCCTTGTGGGTTGGTTTAACGGTATGGGTTGGCCTCCGTGCGGTCGTGTGATGACTCACTGGTTCTCGGTGACTGAACGTGGTACAATGATGTCAATTTGGAACTGTGCTCACAACGTCGGTGGCGCACTCGTCGGTCCTATGGCTGCTTACGGTGCGACATGGTTCGGCTCATGGTTCTATGGCGCTCAGACTGACCACTACTTCTTGATTGGTACATACGTGTTCCCGTCAGCAGTGGCAATCCTCGTAGCTCTCTTTGCATACGTCCTCATTCGTGACACTCCGCAATCATGTGGTCTTCCTTCAATCGAAAAGTGGCGTAATGACTATCCGAAAAACTATAGTGCTAAGTCTGAAACAGTCCTTTCTACTAAGGAAATCTTCTTCCAATATGTATTGAACAACAAGCTCCTTTGGTTCATTGCAATTGCTAATGCATTCGTTTACATGGTGCGTTACGGATGTCTCGACTGGGCTCCTAAATTCTTGATGGAAAGCCAAGGCTACGATATTCACGAAGCAGGTTGGGCATACTTCGCTTACGAATTTGCTGCTATCCCGGGTACACTTGTATGTGGCTGGATCAGTGACAAGATTTTCAAGGGTGGTCGTGCTATGACAACTGTTATCTTTATGGCTCTTGTGGCTGTATTCATCATGTTGTACTGGCAATTCTCCGACAATGCGACTATCGTGACTCTCTCACTCATTGGTATCGGATTCTTTATCTATGGTCCTGTGATGCTTATCGGTGTTCAGGCTCTCGATTTGGCTCCGAAGAATGCAGCAGGAACAGCTGCCGGTCTTACAGGTTTCTTCGGATACTTCTTCGGTACGGCTATCCTTGCCAACATCGTTATCGGTTATGTGGCTGATGCTGCCGGTTGGGACTGGACATTCGTTCTCCTCTTGGGTGCATGTATCCTCTCTATCGTATTGATGATGTTCACTTACAAGGACGAAAAAGCTCTTCTTAAAGAACGTAATTAATTTTTTTAATTAATATTATATTAACTTTTTAATTTTTAATTTATGCGCAAAAATCTGTTTTATTTTGGGTTAGCTGCCGCATTTGCTGCAACAACCCTCACATCTTGCGAAAATCAAGACTTGACAGATGTGAACGAAAATGCAACACGTGTTGAAGTGGGCTTCCTCTCTCCAGAGATGCAAAAAGTCCGCGATTATGTGCCACCAATGGCAGTAATGGCTCACCGTGGTTCTACTTTCTGGGCTCCGGAAGAAACTGAATCAGCTTGGCGTTGGGCTCGCGAAATGGGTGCAGACTACCTCGAATCTGACCTCCAATGCTCTAAGGATGGTGTCGTTCTCGCTAACCACGACGACAACCTCAAGCGTACTACCGACATCGAAAACCTCTATGGTGAAGATGTTCCACGCGATCGTATCAACTTCTACATGTCAGCTCAAGGTGGTGGTATGACAAAAGAACAAGCTGAAGCTCAAATGGCTAAAGACCGCGCTTCTTTCAACCCATTCTACACTAACCAGTATTTCTACTTCGAGCTCGCTCGTCTTGATGCCGGTACATGGTTCAACCAAACAAGCATCGAACAAGCTCGTGATGGTTTCTCAACTCAACACCAATACGTTTCTTCTCTCGAAGACCAAATTCGTTTCGCAGAAGGTAAGATCCTCAAGCGTGACGCTAATGGTGAACGTGTTTACACTATCGACGGTGTTTGGGACCCAGCTAACCCTCACACTTGTTTGACTTACAACTTCGAATACGAAGCTGACCCTCAAGATACAGGTCACCGCCCAGGTATCTACATCGAATTCAAAGAATCATGGTTGAACCCATCTAACTTTGAAGAAATGGTTTACAACGAACTCGACCGTCTCGGTTGGAACATCATCACTAAGCCTGAAGCTGATAACGCTCCTTTCTATAAGGATGGTAAGGTGAACGTTGCTAACACCAATGGTAAGGTTATCCTCCAAACGTTCTCATTCGAAAGCTTGCGTCGCTCTGCTGAAAAATTCGAAGGTAAGATTCCTATGTGCTTCCTTCTCTGGCACGACAACATCACTCCAGAACAATATGCAGGTTATATCAACATGGGTCTTGAATTCTTGGCTCACATCATCGGTCCTTCAATTGCTGGTGCTCCTAACAACTACTTCGAAATGAATGCTCCTTGGATGCACGATATGATCCGTCGTTCAGGTATGCTCAACCACCCATATTCATTTGACACTATGGAACAAATGAACATCTATTGGGGTTCTTACCACTACGACTCAGGTCACTTCAAGGCTCCTTACATGGACGGTGCATTTACTAACCGTACTGAGCTTACACTCCAATTCCTTATCGACAGAGGTGCTCGTGGCGAAGGTGCTCCTACTAACGTTCCAGATCCTGTTGAAACACTTAAGCGTCTTGGTTACTAATCAATTGTCTCACCAATAAATTTAGAAGATAATATATGAAAAAGATATTTCTATTGCCAGCATTTGCTGCTCTTGCAATGACTGCTATGGCGCAAGATTTCGACACCAATCCGGTAGTTAAAATCGAAAATCAAGAAGAAGAACTCCAATTCACAGTTGGTGCTCGTATGATGGCTGACGTTGCTTACTATCACAGCGACTTCACTCCTCTTAAGTCTGGTACAGCTCTTTCTGATGCTCGTATCCGTACATCTATGACTTACAAGGATTGGTACTTCTACGCAGACTTCGACTTCTCTAAAGGTAAGTTCAAACAAAAGAATATCTTCATGCAATATTCTTTCGGTGATGAAGCTAACAAGCAAGCTGTAAAGGCTGGTTACTACAATGATGCGGCTTCTATGGCTCGCAACACAAGTCTTGGTAGCTATCACTTCATCTCTCGTCCTGCTCCTGCTAACGCTCTTCAAGCAGGTCGTCAACTTGGTGTAACTTACAAGTATCGCAACGACAAGTTCTTCGCTAATCAAGGCGTATTCGCTGAAAACCTCTATAATGATCAGCTCGACGGCTTCCAAGGCGTGACTGTATCTGGTCGTTGGTTGTACAGCCCAATCAAGAACAATCGTGAAACATTCCACATTGGTCTTAACGCTCGCTACGCTAACATCTGCACAGGTGAAAACGTTGGCGACGTGCTCCAAACTAAGATCCACATGTCTTCTCCACTTGAAACTTACGTAGATGGCAACACTGAATTCCTTAACACAGATATCCTCTGGGCTAAGAACGTTGTAAATGCAGGTGCTGAATTCCTCTATCACAATGACAAGTTCTTCGCACGTGGTGAATACATGTTCAAGTACATCGACAAGAAGCGTGATGACGAAACACTCTTCAAGAACCAACTTGGTACACTTTGGTCATGGGGTTCACTCGAATCATGGCAAAATGGCAACCCATTGAGAAACAACATGTTCCACGGTGCATACGTTGAAGCAGGTTACAAGATCTTCGGTAACGCTTATCGTTACAACGAAGCTGACGGTCTCCTCGCAGGTCTTAATGGCAAGTCTCTCGAAGTTGTTGCTCGTTATAGCTACACAGGTCTTAACGACATCGTTGACGGTGCTTACTATTTCGAAGCTCAAGACAAGTATATCGATAACGGTATCCTTGCTGACTACCCTGCAGCTTCTACTTGCGTAAGCGGTGGTAACCTCCACGCTGCTACAGTAGGTATCAACTACTCATTCAACAAGTTCGTTCAAGTAATGCTTGACTACACTTACAGCCACCTTGATCGCGACCAATACAAGTACGACAAGAACTTCCACGCTGTACAAGCTCGCTTGATGTTCTCATTCTAAAATATATCATTTTTAGCTTTATATAAGCAATTGTTCTTCTTTATCAGGTGCCGAGTGATTCGGCGCCTGATAATTTTTTACCACAATATTCCACTTCTTTTCTGAATGTTTTTTTATCGATAGAGAAACACATACTCATTTCAGTCTGAATAATTGCTTCATACCGGTCAATTGGTCAAAATAGTTGGTAAAGATTGATCATTAGGTCTCTATACCTGATTTTGCTTGAAAAGTTGCGAAATTTAAAGCAAATGCTTATATTTGCGAAAAATATATTGCAAAATGAAGTGTGTGCTCAATATATCGTTGCTATTTATGATAGCTATTTTGGGTTGCAGTATGACTATGCAGGCTGAGTGCGTGGTCGAATATGGCTATGATGTAGTTAAAACAAATCGTGTATATTCCTACCCGAATACCGATATGATGCTATGCTTTGACTCCGACTCAACTTTCCTCTATGGGCGGAGGGGGTCAGAATGCTTTGAGATATACAGATATTGGCAGGAAGTAGATTCAATAAAAGCCAGGGAGTGGTTGTCATGTAGTTATAAAAATGGGATTATCAAAGTTGAGTGTGATAAGGACACCGTTTCCGTTGACGATTTTTTTATAGAAGCCAAGAACGATACTATAATTGCTGAGCTTATTTATTCCTTTTATCAACCGAGGAAGCTTGGGTATAAAATAAAAGATGATAAAATACTTACAAAATATTCTCATGATCGAAATGAGGAAGAACTGTTAGTCTGTACGAATGCTACGATAGAAGGCTTTTACTACAATATTTTGCATTATTCTTTGACACCCTATGAATGCTTCAAGCACCCGACTCATACAATTCCTTCTCACGCATCACTGGCAGGGCTAAGACATTCCGGCAATAAAATTAGGCTGTACTATTCGCATGAAGAATTGCTTTATGCATATAAATTCTTGTCAGATTATCCAAAGAAGATTAAAAAATTTGGTTCGTTAGAAAGGGTTAGATTGGCAGCAGAAGGAGAGAATTTGTATTTCGAGCCAATATTAATAGAATCTGCTGAAGTTGATAGAGAATTATTTATCACCATCATTTATGCTTTTAGTGCAAAGCGATGGGACAATGAGGTATATATCACAGATGTCGAAACATTGAAGTCAGGTTGTTATCTTACATATTCTGCGGGTAATAACGAAGATGTCACTAATAAAGAATTAAGACAATATTATGAGATGATTAGTCCTTATATCAATAAGTGGAAAGCTAAGGGAATTAAGAAATTTAAATATGAGGATGAAAAGTCGGAATATTTTACGTTTGCGGTGCATTTGTGGCTTAAGCCGAATGATAAATAGCCATGTTTTTAGAGTTAATGGTATAACAGATTAATCGTCATTTGCTTGGCAGACAGCTTGAGTATGAATTTTATAGAAGTGAGATTAATAATTGATTTGATATGAAACTACAGCATTTATATTTGAATTTTATTTTTTTAGAATTCCTTTTAGTTGTCTATGCAGTGATATATATGGGTGCAGTCGTTGTTCTTCATCCTTATCAGTTTATATATGACTATGTATTGTTGGAGAGTGGTGATTCTTTCGCCAGAAGACTCGCATATAGTCAACACAATCCCGATGAATTTAGAAATTTTGGCATAGTAGAGAATTCACTTAAAGATGAGGGACGCAACTATATTTGTGAAATTAATATGGGGCATGGTTATTATATGTCTTTGATAATTACAAAGACACCGATTGCTTTTGTAAGTTTTGCGGGGTTGCGAGATGAAGATATAGTTGTAAATGAAAATGGTGAGAGAAAAAGTAAATGCGAACAAAAAGAGATACATCAATTGACAGTAGAGGAGTGGATCGAATTATCATATCAATTTGAAGAGGGTGTAGGATTTAAATTAATTCCGAATTATCCGAATAGGTTTTTAGGAAAATGGGTGGTGCCAAATATATATAATTTGGTATTATGTTGCATGCCAACAATTTATATGTTTAATCTGATAATATTTTTTATTGTAGTTGCAGATTATTTCAAGATAGTTCAACGCTCGCAGAAGTTCATTAGGACAAAATTTAAATCAAAAGATTCAGATAATTGATAAAAGATGACTCCTCGATTGATAAGAACTTCTAAGGAGTAAAAATTCGTTGGGATAATACTCGATAGGGGTATCTATCGCATTGCTCGCTATGTTAAAATATAGCGAAAATCACAAAAAATGCGTCATTAAAATTTTTTTATGGTTTAAACTATTGCAATATGTGAATTTTTTACTACTTTTACGGCCGTTAAAACAATTTCTACAAACTATTAAATAATAAAGATTATGATTATCGGTGTTCCAAAAGAAATTAAGAACAATGAGAATCGCGTCGCATTGACTCCTGCGGGCGCAAAAGAATTTGTCAAAAGAGGTCATCAAGTATATGTACAGCATACAGCCGGTCTTGGTAGTGGCTTTGCTGACGAAGAATATGAAGCAGCCGGTGCTACTATCCTTCCTACTATTGAAGACGTTTACGATATAGCTGAAATGATTATTAAGGTAAAAGAGCCAATCGAGCCTGAATATAAACTCGTGAAGAAAAATCAAGTGCTCTTTACTTATTTCCACTTTGCTTGCGATCGTGCTTTGACTGATGCCATGCTTGATGCCGGCGCTACTTTCATCGCTTACGAAACAGTGACTGACCGTAACGGTGCGCTTCCGTTGCTCATCCCTATGAGTGAAGTCGCAGGTCGTATGTCAATTCAAGAAGGCGCTCGCTTCCTTGAAAAACCACAAGGTGGCAAAGGTATTCTCCTCGGTGGTGTGCC
Organism: Muribaculaceae bacterium; assembly: GCA_045637445.1. Lineage (GTDB taxonomy): Bacteria > Bacteroidota > Bacteroidia > Bacteroidales > Muribaculaceae > Lepagella. The sequence goes on from JAZTZN010000044.1 coordinate 21,588, forward strand.
GGGTGTGAAGCCTGCAAAAGTACTTGTGCTTGGTGGTGGTGTCGTTGGTCGCAATGCTGCTCTCATGGCTGCAGGTCTTGGTGCTGATGTGACTATCACAGATATTTCGCTCCCGACTCTTCGTCACCTTGCTGAAGTTATGCCTAAGAATGTGAAGACTCTTTACTCTTCTTCTTACAACATCGAACAAGAACTCCCGACTGTTGACCTTGTGATTGGTTCGGTACTCATCCCTGGTGCTAAGGCTCCTCACTTGATCACACGCGATATGCTCAGCCTCATGCGTCCGGGTACAGTGCTCGTTGACGTGGCTATCGACCAAGGTGGTTGCTTCGAAACATCACACCCTACAACTCACTCAGAACCTATCTACGAAGTAGATGGTATCGTACACTATTGTGTGGCTAATATCCCTGGTGCAGTGCCATTTACATCTACACTTGCACTTACAAATGCAACACTCCCTTACGCTCTTCGCCTTGCCGACAAGGGTTGGAAACAAGCTTGTCGCGAAGATCCGGGATTGGCACGCGGTGTCAACATCGTAGAAGGCAAGATCGTCTTCCAAGGTGTCGCTGATGCGTTCGGCATGGAAAGCTTCTCTTTGAATTTGTAATAATTGACCATTATTATATTATTAGTGCTTTGCGTCATTGACGTAAAGCACTTTTTTATGTCAAATCCACAACTGATTCAAACTATTTAGCGCAAAATTTCTTAATTTTAATTTTTTAATATATCTTTGCCATAACTTAGGTTAATTAATTATTTGAGAGTATGAAAAGTCGTTGTCTATTATTAAATGTGATGATTTTGTTATGTGCTGTATGGTCATATTCAGCAGAAACTGTTGTGGCAGATTTTACCAACAAAAAGTTGCCTTCAGTGAGTTGGCAGACAAGTAATACAGCTTATCAAACAGATAGATATGGAGAATCAGCCCCTTCGTTGCAAATAAAGGCAGGAGGCTATCTGATCACTGAAAAAATCACCAATCTTAACGAGATTTCGTTTTTGTGCACAAGAAGTGCCAAAGGCACTGATTTTAATGTGCAGTATTCGACCAACTTAGTAGATTACATTGACATTGCGAAATACACTAAGAATGATATCAACCAATATAGTTCTTCGGATGGTATGACTCGAATCACATTGTCCGATCTTTCGCATATCGATAGCTCCAAAGGTGTGTTTATACGATTTTATAGCAAAGCATCGTCTTACTATATTGATGATGTGGTTATTACATACGGCGAAGCGAGTGTGTCAGAACAATCGCTTCAGCCGACAATTTCTCCCATCGACGGAACAATTTTTGGCGACGAGGGATTGAATGTGACTCTTTCGGCTGCTGAGGGTGCATCTATCTACTATAATATCAATGCCGACACCGATCCTGATGCAGATAATGCAACGCTATATGACGGCGAAGGAATTTTTATCACCGAAACATCTACAATCAAAGCAATAGCGATAGAGGAGGGTAAAGAACCGAGTGATGTCGTCTCTGCAACTTACACTTACATCGTGCCGGGAGATGAAATGACAGCAATTTTCTATGTAGAAAAAGCACAAAATTTGCCGCAGGCAGACTATTCATTCGTGTTGCCGACAGGTAGTGATTCATCGACCAATTCGCTTTGTGGTGTTAAAGATATGATAGCCGGCGATGTGAAAGCAGAATTTACAAAAGGTGTCAGCAATTACACTTATTCCGATAGCGAAAAAGTGAGATTTTACAAAGAAAGTACGCTTAAACTAACGCCAATCAATGATGCTGTCATTAAGCGCATAGAATTGCGTCGCAAGGGTGAAACAGGCAAATTTACTTTGTTGACAACAAAAGGTGAGATCGTAAACAACGAAACCTCGTCAGGCTCACTGAACGCTTGGGAGGGTTTAAGCGATAGCTATGTAATGCTCTCGAATAATGGGCAGATTCGCTTTGATTACATATTGGTGACATACGAAGGTGTTAAGCCTGAAATCACACTCGACAAGCCGGTAATCACAGTGGTTGAAGGTATGACTGATGCGAAAAATCGTTTTGACGAGCCGATAAAAGTAGCTGTGGAATGTGCAACGCCTGAGGCTTTAGTGGAATATCGATTTGATGACGCTTCTGAATGGATCGCATACACCGAACCAATCACAATCGATAAAACAACGACAGTATATGCAAGGGCTTCTTTGTCGGATTTGATAGAAGAGACGTTTGCGCAATACACGTTGTTTAAATCGAAAATTTCTTCAATTGAGGAATTCAGAATGTATGGACCTCAAGAAGAATCAGTGCTTTCGCAAGACGGCGAATTGGCAGAAAAGAAAGAAACGTTCACATTTGAATGTCCTTTGTATGTTGTCGCTCAAAGAGGCGAAAGATTGTTTGTGACCGATCAAAGCGACAACTTCCACAACGGATTGCTCATCATGCTTAAAGGCAATGCTGCTGAAGACAAATCATTCGGACGTGGCGACATCATTCCTACCGGAGCTAAAGGCTACTACGTCAATTCGAAAGGTCTTGTCCCACAACTCTGTATAGACCAATATGATACTACGCTTGAAGGTAATACTGCCGACGCTCAATGCTATTTGCCTGACACCGACGGTACGATAGTGATTGCGCCTTTGAACGTAAACGTCGAAGACGTGTTACTCGTCAAGACAGATAACGACTATCGCTATATGAGCAAATTCATTTGTGCTTCATACTCGTGGTTTGACCTTGAAAATATGACAATCTCTGTGCCTGTAGAGGACGGTACGTCACCGGAATCATATTTGCCTAAGCGTGTACTGACAGCCGGAGATGTCACAGTCGATATCCTCAATTTATTCAAAATAGAACTACAGTCGCAGAGTGGGTTGGCAAGTATCACCGGCATACTTGATTATTCTGAAGAACGTGGCGATGTGGTCTATATACCGTTGAGTTTTGGAATTGCCACCTCTGTGGAAGGCATTGAAATAGCCGACGATATAAGAGTCGAAGGTCGCAATATTATCGTACCTGAAGGAGCAGAAATCTATACACTAACCGGCATCAAGGCGGGACCAAAGAACCTTGCCCCCGGCATCTACATTGTGCGCACATCTGCCGGCATCACCAAAGTTCTCATCCCGTAATATTAAGGAGAAATTATTTGCTATTAAATTTTGTGTTTCTGAAAAATGAGTTAATTCTTCAACATAATTAAGATATACTTATTCTTAAGACATGATAAGCCTCTCAGGTGTGTCGAAAGACAGCATACTTGAGGGGCTTTTGCCTTTTATTGCGTTATAAAAGTGCTATAGGTTTTTAGTTTAAAATGATGTCAGTCAGGAGAGGAGATGAGGTGTTGTGTTTTTCTTCGTTGATTGATATTATCTCTTTAATAAAGTCGGTCTGAATTTCAATGAATTGAGTTAGGATTTCATCAAGAAGTGAAGTGTCTTTATTCTGCGAAGTGTAGTAGAAATCTGCAATTGCATGAATGAGTATTTCGCTATTGTCGGAGCGTGGCACAGCGACAACTTTGACTAAAACGTAATCGATGTTAATCTGATTAGCAGCCTTAATCAATTTGTTGAGATGAGAAGGTGGCGCCGCGAAAATTTGAGGAAATATAATTCTGATTACTTTGTGGTCGAGCCATTCTGCTTTGAATATGCCATTTTTATGATGGAATATTATGGCGTCATTATCTTTCTTAGGATCGCAATTTCTTATGTATAATTGCTCGAAAAGAAACTTGTCGGCAGTGTCGGATTTTGATATTTTACTATTATAATAATGTTGCGATAAAGACCTGTTTTTAATTTTTATTTTGACTAAAATTATTATGCAAAATGCTGTCAATAGGGAAATTAGGAGTATAGTGTATGGCATTGAGTCGGGCATGATAAAAACACTCGCAATGATAGTCGGCGTTATTGCAAATATTGCTATCATAAGGATGGTGCGATGTGATAAGAGTGGAGAGTGGGCCTTCATAGTATTTAATGAGTTAAAAGTTTAGTCAGAGATGACGTAATTTGTTCGATTTAATCTAAATAATTGAATAGTGTTTGTTAAAGAAACATTTTTTTAATAGATTTTGTTGAAAGAGGCGGAGTGTGTCGATTTTTTATTAATTTTGCACATAAATTAAATTTTAGAAGAAATGGGAAAAGCAGAAACAGTTGCGAAATATATCGATGAATATTTGAAGAGCAAAAATCCAGAGTCGGCAGAAAAATTCAGAATGAAGGATGTCGAAAAGCAGTATGCAGCAATAATGGGATGGCGACGTAAATTGCGCCAAGAAGCATCTACGCCGGAATCGGCAGATGTGATTGTCGATTACCTAAAGCAAGCGCGCGTACTGATTGGTAATGCTCCCGAAATTTCTGCGGAAGATATGAAACGCATTGTTGAGCAGTTGGATATGTTGCGCGACTATTTGACGGAGTATAAGGAAGAGCAAAGAAAACGTCAAATCAGCGAGTTGGAGCGCAAGCAGGAAGAAATAGCACAGCAATTGCGCAAATTGCGTGGAGACGAAAAGACGCTGTTTGATTGATGACGTAAAGAAGCAGAATTATGATTTAGATATAGTTCTGACACGATGTAGCAGAAAAGTATAAAAGATTCAGTTGTCTTTTTGGGGGCAACTGAATTTTTTTATTGTCTGTCAGAAGTAGCAGTTTCGAACATTTCCATTACTGCGGTGGAAACTTTAATTATGGCTTGAATTTCTTGTTTAAGCTGTTTTTGTTGAGATATGCCGATGAAGTATAGAGGTATTCCGATAGGGAATATCGAGGCAAACGTATAGCCCAACCATTTAGAGTTAGTCGGTCGATAAATCCAAAGACGACGCAAAAGTGGGAAATCAAGAAGCTTGTTGACAATTATTTTGTCGCGACAATTGGTCATATAATCAATTGTGCTTTCCAATGATTCTGATAACTCGGCGAGGGCGTGCATGTCGAAACCTTTGGTGTAGTATTTGATATAGCTTTGTCTCTTGCTATGATTATCCAATACAGATTGAGCCATGTCTTTAACGTTTTGGAAAAGTCGAGAAGCTTCTGCGTATGAAATTTCGTCGATGATGACTTCTTTCTGAACGACAACTCTCGATTCGTGAGTGCCGATAAGTTTACGGAAGAAGTTTTTCCACGCATCCGGATTGAATACCGCAGAGTCGTTCATTGCTTTGTATGTCACATAGATTCCCAACGGAGCTAAAATTGCGGTTGAAATCCACATGCCTTGCCACACTTCCCAGTGGCCATCGCGAGCCATTTTGTAACCGGTGTTGTCGATGATGTAGTAGAAAATGAATAGGAATACTGATATAACAAGGGGCGTTCCGATACCACCTTTGCGAATAATAGCACCAAGCGGAGCACCGATAAAGAAAAAGATTATACAAGCCACAGAAAGCGTGAATTTCTTGACCAATTCAATTTCATGACGACGAATCGATGTCTTGTCATCATTCATTGACATTGCTTTAAACTCATATTCTTGTTGGCGATCTTTTACGTTGCTAATGGCTATTTTTAATACCTCGATTTCTTTTGTTGCAGAGTTGCATTGCAAAATCGAATCGACGTTTATTTCTTGTTTCGGCATAGTGACAGCTTTATATGATTCGATTTCACCTGTTTTTGGGTCAATCGATTTCGGTATGCTGCCGTACTCTTTTTCCTGTAGGAATTTTGCGTAAATCCTGCCGACAGAATCGACTCGGTGATTAATAGAGTCGATTGTGTGTTGCAATTCGTCGATGTTTTTACCGACATATTGCTTGCGCATGGTTTGGTCGTCAAGACGGTTGAAATTTGCGTCGAAAGGTATTAATATCTCTTTATCGAAGAATGTCTCTCTGCGGAAAGGGACGTTCTGGCGAGCACCACGCTGGTCTTGCAGGTTTTCAAATTGTTCGCCATTATATAGGTGGAGATAAAGGTGGCTCATCTCTTTAGTGAAGGCTAATTGAGCAGAGTCGGCAAGCATTATTGTCGCGTTGTCGCCACCTTTTGAGACGTCATAAATCATTACGTCATAGAGCATTCCGGTGTCGTTGTTTTTCCTCTGAACCAGAAGATTATATCCCGTTATTTCAGTGTAGAACACGCCCTCCGGTATTTCCAATTCAGGTGATTTTTGCTTTATAGAGAAGAGCAAAGTCCACATTTTGACCTGGGCGTGGGGCAAGACATTGTTTTGGAAGAAGAAAGCACCGACGGCAGTAGCGGAGATGAAAACAATCAGAGGCGCCATTACTCTGATAAGAGAAATTCCGGAAGCTTTCATAGCTGTCAGTTCGAATTTTTCTCCAAGGTTGCCAAACGTCATCAGAGAAGCCAAAAGAATGGCAAGAGGGAGCGACATAGGCACCATCGACACTGCAGCGTAGAAGAATAATTCGGCGATTACAGAAATCTCCAATCCTTTGCCGACAAGGTCATCGATATATTTCCAAAGGAATTGCATCAACACGATAAAAAGTACGATGAAAAATGTCATCGTAAAAAGAGGCAGAAACGACTGCAATATAAATAAATGTAATCGTTTAATGATTCTCATCGCTGTATTATCGGTTGAAATTGAGTGTAAAGGTAGTGATAAATGATGAGAGTGCAAATATTTTTAAAAAATAATTTTGGTTTTCTCTTAATGAATGATTACCTTTGCACTACGATTGAGATAATTCATATAATAAACCATATAATATCATGACACTATTTGAACGTTTGGCAGCAAAAGCCAAAGCACATCCTCAGAAGCTTGTACTTCCAGAAGGAACAGAACCAAGAACACTTCAAGCTGCCGACATGATTATTGCCGACAAGTTAGCTAACATCATTCTTTTGGGAGAGAAAGAAGAAATCTTAGCTAAAGCGAAGGAGTTGAACCTCTCAAACATCGAAGAGGCTACTATTATCAATCCACTTGATGCAGAGTTTACAGAAAAATATGCAGAATTATTCTGTGAGCTTCGCAAGAAAAAAGGCATGACAATCGAGGAAGCTCGTGAAATCGTAAAGAGCCCGCTTTATCTCGGCTGTCTCATGATTAAGAATGGTGATGCAGACTGCCAAGTTGCCGGTGCATTGAACACAACAGGCGACGTGCTTCGTGCTGCGTTCCAGGTGTTGAAAACTAAGCCGGGTATATCTTGCGTGAGTGGTGCATTCATCATGCAACTTCCTGAACACCTTCCATACGGCACAGACAACATGCTCATCTTTGCAGACTGCGCAGTAGTTCCTGACCCAACAGCAGAAGAGCTTGCTGAAATCGCTATGTCAACAGCTGAAACTGCTAAGAATGTTGCCGGTATCGACCCTGTGATCGCAATGTTGAGCTTCTCAACTAAGGGTAGCGCTAAGCACGAACGTGTAGATAAGGTGATCAAGGCAGTAGAAATCGTTAAGGAAAAAGCTCCACAACTTTGTCTCGACGGCGAATTGCAAAGTGATGCTGCTCTTGTAGAATCAGTTGGTAAATCAAAAGCTCCGGGTAGTCTTGTTGCCGGTCGTGCCAACACGCTCGTGTTCCCATCATTGGAAGTTGGTAACATCGCTTACAAGCTTGTTCAACGTCTTGCAGGCGCAGTAGCAGTAGGTCCGGTTCTTCAAGGTCTCGGTGCTCCTGTCAATGACTTGTCACGTGGTTGCTTGGTAGAAGACATCTACAAGACAATCATTGTAACATGTAATCAAGCAATTGGTGAAAAAGGTCTATAAAAAATAATAAATTCAAAAATATTTTAAGTTATGAAGATTTTGGTATTGAACTGCGGTAGTAGTTCTGTAAAATATAAATTAATCGATAGCGAGTCAAAAGAAGTGCTTGCTGAAGGTGGTGTTGAAAAAATCGGTTTGGAAGGATCGTTTTTGAAATACAAGCGTCCTGACGGTTCAAAAGGTATGATCGAAGTAGATATGCCTGAACATCATTCAGCTGTAACAAACATTCTTAACCTTCTTAAAGATGAAAAAGAAGGCGTAATCAAGAGCTTTGATGAAATCGATGCAGTGGGCCATCGTGTGGTTCATGGTATGGAAAAATTCAACAAGAGTATGTTGATTACTCCTGAAGTTATCGAAAAGGTAAAAGAATGTTATGCAGTTGCTCCACTTCACAACCCTGCTAACATCATTGGTATTGAAGCTATTTCTTCAATTCTTCCAAATGTACCACAAGTGGGTGTATTTGATACAGCATTCCACCAAACAATGCCTGCTAAGGCTTACATGTATGCGTTGCCATACGAAGCGTATGAAAAATATGGCGTACGTCGTTATGGTTTCCACGGTACAAGCCACCGCTACGTATCACGTCGCGTGTGTGAATTCCTCAATGTTCCTTACGAAGAACAACGCATCATCACTTGCCACGTAGGTAATGGTGGTTCTATCACAGCTATCAAGGGTGGTGTCAGCATCGATACATCTATGGGTCTTACTCCGACAGAAGGTCTCATGATGGGTACTCGTTGCGGTGATGTTGACCCGGGTGCATTGGTATATTTGATGCAACAAGAAGGTTTGGATGCAGAAGGTATCAGCAACCTTATCAATAAAAAATCAGGCGTTGCAGGTATTATGCAAGGCTCAAGCGATATGCGTAGCGTAGAAGATGGCGTACATGCAGGCGACGAACGTGCATTGTTGACACTCGATATGTATGAATATCGTATTCTTAAGTACATCGGTGCATACGCAGCAGTGCTTGGTGGCGTTGACATCATCGTATTCACAGGTGGTGTAGGCGAAAACCAATTGATTACAAGAGAAAATATTTGCCGTCAACTTGAATATCTTGGCGTAACATTTGATGCTGAAGCAAATAATTGCCGTGGTAAGGAAGTTGTCATCTCAGGTGCAGACTCAAAGGTGAAAGTTGTAGTAATCCCTACAGACGAACAATTGATGATTGCACAAGACACAGCAGCAATCGTTGCAGGAAAATAATAAAATTAGAAAATAACTTGATATATCGGTGCAAATGCTTAACTTTGCACCGATATAATTTTATTGACAAATATGATTCTTGATTTTATTACATGGAATGCCGATCCGGTAATTTTCAGCCTTGGACCTATTGCGTTGAGGTGGTATGGTTTGGCATTTGCTATCGGATTTATCGTTGGGTATAACATTGTGGCTAAAATGTTTAAGCACGAAGGAGCGCCGGAAAAGTGGCTTGGCGTGCTATTGACATATATTGTTGTTGCTACTATCATCGGGTCACGATTAGGCCATGTATTCTTTTATCAGTGGGATTATTATTCTCAGCATCTTGATGAGATATTCAAGATATGGGAGGGTGGTCTTGCAAGCCATGGAGGTACGATTGGAAATATAATAGCTATATTGTTGTTTTCGTGGTTTGTTACAAAGAAAAATCCGTCATGGACATTTGATAAACTTGTAGTGCCTGTGGCATTAGTCGGCGGACTTATTCGTCTCGGCAATCTGATGAATAGTGAGATATATGGAGGTGTAACGGATTTGCCATGGGGATTTGTTTTCGTTAGAGACGGTCAGACCTTGCCAATGCACCCGACTCAAATCTATGAAGCATTATGCTATTTTGCGCTCTTCGGCCTATTGATGTGGATGTATTGGAAGAAGAATGCGCAAGAGCGTCCGTGGTTGATAACAGGAGTATTCTTTATCGGTATATTTTTGCCTCGATTTTTGATAGAGTATGTCAAGAATGTGCAAGTAGGCAAAGAAGTCGAAATGATAGCTGAATATGGAATAAATATGGGTCAATTGTTGAGTATCCCATTCATAATTATAGGTGTTGTAATGGTTGTATATGCAATGATAAAACCTCGACAGCATTGGACTTACCCTGAAAAATTTGCGGATGCAGAAGAGTCAAAAAAGAAATAACGATACACCATAATGACGAGTCAGATACAATGACTTGGTCGTCTAACCATAAACAGAGTGCTACAATAGTGCTCTGTTTTTTGTTTATGCAGCTAATCGAGCAGAATAAAAGCACGTAATTTAGTCGGGAAATAAAATAAAAAATACGTCGAGGATTAAAAAAAGTGAAGTAGGTCAATAGTTTTGTCATTAATATGATGTAAATTTGTGGCGTAATACAAAGTAACTAATAAAACGAGAATAATATGAGAAAATTTTTACTATCGACATTTGCTTTTGCGATGACTGTTGGTCTTGCATCGGCAGAAAGTAACGACTATTTTGAAGGTTTTGAAGGTTGGGATTCACGAACTGATTGGCTGCCGGAAGGATGGACAGAGCAAAACACAGATGAAAATATCTTCATGCTAAATGAAGGTGCTTTCACATGGCATGTCAGCAATAGGGAAGGAACACTTCCACATCCCCCGGAAGGCAGTTGTTATGCGGTGGTGTATTATGCGTATGCAACAGATGAAAATGGCAAGAAGACGGAAGATCTTGCGCAAGACGAATGGATGATTTCGCCTGCGATTGCTGTTACTGAAAATTCAACGCTATCGTTTTATGCAGGATATTCACCTCTATTCCTATTTGACTTAAATAATGAGAATGTTGATTGGGGTGCAATGGATTTCAAGACACGTAAACCATCGACTACGCTAAAGATTCATGTGAGAAGCAATGGTGGCGAATGGGTTATGCTCAAAGACCTTTATGATGAATGGGCTGAAACTCCGTTTAGTGAATTGTTTAATAATTGTTTTAATGCAGAATTTCGCAATTATTCATTTGACCTTTCAGAATATGCAGGTACTGAAGTAGAGGTCGCTTTCCAATTTGTCGGAAAGTATGGAAATACAATGGAGATAGATTCATTTAATATTTCAAGCGTGCAACTCGGCGTTGACAATGTTGAGAATAAGAGAGTTCGTCCAAGTGTATCTGTAGCAGGAGATAACTTTGTGATTGATTCGCAATCAGCAACATGTGTTGATATATATTCTGCAAATGCCGGATTGTTTGATAGTATAGCTATTGAAGGGAAAACAATGATTAGTAACACTGATATGCCATCAGGAATGTATCTATTCCGTTTCAACGATGGCACAGTGGTGAAAGTAATGAAATAATATAGTAATTACCGAAATAATATATAAGGCTTAAATGTAGCGACTGTTGCTGAAATGGCGACGGTCGCTATTGTCATTGTGTTGGTTAAGGTTGTGGGTAGCCATAATCAGTCGTAATACTTGTAGGTTTTGGAAAGTCATGACACAAGCAGTCGTAATGTGAGAGTAATAAAGTGTTTGCTTGTCGATTGCTTAACGCAGCACTTGTTGTTCGAAAGTAGAAATCGGATCCCTGCTATATATTTTACCAATAAATTAAAGGTTGACTTTTATTGCCACAGAGGCAGAAAGGCTTTCTGTATTGCGTTGAAAAGAGTAGGATGCAATGCCGATTAAACCAATTTCAAAACGTTTGCTGATTTTATAGAATGCTCGACATTCGTTATAAATGGTCAATGGATAGATCATTTTGTGACCTTTGTAGATGTCGGTAAAGTGGTTAAGATTAAAGTGTTTCCAATCATAGCTGCCCAATATGCTTAGCTGTGCTCCATGTCCGTCAAAATTGTTGTAACGATAAAGAGGCTCGAATATGATTGCTCCATTTTTTAATGGTAATGAATATGCTAATCCTGCGAATAATTGATGAGAAGAAGCGATGTTGTCAGAAAAATACGAGCGCACTTCTGTGTGTAGATATAAAGGTGTATTCCAAAATTTTTGTTCCCATATTAGTTGTAAATATGCCCATTTTGAAAAAGTGTGAGAAAATGGGGTCGCACCGATTTCGATATAAGCATATCCGAAATGATTCTTTCCGAAACCATTTGTTTCAGAGATGAGTTTTAACTCATTGGATGTTGAATACGAGGTGATGATAGCGCTCTTGATAACGCTGATGGAGTCTATGGAATTGTCATTGTTTGCCATTCCACAATGATGTCCCAAAAGTAATGTTATTAATAATGCGATTACTCTTAAATGTTTTCGGATAATGTGGGTGTTACTCATATTCATAATTGATTTGAGAAATTTAATAAAATGCGACAAGGATTGCTCCCTGTCGCATAAGATATGTTACACTTGGCGCTCGGATTATTTTGTCAAAGCTGCGATTGATGCCTTGATAGCGTCGATCTTCTCTTGAGCGTCTGACTGCTTCTTGCGTTCGATAGCTACGACTTTTTCAGGCGCATTTGCCACGAATTTCTCGTTGCTGAGTTTCTTCTCTACAGTAGCGAGGAAACCTTCGTAGTAAGCAAGGTCAGCGTTGAGTTTCTTGAGTTCTTCTTCGATATTGACGTTGCTTTCGAGTGGTACGCTAAATTCAGTCACGCCGACACGGAACGAAGCTGCAGTAGGGTCTTTTTCTTCAACCTTTTCGACAGCCTTAAGGTTGGCCATTTTGGTCAATACTGCTTGAAGGGCTTCGTTGTATGCACCATTGACTTGGAGTGTGAGTTCTTCCTTGTTGGCGATGTGTTTTTGGAGACGGATTGTGCGAATACCGGCGATAATCTCCTTGAGAGTTTCAAACTCATCGATGATAGTTTGATCGAATGCTTCAGCCTTAGGCATGAGAGAAGTCATGATGCTTTCGCCATCAGCACGTTGAGCGAGGTGTTGCCAAAGCTCTTCGGTAATGAAAGGCATGAATGGGTGAAGCATGCGAAGCAATGCATCGAAGTAGCGGAGAGTATTGTCGTAAGTGGTCTTATCGATAGGAGAGCCGTAAGCAGGCTTAGCCATTTCGAGATACCATGATGAAAATTCGTCCCAGAAGAGCTTGTAGATAGCCATAAGTGCTTCAGAGATACGGAATTTGCCCATGAGGTCTTCCACTTCAGCGAGGGTCTTATTGAGCATAGCGTCAAACCATTGGCATGCTTTCTGAGCATATTCAGGCTGAGCGATGCTATCGTCAACGTTCCAACCTTTAACGAGGCGGAATGCGTTCCAGATCTTATTGTTGAAATTGCGGCCTTGTTCGCATAGAGCGTCATCGTAAAGGATGTCGTTGCCGGCAGGAGCTGCAAGCATGAGACCCATACGCACACCGTCAGCACCGAATTTCTCCATCAATTCGATAGGGTCAGGCGAGTTGCCGAGTGACTTGCTCATCTTGCGACCGAGTTTGTCGCGTACGATACCTGTGAAATATACGTTGCGGAATGGCATCTTGCCGATGTATTCGTAGCCTGCCATAATCATACGAGCCACCCAGAAGAAGATGATGTCCGGACCGGTCACGAGGTCGCAAGTAGGGTAGTAGTATTCAATCTCTTTGTTGCCCGGATTTGTGATGCCGTCGAAGAGAGATACCGGCCACAACCATGATGAGAACCATGTGTCGAGTGCACATTCGTCTTGGTGAAGGTCGTCAATTGTAAGGTCGTTGTTGCCTGTCTTTTCTTTAGCCAACGCGAGTGCTGTCTCAATGTCTTCAGCCACAACGAATTGCTCTTCTTCGCCTTCGACAGGAGTGCCGATGTAGTAGGCAGGGATGCGGTGTCCCCACCAGAGCTGACGGCTGATGCACCAGTCTTGGATGTTTTCAAGCCAATTGCGATATGTCGATTTGTACTTGTTTGGCACAAATTTGATGTCGTCGTCCATTACAGGTGGGAGAGCGATTTCAGCAAAGTGCTTCATGTCGATAAACCATTGCAATGACAAGCGTGGCTCGATAGGCACGTGAGTACGTTCAGAGCAACCGACCTTGTTGACATAGTCTTCGACCTTCTCCATGAGACCTGCTTCGATGAGGTCGGTAGTAATCTGCTTACGCACGTCAAATCGGTCCATACCGACATACATGCCTGCTGCTTCGTTGACAGTGGCGTCACCATTGAAGATGTCGATAGTCTCGAGGTTGTGTTTCTTACCGAGCATGTGGTCGTTTTGGTCGTGAGCAGGAGTGACCTTAAGACAGCCTGTACCGAATTCGATTTCTACGTAGCGGTCTTCAATGACAGGGATTACACGATTGACAAGAGGTACAATCACTTTCTTGCCCTTAAGCCATTGGTTCTTAGGGTCTTTAGGATTGATGCACATAGCTGTGTCGCCCATGATAGTCTCAGGACGAGTTGTAGCAACCACTGCGTAACGGCGACCTTGCTCATCGCGGTGGATTACTTCTTCTTCAGAGCCTGTTTCGCCTGAGCCGTCGTCTTCAGCTACATAGTATTTGAGGTGGTAGAGTTTTGATTGCTCTTCTTGGTAATATACTTCGTCATCGCTAAGGGCAGTCTGGTTCTTTGGGTCCCAGTTGACCATGCGAAGGCCGCGATAGATGAGTCCCTTGTTGTAGAGGTCAACAAACACTTTGATTACGCTTTCAGAGCGTTTTTCGTCCATAGTGAAGGCAGTGCGATCCCAGTCGCAAGATGCACCGAGCTTTTTGAGCTGCTCGAGGATGATGCCACCGTGAGTGTGAGTCCAATCCCAAGCGTGCTTGAGAAACTCTTCGCGAGTGAGGTCGGTCTTTTTGATGCCTTCAGCAGCAAGCTTGTTGATGACCTTTGTTTCGGTAGCGATAGAAGCATGGTCGGTGCCCGGTACCCAAAGAGCATTCTTGCCTTGCATGCGAGCGCGGCGGATGAGGATGTCTTGGATAGTGTTGTTGAGCATGTGTCCCATGTGGAGCACACCTGTCACGTTTGGTGGTGGAATTACGATAGTATATGGTTCTCTATCGTCCGGCTCAGAGTGAAACAGACGATGTTTCATCCAGTACTCATACCATTTGCCTTCCACTTCGGAAGGGTTGTATTTTGTTGCTAATTCGTTCATAATTTGACTTTTTTATGCAATTTACAAAAATATGTGCGAAATTAAGAAAATGTGACCAAATATCAAAGAAATAGACGCAAAAAATGCTTAATCAAATGTGGAGTAAGATTAATGTTGCGCAGGTGATATAAAAATAAGTGGCGGACCAATCAGCCCGCCACTGTCAATAAATAAAAATCAATAATTTTTCTTATAGGTTTTGATTAAATTATTTATTTGATTACTACCTTTTTGCCGTTTACGATGTAGAAACCTGCAGGAAGAGCATTCACAGCATCCTTATCAGCGTTGTTGAGAATGCGGATACCTTGATAGTTGTAAACGTTGTAGAGACCATTTTCAGCGTCAACAGCGTCGATGCCTACATTTTCGCCCATCATGTAGAGGTAGAGTTTGCCTTCTTCTACTGTGAGTGTGAATGTTACCTCCTTGTATGTGTCAGTGACACACATTGCCGGGTTGTTGTGGTCAGGACCTACGAGTTCGTTGTCTTCGCTTACTACGAATGGGTTTTCGATAGCGATGTCGTATTGACCCATAGTGTAGCAGTTGAAGAGGTCTTTGTCAACATATACCTTGAATTCGCCTGTAAATTCGTCGAATGTCACTTCGTATTTGTTGTCTTTGCCTTCGACCTTAGTGAAGTCTGTCATACCCCAGTCGTTCATAGCACAAGCAAATTGGTAGGTAGTTTCTTTAGGAGCGATTTCGATAGTGAGAGTCTTAGTTTCGCTGTTAACCTTACCATATTTGTAAACAGTCTGAATGTAGATGTCAAATTCAGTAGCATCGTAGAAGTCGAAGTCCCATGTGCAAGCTTGACCGTCAGCTGCGTTGTTGTCGGCTGCTTTCATGCGGTCTTGGTAAACGTTGTAGCGAACGAAACCAAGTTTCTTCATAGATTCTTCATCAGCAGGAGCGTCCCATACGATGCGACCATAGTTGCCGTGGTAAGTAGTGGTGACACCCTCGTCGTCTGTAGCTGTAGTAGTGTAAGGGATTACTTCAGATACGTAGAAGTTTTCGACTGCAGGAAGTTCAACGTAGTGAGTGTATTCTTGAACGATAGCCACGTTTTTGCCGTCGATAATTTCACCGAGTTCGTCCATTACCATTGTTTGCACCCAATAGTCGTAAGAGCCGTTAGGAACGTTTTCGTCGATGAAAGTTAATGTGCCTGTAGCAGGGTCATAGGCATCTGTGTCTGTAGTGAGAACGCGACCGATCACAATACCCTTGCGATAGATGTCGAATGCTGCTTGCTGAGTTAATGCGTATGTAGGAGGCACGATTGAAAGCTTCGCAGTGTTTACTGCATCTTCTACCGGAGTGATAGTCAAACCTGGGGCAAACATTTGGTCGAATTCAGCAGATTCTGTGATGGTGTAAACCATGTTCTTAGACCAGCCCGGAGTTGTAGCCCATTCGTCCCATACATAATCGTGACGTACTACGCGGTTAGGATTTTCTGCTTCAGGAGTGTATTCTGTGTAGAGTTCTTCAAACCAGTATTCTTCCTTCACTTGGTTGCCGTCTTCGTCAACAGTTGTTCTTGATTTCCATTTGAATTCTTGGTATTTAGCGAGGAATTTGCCATTGTAAGTCCATACGAAGCGATCGGTGAGCTTTTCGCTATAGTTAGTGCGAACTTCTTCGATCATGTTGCCATTTTCGTCGTAAGTGAGGACTGCTGTGTATTGGTAGTTAGAGAATTCGCCATCAGCGAGGACCTTAGTAGGTTTGCCATTTACGAAGTCGCTATAGTTGAGAGTCCAGAGCACATAGTAGTCTTCTTTGTCACCGTTTTGATTGCGGTCGTAAGAGTCGAGTTGGAGACGAGTGTATTTGACTTTGTTGCCTGCTTCGTCATATTCGTAAGAGTATTGGCATTTTTCGCCTACACAGTCTTCGAGGATGAGTTGACCGAGGTCGTTGTAGTAATAGTTGATGCGGTCGTAGCTTTCTTTGAACGCGAGGTCTTCGCCGTCGAAGATACCGTATTGTTCAGTCCAGCTTGTTACGAGTTGACCGGCTTCGTTATAGTTGTATTGTTTGTAGCGTTCGAGTTGGTAAGTAGCTTCGTCATCAGCTACAGGAGCACCTGTTTCGCTGAGGAGTTTACCGTATGAAGCTTCGCGTACGAGTTGGTTCTTATCGTTATAGAAAGAGTAAGTCTTATATGTACAACCGTTAGGGTCTGTGCCAAGAACGTCACCGATAGTCTCTACGACTTTCACCTTGTATGATTCGTTATCCGGTACTACAGGGTCTGGTTCTTCGACAACTTCGCCGTCAGCAGTTGACTTAGCAAAGCAGATACCTGTAGAGAGGTTCTTAAGACCCTTGAGCTTGTTGGTCAAGTAAGTCATAGAGCAGTCTGCTGGGTCAATTTCAGAGATTGCATATTCGCCTGTGCCACATACGTAGAGCAACTTGCCATTGTCTTGGAGAGCCAACGCTACGTTGCTATTGATGCCTGACTTCATGTCGGCGAGATCTCCAACTTCAGTTACTGCACCGGTAGCAACATCGATCTTATAGAGCTTTTTGATGTAGCCACCACTGTATTTGATGCTGATAGCATAGATGCCACCGTTGTTGTCAGAAGCAAACGCGTTAAGGAAGTCGTAGTCTGTCTTCTTGTTGCTATTTGCCGTGTCGTAGAAACGAGACACTTCAGTGAGTCGACAAGTCTTAGGGTTGCATTCGAATATGCCGTGGAAAGCCTCAGTCTTGTCTTCATCTTCGTTGTAGAAGGCTGCGTCAGCCATAACGTAGAGCTTTTTAGCTACTTGGTCGTAAGCCATACCGAGGATATTGACACGGTCTTTGTCTGTGAGTTCAAATCCGTAGCGGAAGTTGCCGATTACGGTCTTAGTGTTTGTAGCGCAGTTGAGCGACACTAATTGAGTGCCGTTGCCTTCAATGATTGCATAGTAGATGTCTTCTACCAATACGCCGTGAAGCACTGAGTAGTTGAAGCTTTCATCAGAGAAAGCGATTTCGGTGATTGTCTGAGGGGCAGAAAGGTCGATACCATAAATCACACCTTTGCCATCATCGATGCCTGATTTAGATTGACCTGCAGCGAGATAGACTGTCTGACCCATCGCGCTTAAGCCAATAAAGAGGCTGAGTAGGGAAAGTAAAAATTTTTTCATAAAAAGTGATTAAAAATAGTTATATTAATTATTATTATTTTAGTATTGATTCCTTGTTAAAAATGTTATTCATGGTGATGATGTATAACAAATGCAAATGTACGAATATTTTTATATAATTGTAATAAAATATGAATGATTTGGCTCGAAATTAGCGTAAATAAGAAATATAAACCAATAAAACCAACAAAAAGAACAATATAAAAACAGGTGTTATATCGAACTATACACTCTATTTACAAAAAATAAAATCCGATGTACATGGTGTAAAAAATGTATAAGGAGTGTTGACGCTCAAGAAAATACTCACAAGTTAAATTATGTAATTGGCAGATATGAGAAAACAAGGAGTGAAAATCGAAAAAATATCGGAAACACCGTTTCAGAGTTTGTTGTTATCTTTTTTTGTTGTAAATTCGCAATCAAATAAATTTGTTATGAATTTCAAAATTAGGTATATATTCATTGTGTTGTCATTGTTGTTGTGTTCTGAAATCAATTCAATGGCAGACGATTTTAATCCCAAACGAGAGTTTAGAGGAGCGTGGCTTCATGTCATCGGTCAGTCGCAGTATCAAAAAAAATCGACAAAAGAGTGTAAAAAATATATATCATCTCAACTCGATAAGCTGAGTGAGGTGGGATGCAACGTTGTGATTTTTCAAGTAAGACCATGTGCAGATGCAGTTTATAAATCAGATTTGGAGCCATGGAGCGAATGGTTGACAGGGAAGCGTGGCAGACAGCCAAATCCTATTTGGGATCCAATGCAATACACAATCGATGAAGCACATAGACGAGGAATGGAATTTCATGCTTGGCTTAATCCTTATCGTGTTACGTCATCGTCGAAAGAAGTGTTGCCGGAAAACCATTTGTCGAATAAACAACCTCATCGTTTTTTTAAGTATAATGGTCAAGTGTTTTTTGACCCTGCATATCAAGAAAACAGAGAGTATATTTGTAATGTAGTTGAAGATATATTGAAGCGATATGATGTTGATGGTTTGCATATCGATGATTATTTCTATCCATACCCAAATGGGAAAGTTAAATTCTGTTCAGATTCAGAAAGTTATGCCAAATTTGGAGAAGGAATGAATATCGGCGATTGGCGACGAAAAAATGTCGATCTGCTTATCGAGATGTTGCATAATCGAATAAAAGAGGTAAAGCCCTGGGTGAGATTTGGAGTCAGTCCGTTTGGAATTTGGCGCAATAAGAAATCAGATCCAAGGGGTAGTGATAGTAATGGATTGCAAAACTATGACGACTTGTATGCCGATGTTTTGTTATGGGATCAAAAAGGTTGGGTTGACTATTTTGCTCCTCAACTCTATTGGCAATTGGATTTGGCTGCAGCGCCAAGTCGAAAATTAGTGAAATGGTGGAATGATAATATAAAAAATGCCGATTTATACATCGGGCAAGAAGTGAAACGAACAATGGATAATGCCGATCCAAGCAATAATGATGATGACGAACTTGATACCAAAATGAAATTATCAAGAATGTATAAGAATATAAAAGGTAATATTTGGTGGCATGGCTATTGGGTGACAGAGAACTATAAGGGAGTGGCTGATTCGTTGTCGTTGAAATATCAATCGACATTGGCGCTGCCTCCGGTATATGGACAAACAGAGAAGCGCCCTCAGAAAATTGATAATATCCGAATTGAACGTGAAGGAGAAGACATTTTTCTGACATGGGATAACCCGGAAAACTTTGCAGGCTATGGAGAAGAAGCAGATTATCACGATATGGCAGAAACAGATGTGATAAGATATGCTGTCTATCAATTCTATGAAGATGAAACAATCGATATCGAGGATTCGCAGACAATAATTGCGATAACGCCTTTCAATCGACTTCGTATTTATGAAGATACAGGTGTCACTTATGTGGTAACGGCTCTTGACAGAATGAATCGAGAAAGCCGTCAGTCGGCATTGAAAAGATAGGAAGGCAAGTTTGTGCTTAATATCATAAAATTGAAAAATTTATCTCTCTGAAATATACAATAGGATATGAAATATGAAGAAACCTCCTTAAATTATCTAAAAAAATAGATGATTTTTGGTGGTATCGTCTCGTTTTAGTAATTTTGCAACAGTAATAAATCAAGGTTGCGAAAAATTAAATTCAAGCAACTTTTATAGTAAATAAAAAATATAACAATGGCAAAACAGGAAGATGTATTCAAGACGATAGTCTCGCATGCTAAAGAATACGGATTTGTATTCCAATCAAGTGAAATTTATGATGGACTTTCAGCTGTCTATGATTATGGACAAATGGGGGTAGAGCTTAAAAATAATATCAAACGTTATTGGTGGGAAGCGATGACAATGCTCAACGATAATATCGTGGGTATAGATTCTGCAATTTTTATGCACCCAACAATCTGGAAAGCTTCCGGCCACGTCGATGCTTTCAACGACCCGTTGATTGACAACCGCGACTCTAAGAAGCGCTATCGTGCCGATGTACTCATCGAGGACGAAATGGGTAAAATGGAGGAAAAAATCAACAAAGAAGTTGCAAAAGCCGCTAAACGCTTTGGTGAAAGTTTTGACGAAGCAATGTTCCGTCAGACAAATCCTCGTGTGCTCGATATTCAAGCTAAAATTGATCAACTTCGCGATCGTTTTGCAAAAGCAATGACAGACAACGATCTTGAAGACCTTAAACAAATAATACTTGATTATGAAATTGTTTGTCCGATAAGCGGAACACGCAACTGGACCGATGTGCGTCAATTCAATCTCATGTTCAAGACTGAAATGGGTTCGACTGCTGATGGCGCAATGGACGTCTATCTTCGTCCGGAAACGGCTCAAGGTATCTTCGTCAACTATCTGAATGTTCAAAAGACAGGTCGCATGCGTATTCCATTCGGTATCGCTCAAATCGGTAAAGCTTTCCGCAACGAAATCGTAGCTCGCCAATTCATCTTCCGTATGCGTGAGTTTGAACAAATGGAAATGCAATTCTTTGTACGTCCGGGCGAAGAACTCAAATACTTCGATTTCTGGCGTGAAACTCGTATGAAGTGGCATAAGGCACTTGGTATGGGTGACGAAAAATATCGTTATCACGACCACGAAAAGCTCGCTCACTATGCTAATGCCGCGACTGACATCGAATTTAAGATGCCATTCGGATTTAAAGAAGTGGAGGGTATTCACTCTCGTACAAATTTCGACCTCTCTCAGCACGAAAAATTCTCAGGAAAGAAGATTCAGTACTTCGATCCGGAACTCAACGAAAGCTACACTCCGTACGTAATCGAGACATCTATCGGTGTTGACCGTATGTTCCTCACAGTGATGTGCTCATGCTACGAAGAACAAGCACTCGAGAATGGCGACAGCCGCGTGGTGCTCCATTTCCCACCGGCATTGGCTCCTGTGAAATGTGCTGTGCTTCCATTGCTTAAGAAAGATGGTCTCCCTGAAAAGGCTCGCGAAATCCAACACAAACTTCGTTTCGACTTCACTTGCCAATATGATGAAAAAGATTCTATCGGTAAGCGTTATCGTCGTCAAGATGCAATCGGTACGCCATACTGTATCACTGTCGATCACCAAACTCTTGAAGATAATACCGTTACACTTCGTCATCGCGACTCTATGGAGCAAGAACGCGTGGATGTCGATACATTGGCACAACGTCTTGGTAGCGAAGTGAGCCTTAATAATCTTCTTAGAAAATTGTTGTAATTTAACCTATAATAATAATGAGAAAAATAATTTCAAAAATAGCATTTGCTATCGTAGCTCTATTGTCATGCATGTCATTGACTTCATGTGACTACAACTCATTGGTTGAACAAGAGCAAAGTGTAGAACAAGCATGGGCACAGGTTGAAAATCAATACCAACGTCGTGCCGATCTCATTCCTAATCTTGTCAACACTGTCAAAGGATATGCAGAGCATGAAAGCGAAACATTGCAAAGTGTAACAAATGCACGTGCCGGTCTTACTGATGCTTACAATAATGCGCAAGCAATCTCAGGAGAGCAAGCGACAGCATCGGAAGAATCGCTTCAGCAATATCAGCAAGCACAAAATGCACTTAAGGGTGCACTTGATATTTATGTTAACGCTGTGCGTGAGGCATATCCTGATTTGAAAGCAAATCAAAACTTCAATAATTTGCAAACTCAACTCGAAGGTACTGAAAATCGTATCGCAACAGAAAGAATGCGCTACACAGAAGCTGTAAAGAATTTCAATACAGCAATTAAAAAGTTCCCTACAGTTATTTATGCAGGTTGGTTTGGTTTTGAAGAAAAACCTCAATTTAAAGCAGAAGAAGGTGCGTCAAAAGCTCCGGAAGTTCAATTCTGATAGATTATGAAATTTGTAAAATTTATAAAATTAATATTGCCGATAGTAAGCGTCATTATCCTCTCTTCTTGTTTGGGTACAGAGGAAAATCAATATGATGCTTGGCGTTCTGAGAATATCCAATGGATGGCGCAAGAAGAGTCTCGCACCAATCCCGACGGAACACCTTACTATGAACGCATTCAGGCGCCATGGGATTTCCAAGGCTATGTCCTGATGAAGTGGCATAACGATCGCAAAGCGACAGAGAAAAACCTATCGCCAATGTCAAACTCTACCATCGATATGAAGTATCATGGTCGTCTCATCACAGGCGAAGCGTTTGATTCATCATACTTGCGCACACAGCCACGCGACAGCATCTTTCGCACTAAACTTAATAACACCATCAACGGGTGGATTATCGGTGTCAGCCAGATGCACATTGGTGACTCTTGCACTATCGTAATACCTTACTTGCAAGGCTACGGTGCAAGCGGTTCCGGAAGTGGCATCAAGCCATATTCCAACCTCATTTTCGATGTCAAACTCGTTGATATTCCGGGCTATGAGAAGCCTGTTGCCTATTGAAAGAAGAAAAATTGAATAAATGTAGGGGGTAAGAAGATATTCTTACTCCCTTTGTTTTTAGTTAGAACAGATGCAAAAGATCGGAATTTATTGTCGGTTTGACAACTATTAGATTGCATTTGAGTATTCAGTCGTTAAAATTTTTGAGAGTCTTATGTAACAAAAGTCAAAATAAATTCGTCTATATAGTGAAGAGCTTTTCAAGTGAGTAGATAAATACGATTAATAAATTTAAAACAATAGTTAATGAAAAAGATTTTGATTGCTATCGTAATAATGTTAGGCGCATTATCGGCAGAGGCTATAACAATAGATGAATTTTTTCAACAAGCAAAAACTATAGAAAGTGCAGAATACACTAAAATATCGAAAATGATGCTTGCAATAGTGAAGAAGGGAATAAAAAGCGTCGAATTATTAGAGATAGGAAACTTATCTGAATCGGAGGTGCAAAATTTATTTAAGTTATGCGATGAAATTTCGTTAAATGATGAGATAAGTTTGATTAAGCAAGACGATGAGGCGGAGAAAACGCGTATTTGGATGCAAGTGGAAGGGTCTGATTTTAAACTGTTGATTTTGAGTATTGATACAGCAAATGGTAAGTCAGACTGTGATATAGCAATGATGCTTGCAGATAAGAAACTTTTGGAAGACAAGGAATTTATAAAGTTTGAAAAGATGAAATAATGGATGCAGTCACATTTAAGCAAATAGTCACTCCTCATTATAAGGAAATGTATCGGGTGGCATTAGCGGTGACAAGAAATTCAGAAGATGCAGAAGATGTAGTGCAAGATGTTCTTGAGAGATTGTGGATTAAACGTAATGATATAGAGATAGAATCAAAACAAAAGGGTTTCTTTATATTATGTGCAAAGCATCAAGCAATCGACCATATTAAAAGACACAATTTAAATATGGGAAAAATCAACGAAGAGGCTATGATGGTATGCGACAATGATTCAACCGATAGAGTATTGGAAGAGCAGGATCATAAACATTCAATAGACCTGATGTTGAAAAGATTATCGAAACAAACTCAAGATATAATGCGACTGCGAATTTTTGGTGAATGTGAAATATCAGAAATCGAAGAAATCACAGGAATGTCGAATGAAAGCATCAGAACCAATTTGTCGCGAGCAAGAAAGAAATTGAGAGAAATGTATCAGATGTTTAACAGATGATTGATAGAAAGATGAATAATAAAGCAGAAGAAATAAAAGAGTTGTTGGCACTCTATTATGAGGGAAAAACGACAAAATCGCAAGAGGATATGCTTTGTGAGTATTTTGCGAGTAATTCTGTCCCGGAAGAATTGTCAATCGATAAAGAGATTTTTTGCGCATTGACATCGTCAATGGATTCGATAGAATTGCCTGAAGGTTTTGAGCAACGAATGGATAGAGCCATTGATTGCGCTTCGAATGAAAATCGTCGTAAGAGAATTATAGTCGGTGGTGTCAGACGTAGGATAATACATGTGGCGGCAAGTTTGATGCTATTAATTGCGGGAGTGTCAATAATCTTTTATGAGTCTTCGCAAAATCCATACGAGGTGACAGACCCCAAAATAGCTTATGCGAAAACAGAGGAGGCATTATTGAAGGTGTCGGAAAATCTGAAGAAAGTAGATAGAGAAATAGCGAAAGCAGATAGATTGTTAAGTAAATTAAATAAAAAATCAAAATGAAAAAAGTTTTAAATTTTATAATAGTGCTATGTCTGGTCATATTTTGTTCGCAAGATATGAAAGCAAAATCTGCACTTGAAAGTATTGCAGATATTGATGGCGTAGAATATATTTATATATCAAAGTCCATGCTTGGTTCAATGGGTTGCGATCAAATCATGAGTGCTTATAATTTGGGGGAAGTGGCTGCTTCATTGACAAGCCTTGAAATTTTGGAATGTGATTTGGTCGAAAGTGAAAAAGAACTTGATATAATACGTGAGAAGTTAGCTTTAATGACAAAAGAAATGGTTCTGATGTCGAAAATAAAAGAAGATGATGAAACTATCACAATTTATACGCGTAAAGAGGGAGATGTAATGACACAAATGCTTTTGGTAGTAGATGCCGTAGAAGAGATTTCAGTCATATACTTGAAGGGCAAAATAAATAGTGAAGCAATCAAGAATTTGTCATACTTATAGATTTAATTATAAAAATAACTGCCGGAGAGGGAAACCTCTTCGGCAGTTATCGTGTATATAAAATTTGCTTATTTGATTACGCCGAGTTTTTTACCAACCTTGATGAATGCGTCGATTGCGCGATCGAGGTGTTCGCGTTCGTGACCTGCAGAAAGTTGAACACGGATACGAGCTTGGTCTTTCGGTACTACAGGATAGTAGAAACCTGTGACGTAGATACCTTCCTTCTGCATTTCAGCAGCAAAGTCTTGTGAAAGTTTCGCATCGTAGAGCATTACAGCGCAGATAGCTGATTGAGTTGGTTTGATGTCGAAACCTGCAGCGAGCATCTTGTCGCGGAAGTAAGCTACGTTGCCCATCAACTTATCGTGAAGTTCGTTGCTTTCTTTGAGCATGCGGAACATTTCGATAGATGCACCTACGATAGCAGGAGTCAATGAGTTAGAGAACAAGTATGGACGAGAGCGTTGACGAAGCATGTCGATGATTTCTTTGCGACCTGTAGTGAAACCACCCATTGCGCCACCGAATGCCTTACCGAGTGTACCTGTGAAAATATCTACCTTGCCGTAGCAGTCGTATTGTTCGGCAACACCATGACCTGTAGGACCAACGACACCTGCAGAGTGGCTTTCGTCAACCATTACGAGTGCGTCGTACTTTTCAGCCAATTCGACGATTTTGTCCATAGGAGCTACGTTACCGTCCATTGAGAACACACCGTCAGTGGCGATGATGCGGAAGCGTTGAGCTTGAGCTTCTTGGAGGCAACGTTCGAGGTCTGCCATATCAGCGTTGGCATAGCGATAGCGTTTAGCCTTGCAAAGACGCACACCGTCGATGATAGAAGCATGGTTGAGAGCGTCGCTGATGATAGCGTCTTCTTCTGTCAACAATGGCTCGAAAAGACCACCATTAGCATCGAAGCAAGCAGCGTAGAGGATAGTATCTTCTGTTTGGAAGTAATCGCTAATTGCTCGTTCAAGTTCTTTGTGAAGGTCTTGTGTACCACAGATGAAGCGCACAGATGACATACCATATCCGTGAGTATCCATTGCGCGTTTTGCTGCATCTATAAGATTCTTGTTGTCAGAAAGACCAAGATAGTTGTTGGCGCAGAAGTTAAGTACTTCACCCTCAGTTCCGGCTACATTGATGCCTGCCTTTTGAGGAGTTGTGATAAGACGTTCATTCTTGTAGAGTCCGGCATCCTTGATGTCTTGTAACTCTTTGGTCAAGTGAGACTTAAAAGCGTTGTACATATTAATTAGATTTAAAGTGAAATTATTTTGGTCCAAAATTAGTGATTTTTTGCGGAATTTGAATTAAATTTGCAGAAAATTTTTAATATAACTTAATACAACCGATTTATTCTTACCACAATGAAGAATGTTTTGATAATCGGAGCTACCGGTCAGATCGGCACGGAGCTTACCATGAAGTTACGCAACGAGTATCCTAACGGACAAATCGTAGCAGGTTACATTCCAGGCGCAGAACCTAAAGGCATCCTTGCTGAAAGCGGTCCGTCTGAAGTAGTTGACATCACTAATCCTCAGCAGATTGCCGATGCTGTCGACAAATACAAAGTCGATACTATCTACAACCTTGCTGCGCTCCTTAGTGCAACAGCCGAAGCTAAGCCACAGCTCGCTTACAAGATCGGTCTCGGCGGTCTTTACAACACTCTTGAAGTTGCTCGCGAAAAGAATTGTGCTGTGTTCACTCCAAGCTCAATCGGTTCATTCGGTAAAGACACTCCTAAGGACAACACTCCTCAAGACACAATTCAACGTCCTGACACTATCTATGGTGTGACTAAAGTAGCAGGCGAATTGCTTTCTGACTACTATGCACGTCGTTTCGGCGTTGATACACGCTCAGTACGCTTCCCTGGTCTTATTTCATACGTAGCGCCTCCGGGTGGTGGTACAACAGACTACGCTGTTGATATCTATTATCATGCAGTGAAGGGTGAAACTTTCAAGTGCCCTATCGCTGCCGGTACTTTCATGGATATGATGTACATGCCTGATGCTCTTCGCGCTTGTATCGAAATCATGGAAGCTGATCCTTCTCGTCTTGTTCACCGCAACTCATTCAACATCGCTGCTATGAGCTTCGACCCTGAAATCATCTACAAGAAGATCCAAGAGCACGTGCCGGGCTTCAAGATGGAATATGAGTTCGACCCTCTTCGTCAAGCTATCGCTGACTCATGGCCTAACTCTTTGGACGACTCTTGCGCTCGCAACGAGTGGGACTGGAAGCCTGAGTTCGACCTTGAAGCTATGACTGTCGATATGCTCAAGAACCTTCGTGAAAAACTTGGTATTAAATAAGAATATTAAGATAAATGAATTAGCCCTAAAAGTTGATGCTTTTAGGGCTTTTATTTTATGGGAGTTTGTTTAGATTGGTGGTAGATTATTCTATTCGCCTCTGGCAATACGATTTCGTATTCTGCTCAGAGTCTCTTGTGAAATGTTGAGGTATTGAGAGATGTATTTTAGGGGTATTTTAGATATTGTTTCTTTGCCACGCATCTTGATGTATTGCATATATCGAGTGTAAGCGTCGCCTATTCCTGTAAGCGTTGCACGTTTTTCGAGTGTGTAGAGTTGATAAAGCTGATAGTGCGACTGCCAACGCATTAAGTCGGGACACTCGTCGCATAGTTTCCAAAAATCATCGAAAGAGATGCTCAGAACAGTCACATCGCTGAGAGCTTCGTATGAGGTCTGGGAGGGTTGACCATAAACCACCGATGCCAATGATGTGAAAAGATTGCCTTCAATTCCGAATAATAATGTAGTTTCAGTCGCTTCATCAAGATTTTCATAGAAGCATCTGACAATTCCTTTTTCGATGATGAAGAGATGATTGGAAACGCATCCTTGAGTGATTATTCGCTCACCTTTGACAAAAGTTTTATGACTCAACGACGCTTGCAGACGCTCAAGCGTTGCGTCCTCGATATGATATATTTTTCGAAACGATTTTGCTAAATCCATGCTCAAACTGATAGTTAAAATCTTAATTTATGTGCAAAGATAGTAAATTTTTAGTTAAAAAACGATAATTTGACATATATCAAATTTTTAAAAATTTATTTCGCATATCTTTGCACACAAAATAAGATTGCGTACTGTCAAGGAATAATGGGCTCAACCCTTGCAACAGTCTAACTTTAGGGCCTTTTGAGAATCATAATGAAAAGATTTTTTACAATTCTGATGACAATGTGGATTTGTCTTGCGGTGGCAAAGGCAGATGCACTTTACTCCACAGATTTTTCTACTCAAGAAGAGTTTGATCGGTGGACAGTTGTTGACGTAAATGTTGACGAAAAGACATGGTCGTTTGACGATTGGGGCGACCCGTCTAAAATTTTCTACAGCTATCATGGCACTAACTCAGCCGACGACTGGTTTATCTCTCCGGCTATCACACCGACTGAAAGCGGTACTGTAGCTATCAACTATGTAGTTTATGGTAGCTCATACGTTGAGAAATTAGAAGTAATGGCAGGTAATGCAGCCACTGTCGAAGCAATGACAACTCGCCTCAGCGATGTGCATACGCTCATGCAAGAGAAGACAAGTTTCGTTTGCCTTTTGGAAGTTACTGCAAACCAACCATTCCACATTGGTTTCCACGCAGTCAGCGACCCTGACAAATGGCGTCTCTACTTGTGCAACTTGTCTGTGAACTTTACAACAAACCCTGTCGACCTTCAGACAACCGGTTTTGTAAGCCCTACAAGCAACTTCGGTCTCGGACAAGAGTCTGTCACAGTAAAGGTCAAGAACTCAGGCAAGGTGCCGGTTGACTCATTCGACCTATCTTATTCTATCGATGAGACAACAGTCGTAACAGAAACAGTCAACCAAACTCTCGCGGCAGGCGAAGAAATGGAATACACTTTCAATGCAAAGGCTGACCTTTCTGAACCACGCAAATTATTCGCTTTGAAGGCTTGGACTTCTCATACAGACGATATCAACCCTGCAAACGATGCTTGCACAACCGAAGTGCTTCACAAAGCTCCGGCTTCAGTGCCTTATTTCATGGGCTTCGAAGCAAACGAATATACTGATGGAATCCAAATCCTCAACCTTAACGATGACTCTGGAGACTGGGAAATCTACACTGACCCATGGTATAATCTTGCTCGCACAGGCGACTACTGTCTTGCCTATAACTATGACAAAAATAATAACGCTAATGACTGGGCAATTCTTGAACCTATCACTATCGAAGAAGCAGGCTACTATGTGTTGAAATTCTGGTACTCAGGCGACGACACTCACCCTGAAAAGCTCGCTGTATATTATGGTAATGATGCTACTCCGGAAGCGATGACTAATAAGATTGTTGAGTATGCTCCATTCGCACGCGGTGCTTACGAAGAATCTATCAATATCATCTATATCAATCAACCACAGACAATCAATATCGGTTTCTACGCATTCAGCGACAAGGACGAAAATTGGTTGTGTGTTGACGACGTGACATTTGAAAAGATCGATAGCGAAGCTGCCGACATCATGGCTATGCCAATTACTAACCCTCTCGGATACGTTCACGCCGGAACAAACAAAGATGTGAAGTTTAAACTCCGTAACATAGGTATCAAAGACGCTACAACTAAACTAACAGTGAAGGTTGACGAAACAGTACTCTTCGACGATGACGTGGTTATCCTTGCACAAGAAATCAAAGAATTCTCAGTGGCAAACGCTTTGGCTAATCTCGAAGCAGGCGAACACAAAATTACAGTGACTACTGCGACTGCTGATGATGCTAATGAAGAAAACAACTCGCAAGAATTGACGTTCACAGTTGTGGGTGCTCCTGCTATTGGTTGGAACTTCGAAGACGGTAAGATGCCATCAGACTTCACATTCCGCGTAGAAGATAGTGGTACAGTCAACCCATCTGCTGGCGATGAATTTAACGAATATGGTTGGGGTATCTTCAATATCGGTACTCATGAACTCTATGGTGAACACATGCTCGCCGCTACATCATGGCTCGACGGTACTGAAAAGGCTGACCGCTGGTTGATTCTCCCTCCATTTAAACCTACTGAAGACTCTCACCTCGTTTGGGACGTGGCTTCTTTCAATCCTAACTTCCTCGAAAGCTATGCAATCACGATCTCATCTAACGGTGACGACTCAAGGTATTATTTCACAGAAGAAGAATATATCCAAGAATCTGCAGAGTTTAAGACTCGTGGTATCGACCTCAGTGAATATAATGGTCAAAACATCTACATCGCATTCCGTTTGCGTTCAAAGAATTGCGAACACCTCATTCTCGACAATATCGAGCTTCACGGTGGTAGCTTGGTTGAACTCCTCGACGTGACAGCCACTGCAGACCCTGCTGAAGGTAAGGTAGAAAAACTCGACAAGTTCACAGTGACATTCGAAAATGTAGAATCTGTGGCTATCGAACAATACTCTTACTATCCTCCTTACATCGCATCTGTGGCAGAAGACGGCACATTGAGCCAAATCGCATCAGCTAAGATGACAACTGTGGAAGGTCAGCCAACTCAACTCAGCATCGAGATTACCCAAGAAGGTATGACAGAAATCACTGCTGATGGCAAGTATGCTCTCGTTATCCCTCGTAAGGACCTCATTTTCAATGACGACAAGAAGCTCCTCATCACTGCTAAGGAATTTGTATTCCACTACCAAATCGGAGTGATTGCCGACGGTGCATTCCCTATCTCTATCTCTCCTGCTGCAGGTAGCACAGTGAAGGAACTTCAGACTATCGTCTTCGAATTCAGCGCTTCTGATTATCCTAACTCTATGGACTATGACTCTACTAAGAATCCGATGCTTTACAACGCAGCCGGTGAACCGGTAGCAGAAGGTCACATGGGCTTTGCAGATGCAGCAACATATATGTCACTTTATGTGCAATTTGAAGCGCCAATCACAGAAGAAGGAGTTTATACACTCAAAGTGCCTGCAGGTGCAATGAGAGAATATCCTTGGGGTATTGCAAATCCTAAGTTGTGTCCTGCAATGGAACTTCCCTACACTGTAAGCAACGCAGAACCACAATACACAATCGCAGTAACTCCTGCTCCATCTGAAAGCGCTTCATTGAAAGATTTCGCTCAATTCACAGTGACATTCGATGGCGTTCAAAAGATTGACTTCTCTACTGAAGCATGGTATGCATACCTACAACGTCTTGACGAAAGTGGCAACCCGGTAGAAGACTTCGGTACAGAATGTGTGAAGATTTCTGATGTGGCATACACAGCTACACTCACAAGCACTCCTACAGAATTGGGTACTTACAGATTGACTATCCCTGAAGGTGCAATCATCGTTCTTGACAGCGAAGGTGTGTCAGGTCCTAATAAAGAAACAACATTCGACTATGTGGTGACAGAATCAGGCTATGGCGCATTGCCAATCTCAATTTCTCCGGCATCAGGCAGTACAGTTAAGGAACTTCAGACTATCGTCTTCGAATTCAGCGCAGCAGACTATCCTAACACAATGGACTATGACTCTACCAAGAATCCAATGTTATACAACGAAGCGGGCGAACCGGTGGCAGAAGGTCACATGGGCTTTGCAGATGCAGCAACTTATATGTCGCTTTACGTAGTATTTGAAGCACCAATCACAGAAGAAGGCGTTTACACACTCAAAGTGCCTGCAGGTGCAATGAGAGAATATCCTTTTGGTGTTGCA